>JBDTMZ010000159.1:0-128316 GCA_039934035.1 Candidatus Solibacter sp. | reverse complement strand
ACTCCCCGGCGCACACACCAGCGAACTCACCACCACCGGCGCCACCAGACTCACGCTCGCGCTCGCCGAGCTCCCGTTGTACGACGCACTCACCGTCGCGCTCTGATCGCTTCCAATCGCCGTAGTGCTCGCGCTGAACGTCGTCACAGTGGACCCCGCCGCCACCGTCACCGTCGCCGGCACCGTCAGTTCCGCCTTATTGCTCGATACCGTAATGCTCGCGCCGCCCGCCGGCGCTGCCTTGCTCAACGTCACCGTACACGTGCTCGAAGCGTTCGGCCCCAAACTCCCCGGCGCACACACCAGCGAACTCACCACCACCGGCGCCACCAGACTCACGCTCGCGCTCGCCGAACTCCCGCTGTATGTAGCGGTGATGGTCGCGGACTGGTCGGAGGAAATTGTACCCGCCGTGGCGTTGAAGGTGGTACTGGTAGCGTTTAATGGGATCGTGACTGTCGCGGGTACCACGAGGCCGGCGGCATTCGAGCTCAATCCGACCACAGCCGGTCCGCCGGTTGCCGGGGCACTCAGCTTCACCGTGCAATTCGTAGTGCCGCCGGATGACAGGGATCCGGGTGCGCAACTTAAAGTAGTCACAGTCACTGGTGCAAGAACCAGGATGCTCCCCCCAGTCGCGGAAACGGCGATGGAGTCGCCCGTTGCCGATGCCCCCATGGAACCGCTGACGCCGATGTCCACAGAACTCGCACCCAGCGCCAGTGCTACCGTGACCACTGCCACGCTGCCGTCAGGAATGGCGCCCGCGTTGACCCCGTAGGCTATGCATGTGAGCGAATTCGTGCCGCCTGCGCAAATGACGCTCTTACCTGCCGATGTGAGTGACGGGCCGGCGGTTACCGCCAAGCCGGCTACCGAACCGACCGGATAATTGAAAGTCCACTGGAGCCCGGAGGCAACGTTCCCCGGAGCGGAGGACAGTGCCAGATTGAGCGTCGCGGTACCACCTGCAATGGCGGAAGTGCTGGAAAGCGAAAGGGAAGTCGTCTGGGCAGACGCGACCGTCGCCGAGACGAGCAACAACGACGTCAAGGACCCGAACTGTTTCCACCGGCGGCAAGATAAAATCAATTTAGACACTCCCGTCCAAAGTCGAATTGTCCTATCTGGCACATCTCGGTGAAATATCTAAATTGGTTAGCACAGGCTTGATAACACCGCGATCCACCACATAAACAGCTCTTCGGCTAGGGGGGAGAAAAACTTTAGGGAGATAAGATTACGACAGTCGCACCGATCCCCATTGCTTCCCAAACTTGGGAAGTCCCGGCCCAGAGCATCCTAATGGTATGGACTAGATTACACTATTGGTATGGACGGGATTATACCATCAGAATGGCGTACGCCTGGACCAATTTAAGATGAAGTGGCTCCCCCGTTGGGGCTCGGCCTGATATGGACGTCTGTTCTGGCGAGAGTGCCCACCCACGCTGGCAGGGAAACGACGGCAATTTCGACCGCGCCAACCACGGATCGCGATCGCCGGGGCTACCCCTTTCGGCCTATCATTGCTATCCTTGGCCATCCCGGCCGCCCTGGTGAACGCATCCCCTGCCCGACGTCAACAACTGGCGCTCGCACTTCAGAGCAGCAGAAGGGGGCCAGTACCAATCACACTGTAGTCTTCAATCCGGCAAGCCAGACCGAATTCGTCACCATCTCCCACTTTCTCGACTCGCACCGCCAATGCGCGGCATCGCAGGTAGATCACTCCATGCGGATCTCCGGACTGGTGAGTTGGCACCGCGATCGTGCACTCGATCTGTTCCCCCGGCACCAGCGGTTGATCCGACAGGCAGTAGAACCCATCCTTATTGATGTCCCTTGTAGTCGTGCGCATAGGGTTCTTGAACAGGTTGCACACAAGGTACAACGTCCAGTGGAGCGACGCACGAGGGGTACGGCGCCTCTCGCCATAGGGTCGCGGGCCCGGCTGGTCCGGCGAACCGGAGTTTATGTACGCTTCGATTGCAGCGGGAGAACTCATTTGTCGGATCGTCGCTCACGATTAAAGCACTTTGGCTGCCACACGCTGTCAAGCCTCCTGCCTAGGGTGAATGCCCCTATTTCGTACTCCCAACCGGTTCTAGTACGCGCGGCGCGATTGGTACATGACAATTTGTTGGTTGGCGTAGCAAGTAAATGGGAACACACAGTTCCCAAGGCGTGGAAATCTACCGGCCTCCGCGCGGACCCACCGCGCGAGCCATCGGCCGGCACCGGATTTGCGCGGCGGGGCGTTTTGCATCCCACCCGCCAGCTGAGCTCCCGGGCACAAACCGGCGGCGAGTGCGCCCATTCCGGCTGGAGGTGGCGCTAAATGCGGACTGTAGACACAACCACTTGGCACATACTCCAGCCATCCGCCAAGGATAGGTCTTGGCTTCATCCCGGCTGCAGCGGTCGCAGGCGCTCCCCAGCACCCCAATGTGCCCGCTCCGAGGCGAGCACCCAGCGCCCGCGGGGCCTTCCGTGCAAGACTCGTGCCGACCCCGATGAGCTGCTGACGGAGGCCAGTCGCACCAACAACTGCGGAGGCGTCTACATCCAGTTGTCGGATATGGCGACCGGTTCGCGCACCGAGCGAATCTTGGGGCCGGCGCCGGTCTGCGCGGGCACGGCGCGGTAACTGCTCCAGTTTCTCGCCAGCCAAGCGAGGCCCCGTGCGCCACGCGGTGGTCAATTTGAAGTGATACCGGGCCGGCCATCGACCCCGTACGGCATTCCTTTCGATCGTCCAGTGATCGGCTACGGGGGAAAGACGAATCGACACTCGGCGGTTATGGTCCGCGGCGGCGCACCGGGATTTCGATTTTCAGGAGTCGGCAGCGGCGACTTTATCGGAGCTTTGGGTGAGACTCTGAAGCGAAATTGCGGTCACCGCCGCAGCTCTTTTTTCCACGCCTCCGTATGACGCACGTCCGAGTGGAGTCCAGAGGACCGGTACAGGAGTGGTGCCCGCGCCGTTGGAGCGAATCAGTGGGGCCGGCTATGTACCGGCCCCATCTCGCACACAAGCACTAAACTAAAACCGGATGTGCATACCGAATTGCAGTACCCGCTGGTCCTGACCATCCCGGCCGGTGCCTTTCGTGCTGGTGATGGTGGAGTAACCGCCCAGGCTCCGGATCGTTCCGTCGCCGTTGAGTAACATATTTGAAACGTTGGTAGCCGGGTTGTTGAAATGAGGCGTATTGCTCGAGTTGAACGTATTGAATCGGAACTGCAGCTTGATGCGCTCGCTAAAGCTGAAATCGCGGAACAGCGAGGCGTCCAGGTTGACGGTGCCGGGGCCCCTCAACGTGTTGAAGCCGGCAGTCCCGAATGCAACTGTGGTCACGGGAGCAAAAGCCAGCGGGTTGAACCAGGATTCCCCAGGGCCTGTATGCCGCGGATAATCCACGTTTGGTAGGACTTGGTTTGCACGCTGAGTATTCGCCGGTGTATTCAGGGAAGCACCCGAAGCCGAAACGCTCAAAGGATTACCGGAGTAGGCAACGAACACTCCATTGAGCTGCCACCCCGATAACAGTGCGCTCGCCACGCCGCCGCTGTTCAACCAGTGCTTTCCTTTCCCGAAGGGCAGCTGGGCCATACCCATCGCGCTGAAGTTCTGCGGAAGGTCGTAAGAGAGGATCGCTTTGTTGAGATTGTAATACTGGGGAATGTAGATCGCCGGCCCGCCGTCGCTCAGGTCGCCGCAGCACATGCCCAGGTTCTTAGAGAAGGTCCAGGCAACCTTCAGGGAATAACCCTGTGCAAAGCGGCGCTCCAGCGAACTCTGCAGAGAGTCGTAGCGTGCGCTCCCCCACGGGGAATACACTCGCATTTGGGCGCTACGCCCGAACTTCTGGTATAGGGGCTGGCCGGCCAGGCCAGCGCCCAGGACCATGCCGGCATTAAAGTCCGCCAGACCCGCGTTATGAACAGTTCTGGTCGCCACGTACCCGGATTGAGCGACCCATCCCCATTTCAACTCTTTTTGCAGGGTGACGTTGAAGGACTGAATATAGGGCCGGACATAAGGGTTTGCCGGGGTGGACGTGGAGATATTGAGCGGCATCGGAATGGAACCGGAGCTCAAATCCGGAGGTGCTTGAGGCGGGATGCCAGTTGCCAACGTGCCCGCGGGCGAGTAAGAATTGAGCGTCGGAGCGGTGTAGGTTCCGCGGACGGGATACACATAAGACACGTCGCGCGCTACGCTCCATGTGTCGTAGGTGATCCCGTATCCTGCGCGGATAACGAAGTTGTCTTTCAGCCGATAGGCGATGCCGACTCGAGGCGCGAACAGTTTCTTGCTGACCTGGAGCCCACAATTGGTCGGGGTGCCGCCGACCCCGCAGATCATGAGGGTATTGTTGTTGAAGTTGTACAACTCCATCCCGCGGTCCTCGCGCGTGGCGGGCGGATAATACTCCCATCCGACCCCATAAGAGACCGTCATTTGCCGGCTCACCTGCCACTGGTCGCGTACGTACAAGCGGTAGAACCAAGTCCGCGTAGTGATCTGGTTCCAAGGCAGGCTCTTGGAAATGCCGGAAGCGGTGCCCAGCAGGAAATCGGCATAGCTGTTGTATTGGTTCGGCCCCGGACCGCCGTTTAGCGAGGTCATGTTCCCGTTGAAGCTGAAGCTGGAGATCGCCGAGTACGGCTCCCAGTGGTTCATGTGCTCGCGGCGCAGTTCCCCGCCAAAGCGGATGTTGTGCTGCATCTTGGTCCAGTTGACGTTGCCGACATAGGAGAATTGCGGGTCGTGAACGTAGAGCGGCACGTTCGTCTGCCCGGCGCCCATGTTCGTATAGCTGGAGACCGAGAATTGCGGCCAGTAGGCATCCTGAGGCCGCGGGCCATTGGCCCCCGGGATGCCGAGCTTATCGCCGTAGTTGGTGGTGGCGCCGGGAGGCACCTCATTGTAATCTTCCAGGGTAAAGCCAAACGCGGTATCGATGATCAGATTTGGCTTTGCCTGGTAGAGGGCTTGCGCGGAGCCGTTCCAGAAACCGCCGGTGGTGGTTCCTTGAATCCAGGCGTTACCGTACAGTGGCGGCCCCTGGAGCCCGTCGTTGCCGAAGGCCGAGTCGCTGAATACCAAAAACGGAGTCGAACTCACACGACCGCTGACTGTCAGTCTGTTGCTGGCGTTGTAGTTGATTTTGGAATCCACCTGCTGTCGCCGGTTGTATTCGCGCCCGGAACCGTAATAGTTACTCGTTATCAGATTGGGAAAAGTCGGCTGGGGGAGCAGGGGCAGAATCCCTTGCGTGACGATCGTCGATTGCCGGTTGAGCGGTACGATCTTGTCCGGGAAAGGGGTGCGCCCGGTGCCGTCTGGGTTCCCCGTCGCCGGATCGTAAATGGGCGTCGTCGAGCCCGACATATTGCCGGAGCGTATCGCCGCCGTCGGCACCGTGAACAGGACGGCGTTGTTGTCGGCGAGACGGCTTTCCAGCGTAGCCTCCCAACTCAGAAAAAAGAACAGTTTGTTGCGCTTAATCGGGCCGCCGATGGCGCCGCCGAACTGGTTTTGAATGTACTTCGGCTTGTTCTGATTGGCTGGCAGGAAGAAAGCGCGGGTGGTCAGTTTGTTGTTGGTGTTGTACTCGAATAGCGTGCCGTGCACATTGTTGGTGCCGCTCTTGATGTTGACGCTGATCGAAGCCGCGCCCGCCATTCCCTGGTCGGCGGACATGCTATTTGTGACCACATTGACAGTTTCGATCGCCTCCAGGGCCGGAGCGAATGCCGCGGCTCCGCGCATCCACACGCTGCGGTTACTGGCGCCATCGACCGTCAGACCGGTGGTCATGCGGGAGGCGCCATTAACGGTGGACGCCGTCACCCGCGATGGATTGGTCGGAAGAGGCCCGAATTGCGAAGGCGGCTGGAAGCCTGGGATGGTGACAAATAGCAGTTCATAGTTGCGGCCGGGCGGAAGAGGCAGGTTGGTGAGAGCGTTGGTGGTAAGTTCGGCGTGGACATCGGCGCGGTCCGTCTGCAGCAACGCCGTTTGCCCTGTCACTTCCACAGACTGTAACGCCGTGCCAACCTGCATCGTGACGTCTACGCGTACCGAGGTGTTGATGGTTACCGGGATGTCGCGTCGCGTAACGGTCTGGAAACCCTCGCGAGAGATTTCTACTTCATAAGGGCCAGGCGGGATCGTGGGAAACGAGTACACCCCTTCGGTGGTGGTCTGTGTCTCACGTACCTGGTTGGTGGCGAGATTGGTTAATTTCACTTTCGCCTCGGGAATGCCCGCAATGGTGGGATCGGTGACATTTCCCACCAGCGCTCCGTACAAACCTTGTGCTTGGATAGGTTGCACAGCGAATATCCCAATCAACACTGCAAGTGCTGCCGCGAACATATATATGTGAGGTCGCATGAGAGAATCCTCCTGCCACGCAATTGCCCCCGCTACTCAGCCAGAGGTGCCGGTGGCGACTGATATTAAACACATCACAACCGGTGCCGGAAGGTTCTTTACGGTAGCGTACTGCGGTAAGGGCCGCCCTCAATTGTGTTGCAGCGTCCCTTGGCTGGAAGTAAACCTGCCGTTTGCCGATTTAGCCATGGCGGCATGGGAAAAGGGGCCAGCCAACGGCCTTCCCCGGTACCTTGAGTCGCCAACCGGACTCTGGGCTTCTCACCGCCGGGCGGAGTCTGACCGTGACCTCGACCGGCCCTCGACACGC
Organism: Candidatus Solibacter sp.; assembly: GCA_039934035.1. GTDB lineage: Bacteria > Acidobacteriota > Terriglobia > Bryobacterales > Bryobacteraceae > Solibacter. The sequence goes on along the minus strand of JBDTMZ010000159.1, from coordinate 121,597 downwards.
GATTTGGACATCGTAACCGGGACGGATTCTTGGCATCGATCAACCCAGGGTCCCGGCACCGCAGTAGGGACGTTGTTTTGGTGCGCCAAAGCTAGCCCTGCAGATCGCAAGTCAGACTGCACACATCATTAAGTCATATTGCACCTATCGGCGTTGACAGGTTCCCGAGCCCAAGCGTATACTGCATGGCGAGACTGGAGTCCAAGACGTGCAAATTACCAGACGTCAATTCAACGCCGGCGCTCTCGCCGCGCTTCCCCTTGCTTCCTACGCGTGGTCCGTACCGCGAGTCAATGGCGTGCGTATCGCCCTGCAATCCGCCTGTTTCACCTTCAGCGGAATGGACCTGGACGGCATCATTAAAACCATGACTTCCCTCGGACTGGGCGAGATCGACGTGATGTCTGAGCACGTCGAGAACTACCTGGGCGCTCCCGTGCCACTCCCCGGCGCCGGACGCCAAGGGCCCTGGGCACGCCGCGGTGGGGCGCCTCCCGCTAATGCTGCCCCGCCCGCAGCGGCGCGCGGAGGCGGGCGCGGCCCGGACCCCGCGGCGCGTGAGGCGCTCCGCAAATGGCGTCTCGATGTGGACCTCGAAAAATTCCGCGGCGTCGCCAAACGTTTCACGGACGCCGGCCTCTCCTTCTTCTCCTACAATTTGAGTTTCAACGACACTTTTACGGATGCCGAGGTGGAAAAGGGCATGCTGATGGCAAAAGCCCTCGGCACACGGATTATCACCGCCTCCTCCCCTGCCTCCGTCTTTCCGCGCCTTGCGCCCTTTGCCGCGAAGTACGATGTCCTCGTCGCCATGCACAACCACACCACCGGGCCCGACGAGTTCGCCCAGGCGATGGCATCTTCCAAAAATGCGTGGGTCAATCTCGACGTGGGCCACTTCTTTGCTACGGGCTACGACCCCATCGCCTACCTGAAAGAGCACCACGCGCGCATTACCAACATCCACATTAAGGACCGCAAGAAGGATCGCGGGGCCGAGATGCCGTTCGGCGAGGGAGACACTCCCCTCAAGGAAACGCTGCTCCTCGTCAAGCGCGAGAAATACGACTTTCCGGTTTGTATCGAATACGTAGGGCCGGACGGTCCGGCGGCGGAATTGAAACGCTGCCTGGACTACTGCAAGACCGTGCTGGCGTAGCACGACGTCCGCCTGGGTGCGTGTTGCGGACGACTTTCGGAGGACCTCAGAGGCCAATCATGTTGCGTAGATCAGATTCTGTATTGCCGCTCATTCTTACCCTCCTGCTTGGCGCGAGCGCGCTATCGGGACAGAACGCCCCTCCCGGCGCGCCCCCCGCTCCAGTCGCCGGTCGCGGCGGTGGCGGGCGCAGCGCCTACCCGCAGCGACCCACGGTCGACCCGGCCGTCATCGAGCGAGGCAGAGGTGTCTTCTCCGTCAACTGCGCCTTTTGCCACGGCTCCGACGCCCGCGGCGGCGAGGGTGGTCCTAACCTGCTTCGCTCCTCCCTGGTGCTGAACGATCAGAAGGGCGAATTGATCGCTCCCGTAGTGCGCGATGGCCGGCCCAATGCCGGCATGCCGCCGGTCAATCTGACCGCGGCTCAAATTAGCGATATGGCGGCCTTCCTGCACAGCTTCCCCGTGGGTGGGCGTGACGCCGCGCGCTCCACGCCGCCCACTATCGTGGTTGGCGATGCGGCCGCGGGCAAAGCGCAATTTCAGACGCGCTGCGCAGCCTGCCATTCGGAATCCGGCGATCTCAAAGGCTTGGCATCCCGTCAGGCCGACCCCAAGACGCTGCAACAGTTATGGCTGATGCCCGGCGGCGGACGCGGTGGCCGCGGAGCCGCGCCCACGAAGACTCCGATCACCGTCACCGTCACGCTGCCCGATGGCGCCAAGGCGGAAGGACGCTTGGAGCGCATCGACGACTTCCTGGTGGTCTTGCGCGATAGCGATGGACGCGTCCGCTCCTTCCCGAGAAAGGGAGATCGTCCCGCGGTGGCGATTCACGATCCCCTGAAGGGGCACCTCGACCTGCTGCCTCGTTTGACCGACAAAGACATTCACGACCTGACCGCCTACCTGGTGACACTGAAATGAACTCCCGAATCCTCGCCTGCCTTCTTCTCCTGCCGCTGCATGCCGGTGCGCAAGCCCTCAACCCGGCGGACCTGCTGAAGCCGCTCTCCGATTCGTGGCCCACCTACTCGGGCGATTACAGCGGACGCCGCTACAGCGCGCTGCGCCAGATCGATCAATCCAACGTGAAGCACCTCACCCTGGCATGGAGCACGCGGATCACGGCGGGCATGCCCAACGCCGGCGGCGCGCGCTTCGGCTTCGGCGGACCCGCGGGCGCGCCCAACATCGTCGGCGGTGAGGGCACCGGCGAACTCAACGAAAGCGGCGGCCGTTCCAGCCGCATCGTCGGCGCCGTGCTGATGGTCGAAGGCATTCTCTACGCGGCGACGCCCGACAACGCCTGGGCCATCAATGCGGCGGACGGCCACATTCTGTGGCATTACGTCTGGAAGACCAAGGGAGGCACCCACACCGGAAATCGCGGCCTCGGCATGTGGGGCAACTGGCTCTTCATGGAAACGCCCGACAACTACCTGGTCTCGCTCGATGCCAGAACCGGCCAGGAACGCTGGCACAAGCCCATTGCCAGCCTGAGCGAACAGTATTTCTCGACGGCGGCGCCCATCGTCATTGGCCGCCACGTGCTGGTGGGCACGGGCAACGATCTGGATGCGCCCGCCTTCCTGCAATCCTTCGACCCCGAAACCGGAGATGTGCAGTGGAAGTGGTTCGCCACCCCGCAAAAGCAAGGCGAGGCCGGGCTGGATTCCTGGGGCAGCCTCGACGCTGCCATTCACGGCGGTGGACACATGTGGATCGCCGGCGCGTACGACCCGGAATCCCACTTGTATATCGTCGGCACCGGTAATCCCACGCCGGCCTATACCTCCGGCACGCGTGGACCGGGCGACAACCTCTACACCTGCTCGCTGGTCGCGATCAATGTGGAGACCGGCAAACTGGCCTGGCACTTCCAGACCTCGCCGCACGACACGCACGATTGGGATTCCACCCAAACGCCCGCCCTGGTGGACGCCGAATTCAATGGACGGCCGCGCAAATTAGTGATGCAGGCCACTCGCAATGGCTACTACTTCGTCCTCGACCGGACCACTGGCGAGCACCTGGTCACCAGCAAGTTCTCACCCACGGCGAACTGGGCGAAGGGCCTGGATGCCAAGGGACAGCCGCAGCGCGATCCGGCCAAGGACTTCCATGTCGGCGGCGCCCTGGTATCGCCCACCAACGCCGGCGCCACCAACTGGATGCCTCCCGCCTATAGCCCGGATACCGGACTGTTCTATCTCACCTCCGAGGATGGCTATGCGATGTACTACCTCACCGAAACCGATCCGCGCGGCGCCATGGGCCTGGGCGGAAAAGATGAGCGCGGCGTGGCCACACCCGGCACCTTTCTCACCGCCATGGATTACAAAACCGGACGCATCGCCTGGCGCCGGCAATATGTCGGTTCGGGCGCCTGGGGCGGCACCAACGTCGGGCACGGACTCCTCACCACAGCCGGCAAGCTTCTCTTCGCGGGCGATCCGGCCGGGAATTTCGTAGCCTATAATCCCGCCAACGGCGAACCGCTCTGGCACTCACATCTGGGCGAGGTCTCCAACTCGCCGGAGACGTATCTGCTGAACGGAAGACAGTACGTGCTGATCGCGGCGGTGGATATGTTGTACGCGTTTTATCTGTACGAGTAAGCGGTCCAACCAAGGAGCAATTATGAAGATGCTGATTCAGGGTGAGTGGGTGGATGCGGCCGACGGCCGCACCCTGGAGGTGCGCAATCCGGCCAACGGGGAAGTGATCGACACGGTGCCGCAAGCCGGGCCGGAAGACGTGCACCGCGCCATCGAAGTGGCGCTCCGCGGGAAGGCGGCGATGGCGGCCTTGCCCGCCCACAGGCGCAGCGACATCCTGCGGCGCGCCGGCGAACTGGTGGCGGCGCGCAGCGAGGAACTCACCCTCCTGCTCACCAGCGAGAACGGCAAACCCATCCGCCAGTGCCGCTTCGAAATCGGCGTGACGGCACGCCTCTTCATGGATTTCGCCGAGGAAGCCAAGCGGATCCGCGGTCACTACCTCCCCATGGATAACGTGCCCGGGCTCGAGCAGATGGTGGCCTACACCGTCCGCCATCCCGTGGGAGTCGTGGTGGGGATCATCCCATTCAACTACCCGGCGGAGTTGTTCGCCCACAAGATACCGGGTGCGCTCGCCGCCGGCAGTTCGGTCATTGTGAAACTGCCCGAGCAGTGTCCGCTGACGGTTTTGCGTCTGGGCGGAATCCTCCTCGAAGCGGGTCTGCCGCCGGAGGGCATGCAGATGCTGACCGGCTATCCGCAGCATATGGGCGACGAACTGCTCACCCATCCCGAGATCCGCATGATCAGCTTCACGGGTAGCGCCGCCGCGGCAAAGATAATCGCCGGCAAGGCGGCCACCACGCTCAAGCGCCTGGCCTTCGAACTGGGCGGCACCGACGCCATGATCGTGCTGGAGGACGCCAACCTCGAAGCCGCGGCCGACGCCGTCGTCCACGGCCGCCTCACCAACGGCGCAGGCCAAATCTGTTGCGCCGCCAAGCGAATCCTGGTGCAGGAGAACGTTGCCTCCAAATTCGTGAGCCTGCTGATGGATCGCGTTGCCAAAATCCGCATGGGAGATCCCGCCAGCGAAGAGACGGAACTCGGCCCGCTCATCAGTCCCGAAGCCGCGGAGCGCGCGCACGCGCAGGTGGAACGGTCCCTCGCGATGGGTGCGCAATGTCTTACCGGAGGCGAGATCGTCGCCAAGTCGTATTACCGGCCGACGGTTCTCGTCAACGTCAGGCCCGACATGCCCGTTATGGCCGAAGAAGTTTTCGGACCCGTGGCCCCCATCTACCTGTTCCACGACGCTGACGCCGCCGTAGCCATCGCCAACGACTCGCCCTACGGCCTCCAGTCCAGCGTCTTCTCCGAAAATCTGCACAACGCGCTCAGCGTGGCGCATCGCCTGGAAGTGGGCGGCGTCGTCATCAATGGCTCTGGCGCCTTCCGGCCGGGCAACGTCCCGTTCGGCGGGTATAAGCAGAGCGGCATCGGACGCGAGAGCATCGTGGACACGGTCCTCGACATGACCGAGGAAACCACCATCGTCATCAACCAGGCACTGGCGGCAGCGGGACCCACCTAAAGCGGTCACGCTCTTTCATCGCGGGAACCGCCGGCCTTCCAAAAACGGTTCCCGCACCCACCCGAAAAGCTCGGCCTCCGAACAAATGTTAAGTCAGGTTCGGAAGCAGTGCTTTGCTTGCGGCTGCTCTCCGAGCCTACCTGCGTCTATCTATAGATACTCCCCTGTCAAACTGGCAAGTTATCCTCCCATTTGTGGTGCGATTTGCTTGACACGCGCGAGCTTGGGATATATATTCCTGAAAGCTTATTAACTTGACGATTTGCCTGGAACCTGTACAGACAACTTTGCCAGGTTAGGGGAACACCGACTTTCAGGGGGATTGAGTCCATGCCGACAGCCCACACCAAGCTCGCGCGACTTGCGCTGCTCTTAGCCATCACCTTCACACCGCTTTACTCCCAAATTGACCGCGGTACGATTCAGGGCCTGGTCAACGACGGAACTGGAGCGGTAATCCCGGGCGCCAAAGTGCAGGTAGTTCGCATTGCCACCAACAGCGCTCTCGACTTCATTACCAACGGCGAAGGGATCTACATTGCGCCCAACCTGCCGGCCGGCGATTACCGCATCATCGTGCAGAGAGACGGCTTCTCGAGCTTTCAGCGGGAACCCGTGGAAGTCAGGCCCCGCATGGAGGCCCGGGTGGATGTCACGCTGCGGCCCGGCGCAGTCACCGAATCCGTCAGCGTAACCGGTGAGGCGCCCATCCTGGACACCGCCACCATGAACAACGCGAGCGGCTTCCAGGAGAAGTTGATCCACGAGTTGCCGGTCATCGTGGTCGGCACCAAGCGCGATATCACCGCGTTCCTGAATAACCTGCCCGGCACCACCGGGACCAACACCTTCTCACCAACGGTGAACGGCTCGCCCGTGGGCGCCACCGAAGCATTCATCGACGGCGCGCCCGCCAGCGAGCGAATTTCGAAGGGCACCATTGCGGAGAACGGCCCCATGCTCGAAACCGTGGGTGAGGTCAGCGTCGTGACCAATGCGTTCAACGCTGAATACGGCGGCTTCGGCAACTGGTTCACCAACGTCACCATCAAGTCCGGCACCAATCAGTTGCACGGCAGCATTTTCGATCACCTGGGCAACGACAAGCTGAACGCGCGCTCCTTCTTCGCACCGAAGCGCACCGTGTACCGCCAGAACGAGGGCGGCTTCACGCTCGGCGGACCCCTCGTAATCCCCGGCGTTTATAACGGCCGCAACAAGACCTTCTTCTTCGGCAGCCTCGGCGTGTTCTTCTCGCGCGTCGGCTCGGCCGGTGGCATCATCACCATTCCGACGCAGGCCTTCCTGCGCGGCGATTTCTCCGGCCTCACCAATGCGGCCGGCGTCCAGATCCCCATCTTCGATCCGGACAGCACGGTGCCTGACGGCAAGGGAAGCTTCGTGCGGACGGCTTTCACCAACAATCAAATTCCGGCCAACCGCATCTCCCAGGCCGCCAAGGTGATCGCCGGCTATGTGCCTGCCACTGACCTGCCCGGATCCTTCAACAATTTCTACGATCACAAGGCGCCTACCTGGCCGTACTTCAACACCTGGACGCCGCTGCTCAAAATGGACCACAGCATTTCGCAGAAGCAAAAACTGCAGGGCAGCTACACCTATCAGAAGCGTCCCCGCCTGCTGTGGGGCAACCCCGGCTCCGGCCTTGGCCCCATTCCCAAATGGGGCGCCACGCAAGAGAATCCCTTGGATTGGATTACCGACCAGATCGCCAACAGCTGGAAGATTCGCCTCAGCCACGACTATATCGTCAGCCCGACCGTGCTGAACCACTTGACCTTCGGTGTCGATCGCTATTACAACCTCGGCATCAACAAAACCGATGGCCAGGGCTGGAACACCAAACTCGGCCTCACTGGAATTCCCGCCGACAACGGCGTATTTCCGGGTATCAGTTTCAGCGGCGGTACCGGCTCTCCCGTCGGCTTTGGCCGTGCCTACGAAGAGAACTGGCACGACCTGCGCTTCTCCGTAGTCGAGAATCTGAGCTGGGTTCGCGGCAGGCACACGCTGAAGACGGGCTTCCAGGTTGAACGCGACCGCATCAACCGCAACCTGCAAAGCAATGTCGGCGGCAGCTACGGCTTCTCCAACTCCATGACCAGCCAGCCCAACGGCGGCGCCAACTATGGCGCCTGGGGCAGTTCGGTGGCCAGCTTCCTGTTGGGCGCAGTCAACACCACCAGCGCGTACATCCCGGTGGTTACGGGAGCGCGCTACTGGCGCTACGGCATCTTCGTGCAGGATGAATTCCGCGTCAACACCAAGCTCACCCTGAGCTATGGACTGCGCTGGGATTACGATCCGCCCTTCACCGAAGTGCAGGATAAGATCTCCGGCTTCGTTCCGGGTCTCACCAATCCCGGAGCCGGCGGACGCAAAGGCGCTCTCGGCTTTGCCGGCAGCGGCACCAACGGAGTCGGCGACAACTTCCAGGACGGGTGGAAGCGCGGCTTTGGCCCGCGCCTCGGTATCGCCTACCAGTTGAACTCGCGCACCGTACTCCGCGCTTCTTCGGGCATCAACTACGCCAACGCAGGCTCCGGCACCAACCCGCCGACCGCCGGCTTCAACAGCAGCCCCGCCTTCAGCTCCTCCGACGGCTACACGCCGCTTTACTTCTGGAACAAGAGCTCCTTCCCGCAGAGCTTCGTGCGGCCGCCTTCCACCGACCCCAGTTTCCTGAACGGACAGTCGATTGTGTTCATCCCCCGCACCGGAACCCGCTTGCCGCAAACCCTGACCTACACGGCATCCGTCCAGCGGGAGTTGTTCGGCAACCTCTCGCTGGAAGCCACCTACCTGGGCAGCCATTCCACCCACCTGGGTTTCAACACCAACTACAACTACATGCCGATCAGCGGTCTGTCGTACGGCACGCTGCTGACCTCGGCCATCGATTCGCCCGCCGCTATCGCCGCGGGTTTCACCTCGCCTTACCCGTCGTTTGCCAGCCAGCGCGGCGCCAACACCGTCTATCAATCGCTGCGGCCCTATCCGCAATACACCGGCGTCACCACCAACGTAGTCAGCGAGCCCGTGGGCCAGCAGAAATTCAACTCTCTCCAGATCAAGGCCAACAAGCGCTATGGGAAGGGCCTCACTCTGTTCGGTTTCATGACATGGTCCAAAGGCTTCTCGCGCGCGCAGGATCAGTACCCCGGCGACCGGCTCATGCAACTCGACTCGTACCCGGCGCTCACCTACAGCTTCAGCTGGGCCTACGACCTGCCCTTCGGCAAAGGCAAATCGTTGTTCAGCGGCAGTCCCGCCGCGGTCAACGCGATTGTCTCCGGCTGGAAGATCAACGGCTTCCTCAAATACAACTCCGGGAACGCGATGTCGATCGCGGCGGCTTCCGGCAACCTCGGCTCGGTCGGCTACGGACAGCGCGGCAACGCCGTCGCCGGTGTGTCGCCTTATCTCGTCACCAACCCGCGTGAGTTTGCCCCGGGGAGCAAGTACTTGAACACCGCGGCCTTCACCAGCAGCACCGGCTTCAATTTCGGCAACCTCGCCCCCACCCTCAGTTGGGTTCGCGGCTTCTGGGGCAAGCAAGAGGCTCTCACCATCGGTCGTGTCTTCACCATCAAGGAGAGGCTCCAGTTCGATTTCAGCCTCGACGCCGTCAACCCCTTCAACTTCCATCGTTGGAGTGCGCCCAACACCACCTGGAACTCAGCCGCCTTCGGTACCGTCACCGGCGCTTCCGACGGCCGTACCGTTCAGATAAACGCAGCTCTGAAGTTTTAGCAGACCATGACAAGAGTCCTCAATCACCGCTCTACTGACGTGCGCGGCCCTGTGACCCACAGGGCCGCCACCGACAGAGCCGCGACCGTAAGGGAGCGATCCGCACCACTGGCTTCTCGTCCACCATTCTCGAGCGGGCTTCCGTTTCTACGGAGGCCCGCTTTCCCCGGTATCACTTTCCCCGGTATCCCAGGAGTCCGATGCTCTTAATCTTCGCCGCCAGTCTGGCAGTCTTCGTCTATGGCATGGTCGCCTCCATGCTAGGGACCATCAATCCCGCCCTGGCGTCCCGCTTCGGTTTGGACAACGTACAAACCAGCTACATTGCGCTGGCGCAAGGCATCGGCCTGGTATTGGCCTCGGTCTCCGTCGGTCCGCTGCTTGACCGTAAAGGGAAGAAGGTGGGGCTGCTCCTCGGCCTAGGCCTGGTGACAGGCGCGCTGCTGGTTCTCGCCAATGCGAATGGCTACGCCACCATGATCGTCGCCATGGCCGTGCTCGGCCTGGGCGGCGGCATCACCCTCACCGCGGCCAACGCCCTGGGCAGCGACGTCAGTGAATCGCGCCGCGCCATCGCCCTCAACATCCTCAACGTCTTCGTCGGTCTGGGTGGACTGGTCACTCCCTTTGTCGCCGGCAATCTGCTCGCGGGCGATGCCATCCGCGTCGCGTATGGTGGAGCCATCCTGACCGCGATCGCCTTCCTGATTCAGATCTTCACCAAGGTGCCACAGCCCGCTGCCGCCGCCGGGTCCGCGTCCTCCGCCGGCGTTTTCAGTGAACGCCTGCTTTACGTCCTGGCACTCAGCATTCTGCTCTACACCGCCTGCGAATTCGCCATCTGGAACTGGCTGCCAAGATATCTGATCGCCCGGGGCATCCCCGAAACCCGCGCCCTCAACATCCTGTCGCTCGGCTTCGCCCTCGGCCTGCTGCTCGGACGCGTCGCCGTCACCCCCATTCTGATTCGCATCCAGCCTCTCACCGTTACCACCGTCTCGGCCGCACTGATGGCGATCACCACGTATGCCATCCTGCAAACCAGCGACCCCACCACCACCGGCATCGTCGTCTTCTGCACCGGCCTGGCCATGGCGCCCGTATTCCCCACCACCATCGCCCTGGTCGCCGGACTCTTTAAACACGGAGCCGCCACCGCCATCGGGTTTACCATTACATGCGGTTTCACAGGTCTCGTGATCAGCTCGCCGATCATCGGCTGGCTCTCCGGCAGCGACCCTAAAGGCCTCAGCACCGGCCTGATGGTGCTGCCTATTTGTTCGCTCATCATGGTGGCGTTGTACGTCGCCCTGAGAGCGCCGCTTGCGCAACGCAGCAATCGCAAAGTAACCATGCAATCAATAGAGGGATCCTTATGACATCTTGGAAGAACAGCACCGCAGCCTGCGCGGCACTACTCGCCGCCGCGTACCTTCCCTGCTCCGCGCAGACCGGCCAGACGGGCGCTCCCCGCTCGTACCACCGTGCCCCGGAAGCGGAAATCAAACAGCACATCGACCGCAATTGGGTCCGCACCAGCCTCGTCAACAACATGCTGGATCACTGGGTGAAAGCTTCCGTAATGCCCAACGGCTTCATCCAGGAGAACCTCGACCGTAAGTGGCAGCCGTGGGGCGAACAGCGCGAAGCCAGCCTCAACGGACAGGGCCGTGTCCTCTACACACTGGCGATCGGGTACGAAGTGAGCGGCGGCGATAAGCGCTATCTCGAAGCCATCGACAAGGCCGCGGGCTTCCTCCTGAAAATGCACGACGACGAGAACGGTGGCTACTTCAACCGCACCACACCCGATCTCAAGGTCCTCGACGACACCAAGGGCGGCTTCCAAAGCTTCGCCATCTTCTCGCTCGCGCACGCGGCCCGCGTCACTAAGAATAAGAAGTATGCCGACGCCGCGCTGGCCGCGTTCCGCGAGCTGAAAGCGAAAATGCCGGACGGCCCGTTCATCTCCGGCAACTTCAAGCGCGACTTCAGTGGCCCTGCGCCGCGCGGCGCAGGCTTCGGTGGCCGCGGCGGACGGGGCGCCGGCCCTGCACCCGCAGGCGCCCCTGGCCCCGCGCCCGGAGCTGCTGCTGGCGCCGCCCCACCGGCCCAGGGCGGCCCCGCGCGCGGAGGCTTTCAAATCGACCCCAACGGCCATCGCCTCGACGTCCACATGTTCGAAGCGCTCCTGGGCCTCTACGAAGCCACCAAAGATAAAGAGGTATGGGCCACCATCACCGCCCAAATGGACGTCATGGCCAAGGTCTACGACTACGAGCGCGGCTTCCTCTCTGAAAGCTACGACGCCAATTGGAAGCCCACCGGCAACCCCAGTGCCAATCCCGGTCACCTCTTCGAATGGGCGTCGCTGCTGAGCCACGCCGTGGAACTGGGCGCCGATCCCAAATTTGTCGAACTCGGCAGCCGCAACCTCGATCTCGGCCTGAAGAGCTACAACAAGGACGTCGGCGGCCTCGGTGGCAGGAACGCCGCCGGCCAGCCCTCGCAGATGCTCTGGTGGCCCCAGTGCGAAGTCATCAAAGCCACCGCGCACTACGCCACCCTGCGAGGCCGCACCGATCTGTGGCCCGTCTACCAGCAGACCCTGGACTTCGTGAAGAAGACCTACCTCGACACCGAATTCGGCGGCTGGTTCGAAGGCTATGTCCCCGGCTCCACTCGCGACGCCCTCGGAGAGCGCGCCTATATCAAAGGCGCGGTCGACGGACCGGAACTGAGTCCGTATCACATGACGTCGATGTACCACGACCTCTGGCGCATCTCCGACCCTAAGTACAAGGCGGAGCCCCAGAAGTAAGTCACCTAGCCGCCAAAGTTAAATGCCGCGGCTCCGCAACTCAAGGTTCGGAGCCGCGCGCCTCAGCAAGCGATCTCTTCTCCTTGCAGCCTGTTCTATCGACCTGGCGTCCACTGCGCGCGGATCTCAAAGAATGCCGGCTATCCCTCCCGGTTACCTACTCCTTGCGGAAAGTGCGCGTCCCCAGCGCCGACACATCCACCGGCAGCGAATCTTGAATTGCCGAGGCGCGGCGCGCCACCAGATTGGCCTGCCGGGAGTCGCCGGCCTTTCGCAGGAAGGCGGCGTAGTTAGACAGAATCTGTCCCTTCGTGGCCGGATTCGCCTTCTCATATCGATCGAGGAGCGTAACCGCGCGTTCGAAGTTGCTTCGCGCTTCCGCCTTGCGTCCCAGCACAGTGAGTTGCACGGCAATGTTATTCAGCTCCAGGACAAGCACCGGGTGGTCGGGACCGAGGATCCTCTCGAATTTCTCAAGCGCCTGCCGGAATGCCGCCAGCGCTTCTTCGGACCTCCGCTGCAACCGTCTCAGGTGGCCTAAGTGTTCCAACGCGAAGGGCTCCAGATCGGGCGGTGCTTCTGGATTATTTCGCATAACGCTGATCGCCTGATTGACTAACTTCTCCGCGCTCTCGTACTCACCCTCATGCATCATGACACTGCCCATCAGTTGCCGGGCTATCGCGAGTTGGACCGAGTCGGGGCCGATGCGCTCGTCAATTTCGATCGCTTCAGCCAGCATCTGTCGCGCCTCGCCGAACGAACGGCGCTCGATTTCGACTGCCGCCAGATTGGCCAGCAGGTAAGCGTAAGTCACTGAGCCGCGCAGGCGGGTGCCCGCCGACAAGTCGATGGCGCGCCGGTACTCACGCGCCGATTCGGCCAGCCGCCCCATGTTCTTATGCGCGGTCGCCAACCCGTTGATCGCACGCACTAACTCCCCGCCCTCAGGCGGGAGTTTCTCAGCAAGACGCGCGGCGCGGTCGAAACTCACTGCTGCGCCGGCAAAATCCAGCCGCATCAAATTCGTGCGGCCGGTGTCCATTAATTGTTCCCACTCCGGCGTATCTTGAAAGCCGGCGCAGACGCACGATGCGCACACTAATAGCAGCAAGGTCCTCATAGGATCACTCCGCGACACTGATAATTGGAGGCCGGCACGGGAGATACTCCAGTGCCAGGCTGTCCGCGGTCATAGTCGGGCCGCCGGCGATACTGCATGGCGATAACCATGCAGCCGCGCCCGGCAGCGTATCGGCTTCGGTCTGCCCGCCGGCAGATGTCGAAAGTTGGACGCGCCGCGAACGATCGTGGTTAGCGGCTCTCGCGTCTGTAAACCTTATACGAACGAGGAGCCGTTTTTGTGCGCGGAGTTAACCCCTAAAATCCAAATTGCCGCTCCCTGCGCAGGCGAGTGATGCGGAAGCACCGCTTAATTAAGCATCAAAAAGCACGGCTTACGCGGGCATAGGTAGCAGCCTCGGCGTCCAACTTTCGACCAGTTCCCGGACGACACGCCGGGTTGCATCGACAGCCCGGCTTTCTCTATCCGGCGAGACCAGATCGACGATGCCGAGCGGTTTGCGACTCGGCGGAGTGCACCTCGGACATGAACCAGCGAGTATGGGCCAGAATTGAGGGCGAGTGTGACCTGCCAGCGGCAGCCAAGGTGGAGCCCGTTAAGCCAAAACGAAGACTCAGTGCGGCTGGCGTGAGGCAATCCAGGAAGCCGTTCGACGGCGATGGGCCGCGAAGCGGGCTGAACAGCGAATGCCACACCGAAAGAGTCGGGTCAGAAAAAAGGCGGCAAGGAAGGCAGGACCGGTCAAGAAGGCATCGAAGAAGTCAGCCACGTACTCTGTGCACCGACCGGTGAGCAAACGATGCCCTGGGATTTTGGTGTTACAGCCTTGTTCACGTTAGCGAATACCAGCGACCAGTGCTCGAGCCCTATTGAACTCGGAGGCTCTTCACAGCTACAAATCTATCTACACTTTGCCCGCAGCGGAGCTACGTGCAGCGATTCTGGCGACTTCGTGCACCGTCGGCGGAGCGCTACGTTTTCCCATCCTGCCAGCGAGATAAGGAGCCTGTCAGCGGCTTGTTTTTAGCCAGCCTGCAACCACATTGGAAAAGTCGATAAAAGTAAGCGCCTCCGGCTGTAAGTTGGCCTCCTGGCAGAGCCGAGGAAGATCTTCGCAGAATCGCGCATATCGAGCGACTACCTCGGTTCCTCCCGGAATATTCGACCGTCTAGAGGCAGTAGTCAGCCAGTTGCGAACAGCGATAATTGCCTGATCTGGTTGCCCTCCATGCGCGCGAATGTCATGGCCTGCAATGTCTGATATGAACTTCTGATATCGATATTGCTCAACATCAAGGATGAGACTCACCTTGCCTTTTTGGGCTTTAGGTCCGAAACTCCTGCACCCAAAGAATATCCCAAGTTCCAAAGGCATATTGAAGCGGGGGAGATTGTTGACGGCATCCAAGGTGACTTCCGAAATATCATGGATACCGTATTTGCACTGCCTAATGATCCGCTCGATCTTAGCCAGACGCACCTCGCCGGAGTCGTCCGCCTCACGAGCGCAGCGAGCTACAAACCCAAGGTCATAAATAACAAACACAAGGGCATCGAATAGCGGCTTGTAGCCGTAATCGAAGGGGCAGTTGATAAAAACATCGTTACTGTTGACCGTTTCAGCCACGTGCCGGATGGGGATCGGCATTGAAGCGCTCAAGCGCTACTCGGCCAACGGCATTTTGAATTTTCTTCTTGCCGCCGCGTTTCCCAGGCGGGTCCTGCACCTTCGGCAGCCCATGCGTCACATGTTTGACAATCTTCCCGTCGTGCCTTAACACGACAAACTGGCCAGCGACACTGTCACGGACGATGTGGCTGGCAGCTTTAATCGCATCCGCCTGCGTGGAGAATGTGCTGTCCTTCCCGCTCTCGCCTCGGACAGCCCAGCCGTCTCCCGACGGGACCACGTGCACTGTCTTGTTGTGCTTGGCCATACGCTCAGTTTCATTGTAGTCGATTGGCCTCTTCGATTCTAATGCCAAGCCCCCCAACGCCAACCTACTGAAACTAAAGGAAAGTGTACGTGGTATATACCGGAGATCCATTTTGCCCAAGGCAGGGCTGCACCCCTTGAAATGCCCGGGAGAGGCTGACGCCAGAATATGGCTGCCAGGGCCTCGTGCCATCCAACGCGTTCTTGATGAACTTGCGGCGCAGACGGAAACCACACTGTGAGAGATGAATTCTCAGTTTCGCCTTTCCCGGAAACTACAGGGGAGGCGCGCCGTCGGAGCCATCCGCACCCGGCTCCACATCGCCCGCACCCGACGAGCGCCGCACCACCAGCCGGAAATTCAGCGTGATGTCGCGAGCTGGGAACTGCGGGTGATTCAGCCGTTGCACCATGGTCTCAATCGCGGAGGCGCCGATTTCGCTGCACGGCTGGTGGATCGTGGTCAAAGGCACCGGCAGCAGACTGGCGTACTTCACATCGTCGATCCCCGCCATGCGGATCTTCTCCGGCACCGGAATCTTCAGTTCGTGAAGCGCTTTCATAACGTGCGCGGCCGTGAAATCGTTGGCGCACACGATGGCATCCGTGCGCGTTTCCTTGACCACACGCTGCACCAGCGAGGCATCCCACGGATCGATCCGGCGGATGAGGTGCGGCTTGTACTCCAGCCCGCAATCCATCATCGCCTCGCGGAAACCGGCGATGCGGGCATCCACCGTGGGAGCCGATCCCGGACGGCCGATAAACACCGGGCGCTTGGCTCCGGCGGCAATCAGATGCTCCGTGATCACGTAGCCCGCGCGGCGGTTATCGATGCCCACCAGATCGTACTGGCTGCGTTTCGGATAGGGCACCAGGTCGCGATCGAGCAGCACCACCGGAATGCCTGCCCGCTCGAAACTTTCGGCGATGGTGCGGTTCAGCCGGTCCTTTTCCGTGGTGAGTTCCAGCGGGGCGAAGAAAACACCGGAGACCTTTTGCGACATCAACTGGCGGCACAGCGAATCCACATCCTCGCCATCGGCGCCGGAATCGGCCAGCGATTTGCCCCAAAGCAGCGCGTGGTGGCCCACTTCCTTGGCCTCCGCCATGCCGCGGCAGATGGGTTCGAAAATTTCCGTGCGGCCGAGTTCGGGAATCAGCAGCCCGAACGTGTAGCCCTTGGCGGAACTCGCGCTGACGTAGCTCCCGGAGCCGGCCCGCCGCGCGATCGCGCCGGAGAGCTGCAATTCCCGCAGAGCGCGGTTGACGGTGACCCGCGACGTTCCGAACGTTTTGACAAGTTCGTGTTCGCTGGGTAGCCGTTGGCCGGCAGTGTACTTGCCGGATGCGATAGCCTCTTTTAGCTCATCGAGGATCTGCTGATACTTGGGGACACTGCCATTTGCGGTTCGCACACCTGATAATACAACTTGCGGAATTGCATTTCAATTTATTAGCGTCGGCCCAAATGGCGCGTGCCTCCTACGCGGCTCGTTGCGGCGCGGTGATCGCGATACGGACGCAGGCTCACCCAACACGTGGCGCAGTCCTCCTGTGAGCCGCTGCGTAGGTCAGGCTTTGAAACGCTCCATCGAAAAACGCGCGCTTCGCAGGGGCCACATTTTGAGCGCTTCGAGGCGTGGCGGCTGGCGGTTGGTCACCAAGGCCGGCGGCGGCGGTCCGCCCAGTCCTCCCGCAGCTTGCGGAGATCCGCGGCCGGCCGCCGCCTGCCCGAATACGCTGATGCCGAGCGCATCCTGGCCCGCGTCCACCCAGTTGTAGAGGGCGGTCGCGCCATCGTCGGCATAAACCTCGATCGACCGCTTGTCCAGGAAAATGCGCAGGCGGTGCCGCTCCGCGTTGCCCACGAAGGCCCGCGCGGCGCCCACGTTCAGATAGTTCCCCTGCATCGACACCACGATCCCGGGCTTGCCGTCCGCAGCCTTGCGGAGTTCCAGCCCATAGGTGCCCGTGCCGCTAAACTCCGCTTCGATTTCGGCGCAATCCGTAGCCACGCCTTCCAACGGGTAGGGCTTGTCCAGCGCCGTCGCGCCGAAGGTCTTCACCGTGCCGCGCAGGGTTTCGAATTCCGGCGCCGGACGCTGTCGCAAATATCCGTCGGGTCCGATCGAGAGAATGCGCGGCATCGCAATCACGCTCGCCCACCCTTTGCCCTGCGGCGTGTTGGTGCGGCCCCACAGCCATAGGATGGTCCGCGCCTTGTCGTCCACCGAGATATTGCTGGCGTAGGCATCTCCCGCATCGAGCACCCCGTGCGCGCTGGGCAGAAACTGCATCTTGCCGATGTCGAGATCGCCGATCCAATATTCGCAAACCCGATTGGGAGAGACGATCATCACCCATTTGCCGTCCAGCGGGAACAGGTTGGGACATTCGAAATTACGCACGTCGCGATCCAGGGCTTGAAAAATGCCGCCCATGTGCCGCCACTCCGTCAGGTCGGGCTTGGCGGCGCGATACAGTTGCACCTGGGCGCGGCCCGCGCCCGTTCCGCCGCCGACCACCATGTAGGTGACGCCGTCCTTCCTGAACATGAATGGATCGCGCCACTGCGCAATCGGGCCGCCCGCGTGGGCCTCTTGCGCGAGCACCGGATTGCCGCGATACTTTTCCCAACTGAGCAGCTCGTCGTCTTTCGGGATTACCATCCACTGCTCGGGCTGGGGCTTGCCGATGCTGGTGTAAATAATCCGCGGGCGGCCGTCGCCGGCAAGCATCGCGCCGCCGGAGAAAATGGCGCGCTCGCCCAGCGCCTCGGAGGGCCAGATGGCGATCGGTAGATGTTCCCAGTTCACCAGGTCGCGGCTTCGGGCGTGTCCCCAATGCTGGCTGCCGAGCCGCGTGCTGAAGGGGTTGAGCTGATAGAAGAGGTGGTGCCAGCCCTTATAGAAGATGGTGCCGTTGGGGTCGTTGGTCCAATTGGCGGGAGGGCGGAAATGGTAGACGGGCCGGTCGGGGTCGGCCTCCGCCACCGGAACTGCTTCCAGCACCGCCTGGGTTGCCTTCGCCAGTGTGGGATCCGTCTGAGCCTGAGCTGCGCTCACCTGCATCGCAGCCGCGGACGCCATGCCGACAAACTGTCGCCGCTTCATGCTTCCCCCTTCCAGCAGCCTCTACTGCCGGTTTTATGCTTCCTGATATTCGGTGCGATCCAGCAAGTTGAGCCGGTCGCGCGCGGGCTGGTAGATCGAATTCCACACGCAGCCGGCAAACAGCAGGGCCGCGAACACCGTGGCCAGAACAAACCCGAATTGCGCTCCCCCCATGACATCGCTCACCGCGCCCATCGCCAGCGGACCCAGCGCGGCGGACAGGCAGGTGAAAAACAGGATCACGCCGGACACAGCGCCATGCTCGGACTTCGGAAAGCAGCTGATGCCCTTCGAATTGATGGTGGGGTAGACCACCGACATGAACAATCCCGAGCAGGGCAGCAGGTACATGGCGGTGGCCGGTCCGCCGGTCACGGCGCCGATGAAACACGCCAGAATCAAGCCGCTCGAAATCGTCAGCACCGCGGTCCACGAGAAACGGCTCATCATCCAGGCGCCGACGAAACGCCCCACACAGCGCAGCACAAAAAAGATCGAGATACTGTAAGCCGCGAAGAACCCCGTGTGCCCGGCGAGCAAGGTCGGCATCCACACGTAGATGGCGCACTCGGTAGCGACGTACAGGAACTCGCCCAGCGAGAAGCCCAGCGCGTAGGGGTCCTTCATCATCGCCAGAGTGCGGTTGAAATCCATCGGAGTCTCGTCCGGCCGCATGGTTTTGGGATAGCGTGCCAGCATGGCGATGATCACCAGCAGCATGCACATGGTGCCCGCGATGACGTAGAGCCACTTCCAACTCACGCCCGCCGTCAGCAGGCGCGCCAAAAGCGCGGGCCCCAGGATGGAGCCGATCCCGAAGAAGCCTTCCACCATGTTCATGATCGAAGTGTGTTCGGTGGTGGATTTGACGATGTCGCCGATCAGCGCCAGGGCGCCGGTTTTGAAGACGCCGATCGACACGCCGGAGATGAACAGCAAGGCGACGAAAAACGCGAACGACTCGCCGATGGCGAACAGGTAAGAGTCCGCCGCGAACGCCGCCAGGCCCAGCATGATGGTGGATTTGCGGCCCAGCCGGTCCGCCAAAAATCCCAGGAAGAAGCCCGCCAGCGCGATGCCGCCCATGGTGGCGTACTGGAAGGCGCTGGCCTCGGTCATGCTCAGCTTGAACTGCTTGATGATTTCGGGAATGATGATGCCCACCGAATCCGTGGTCATGGCGAACATCATGAACATGAGCACGGTCAGCGCCTTGATCGCGCCCAGGCTGGCCGGAGCCTTCAATGCCGCCGTTTGTGCCATTGGCTCTTCTCCTGTCTATCGCCCGCACGCACAACCTCTGGCTGCACGTCGATGCCGCGTACGGCGGTTTCGCCGCCCTCGCCTCCTCCGCGCGCGGCTACTTCGGGTGTGGTCACGAGATGCCGCCTCCCGCGCTGGCCGGACCGATCCGAAGCTGCCGGGCGCCGTCCGCGGTGGAATATTCAATCACGCCCGAGAGTTCCCGCAAATCCACGCGAAGGCGCGCGAAGTGCGCACCATTCTTCCAACTTAACTCTAACCCCGGGTCCCCGCTGGGCGGCACTTGGAATTCGCCCTGGAACGCCGGATGAGTATTGCGCAGCCGGATGAGTTCCATCAGCCCGCGCACCAACGGCTGCTCCACCGCCGCCTGAATTTCCCCGGCGGTGTAATGGTGGCGATTGATGTCGCGCCCCACTCCCGTGCGCGCCAGCAGCTCCATATCATTAGTTCCGCCCAGCAGGCCCGTGTAGTAGACCTGCGGAATTCCAGGCGCGAAAAATTGCATGGCGCGCGCCAGCAGATATTCATTGTCGCGCCGCCCCAGCGCGTCGTAGAACGTGCAGTTCACCTGGTACAGGTCGAGATTGCTGGCCGCCGCGCCCGTGGCCTGCCGGCTTTGCCCGCCGCTTCGTTCGTGAATGGTTTCCACCAGCGCATCGATCTCCTCCGGCCGCAGCAGGCCGGCCCGCGCGGGGTCGCGTGCGTCGGCGCCCACGTCGATCACGCCGATGCCATCGTGGGTATCGAGCACCGTGATGGCGTTGCGCGGACTGAAGGCCAGCCACTCTTTCAGTGGCCGGGCATCTCGTCGGAAGAGCGCGTGCAGGACGAGTGGCGGCAGGGCGAAATCGTAAACCCGGTCCACCTTGCGCGCGATTTCGATCTGATCGCGGTAGTAGCTGTGCACCTCGACCAGCACTTCCATATCCAGCGCGTGCGCCTGCGCGGTAAGTTCTTCGATGTACCCGAAGGTCTCCGGGATCATGAAACTGCTGGTCCCCGCGCGCTTGATGGCGTAGCCCACCGCGTCGAGGCGGATCAGGCGGACGCCCGCCCGGTGGAACTTATCCAGGATGGAAGCGATATAGCGCTTGCCCTGCTCGCTCTCGATGTCGATGTCGATTTGTTGCGCCGTGAACGTGGTCCACAGCAGGCGCTGCGTGCCGTCCTCCATCTTCATGTAGGTGAGCGGAAGCCCGGGACGGGGACGATAGATGCGCAGCAGATCGGCCTCGCTCGCGCCTTGCGGAAAAACGCGATCGAGCGTCAGAAACAGGCCGGCATAGGGCGATTCCGCGCCGCGCCGGGAGAAATCCTGAAAATGCGGCGAGAGCGCGGAGACGTGGTTGACGATCAGGTCCGCGGTGATTTCGACAATCTCGCCGAGTGCGTTGAGATCGTCCCACGTGCCGAGCCGCGGGTCCACCTGCGTGTGATCGATCGGGTCGAAGCCCGCATCGGCGCCGTCGATCGGGTGGAAGAAAGGCAGCAGGTGGACGCCGCCGAAAAGGTCGCGCAACGGACCGCTTAGCAGGTCGCGCAGTTCCCGGATTCCGCCGCCCGACAGACGGTCTACATAAGTGATGAGTTGAACCTGGTTCTTCATGGCAGACTAGCGGCGCGCCCGGGAATAGCCCGGGGCCGAAAGAATAGAGTGCGGTCCCCGTGCGGAGGGGCAGGCTTGGACGCGAACAGTGATATGGGCGCTGCCGCCATAACGATTCCCTGCGAGCTTCGAACGGTAGCCTATCATGCGAGGACCGTTTCCAGAATGCTCCACTCGGGGATGGCGCCCGCGCGGCTGGCGACGATGGCGCCCACACGGTTGGCGAAGCGGGCAATTTCTTCCACGGGCCACTCCTGAGACAGTCCGTGAACGAACGCGGCCGCAAAGGCGTCGCCCGCGCCCACGGTATCGGCGACCTTGATCGCGATGCCGTTGGCACGCACAAACTCGCCGCGGGCCAGCATCGCGCAACCGTGCTCACCCAGCGTGACGCATACCGCGCGCCAACCGAAGCGCGCGCTCGCCTGCCGGCAGAACGCTTCCAGGGAGCCCGGCAAGTCCAAATACTGGCCGACGCTCTCCGCCTCGCTTTCATTCAGCTTGACGACATGCGCGGCGCTCAGGAGTTCGCAGACCAGTTCCAGACGGTCGGCGCCCGGGCGCAGGTTCACGTCGTAGAAACGCAGGGCTTGCGGCAGGGCTTCCAACAGACGCTGCAGGGTAGCGTGACCTTCCGCGCGGGCGGCAAACAGCGTCCCGTAATAAATCCAGGCGGGCTGCATCGCCTGCAACTTGCTCAACTGGCCGTCCGTCAGCGTCAGGTCGTCATAAGCAGCGGGCCGGGTGATCTGAAAATGAGGTTGGCCGTCCGCGTCCAGCGCGACCGACGCGGTGCCCGTGCCCCACTTCGCGGAACGGCCGATCAGGCCCATGTCCAGGCCAGTCGCGCGGATTTCGGCGGCGGCCCGTCGCCCGAGGTCGTCGCTGCCCAGTGTGCTGATCAAAACCGGATGCAGTCCCAACCGGCTGGCGTGCACCGAGAAATTGAGCGGCGCCCCGCCCAGGAGGCAGGCCGAATCGGGAAAGACGTCCCACAAAACTTCCCCAATAATGACGATGGAATCGGAAGACCCGGCTCCTCTGACATCGGAATGTAAAGGCAGGTCTGCCATTCTTGGCCCAGACATGTTGTAGCAACTCTCGCCCAGGACTGTCAATTCACCTTTCGGCGGCTGGCACCCTCCGCAGGCAGCGATCCCACCCGATGCCGGCCGCCGGCCATGACGTTTCCGTCGCGCTTAACGGAACAACATGGACCCGAAATCGCCCAGGAAGACCCGCCAGATCAGATAGAAGTGCCCTCCGGGAGTCTCGTGCCATGAGGTGTTGAGGCCGGCCTTCTGGGCAATCTGGTACAACGTCTGCGAGCCGGTACGGGCGAAATCGGTGCTCCCCGCACCCACGTAATAGTGCTTCACGCCGGAGTTCTTCAACTTGGTCAATGCGGCGGCGAACTCGGGGGTGTCCTGGCCGCCCGCGCTCCAGACGGCGACCCAGCCGAAGACACCGGGATTGTTGTTGGTGGCTTGAACGGTGTGCCCGCCTCCCATCGAGAGTCCGGCAATGGCACGGCTGTCCTTCTTGGCGATGGTCCGATAGTTCTTATCGATGAAGGGAACTACCTCGGCGACCAGACTGTTGGGATACGACCCTTCATAGACTGCACCGGTCTGGCCTCGTCCGCCACCGGCCGCCCCGCGCCCGGCACCGGCAGCAGCAGCACCGCCAGCAGCACCGCCAGCACCACCGGCAGCACCCGCAGCAGCGCCGCCCGCGGCAGCAGCGCCGCCCGCGGCAGCACCCGCAGCAGCGCCGCCCGCAGCAGCACCCCCGGCTGCACCGCGCCCAGCACCGCCGGCACCGCCCCGTCCCGCTGGGGCCGGACGAGGAATCGGGCCGTAGCCGTAGCCCTGCGCGACAGTCTGGTTGGCATTGCCGTTCGGCATGACCACGATCATGGGTTTCATCTTGCCCGCCGCGATCAGGTTGTCCATAATCACGTTGGTGCGGCCCAGGTTAATCCATTGATCCTCGTCGCCGCCGCCGCCGTGAAGCAGGTACAAAACCGGGTAGCGCGTGTTGCCGGACATGTAGTCCGGCGGCGTGTACACATACATCCGGCGGCCCTTCTGCTTGAGAATCGGCGAGGGATACCACACCGCCTGTACGGCGCCGTGCGGCACATCCTGTTTGAACTCCCACGAATCGGAGAACGGCCCGGGAATCATCAGCCAGTTGTCATACTTGGCACCGTCCCGTGAGTATTCGCCATTGCCGGGATCGAGCACCCTGACGCCATCCACGATGAAGGCATACCACCAGAGTTGCTCCCCCAAAGGCCCGACGGTCACCGACCAGATTCCCTGGTCATCCTTGGTCAACGGGAGGTTGTTGGTGATGTCCCAGCTTCCGATCATGACGACGGCTTGCGCCTTGGGCGCCAGCAGCCGGAAGGTGACCTTCTTATCGGGCGAAATTTCAGGGGACACCACGCGAGGACCCTGAGGACCCTGAGGACCTCGGCCTGCCGCCGGCTGCGAAATCGCCGGGCCTGCGGCCAGCATTGCGGCCATTGCCGCACCCACAAGAAAACTCACCCTAGTCATGACTGTCATCTCCTCTGAGGCCGGTACCTGTCTCTACAGCTTGCGCCAGTTTGTACGCCCGACTTGCCGACGATGAATGTAGGCCGAATGGGATTGTGTTGTCAAGATACTTCGTACACGAAAAGTTCTGGGGACCCCAAGAAAGTGGGTAGGCACTCCTGCCGGCCGCCGCCTTCAGGCGGGGTGAGGTCGCCAGCTATTCAATCCGGCGCCGCCGGAGGCGGGGCTTGGGCGACCTATTCGGTCGCCTATACAGACCACGCTGCGCGATGGTCTGTTCCACCGGGCTGGGCCGAGCGAAGGCGCAAATCCTCACGCCTAAGGCGCAGAAATGTCCAAACTCCAGGGCGAGCGAAGGTAGCCCAGGCCGCCGTAGGCGGGGCTGAACGCTGAGAGCTGAAAGCTGAAAGCTGAAAGCTGAAAGCTGAAGTCCCTGTTGACACTATCGCCCTAGGTGTCATACTCTTTGTGGCAAATGCTGACGATGCAGCTTGACTCAACCGGAAAGAAGGGACACCCGATGGTCAATCGGAGATCATTCGCGAAACACATCGCCGGCGTTCTGCCGGTCTATGCAACGATCATGGCGCGTGAAGCCCAGGCCCAGCAGGCGCCGGCGCCGCCGGCGGGACGCGGCGGGCAAGGCGCGCCCGAAGCCGGACGGCAGTACCCGCCGGGACGCGGGCCGTTCGACGGCAGTCCTGTCGGCGATCCGCTGCCCGGGCAAAAATGGAAAGTCCACGATCATGCCAGGCCCCAGCCCCGTAAGGTTACGCCCGGACAACCGATTCCCACTATGTCGGCGCCGTCCGACGCCATCGTGCTGTTCGATGGCAAGGATCTCTCGAAATGGAGTGCCGGCGGCGGGCGCGGCGCTCCTGCCGGTGCGGCTCCCGCTGAACCGCAGTGGAAAATCGTCGACGGTCACGCCGAGATGCGCGGCGGCATTGTCACCAAGGAAAGCTTCGGCGACATTCAGCTTCACGTCGAGTGGACCACTCCGCCGGTGGATGATCAGATGCGGGTCGGACAGCAGCGCGGCAACAGCGGCGTCGTCTTCATGGGGCGCTACGAGGTCCAGGTGCTCTCGGGCTATGAGAACATCACCTATGCCGACGGCGGCGTGGCATCCATCTACGGCGTGTATCCGCCGATGGTGAATCCCTGCCTGCCCGAAGGGCAGTGGAACAGCTTCGATTTTGTCTTCGAAGCGCCGAAGTTCGAAGCCGACAAACTCGTCAAACCCGCGTTTCTCACGCTCTTCTTCAATGGAGTGATGGTGCACAACCGGGCGCAGTTTCTGGGAGCCACGGCCCGCGAACCGCTGGCGACCTATACGCCTCACGCCGCGGAACTGCCCTTCCAGTTACAGGGACACGTCGGTCCGGCGTGGTATCGCAACATTTGGGTTCGCCGCATCGTTGGCTACGACGCCTGATTCGTCATCTGCCCCGCGCCGCCGATGGCCGGCGGCCGGGGCATGGTGCTTCATGCCGGTGAGGGGCGAACCGCCCCACGACGCCGCCTTCACCGGCTCCTCGCGCAGCTTTCGGCGGTCACCGCAACAGTGAACGTTGCGCAGTCGAACCCGGCCACCGGGATGGCCCCTCCTCCTTGGATCAGACAACCTCGTCCCGCCAAATCTGTATTTGCATATTTTGAGTCTGCGAGCGGCAAGCAGAGGCCGAAACCGTCCTGCCGGACCCGTTGGCAGGCTCGTGAAGTGAACAATTCCATACAGGCATTGACGTGCATTTCTGTTGGTGGTAGTGTACCAGCACCAAACGAGAGGCTAAGTTGTATTAACAGGTTTCCGATGGCCTTTGTGTCGGCTGTGGGTGACCGTTTACCGGACAGGGTGATTTCGGGGCACCCGCAGCGGTGGTTACAGGTTGAACCGGGAAGACCAGCAGTCAGGAGATAAACGTGAGAGCATCGACGCGCCTTATTCTTGCCATGGCACTCTGTTGTGCCGGTTTGCTCGGACAGACCGTTTCCAGTTCGATGGTGGGAACCGTCCTGGATCCGGCTAACGCGGTAGTCCCCAATGCCCCCGTCAAGCTAACCGCTCAGGGGTCGGGAAATATTCGCAATGCAACGACTGACGACTCGGGGACTTTCCGCTTTCCCAACATCCCGGCGGGTACTTATAACGTCTCGGTCACCGCGAGCGGTTTTAAGACCCAGACCGTGAATAATGTCGTGGTTGAAGCGCAGCAGATGCGCGCCCTGGGCAATATCCTGCTGACGCTGGGCAGCGTCAGCGACCAGATCTCCATCACCGCCGAAGCCACTCCGATTCAGCTGGCAAGCGGGGAAAGGTCCGCCACCATCGACGCCGCCCAGTTGGAGACGATCACCATGAAGGGCCGCGACCTCTTCGGATACTTGAAGCTGGTTCCGGGAGTGATCGATACGTCCACGGGGCGCGATGTGACGGCGAAAACCTCCATCATCGGTATCACCATCAACGGGAATACGTCGAACAAGAATTTCACCGTCGATGGGGTTACCAACATGGACACGGGCGCCACCAATTCGGTGCACTATGAACCGAACATGGACTCGATTCAGGAGCTGAAGGTGCTAAGCTCCAACTACCAGGCGGAATACGGCCGCAACTCGGGCGGAACCATCACTGTGGTGACCAAGAGCGGTGGCCGGGATTTTCATGGCACCGCCTCCTGGAATCACCGGCATGAGCAGTTCAATGCCAACAGTTGGGTCAACAATCATACGCTGACCACGGTGAACGGCATTCCGGGAATCGCGCAGGCGCGCAATCCCTACCGGTTCAACGTCGCGACCTATAGTATCGGGGGTCCGGCTTACATTCCGAAACTCTTCAACACGTCGAAGTCGCGGCTGTTCTTCTTCTGGTCGCAGGAGTATACGCGGCAGTTCGTTTCCGCCGCCACCCAGACAAGGTATACGCCGACCGCCTTGGAACGTAGCGGCGATTTCTCGAAGACGTTCAACAACAATGGCAGCCTGGTCACAATCACCGATCCGACCACGACCAGACCCTTCCCCAACAACGCGATTCCGGCCTCCCAAATCAACGGGACCGGCTTCGCGTTTGTGAACTACTTCCCCCTGCCGAACTATACGCCCACCCTGCCCGCGCAGCTCAACGTCGTAAATTATTACGAGACCAGGAGCTCGCCGTATCCGCGACGCAACGACGTGCTCCGCCTCGACACTTATCTGACCTCCAAGATCAGCGGTTCTTTCCGCTGGATCAACGATCATGACGATCGGGAACAGTTGTTTTACGGCATTCAGTTCTCCGGCAGATCGCCGGGGCTGAAGGGCACACCGATGTCGACCATCGACCACCCGAATCCCGGCCACAGTTACTCCGCATCGTCCACCTGGACCATCACGCCGACCCTAGTGAACGAAGTGACGGTCGCCGAAAGCTGGAACACGTTCGCGTTCTATAACACCGATGACTTCAAGAGCGAAGATCGCAGCCTGGTTCCAAACCTTCCGGCGCTATTCAACATTCCGACCCCCGCGGATAGCGGCGCCCTCGGCAAAACCAACGGCTATCAAAACCTGCTGCCGGTGTGGAGCTTTGGCAACGCGCCGACGGGCAATATGATGACCTACAACCGTTACACGGAGTTCGCGGGGGCGTACGAGAATTTCAACCCGATCTGGACCGTGCTGGACAATATGAGCAAGGTTGTGAAGAGCCACAATCTGAAGTTCGGTTTCTATTACGAACACAATCGGAAGATCCAGCCGTCCACACAGCAGTACAACGGGAACTTCAACTTCGCCACCGGTACGGGCAGCCCGCTGATTAATACCGGCGACGGTCTGGTGAACGCGCTGCTGGGCAACGTCAACAGCTACACGCAGGCGACGGCGCGGACGGCGTTCAATGTGGTGTTCAATAACTTCGAGTTTTACGCCCAGGATAACTGGAAAGTGGGCCGCAGGCTGACCATCGACGCGGGGCTCCGGGTCTATTGGCAACAGCCGCCGCACGATCTCAACCATACCTTCGTCAACTTCAGTCAGACGGCGTATAGCAAAGCCGCGATCGGGCGAATCTATCAGCCGTTTTGCGCCAACGGAGTGTCCCCCTGCAGCGGAACCAACTACGTGGCCCGCGATCCCGGCACGGGCACAACCGTATCCAGCGCCAACGTGGGAAACTACGTTCCCGGCTCGGGCAGTTCCACGTCGGGATTGCAGGTACTCGGCGTCTCCGGTTCTCCACAGTACGCCTATAGTCAGTCGCTCTTTGGGTATGCGCCCCGCATCGGATTTGCCTATGACCTGACGGGCGATGGCAAGACCGCCGTCCGCGGTGGCTGGGGCATCTTCTACAACCGGCTGGACGGCGACAATTCGGTGCACCCTCTCTCCGGACAGGCGCCGGTGGTATACACGCAGACTGTCACCAATACGACCTTCGCGGGCATTGCGGCTCTTAACAAGGGGGCTCTGGATCTGAACACCCTGAGCGTGGCGCCGAACGCACCGAACGCCTGGGCCCAGGTGGGAGACATGCCGCGCGACGCGGTACAGAACGCCAGTTTCGACATACAACGGAGCGTTGGCGCCAGTACCGTTGTGGACCTCGGTTATACCTTCAATCACGGTTATAACCAGAATCTGACTTACAACATCAACTCCATCCCGCTGGGGACTAACTGGCCCTTCACCCAGGCCAATGTCAATCCCGCGGTGGCGAATACCACGCTGGCGCCGATCTTCGAGCGCACCAAGTTTCCGGGGTACAACGGGATTAACAGCCGCGCCTTCCTCGGACACACGAACTACCACGCGCTGATGGCGACCCTGAGTCGCCGGCTGACGCGCGGACTGGCATGGGGCGCGACCTATACGTTCTCCAAAGCTCTCGGCGCGACGGCGTTCAGTCCTGTGGTGGCCGATAACGAGAAGTGGAACTATGGCCGGCTCGGGTCTGACCGGCGGCATAACCTGCAAATCAACTACATCTATGACATTCCCGGGCTGGCAAAACACATGAATGCCAAATTCTTGGGGCTGATTACGGACCGCTGGCAACTGTCGGGGATCACTTCCTTCCAGAGCGGCGCACCCTTCAACCCAAGCTGCGGCCTGGCTTCCGGCACGACGCCCGACTACACGGGAACGCCGGACCTGGGCGCTCGCTGCAACGTGGTGGGTGATCCGCTGGCGAACATCACGCAGAATAACGGCAACGGGACGATCTTCTTCAATCCCGCGGCCTATGCCCTGCCGGCGATTGCCACCGGTCCCAACAATTCGATCGTCGGGCCGCCGGTGACGGGGACGCAAGGTGGCGGAGCAGGCATCCTGTCGCTGCCGAGCTATACCAACTTCGATGTGACGATGACCAAGAATATCCCGCTGGGTAGTGAACGGCGTGTGCTGCGGATTCAGGCCCAGGCCTACAACGTCTTCAATCACACGCAGATCAGCGGCATCGGCACGGGAATTCAGTTCAGTCCGACCACGGGCGCAGTGAACAATGCTTCGTCGCTCGGCTATGTGACAGCCGCGCGTCCGGCTCGCATCCTGGCATTCTCGGCGCGGTTCCAGTTCTGATCGGGAACGACCGATAAGCTAAGTGGGGCTTGAGTGATCGGGACCGGCTTCTGGATACATTATCCGGGAGCCGGCCCTTTTTGTTTGGGAAGTCGGGCGGGTGTCGGATTGGCCGCGACCCTGAGAATGCTCAGGGAGGGTTATTGCCTGTCGCTCGGCTCTCGCTGGTGTTTTTTCAAAGAACGGGGTGTTGCTAAATGCTGCCCGGGAATGAGCCGGGACAGCAAAAGGAATCGATCCCTTTTTCCTTCTCTTTAAGGAAGGATACAGCTGCCGCTGTTGGCCGCCTATTCGACGCTTAAACTATGGGCTCGGGATTATCGAAGGCCCCCTCGAGGTGTGTGGGCTCCCGCATAGAGTACCGATCGGGTTGCTTCTTGGCGAGCGAGCAACTCTTTTCACTTACAGGAATAGCACCCCGATATTTGGGCTGCGGGTGGGGAAGTTTGTAAGTGCTTCGATCTACAGGAAATATAAATGTCAAAAAAGTTAGATGGTTAAAGGTTTCATGGTTAAAGAAGAGAGCCTTGGCGACATCTTGCGCGCGTCATGGAGATGCGGTGTCCGAGCTTGGCTCGGATGGACAAGGCAGAGCCTTATCCCACTTACCTGTTCGCGCTTCGATGCGGGGAGGACGGACGACGAAAGACGATCGTCCGTCCCACCCGGAGCTGTAATGCCTGACCCACGGAGTTTGTTGCGGAGGCTTGTCAGGGTCAGGGGTGGCACTGTTTGCAGGAAGATTAGGTCTTTCTCGTGATGGCAGGCGCCGTAGCACCACTGCACAGCGGTTTTTGACCGGTCGAGCGACCCCTTGGCCGGCGGCGCGTCGAGCGAATGGGCGGTGTGGCAGTGCGTGCGACGAAGGGCGCGCGCCCCGGCGGGAACGCTATTTCGTGGGCCAGCAGTCAATATGGCGGCTGAAAGCAGCTGCTGTCCGCCTGGAACGCCTTTGGCCCCGGGGAGCGTTTCGACGCTCCCTCACTTAACTTCTGTTCCATGAGGAACCATGCCCGACGTGAGAAACGTCTTGGGTACTTCGCCTTCACCAGCCAAAGTGAACTTCGGAAACCGTTTGTACCACGCTCCGTGCGGTACGTCAGGATTGGAATTCAGCCAGTCCTGCAATGCGTCAAAGTCAGCCACCAAGATCCGCCCTTCACGAAAGCGGTCAACCAGGTGTTTCATGAAGTAGGGCGGCCGGGGGCTTCCTAATTTTCGGCATTCTGATATTGGCGATGGAACACGATCCTTTGAAGATCTTCAGTCAGGCGGCGGATTTCGTCTTCGTCCTTGGCGTCCTTGATGCGCTTCAGGCACAAGTGTAGAGCCTTCTTGGAAGTGTCGACGGCGGCGGCAGCAGGGGCCGCTTGGGAGATTTCTTTCCGAAACTGGCCGGATGTTTTGGTACTCATATCGTTACTCTTGAGAACGATAGGGTCGCTGCCAGTTTTGCCTTTTGCCCAACGGGCCTGAACCGCTTTGCGCGCGCTTTCACTGCGCTGTTCAGGACTGAGTTTAGCGGCTCTGGCAGGACCACCCTTTTTCCCGCCTTTGCGTCCGAGAGCAACGGCGGCTGGATTTTTCTTTTTTGCGTTTGCAGCCATGTTTGTATTATACGTGAGCGGTCAGGAGTTGAGAGGTACGTGAACGGTCACGTATAGCAGGAATGGTGGTTAGGGAAGGGTCGAAGGGCAAGATCGTGCCCGATTTTTTGGCTCTGCGTCTGAAATTATGTTTATGCAGACGTTTGAATAGTCAGGCAGCGCAACACAGAAGTTAGCTGATTGCGCGCGCCCCGGTGGGAACGCGCGCAATCGATGTCAGGTTCCGCGGCTGCTTACTTCGTGCTGCCTTCCGGCAGGGCGAAGGCGACGTAGCTCTTGGAGATGGCCGGCGGAGTGGTTCCGCCCGGAGGGATGTAGGCGCCGGCAGGATACGGGTTACCACCGCAGACCGTGATCAGAATGAACTGACGGCCGTTGGCTTCGTAGACGGCAGGAACGCCGAGTGAACCATTCGGCAGGTCTTTGGTGGTGATGACTTTGCCGTTGTCTTTGTCGAGCACATAGAGCTTCGAATCGTTGCCGGCGAACATGACCAGTCCGCCCGCGGTGATCACGAAGCCGCTCTTGGGATAAACGTTGCCGCGGAGTTTGTCGCTGGGTCCAGCCTGCGGCAGGTCACCGTACGGAGTCTCCCATTTGATTTTGCCGGTATTGAGATCGTAGGCCACGATCTTACTCCACGGCGGAGAGAGGATGTAGGGCTCGTTGCCGTAGCCCGTTTTGTAGCGGGAGGGAGGAGGCGGGACGTCTGCCGGATACGGCGGTTCGCCGCGTCCGCCACCGCCGGCGAAGGCCATGACGGCACTGCCGACGGGCGCCGCTTCGGGCTTGGTCAGGAACGCGAGCAGATCGTCGAGTTGGGCGCCGGCGACAGGCATGGCGGGCATGCCGCCCTTGCCCTTGGTGATGATGGTCTTGGTGGGATCGGCGCCGAGGCGGTTGACGGCGGTATCAACGGCGGGGCCGCGATCACCCTTGAGTTCGGGACCGTGGCACACCTGGCAGGCCTGCTCGTAGACGGCGCGTCCGCGACGCTCGGCAGTCACGGGACCGCCGGCAGCAGCGGCACCGGCGCCACCACGTCCGCCACGCCCGGCGCCACGAGGACGGGACGGAATCAGGCCGCCCGAATTGCCAGCGGTGGATTCGCCCGCGGGCTGGAGCTTGATGATGGAGGGCATGTCCTTGCCCATCACGTAGACCGTGCCGTTGGTCGGGTCAGCGCCGGTGCCGAAGAAGAGAGTGCCGCCATTGACGCTGGGCATGAGGATGAGGTCCGTGCCCAAAGCGGGGGGCGTGTACAGACCGCTACGGGCCTTGGTGAGGCGTTCTTTCCACCACGCCTTCTCCTCGTCGTCCTTCATGAAGAGGGTGTACATATCCTTCACGGTCAGATTCTGGCGGCTGAAGGGCGGGGGCAGGGTGGGGAAGGGCTGGGTGGGCGAAGTCCACTCGCCGGGGACATCGGATTTCGGAACGGGGCGCTCTTCGATGGGCCAGAGCGGCTTGCCGCTGACGCGATCGAACACGTAGAGGAAGCCGTTCTTGGAAGCCAGCGACACGATATCGACGTCCTTGCCATCGTGCTTGACGGTGGAGAGTTGCGGCGCGGAGTTGGGATCGAAGTCCCAGAGATCGTGGTGGACGGTCTGGAAGTGCCAGAGATATTTTCCGGTGCGCGCATCGAGGGCCAGCATGCAATCGGCGTAGAGATTGTTGCCGGGGCGATCGCCGCCGTAGAGTTCATACTTGGCGGAGGCGGTGGGGAAATAAACGATGCCGCGCTTGTCATCCACGGTGATTTCGCCCCACACATCGACGCCGCCCATGTACTTGTAAGCGTCTTTGGGCCAGGAATCGTAGAAGGGTTCGCCGGGGCGTGGAATGGTATGGAAGACCCACTTGAGGTCGCCGCTGACGACGTCGAAGGCGCGGATATCGCCGGGAGGCGCGAGGTAGCCTTCGCCGGTGGCGCTGCCCACGATGATGGAGTTTTCGAAGACGCGGCCGGGGGTGCGCGAGGCGAGCGGTCCGGTGGCGCGGTCGATGCCGAGCTTGAGGTCGACCTTGCCATGATCGCCGAAGGCATCGACCGACTTGCCGGTGCGGGCATCGATGGCGTGCAGAGCGCCGGCCGAGGTGACCAGAATGCGGCGATCCGAGCGATCTTTGCTCTCCCAGTAGTTGGCGCCGCGCTGACCGGCGATGCCGCTGAAGCGGCCGCCGGTAGCGAAGCTATGGGTCCAGATTTCCTTTCCGGTGGTGGCATCGAGCGCGACGAGCGCGCCGTTTTTGGCGGCCACGTAGGCGACATTGTCCACCACCAGAGGACTGAACGTGTAGGACGTTTCATCTCCGGTTGAGAAGGTCCAGGCGGTTTGGATTTTGGCGGCGTTGCTCTTCGTCCACTGCTTGAGCGGCGAATAGTGGGAGCTGTCGGCGCCACCGAGGTACTCGGCCCAATTGCCTTTCTGTGCGTGAAGGGCAAAGGGCGGAACGAGGCAAAGCGCAAGCGCTAAGGGGCGGCAACGGAGGGATGCGGCTTTCATGAGCTGACCTTTCGACATTGATGGTTAGCGTCGCGCGGGTTGTCGCCGCGCGGGCATTTGGTTCCAGAAAATGAAGGTACCTTTGACAGAGGAAATGACGACGTCGGGAGTGCCGTCGTTATTCATGTCGGTGACGACGAACTGGGAGCCCACACCGGAACGGTTGTGGATCAGTTCGGGAACGAATTCCGCTCCCCCCTCCGCTTTGGAATTGCGCACCGTCCGGTACCAGTAGAGGACGGCGGGGCCGAAGGGGTCGGGATCGAGGTGACTTTCGAGATGCGAGAAGAGACGTTTACCGACGATCATGTCGGGCACGCCATCGCCGTCCATGTCGGCGAAAGCGGCGGCGTGGGGCTCGGTGAAGGTGACGTTACCGGCGTTTTTGGCGGCGAAATCACCCATGATGTCGTGGCGGACGAAGGTGATATTCTTTTGCGCGTCGCGCTTCTGTTCGAACCAGGCGAGGCCATAGCCGTGGGCAGCGATGGCAGTGACGATGTCCGCTAGGCCGTCGCCATTGACGTCGTAGACGCCCATCTCGGCGCCGCCGGTGCCCATGGGGACACTGTGGAACTCCCAGAGTTTGTCGCCTGCGCCCGAGGCGGGCTGCGACCACCATCCGCGGCTGTTCACGATATCCATGCGGCCGTCGCCATCGATGTCGCCGACACCCATGCCGTGGGCTGGGCCGAGGCCCGGCTCAGAGACGGTGTGAATTTTCCAGGGAGCGGTGGGGTTGGCCTTATCGACGGTAGCGTAGGCCATGGCATTCTGGTTCGCCATGAGGATGTCCGGCACGCCATCGCCATCGATATCGCGGAAGACTTCGACTTCCGAGGTGGCGTTGGGGACGATGTTGTAGCGATCCCAGCGGCGCGATTCGCCCTTGGGATTGACGAAGATGAAGATGGGCCGCGAGTTGACGCAGATGATGTCGGGCCAGCCATCGCCCGTGTAGTCGTACACCAGATAGTTGTGGCCTTCGGGGAAGGCGGAGGGGGCGTAGGTGCGGGCCGCGGTGAATTCGTGACGCTCTGTGTAATCGGGTCCGAGGAAGTAGAAGGGGCCGGCCACGACATCGGGGACGCCGTCTTTGTTGATGTCGCCCGCGGCAGCGCCCCATGAATAGAAGAAGTCCATGAGCTGCTGTTTGCGAAAGTGCGAGGAGACGAGCTCTTTGGGTTCGGACTTGCGGTTGAAATCTTTGAGGGCGACATCACGGAAACGCACTTCGGCGTTGCCGGCGACGTGCAGGGCAACGGGTCCGAAGCCCATCATATGGTCGGAGGTGGCCGTGTTGCCGCCGCGGCGCCCGTTGAAGGTGGTGGTGACCATGTCGGCATCCATGATGATGTCGACGGTGTTCCACTCACCGGGCTTGGGTTCGTTAGACGGCGCACCGCCGGGGCCGCCGCGTCCGCCACGTCCACCGGCAGCACCGCCACGTCCGGCACCACCACCAGCGACTGCTGGAGGGGCTGGAGGACGGGCGGCTTCGACCTGCTGTTCTTCGAGCGTGGGCGCGGGCCGGGCGAAGCCCGGCACCGCCGAATATCCATTGGCAGACGTCCCCACGGCCACGCGGCTAAACTGCGCGGTGGCAGCGAGCATGGGTTTGCGGCTGAGCTCTTTGCCGTCCTTGTCGAGCGTGATTTCGAAGGTTCCGCGCTCGCCGGTGAGGGGCACGTAGACGCCCTGGAGGCCGCCCTCTGGGGTCTTGGCGGCGCGCACCAGCACGCCGGCATCGCACTTCTCTGTGCAACGGAATTCAGTGTAGAACTTGAGATCCTGGTAGCCCTTGTCCATGACCAGCCAGCCGCCTTCGGGCGCATCCGGCTTGGCGGCGAGCTCGCCGTTTTCCGCGCGCCAAGTGGCGTGCCCGACGGTGTGCCAACCGGTGAGCGACGAACCCTTAAAGGTGTAGTCCGGGACGAAGTCGTGGGTGGCCGCGACGATGGCCGACACCACGGACAGAGCGGCAATTGCCGAGATCAGAGTCTTCGTGGACATGCTTCCCCTCTTCCTCCCCGCCGGCGCTTACCAGGGCGCGCGGCGCGACCCGCGGGAGCCAGGAGTTGCGCATTGCGCAATTGGCATTGCGCCCTGGCTGCCAACAGTATCACTAGGAACAAAGATTATCACAGGAGAGGGGCGCGGGGAGGGTTTTCGTGGCAGCGTGCGGAATCGTCCGGGGGAGCCTCATCAGTTCGCGTTAACACCGCATGAGGTGTGAAATCAGGCCCGTTTTCTTGACTTCGGGCCTACGTCTCTTTAGGATTAAGTGCATATTCACCAATTTATGTTGCGCGATGCGCAACGGGATTGGTGGGGGTTGGTCAGTGCAACAGGGAACTGCTTCGGGAATTCACATCTGCCATGCTGTTGTCTGGCATCGTGCCGTCTCGCGTGTTTGCGAGCCTGCCGGCTGCCGCCGAGCATCTTCCATCCATCTGACCTTTTTCTAATTCAAGAGAGGAAACTGAGCGATGCAAATCCCGGGGCGACGGACCGCGCGAGCGGAAGTGGCCACAGTCACGGGGATGGGCGCGCCGCTCAAAGAGAGGTAGAACTATGTTCGTTCGAAAGACGGGGGTCGCGGTGTGCTTGTTGATACCGATCCTCAGCTCAATGATGTACGCGCAGATCAGGTCGGCGACCATCACCGGCACTGTGAAAGATTCCAGCCAGGCAGTTGTTCCCGACGCTTCGGTGGTGGTGACCCAGGATGAAACGGGCGCCGCGACATCGATTAAGACCACAGCAGCCGGCGTTTACACTGCTCCCTACCTGGCGGCCGGCACGTATACGGTAACGGTGAACGCCACCGGCTTTGTGCCGTACAAGCAGACGGGCTTGATACTGGCCGTCAGCCAGACGGTCCGCGTGGACGTGGAATTGAAAATCGGAGCGGTGGAGCAGACGGTCGAAGTATCGGCGACGACCACACAGATCCAGACCGACAGCAGTACGGTGCAGGGCGCGGTGGATTCGCAATTGATCGCGAACCTGCCGAATCCAAACAACAACCCGATGTACTACGCGTCGCTACAGGCGGGCGTGGTGCCGCGCAACGCGATTGGCGACACGACTTCGCTGAATTCATTCGGCGTGGGCGCGAATGCCCGCAAGCAGGGCTCGACAATCGGCGTCAATGGCGGCCGCGCCTTCACCAACGACATTCAGTTGGACGGTCTGCCGGTAATGGGCGGCGGTTACAACGAAGCCGCGGTGATGCCGAATACGGAAGGCCTGGCGGAGGTCCGCGTGGTCTCCAACAACTTCAGCGCACAGTACGGGCACGGGCAGGCGATTATTTCGATGAACACGAAGTCGGGCACGAACCAGTATCACGGTCAGGCCGACTACACGCTGCGCAACGAAGCGCTGAACGCCAACAACATGTACAACAACGCCAACGCCATCGCGCGGACCGCGTTCAAGGTGAACGAATTTGGCGGTGCGCTGGGCGGGAAGATCATCAAGGACAAGCTGTTTTTCTTCACCAGCTATCACTACCTGATGCACAATCGCGCCAGCACGTCCCTGCTCTCTGTGCCGACCGCGGCGGAAGCCAAGGGCGACTTCAGCAAGACGTTCATCCGCGATGCCAACGGCAGCCCGGTTGCGGCGCAGATTTTCGACCCGTTCAGCGTGACGCAGCTGGGCCCGGATTTGTACCAGCGCACGGCGATTCCCAATGCGATCATTCCCAACCCGAACCCGTTCGCGTTGAAGATGTACAGCTTCTATCCGGCGGCCAACCGCACGCCGGACGATGTCTTCAACACCAACAATTTCTCGGCGACGACAGTAATTGCGGTACGGCGGCAGAGCCTGAACAACCGCGTCGATTACCGGCGCGGCAACCACTCGGTGTACGGCAGCGGCGGTATGTTCTATGGCACGATCACGTCGCCGCGCCCGTTTGGCAAGGCTCCGCTGAACGACGACCCGTCGGTGCAGAAGGACAAGAACCCTTACGGCCAGATTGGCGATACGTACATTGTGAACCCGACCACGGTAGTGGATGTGCGCTTCGGTTTCAACCGCATCTGGACGCAGTCTTTCAACGGCAATCACGCCGGCTTCGATTCGGCGATGTACGATTCGTTCGGCGTGCCGAAGAACATACGGCCGCTGTTTGCGATGTTTGGCGCGGCGCCGGTGATCCAGCCGAACACCTTCGGGGGCGGATCGGGCGGCGGCAGCAGTTGGACGGCGGTGACGGGCGGGACATTCGGCACGCACCTTGAAGAGCAGTCGAACTACAACCTGACGGGCAGCATCACGAAGACGCGGGGCCGCTGGACGCACAAAGCCGGCGCGGAAATGCGCAATCTGCAGTCCAACTACACCGATCTCGAAGAGGCGGCGGCACAGGCCGCGTCGAGCTTCTTCCACCAGGGGGGCAACTTCAACTTCCAGTACGTGACGGCGAACGGCGGCGTGGCGTCGCAGAACGTCAACAACAACCAGCGCGGCGTGAACGGCGCGGCTCTGCTGCTGGGCGCGCCCTCGTGGTGGATCCGGCCGGGCGCCAACGTCCTGCCCGCATTCTCCCAGAAGTACGGGGCCATCTACTCGCAGAACGACTGGCGCGCCACCAACCGGCTGACAGTCAATCTCGGCCTGCGTTGGGACCTCCAGCCGGGACCGACCGAGCGTTACGACCGCATGTCCTCGGTGGACCTGACGGCGAAGAACGCATTCGGCTATCAGGGCGCGGTGGTCTTCCCGAACAAGGACGGCTACAGCCGCAATTTGTGGAACACGGTTTACGACAACTGGGGACCGCGCTTTGGCGCGGCCTACCAGGTGAACAACGATACGGTGATTCGCGGCGGCTACGGCCTGACGTACCTGCCGAGCAACAGCGGCTACTTCGCGAGCCCGGTGGATTACGGCACGAGCAGTTTCTCGAGCGGCACGGTGCAGCTTCCCTACGGAACGAGTCCGGCGGGTGTACCTGCATTCAAGCTGTGGGAAGACCATCCGCTGAACCTGGCGGTGGGCGCCAACCCGGCGGCTCCGTCGATCTACGGCATCAGTGAAACCAAGTTCGACCGTCACTTCAAGAACGGCCTGGCGCAACAGTGGAACGTGTTCTTCGAGCGGACTTTTGCGCGCAACTGGTTCGTATCGGTGGGCTACAGCGCGTCGCACAGCAGCAACCTGATGAACCGCGCGTACGCCATCAACAGCCTCCAAAAGATCGACCCGTCGGTGCTGACCAACTGGCGCGCGCAGTATATTGCGAGCAACGGCATCACGAATCCGCAGAACGTGCAGATCGCCAATCCGTATCAGCCGAATCCGAACAGCCTGCTCCCCTTCACCGGGGAACTGGGCGGCAAGACGGTGACGCAACAGTACGCGTATTACAAGTACCCGCTGATGGGACCGATGCAGACGACGCTGTCGCAGGCATGGGCCGATTACAATTCGCTGCAGATGAAGTTCCGCCACAACTTCAGCCACGGCGTGCTCGTGGATGTGAACTACACGTGGTCGAAGGAAATCGACAACACGGACAACATGGAAGACAACCAGGGATACAACAGCGGCGGAACGGCGGCGGCCCCGGATCTGGTCAACTTCAACAACAACCGGCGGCTCGGCTTCAGCGACATTCCGCACCGCCTGGTGACGACGTTCCTGTTCGCAAGCCCGCTCAACGGCGTGCAGTCGAAAGCGCTCAAGGCGATCGGCGGCGGCTGGGAGACGGGTGGATCGATCATTTGGCAGCAGGGCTTCCCGTTCTCTGTGAGCGGGGCCAACAGCGGTGCGGCACTGGGCCGTCCCGACCGTGTGGGGGGAGCGCCGCTCGAAGTGCCGCAGGAACTGCAGCGCTGGTACGACGGCAACACCAAGGTCACGCTGCCGGACGGCCGCGTGATTCAGCCGGCGAAGAACACCTTCCTGAAATACTACGAAGGCGCCTGGTCGGGACGCACGCTCCAGATGGCGAACGGCAGCTACGTGCCGGATGTCTACTGGTACGGCACCGCGGCGCAGACGTTCAACGAGATGCGCGGACCGGGGCGTACCAACATCGACCTGAGCCTGCGGCGGACCTTCAAGATTCGCGAGCGTTACAGCCTGGAAGTTGCGGCCAACGCCACGAACCTGCTGAACCACACGCAGTTCTCGTCGAACTACAGCGGGGCATTGGGAACTACCAATACCGCTTTGAACGCGGCGAGCGGATTGAAGCCCGGCATGGGGGCTAACGGCAATACGTTCGGCGTACTGACGCTGGCGGGCACGAACAGCGTGTTCGATCCGCGTCAGATCGTAATGAACGCCCGGCTGCGCTTCTAATCGCGGCGGGAAAAAGGGGAAAGGGGTAGCGGCGCTTTTAGCGCCGCTACCCCTTTTTTTGTTTTGCTCGCTGTACTGGCTGGCGGTGGAACCGCCTATCTTAGTCTGGAAAATCGACGTCTTCGTACATCTTGTAGTTGTCGAGATTGGTGGCCGGAGCGAAAAAGCAAACCACCTTCATCTCTTCGGCGCCGCTATTGTGCAGCATGTGCACCACGCCGCGCGGGAACAGCACGACACTGCCGGCGCGCACGGGTGAGACTTCGCCGCCCACCAACACACGGCCCTCGCCGTGGATGATGTAGATGACTTCTTCCCCGTGAGGATGGCTGTGAGCCGGACGCACTTTGTCGCCCGGTGAAACCTGAATCACGCAGGCCGAGCAATCCTGGGCCGGAATGCCGTCGGGCGATACCACCCAACGCATCAGGCGCCCGGGCATGCTCACCTCTTTGACGTCGGTTTCGTGAACGGTCGGCACGCTCATTGCTTTCCCCCCTGGAGGCGCGCTTCCACACTGGCGGCGAGTTTGGGGCCGGAGAGTTGATACACGTCGACCAGTTCTTCATAGGTCGCGGAGTGAATGAATTGCGGCTTGCCATCGGCCGTCAGCGTGTTGACGGTCATGATGCGGTCGAGGCCGCGGCCGGCGGCACGGCGGGCCACCACGCGCAAATAGTTTTGCCAGAGGTAGCCGTTGTTCTGCTCGGCGAAGACGATGAGTTTGCCGCTGCTCGCCAGATTGAGCAGCAGGTCTTCATCGACGGACGGCATATCGACCACGCCGACTCCGGTCAACCGGTCCGCCGCTGCCAGGGCTTCGTGCACGCCGCGGCCGCTGCTGACGATCATGGCGCGATCGCCTTCCCGGAGTACTCGGCCTTCGCCGAATTCGAACTTGTAGTCGCTCTCGTAGATGACGGCCGAGCCGGTGCGCATGACGCGGCAATAGACCAGTCCGCGATTGCCTTCCATAATCCACTGCAGGATGGCAAGCATCTGCCGCGGACAGGACACATCGATGATCTTGAGTTGGCCGATGGCGTCGAACACCAGGGCGTCGTCATTCGCCATGTGGGTGGCGCCGTTGGTGCGGGTTTCGAAATTGGACGCCGTGGCGAGCATGGTGAGATCGAGGCCATGGCCCTCGCTCAACCATCCATCGCGCGATGCGATGGCTTCCAGGCGTTCCTGTTGGCCGACGGCGATGCGCCGCATGACTTTC
Organism: Candidatus Solibacter sp.; assembly: GCA_039934035.1. Taxonomy (GTDB): domain Bacteria; phylum Acidobacteriota; class Terriglobia; order Bryobacterales; family Bryobacteraceae; genus Solibacter. Next base: position 80,931 of record JBDTMZ010000159.1, on the reverse strand, counting down.
CAGTCCCAGAAGGGACAGAAGGTGCTGGTCCAGGCGTTGTAGCCGAGTGCCGCGAAGGCTTCGCCCAGCAGCATCATGTTGGCTTCAGCCACGCCGGCATTGAGGGCGCGGCGCTGATCGGCCGAGGCCACGCCGGCTTCCAGACCGCTGGTGCTGGCGAGGTCCGAATCGATGGAGACGATGCGGGAATCGCACGCGAAGACTTTCATCGACGCCGCCACGATGTCCGCCGCGGCGTACTCCTTCTTCATATCGATCTTGGGAAGAAGCTCCGCGTTGTAGCGGATGCGCTTGTCGCGTGGCGGCACGCGGCGGGTGACCACGGGGCCCACGACTTCCGACCAATCGGAAGGGTCGAGGTGCATGTCGCGGGCGGCTTCCAGCAGGCCCTCGCGGAGGGACGAGCGTTCATGCCGGTCCAGGCGCGCGAAGTAAGTCTGGAAATCTTCCACGCGGCGCTGGCGCAGTTCCTGCTGCAGCGCGGATTCCTGGTCGTTCAGCTTGTTGGCCACGGTGACTTTATGTTTGTTCATAAAGTCGGATAGTGCGCCGTGTCCCTTGGTGGTGTGGCAGATGATCGCGGTGGGCTGCCCGTTGCGCGGACCGAACTTGAACTCTTCCAGCGCGGCATAGACGCCTTCGTAAGAGGTGGCATCCGCGCTGTGCACCTTCCAGTTGAACGACTGGAAGACATCTTCCAGTTTGGGCATGGGGAACACCATGCGGCTGGAAATATCGAGCTGTCCATTGTTGCGGTCGACCAGCACGCAGAGGTTGTCCACGTGCTTCTGGCCGGCAAACATCACCGATTCCCAGATGGGGCCTTCCTGCAGCTCGCCGTCGCCGGTCATGGCATAGGAATCGAAGTAGGGCCCGAGTTTGCCCGCGATGGCGAAGCCCTGGGCGACGCCAAAGCCCTGTCCCATCGGCCCGGTAGCGATGTGAATGCCCGGCAGAATCGGTCCGGGGTGGCCGTTCAGGATGCTGCTGTGCGAGCGCGAATTGCGCAGGACGCTGCGATCGAAATACCCCAGTTCGGCGTAGATCGAGGCAAGGGCCGCGACCGCGTGCCCCTTGCTGAGAACGAACGTGTCCTGCCCGGCGCGCGTGGGATCTTCGACATCGATATCGAGGAAGCCGCCGTAATAGAGCGCCACCAGCGGAATGGTGGCGGAGAAGGCGCCGCCGGCGTGGACACCCTGGTCCACGGCGTACCGGGATTGCTCAAGAATGAGCAGCCGGATGTCGGAGTCTTTGATCGCGAGCAATTTCAGAATGCCCTGCCGCAAGGCGTATTCAGGCCGGTCCAAGCGCGCGGAGCGTTGTGTCGCTCCGTGCGCCAGACCGGGAGATGGAGTGGTCATGCCGGTTATACCTTGTTGGCCTGCTGCGTTTCAACCAGGGAACGGACGTATGCCGAGATGCCGATATCGGGACGGTTCGCCCAGATCGGCGTGCAATTGGGATACTCCTGAGACTCACCCCAATACTGCGCGTTGGGGTAGCGGTCGAGCACGGGTTTGGCGCAGTCTCCGACGACAATCACATCGCCATCGGTGGGCGTGATCGCCGGTTCGAACTGCAGGCCGGTAAAGATGTACAGCGGACGCTTGAGTTGATCGAGCAGGCCGCTGGCTTTCATCTGATCTAATTGAATGCGCACGATCGCCTTGCAGCCGGCTTCGCAGGTAGAACCCATCAAGACTTTTACGTTGGGGTGCTGACCCTGGAGCATGGTGTTCTGACGGCGGAACTTGCGTTTGACGCTATCGATGGGCACGCCCTTGAGCTCGATCTCGTCCATCTGATTAGTGCCGAGGCCCTCGGCGGCGCCCAGGATGGTGGAGGGCACGTTGGTGCCTGGCTCTTCCCAATCCATCAGCGCTTCACAGATGGTGTCGACGGCCACCGGGTCGGGACCGCCGCAGATGGTATTGAAGTCTTTGATGAGATCGTTGGTGTAGGGGCTGAAGGGACCGTTGCCCTGGCAGGCGTAGAGCGAGTCCATGACGAACCATGTGGGGTTCGCGGCGCGGGTGAGGTTGACGATCTTCTGATAAATGTCGTCGCGGTGGCAGCGCACCATCCAGTCGTAATTCGGGAGGTTGCCGAACTGCAGCTTCATGGCGCCGGTGAAGGTGGTGTGGACGTGCACCTTCATCTTGGGCAGGCCGATGTAGACATCGGCTTCGCTGATGGGGCGCGGCACGGGGAACTCATTGAAGCTCACCGGCCGGTCGATCTTGTACATGTCGTAGGGTTCGTTGTCGAACGGGCAAAGTTCCGCGCCCGTACGCCGGGCCACTTCGGCGATGCCGCATTCGGTCATGGCCACAAGCGTGTCGGCGCCCATCGCGCAACGCTCGCCAATCTGGATGCGAGCGGGGTTCTGCTCTTTGACCAGTTCGATGAGCGCTTCCAGCATGCGCGGATCGGTGGTGAAGCCGGCGTTCGGAGCAACCGGAATCACGGTGTTGATCTTGATCAGAACCTTCTGACCGGGCTTCACGATGTTCTGCATGCCGCCCATTGTCTGGTCCGCGATCTGGCGGATCATTCCCTTGACGATGTCGAGTTGCTCCCTCGTATATTCGCCGGGCTTACCTAAATCCGCGTCGCTGTGCGCGATTGCTATCGAAGTCTTTATTGCCATGTGTTCATTCCCCTCTTCTCCGGCGGCTCCGCTCCCCGTGAACGGCCCCCGCGCGAAGGTTCAGTATTATTGCATATTGTGCAATCTCAATTGCACCAACGAGCCGAGCATATCAATGCTCAACCAGCACGTCAAGGCTCGAACGAGCGGTGCGAAAACACCAGTTTACGCCCGAAAGCCGACGCCCTGCTTGAGGAGATAGGCCTTGGCGATCCTCGCAGTCTCCACGGCGGGAACCGGTTGCGGCGGAGGCGAATCCAATTCGACCATCACCAGGCCCGCGGTCTTGCGACCTTCCATCATGGCGAGGATGGCCGGAATGTCCACTTTGCCCTGGCCGAGGGGGCAATACCCGAGGTAGTCATTGCCGCCTACAAAGTCCTTGAGGTGCATGTGTTGCACCAGGGGCAGGAAGTCTTTCACGACCTTCACGGGGTCCACGCCGCCCTTTTGCAATTGCCCGATATCGGGGCCGAATTTCATGACTTTGGTGTCCACGGCTTCCATCACGGCGTACGTTTCATCACGCGTTTCCACGCAGGTGCCGGTGTGCTGGTGGAGCACGGGCGTCAGACCCATGTCGGTGACAGCTTTGCCCAGTTCGTTCAGGGTGGTGACGATATCGTCTTTGTGAGCTTTGAAATCGTAGGTATTGCGGCGCACGCCGTTGGGTCCGACGACGATGACTGAGCCCTTGTACTTCTTGACCAGCGCCGCCCATTCCAGGGTTTTGGCAATGCTGCTTTTGCGCTGAGCCGGGTCGGAAAGGTTGGCGCCGCAGTAGGCGGAAATCAGGGAGAGTTTGTGTTTCTCGAGCAGTTTGCCGACGCCGCCCTGCGCTTCCATGGCTTCAATCTGATTGCCGAAAAGCTCGATGCCGTAGAAGCCGAGAGCGGCGATGTCCTTGATCGCGGCTTCGATATATTGCGGGTCCGCCATGGGGTTGACCGCGGGCGCCGGACCGGACCCGGGGCCTCCTCCGAGCGGGATCCACGTCAAACCGGTATGGCCGATGTGCAAGGTGAGTTTGGAAGCGGCGAATCCCCGGGAGGCTAGCATGGCCGCGGAGATCGCCTGTGAGAAAACACGGCGGTTCATCATCGGCCTTAGTCTATCGATTCCGTGTATCTTACGCAACCAGGATTGCGCCCTGCGAACAGTACGGAGGCCTATGCTTCGAGCGAGCTGATCAGGCGGCCGATCTGCGTGGCGGCGGCCACGACGCGCTTGGCGCACTCGGGCCGGCGGTCCTTGGACAGGCGTATGGAGGGCGCGGAAATGCCGATCGAAGCGATGATCGAATTGTCGCGGTCGCGGATGGGCGCCGAGATGCAGCAGACCCCTTCCACAAACTCGGCTTCGTCGGTGGCGAAGCCCTGCGCACGAATGGTGCGGCACTCGTTGGCCAAGGCTTTGCAACTCTGAATGGTGTTCTTGGTAAACGCACGCAGAGGTTTGGCTCCGAACAGTTCGATCAGGTCGTGTTCTTCGAAGTCGCTCAACAGCGCCTTGCCGTGAGAGGTGCAGTAGGCCGGAATGCATTCTCCCGTTTGCCCCGACACGGCGATCACGTGACTGCTGGCGGCGTGATCGATGAACAACACTTTCCTGCCCTGTAGCACGGCGAGATGCGCGGTCTCGTTGGTCTCGGCAGTCAGCGCCTTAAGCGGTTCGTGCGCCACCGTGACCAGCATCTTGCTCCAGTTATAGCGGTGCGAAAGGCGCCACACCGAGGGTCCCAGTATGTAGTCTTTGCCGCTGCTGGCGTTGGCAAGGTAGCCGCGGCGCTTGAGTGTATTCGCCAGGCGGAAAGCGCTGCTGCGGTCAATGCTGAGCAACTCCGCCAGATGCCCGAGCGATACGGCCTCAGACGATTTCCCAATCGCTTCGAGGATGAGCAAGCCACGGTCGAGACTCTGGATGGAGGGTGTTTCACGCGGTTCTTTGCCGCGCTTGGGGTCGTTCTTGAGGACAGTGCCGGGCATTGCAGTCTATTATGCCTGAATCGTTCCGTTCGCGACGAGCCAAAAAAGAGATTCCCGCACCGCCTCCAAAGAGCTATAGCGAGGATAGTAGTCTAGCAGGCGCTGCGCCTTACGGATACTGTAATGCGGCGAGCGCGCAATGTGGTCCCAGGTAATACCAGCGTCTTTTTCAGAAACTGTCTTGCGCCATTCCTCCCAGGGCAGGAAGCGGATGCGCGGCTCGTGTCCGAACCAGCGGCTGACCGTTTCCGCATAACCGGCAAGCGTGACCGCGGCGCCGGAGGCCACATGGAAACTCTCGCCGCACGCGTTGGACCAGCGCGCCATGGCCTTCACGAAAGCTTGTGCGACGTCGTCCGCATGCACGTGGTGCAGGGTCTCGCGGCCGAGATTAGGGAGCGCCATCTCGCGGCCCGCCATCAGATCGGCGAAGACCGACGGATTGAAATTTCCCGCCGGATTGAGCGGCATCCAGCCGGTGCCTACCAGGTGGCCGGGATGCAGCACCGCAGCGGGAAAGCCTCCACGCCGCGCTTCGCCGAGCAGATAGTTCTCAATGGCCAGCTTGCGTTTGCCGTAGTCGCTGATGGGATTACGCGACTGTTCTTCCGTGACCGGCACCTCGACCGCGGGGCCGTGAATCCAAACCGTGCCGCAATGCAGAAACTGCTGCACGCGGCCGCGCAGCGCTTCCGCCAGTTGCTGCGCGCTTTCGAGGGTGTACGCGGTGAGGTCGATCACGCAATCCGGCGAAAGGCCGGCGATGCGCGCGCCAAAGGTGCCCGCCGCATCTTCCGCTGTGCGATCGGCGATGACGTGCTCGACGCGCTTCCAGGCACCATGCTCGACATAGGGCAGCTTCTGTCCCCGGCTGACGCAGAGCACGGTGTAGCCGGCCTCCACGAGGCGCGGGGTGAGATACGAGCCGATGTGCCCGCTGCCGCCGATGACGACCACTCGCATCAGCGAGTCTGGTTCCAGTGGACCATGGGCAAGCCGGGCGCAGGCGCCGTGAAAAAGGGGATTCTCTTCCCCTTGAGCGAGCCGATGTAGGCCGTTCGCAAATCGGGTCCGCCGAACGTGACGCTGGCCATCCAGGGCGCGATTCCATTCCCGGTGGCGAACAGCACGTCCTGGGTAACGTGATTGGCGAAGAACTGCTGCTCGAGGGCGTCCACCTTCGCGGGGTCGCCTTCATCGAGCAGGGTAATCATGTCGCCCCGCGGCGTGAGTACGAACAACTTGTCGGAGTACACCGTAGTGCCCCACAGATTGCCACAGGTGTCGAACGCGATGCCGTCGGGCCAGGCGCCCTTGCCGAGGTTGGACGGTCCAAAGGTTTCGCGCGCGGCGACTTCGCCCTGCTCGTCGATGCGCAGGCGCGTGATGCACCCGCCGGTGGTCTCCACCACGTAGAGCCATTCCTCGTTGGCATCGAAGCGGATCTCGTTGGTGAAGCCGAAACCGTCGGCAACGATTCGAAGATTGCCGTTGTCGTAGCGCACCAGATATCCGTCCTTCAGATCGGTACGGAGCGCGTGCATCCAGTTCTTGATGCGGGTGGAGATGGTGACCCAGATGCGATCTTTCGAATCGCGCAGCACGAAATTCACTTTGCCGATGGCCTCGCCTTCCACGGAGTCGGCGAGCACTTGGGATTGGCCGTCGCGCGTCATGCGTTCCAGCCGGTCTGTACCGAAGTTGGCAATCAGGAAATCGCCGTTGCCGGCAAACGCCATGCCGTTGGGCAGGGTACCGGTCAGATAGCGGGTGGCCTCGTCGCCGGCATTCGAAAAATGCTCGGAGTGGCCTTGGATCACGACGTTCTGCGTGCCGTCGGGCTGAATTCTCACCACACCGCCGCGGGCGTCGGCGGACCATAGCGTACCGTCACGCTCCGCGAGAATGCACTCAGGACGTTGCAGGTCCTGACCGATGTACTTGAGGGTGGCTTTGTCGATTCCGAAATCGAGGATCGGATTAGGGCTTTTCATGGGGGTCTTCCGCGGGGAATCCTAACAGCCGTGTCGGCGCAAAGTCAAGCTGGGCCAATCCATGAAGAGGATCCACCGGAGCGAGGTGTTCACGGCCTTCTTGACTTCGAAAACAGGCAGTTGATATGCTTCATAATTCTCAACCCTTGTTGCTTTATACGCAATAGGCTTTGTATGCAATACTGCGGTTGAGAGAGGGGCGTGGAAGAAACTGCCGCCGCGATTTTCGTGCGGGCAGCGCAGTTTTCTTACATGGAGCGATACATGTCAAATCTAATCCACAACTACGTTGAAGGCCAATGGCGGAAGTCCGCCGCCACAGAAACACTGCCGGTGTGGAACCCGGCGACCACTGATGAACTGGGGACGGTCCCGTTGTCTCCCGGCGCGGAAGTGCAGCAGGCGGCGGAAGCCGCGGCGCGCGCGCTGGTTTCGTGGCGGCGCGTGCCCGTGCTGGACCGCGTTCAGTACCTCTTCAAATTGAAGAATCAGATGGAAGACAATTTTGAGGAGCTCGCGCGAATTATTACAACCGAGTGCGGCAAGACGCTCGGGGAATCGCGCGGCGAAATGCGCCGGGCCGTCGAGAACGTCGAGATGGCGTGCGCGGCCCCTGCCATGGCGCAGGGCTACAACACCGAAGATATCGCGAGCGGTATCGACGAAATGATGATTCGCCAGCCTGTGGGAGTGTGCGCGATCATCGCGCCCTTCAATTTCCCGGGCATGATTCCGTTCTGGTTCCTGCCTTACGCGCTGGCCTGCGGAAACACCGTGGTGCTGAAGCCTTCCGAGCGCGTGCCGATGACGATGCAGAAAGTGTTCGAGATGCTCGACGCCATCAAGCTGCCTGCGGGTGTCGTGAACCTGGTCAACGGAGGCCGCGACGCGGTCAACGCGATTCTGGATTCGCCAGCGATTCGCGCCGTCAGCTTCGTGGGTTCCAGCGCCACCGCGCTGTACGTTTATTCGCGCGCGGCGGCCAACGGCAAACGTGCGCAGTGTCAGGGCGGGGCGAAGAATCCGGTAGTCGTGCTGGCGGATGCCGACCCGGTTTCGGCGGCGCACGTGATTTCCGACAGCGCGTTTGGCTGCGCCGGGCAGCGCTGCCTGGCCACTTCGCTCGCCATCACCGTGGGGGCCGCCAAGGAACCGTTCAAGGAGGCGATGCTGGCCAAAGCGGCAGCGCGCAAGACCGGCGACGGGCTGGATCCGGCGACTGAAATGGGTCCGGTGATCACGCCGCAAAGCCAGGCTCGCATTGAGGGCCTGATCGAGAAGGCGATTCAGGAAGGCGCGAAGCCGATCATCGACGGACGCAAGCCGCAGACCGGCTTGAAGGGAAGCTTCGTGCGTCCGACGCTGCTCGAAGGGCTGCCGTACACGAGCGAAACGGCACGCACCGAGATCTTCGGGCCGGTGCTTTCGCTGCACCACGTGAACAACATCGATGAGGCCATCGCCCTGGTGAATTCCGGCAGCTATGGCAATCAGGCGTGCCTGTTCACGTCGAACGGCGCCAGCGCGCGCAAGTTCCGGGTGGAAGCGGAAGTCGGCAATGTCGGCATCAACGTGGGCGTGGCCGCGCCCATCGCGGCGTTCCCTTTCAGCGGCGCGCGCGATAGCTTTTACGGCGATCTGCACGGTCAGGGTCGAGATGCGTTCCAATTCTTCACGCAGGAGAAAGTGGTGATTGAACGGTGGCCGAAGGAGTGGTCGCGGAAGTTCTGAAGAAGTTGGCAGTAATCAGTTCTCAGTTGTCAGTTATCAGGTTGTACCCGGCGTACGGCGCTGATGACGGGGAACTGAGGACTGAGTACTGAAAAGTCCTCCTGCCTCGGGCAAGCAGTCAGTTTGCACCGGCGTACAGCGCTGATGACTGAGGACTGACTACTACGGCTTGCCTCAGCAAGCCGGCCCCTGCCGGGGGCCGGGAAGTCCTCAGTCATCAGGCTGGCACCCGGCGTACCGCACTGATGACTGAGAACTGACTACTGAAAACTGAAAACTGCTGCTCGCTACGCGAGCAGCAGTTTTCTTACTTCTCCCTCCGGATCGTTGACCATCTTGCAGACGTTGTCGAACAACATGGTCGGACCTTTTTCCGGTTCGAAGGGCGCCCAGGCCAGCCCCGGTTGGCTGGGGTTTCCGGTGCGCGCGAAGTTTGCCCACGCCGTCGCCATCTTCTTGGCAAGCGCCTGAGCTTCCGGCGTGTTCCCTGTTCCCTGCTCGCAGCGCTTGGCGTTGTCGAAGCAGAAGGCGAGCTCGGCGGTGTGCCAGGCACCCGCGTCTTCGAGCATGGGCGATTGCCACGTAAAGTAGTATGCGAAGACCGGCGCGCCCTTCTGGTCGGCCTTCATTTTGGCCATGCGCGCCACGTTGTTGCGCACCAACAGTCCACTGACTCCGTACGACAGCGTACGAATGCTCTTCTCGGGATGCGCCTTCTTCATGGCGGCGACCACTTCGCCCGCCTTGGCATCGCCAATGACGGCGGCCATGGTGGCGCGCCATTCGGCTTCCGTGGGCTTCGACGACATACGATTGCCTTCCTCGCTGACCGAACCGATCAGCATCGGAACGCTCTTGGAGATCTCGGGCGCGTCCTGGAAGAACGAGCGCACGTTGATCACCTTGCCGTCCATCGTGGGACCGTTGCCGACGCGCGGCGTGCTACCCGAAGCTGCCCCCATGCCTAGCGTGCGCGGCGCGGGACCATTGATCTTCAAGGCAGCGGCGGTGGCGGCGGCATTCAGTTTCGTCCAGTCCATCTTTTGCAGCGCGCCGATGTCCTTCGCCCCGAGCCCCAGTTCTTTCATGAGTTGCCGGGAGAGTTCCTTCGACTGGTCAAGGCTCGCGGGATTCCCGCCCCCACCGGATTGCACGGCCGCACGATGGAAGAGTCCGGCCGCCGAGGGCATACCCATCAGCGTGGTCACCTTGGAACCGCCGCCCGACTGGCCGTAGATCATCACGCGATCGGGGTCGCCTCCGAAATTCGCGATGTTCTCCTTGACCCATTTCAGCGAGGCCACCAGATCCGTCATGCCGACGTTCACCGATTCGTCATAGGCGGACCCGCCGATCTCACTCAGCTCACAGAAGCCCAGCACGTTGAGGCGGTGATTCACCGATACCTGCACGCAATCGTGACGCCGCGCCATCTGCGCGCCTTCGTGGGACGGCAATTCGTACGATGACCCGAAGCTGAAACCGCCGCCGTGGAAATAGACCAGCACGGGCCGCTTGCCGGTGAGGGCCGGCGTCCACACGTTGACCTTCAGCATGTCTTCGCTCATGTAGCCGTCGTCCCAATCCTGAATGAAGGTTTGTTCGATGGCGGTGAAGTCATGCAGGCGCTGCGGACAGTTGGCTCCGTAGATCAAAGCGGGATATTCGCCGGTCCATGCCTTCGGCGGTTTGGCGGGCAGCCATCGATTCTCTCCGCTGGTGTCCTGGCCGTAGGGGATGCCTTTGAAAGTGAGGACGCCGCCATCCACAAAGCCGCGAACTTTTCCATATTGGGTTTTCGCCACGGCGGTCTTGGGAGTCGCGCAATTGCCGGGCTCCTGGTGCGCCGCCGTCTTGATGCTGTCGGCAGCCATGGCCGATTGAGCCAGCGCGGCTCCCACGCCGGCCGTCACCGGCGCGAGCAGCGCCTGGCGTCGATTGAAGGTCTTACGATTTTCGGAATTCGATGTAGACATGCACTTCTCCATTCAGGGGCGCATCCGCCGATCTCCAGCGCCGCCCGCGGGCATCGCGTGCGGCATGGAACGCCGGGCGCCCATCATCGGCCGCAGTTTAGCATCCATACAAGGGTCTTGATAGGTGCCGACCCCCTCACGGCGGGAGGTGGGAGTGCCTATCTTTCGGTCTTTCCCGCGGCGCGCGGCGTCAGTATCCAGCGGACTTCTGCCCTTACAGGAGTACGGTTCAAAGAAGCCCTTCATAAATCCCCTGTGTCACCAGTTCCGTTTGTGATATAAGAGCAGCTATGAATCGGACGATTATTCAGCGCAGGGCACGACTGAGTGTCGGATTTGCGCCGCAAACTGCGGCTGCGCAAGCAACATCCGGCGATCACGCAATTTCGGAAATGCGCTGGTTTCCTGTTCGCGAACCCGTCTCCGGCAACCGGTATACCGTATTGCGCGTGAAGACTCGCACCGGCCTGACCGGCTGGGGAGAGACGGGGCAAGTCGCCGAACAGGATGCCAAAGCACTAGAGAAAGCCTGGATCGGGAAACCGGCGACTCTGTATGCCGCCATCGAACCCGGTTCAGCAGCAGGCAGCGCGCTCGACATGGCGCTGTTGGACATTTTGGGTAAAGCATGCAAAGCACCGGTGTACCGCGTGCTGGGCGGACCCACCCGTCACAAGGTCCGCGCCTTTGCGGATTCCCAGGTTGATGGCTTCAATGCGATCGGCATCACGGCGCCCAAGCCGGCATCGCGCAACATGGGAAAGCAATACCAGAATCAGATCGAGGCGCTGGTCAAACAGGTGGGGGAAGACAGAGATTTCGTGCTCAGCGCGAACGGAGTTCTTACGGCGGGCGACGCTGCTTCGGTAGCCTCAACCTTGGAACGCAGCCACCCGCTGTGGTTCGATGAACCGTGTCCCGTCTCTAACCTCGAAGTGCTGCGCAAGATCGCTAACGAGAACGTGACGCCCCTGGGATTCGGGCGCGGCATCACGGACCCGGGCATCTTCCTCTCGCTGCTGCGGGAAGGGCTGGTCGATGTGGTGCGGCCGGACATCGCGCTGATGGGCATTAGCGGCGCGCGGCGCGTCGCCGTCATCGCCGAAGCTTATTACGTAGCGGTGGCGCCGAACCACGACGGTGGCCCGATCGGCACCGCGGCAGCGATGCACATCGCCGCGAGCGTACCGAATTTCTTCATCCAGCACGTGCCGGTGCCCGCCGATCCGAAGGATCGCGAAATGCGCGCGGCGATTGTCGCGGGTGGCTTAGAGACGCCCAAGGATGGCTTCCTGCAGCTCCCCACCACGCCGGGTCTCGGCATCGAAGTGAATGAATCAGCACTGGAGAAATACCATGCAGCGTAGATCTTTTTTGGCCCTGGGCACCGCCGGCCTTGCCATGGCGCAGAGCCGCTCCAAGCGGCAGCCCATCATTGAGGACTGCGGCTGTTCTTTCGCGCCCCAGCCACCGCAGCGCGGCGGCGCCTCCACACTCGCAGGCTACGATCGCTTGCAGTCCGGAATCAAAGTCACCGGCATGAAGGTCTTCGGTGTGTCTCTGACTCCTCAATCGGACCGGCCCTATGTATTCGTCAAGCTGGAAACCAACCAGCAGGGACTCATCGGTTGGGGCGAAGGCACGCTCGAGGGTAAGGCCGGCGCGACCATGGCTTGCATGGAGGACTTCAAAGAGTTCGTCGTCGGCGCAGACCCCATGCAGGTCGAGCACATCTGGCAATCGATGTGGGTGCATAGCTTCTACCGCCCGGGACCGGTTATGGGCTCCGCGATGGCGGGCATCGACCAGGCGCTGTGGGACATCCGCGGCAAAGCGCTCAACATGCCGGTGTACAAGCTGTTGGGCGGTCCGAACGATGCGCGCGGTGTGCGCGGATACTATCATGCCGACGGCGTGCGCACTCCGGAAGCTCTTTCCAAATTGCGCGAAACGGCCATCCAGATGGGCGTTTCCTGCTTCAAGACCGGGCTGCCGACGTACTACGAATGGATCGAGGGCCGCAAGAAGATTGCGGCGGCTGTCAAATCCATGCAGATCCTGCGTGAATCGCTCGGCCCCGATATCGATATCGCAGTGGACTTCCATGCGAAGACCAGCCCGAGCGTCGCCTCGATCATCGTGAAAGAGGTGGAGCCGCTCAACCTGCTGTTCATCGAAGAGCCGTGCCCGCCGGAAAACGTCGAGGCCATGGCCCGCATCTCGCGCCGCTCCACCACGCCGATCGCTACCGGCGAACGGTTGGTGGGCCTCCACGGCTGCCGCGAAATTATCGAGAAGGGCGTGGTGGACATTCTACAGCCCGACATCAACCACGTCGGCGGAATCACCGCGTTGTGGAAGGTGGCGCAAATGGCTTCGGCATCCGGAATCTCCATGGCGCCGCACGCCTGCGAGGGCCCCATCGGCGGTCTGGCCGGTCTGCATGTGGACGCCGCGGTTCCCAACTTCATCGTGCAGGAGATCTGCGGCCAGATCAATCCGGGCAACAACGATAAGATCTGGCAGGAGTGGCTCGGCTTCCCGGCCATGCGCATGACCGACGGGCGCTTCCCGCTTTCGCCGAAGCCCGGCCTGGGCTTCGATTTGAACGAAGCGGCGCTCGCCAAGTATCCTTTCGGCGGCACTCGCCCCATGGCTCGCGTCTTCCACGAAGACGGTTCCGTGGCCGAGTGGTAGCTGCACTTCGGTAGACGGCAAAAAGGGCTGAGCGAAATCCGCTCAGCCCTTTTTCTTTGGCGCGTACAAAACGTCAGATCAGCCCCACCAGGTCTCGCCTTCCACCAGGAACTTCGACGCGACGTCCTTATTGATCTCCACACCCAATCCAGGCTTGTCCGAGCACTGAATGTATCCATCCTGCACGATCTCGCGATCATAAATCACCAGATCGCCATCCCCCGCGCGGAAACCACGCTTGAAGTCGAATGTCTCGTGTCCCAGGAAGTCCTGCATCGCCGCCGCGCAGTTCGCCGACGCAATCGTCGCCAGCGGCCCCATCACATTGTGCGTCGCCACCGGAATGTTGTACACGTACGCCAGATCCGCGATGCGCTTCGCCTCCAGCAATCCACCAGCCTGCGAAATATCGATCTCGATAATATGCACCGCCTGATTGGCGATAAAGGTCCGGAAATCGCCGCGCGTATAGAGATTCTCGCCCGTGAGAATCGGAATCGGCGACGCCGCTGTCAGCTTCACCCACGTCTCCGAGTAGTTCGGCGGCATCGGATCTTCGAGCCACCACGGGCGGATCTTCTCCATCCCCTTGGCCAGCCGCAGCGCATCGAAGAAATCGAATTCCCAGTGGCAGTGCACGGCGATTTCGAACTTCGGACCCATCGCTTCGCGCAGATTGGTGAAGGCCTGGACGTTGATATCCAATTCCGCATTCGACATGCGGCGATTGAGTTCCTGCCCGCCCGGACGGTCGCGCCGAAGAATATCCACCTTCGCCGCACTCCACTTCTGCACCGAATCCTGCGTGATGTATTTCCCCCATTCCTTGCAAACGTTGATATCCAGCATGTCGCGCGGGCCAGTCGTGTGATACGCCCGCACCTTATTCGTGAACGCGCCACCGGCGAGAATCTTGCGGACCGGCATCCCGAGCAACTTGCCCGTGAGGTCCCACAACGCCACTTCACATCCCGTGACGCCGTGCACCGCGGTCCCGTGATTGCCGCCCAGGTAGGACACGCGCCACATCATCCGCGCTGTGAGCATATCTATGTCGAAAGGATCCTGTCCCACCAGGATCTGCTTGAAAGCGTTCAGGACCGCGTCCTTGGCGCCGAGTCCCGTGATGTCGTGATGGCATTCCCCGATGCCGTAGACGCCTGCATCGGTTTCGATCTTCACCAGCGGCATCGTGTGCTGCTTGGTGCGCACGCGCATGCACTTTACGTCGGTGATCTTGACCTTTTTGCGCTCCTGCGCCGCCAACCGATAGAAGGTGGGGGCGGCGGCCCAGAGCGGGATTGCCTTGGCGGCATTTCTAAAAAATTGACGTCGGTTCATCGGACACCTCTCCTTCACTTCACGGGTAATGTGAAAACGTAATAGCCCTGCACAGCCTTCTTGTTCGGATCCGCCGGCGGCGCCGCCTGCCCCGCCCGCACACGCGGCACATCGCGATCGCTCGCGCAGATGACCAGGTATTGCTTGCCACCCACTTCGTATACCGACGGCACGCCGTCAGGCGAAGCGCCGACCTGTTTCGACCAGAGTGTCTTGCCACTCTCCGCATCGTACGCGTAGAGCGTTTTGTCGGACATCGACGGCGTGAAGACCAGCCCGCTCGCGGTCACCACCGGGCCGCCGCGGGTCGCCATGCTGCCGGTGTTGCGAATGCCGCGCGCCACCAGTTCCGGCACTTCGCCGACAGGGATCTGCCACTGGAGCGTGCCCTGGTTCAGGTCGTACGCGGAGAGGATCCAGAACGGCGGTTTGAGCGCCGAGATGCCGTCGGTCGCGACCATGTAGTTGTAGCCGGTCCAATAGCGTTTCGGACTGCCCGGCGTCAGGAGCGGCGTCACTACGGGACGCGGTGCGACGGCCGGCGCGCCGGCGCGATCGGCCGCCGCAGGGTTGCGCAGGTAAGTCAGCAGGCGGTCGAGTTCCAGATCGGACAACTTGAAGCCCGGCATGTTGCCCTGCCCGCTTTTCACCACGCGTTTGACTTCGTCCGCGCCGAGCTTCGCGATCACGCCGGTCACCGGCGGCACCTCGGGCATCTGGCCGGTGAGGTCCGCCTTGTGGCATTGCTGGCAGTTGGCCAGGTAGACTTCCTTGCCCACCTGCGCGGGCGGATCGGAAACCGAGAACGTGCCCGACGAATTGGGCGCCTCTTCCAGCTTCAACATCGAAGGATGCTCTTTGGAGGCGACGTACAGCCAGCCGCGCTTGGGGTCGATCGCCGTGCTGCCCCAGTTGGCTCCGCCGTTGTTTCCGGGGATCTCCATGGTGGGGACCATGGCGGGGGGAGTGAACAGTCCGAGATTGCGCGAATTCTTGATCACGTCCTTGTATTTCGCGATTTCCGCCGGATCCAGCAGATGGGGGTTCACATCATCGGCGGTGAACTTCTGGCGCGAGAACGGCGGCGGCGCGGTGGGGAAGGGCTGCGTCGGCCAGGACGCTTCACCCGGCACGTCGGACTGGGGGACCTTGCGCTCTTCGATCGGCCAGACGGGCTTCCCCGTAACGCGGTCGAAGACAAACACGAAGCCCTGCTTGGTGGTCTGCGCCACCACGTCGACATCTTTGCCGTTGCGCTTGATGGTCAGCAATTTCGGCGCGGCCACCAGATCGTAATCCCACAGATCGTGATGCACCATCTGGAAATGCCACAGGTATTTGCCGGTGCGCGCGTCGAGCGCCAGCAGAGAATCGGAGTACAGGTTGGAGCCCTTGCGGTCCGCGCCGTAGAAATCGTACGTGGGGGAGCCCAGCGGGAAATACGCGATGCCTCGCTTCTCATCGATCGAAATCTCGCCCCATGTGTTGACCCCGCCGACATACTTCCACGCTTCCGGCGGCCAGGTATCGTAACCGGGCTCACCGGGATGCGGCACCGTGTGAAAGGTCCACGCGAGTTTGCCGGTGAGCACGTTGTACGCGCGCAGATCCCCTGGCGGCGCTTCGTATTCCTCCCCGGGCGCGGAACCGAGAATGATCAGATTTTCAAAGATGCGGCCGGGGTCGCCCGACTGCACACGGCGCAGGGCTTCCGGATCGCGCCCGAGGCCAACGCGCAGATTCACCTTTCCGTTGTCGCCAAACGATTGGATCGCCTTGCCGGTACGCGCATCGACTGCTTGCAGTTGGTCGCCGGCGGCGAATAGAATGCGGCGGTCGCTGCGGTCTTTGTTCTCCCAGTAGGCCACGCCGCGGTGATTCATACTGGTGCGCCCATCGCCAACCGGGTGCTCCCAGATCACCTTCCCGGTAGCGGCGTTGAGAGCGACTACGGCATTATGCTCGCCCATCACGTACATCACGCCATCGGTCACCGTGGGGTTGAAGCCGAAGCGGAATCCGTTATCGCCCGCGGGATAGAACCATGCCTGCTCCAGACGCGCCACGTTGGATTTATTGATCTGTGTGAGCGCGGAGTATTGGGGCGAATCGGCGCCGCCCAAATGCTGGGTCCAGGAGGTGTAAGGCTGCCCCAACGCGATCAACGGCGCTGCGGCAAGAACAAGGAGAGTTTTCTTCATACGCACGGAACGTTGCCCTTCATGCAACGATACTTTTCGACGAGTATATCCCACTTTTGCGGGCATGCAGCCGCAATCCGCGGGGTCTGTACGAAGGATTTGGTCCCTCACCGTCAGCCCCGCCGCAAGGTATATTCTAGTTTCGGAGAAGCTCATGATTAATAGCCGTCCACGACTCTTGTCCGCATTCCTGCTCACCACAACTCTGGCGATGGCGCAGCGCGGACCGGCCATCCCGCAGCAGCTCACGTTTGCGCCGTACCATGCGGGCGGAATCTACGATGTCGGTGAGACTGTCGGCTGGACGGTGACGCCCGGGCCGGTCACTCCCACGTACGCGTATAAGTGGACCGTCCGCCGCAATAATGCGGTGGTGCTCAAAGAGGGCAAGCTGGACCTCACCACGGGCAAGGACACCATCGAGATCAAGGGCGACCAACCGGAGATGATCTACGTCGCCGTGGAAGCGGTGGAGGAACTAAATCCCAAGCCGGCCGCTGCGGACGTGGCTCCCGCCGCCGCACCGCCGGCTCCCGCCGCTCCTGCCGCGGGGGGTGGAGGCCGCGGGGGGCCGCCGTCGCGTTTTCAGGGCGGCAATGCCGGACGCAATACCGGATTCTATGCGGTGGGCGCAGCCGTCGCGCCGCAGAAGCTGGGACTCTCCACGCCGCGTCCCGAAGATTTCGACGCCTTCTGGGATGGCAAACTCGCCGAACAGGCCAAGGTGCCGGTCAACGCCGCGCTCACGCCGGTGGAGACCGACGTGCCGGGCGTCGAGTTGAACATGTTCGTGCTGGATGCGCTCGGGTCGAAAACGCACGGCTACATCGCCAAGCCCGCGAAGGAAGGTAAATTCCCGGCGGTCATCCAGCTGCAATATGCCGGCGTGTATGCGTTGAATGCTCGCGGCGCCGCGCAGCGCGCCGCCGAGGGATGGCTGATGATCAACGTCGATTCGCACGACAAGCTGCCGTCCGACCCCGCCGGCACTGTCCCGCGCGGCTACCAGGCTGTCGGCAATACGGATCGCGAGAAATCGTACTTCCTGAATATGTATCTGCGCGACTCGCGGGCGCTGGATTACCTGCTGACGCGGCCGGACTGGGACGGTAAGACCATCGTGCTGATGGGCGGCAGTATGGGCGGCCAACAGAGTCTCGTGCTGGCCGGATTGCGGCCCGAAAAAATCACCGCCATCCTGGTTTGCGTACCGGCCGGGGCGGACGCCAATGGCGATCTGCATGGCCGCAAGGCCGGCTATCCGAACTGGCCATCGGACAATCCGGACGTGATGAAGGCGGCCATCTATTTCGACACCATCAACTTCGCTTCGCGCATCAAGGCGCCGATCATGGCGGGGATGGGTTTCATCGATACAATTTCACCGCCCGCGGGCGTCTGGACCGCATTGAACCAGATCAACGCGCCGAAGGAACCGCTGCCGATGATCGAATCCGAGCACGACAACCTGACGCCGCAGAAGGGCGCGGCCTGCCCCGCGCGGCAACGCGAAATTCTGGATCTTCTGGTGAAGGGCGGCGAATTCAAACCTACCGGAATCAGACAGTAGATCGGGGCCGGCCGCGCGCACGGACAGCGCTCTGCAACGCGACTGTAGGCGAAATTACGATGGCGGGCGGGCGCGTGCGGTGCGCATTCTGGCTCGCGCCCACCCGGCCACGCAGAGGCGGAAAGTGCGTTGCCCCGAGCCCGCGGCGATGCGTGCGCGAGCGATGCAGTCGCCAGGGACGCCTCTACGCGAGTGTGCTACGGTGAGGGGTCCGCGATGAACCCGCCCTCCCACGCCGCACTCGTCGCCGTCACCGATTTATCGAAACGGTACGGCAGCACCGAGGCGGTATGCGGCGTCAGTTTCGAAATTGGCGCGGGCCAGATTTTCGGACTGCTGGGGCCGAACGGCGCCGGCAAATCGACCACTCTCGAATGCGTGCTCGGCTTGCGGCAACCTGACCGCGGCTCGATTCGCATCGCGGGACTCGACGTGCAACGGCACGCCCTGCAAGTGAAACTGCTGGTAGGCGCGCAGTTGCAGGCGGCGACCCTGCAGGACAAAATCACGCCGCGGCAGGCGCTCGATCTGTTCGGCGCGTTCTACGACGACCCGGTCGCGACCGATGACTTGCTGGCCCGCTTCCAGCTCGACGGCAAAGCGGACGCACCCTTCAGCGAGCTATCGGGCGGACAGCGGCAGCGACTGCTGCTTGCGATCGCGGTCATCCACCGTCCGCAACTGCTGGTGCTCGACGAACCCAGTGCGGGACTCGATCCACAGGCGCGGCGGGAATTGCGCGCCGCGATCCGCGAAATGCGCGGCGAAGGCCGGGCCGTCCTGCTCAGCACGCACGACATGGAAGAGGCGGAGCAGCTCTGCGACCGGCTCGCCATCATGGACCGCGGCCGCATCGTCGCGCTCGCCACCCCCGCGGAACTGATCGCGCGCGCACAAACTCCCGCCCGCGTGACTGTGCGTACCGCCCCACCGTTGCAAGCTGCGCAGGTCGATCATCTGCCCGGCATAATGGGCGCGACATGCAATGCCGGCATCTGGACGCTCGAAACCAGCGCGCCCAATCTGCTGCTCGCGGAGGTGGTGCGGCGCGCCGATGAGGCGTCCGCGGAACTGCTGGACGTCGCATTGCGCCGCCCTTCCCTGGAAGACGTGTTCATCGAACTCACGGGCAGGCCCTGGCCCGGAGGCGTAGGATGAAGGCCCGCCTGCGCGGCTGTTTGCGCCATTTTCTGCTCACCATCCACCTGACCTTCTCTAGCGCGCAGGCGATCGTATACGCCTATCTGGTCCCCATCATTTTTCTGCTCACGTTCGGCAGCGTTTTCCGCGGCGACGATCCGCCTCTGCTGGCGCGCATGGGGCAACTGGTCACCATTACGATCCTGGGCGGCGCGTGCTTCGGACTCCCCACCACGCTGGTGGCAGAGCGCGAGCGCGGCATCTGGCGGACCTATCGCTTGCTGCCCGTCCCCACCGCGTGGCTGGTGCTGAGCGCCATGACCGCGCGCGTCCTCATCGTAGCTTCGTCCGTACTCGTGCAACTCGTCCTCGCACGCGCGATTCATGGCACTCCCCTGCCCGCGCATCCCTGGGCTGCGGGTCTGGCCTTCCTCTTCGTGACTGCTGCTTTTCTGGGCATCGGCTTGCTGATCGCAGCGCTGGCGGACAGCGTGCCCGCGGTGCAGGCGCTCGGGCAGTGCATCTTCCTGCCCATGCTGATGATCGGCGGTGTCGGGGTTCCTCTCGCGGCTCTCCCGGTCTGGGCGCAACGGCTCGCCGGTTTCATGCCCGGCCGCTATTCAGTGGAATTGCTGCAGCCCACGTTTGACGGGCCCGACGGACTGCGCGGTGCCGGGTTCCGCTTGTGCGCCCTGGCCGTGATCGGCGCGGCCGCGGGAATCGCCGGCAGCAAACTGTTTCGCTGGGAAGCCGGCCGGGGGATCGGGCGTGCCTCGCGCGGGTGGGTCGCCCTCGCACTCGCCGTGTGGGGAGGCGTCGGAGTCTTCGCCTGGCAGACCGGTCATCTGCAGCCTGTGTCGCCGGCATCCGCAGCGTGGGCGAACATCACCGATGCGGAGATCGGCCAAATCCGTTTCGAAGGGCTGCCAGCGGACAACGATCTGGTGGCGCGCCTGGCACCGGCGTCCGCGGATTTAGCGCAATATCGCGATCTTACCGGCAAGCTGAGCCGCTGGCCGCAAGCCCGCCTCGACGATGCCGGACAGAGCATTCGCAACCTGGTCGCCGTAGCCGCGATCGCGGATCTTACCGCCGATTCGCGCGAAGCGGATTTGGCGCGCCTGGTGTTCCAACAGATTGGTAGCGCGTTCGCATCCGCCGTTGCACGCCAGGCGCTCGCGTGGATCATACTCGCACCGGAAGACGGCGAGACGCCCGTAAAGGCTCCCGAACTCGGCCTCTATCGTCACCCACCGCAGCGCCTGGTGCGCCAGCGGAGTGTCCTGTATGCGCACCTCGCTCGCCTGATGGGCAAGATTCCGGATTAGGCGAAGGGGTGCGGGGTGATTCTGTTCGTGCGCGAAACAAAACGGTCTCACGCCAAGCTCGCCAGGACGCCAAGAAAACCAAGAGTCCACTGTCTTCCTTGGCGACTTGGCGAGCTTGGCGTGATTCAGTTTTCAGCGCGAAGTATCAATGAGTTCTCGTGCAAAGATCGATGTGCGCGTGTGCCAGGTTCGCAGACGTACACTGCGATTTTTCTGCATTTGCCCTCGCCCATCGCGTCGCGTGCACATAGAATAAGGCATGCGAACCCGAATCGCTGTTTCCGCTATCGCCGCGGCCCTCGCCTGTCAAGCGTGGGGTCAGCCTGCCGATGCGGGCGAGTTTCGCCCCACCAGCACCACGCATCGCCTGGCCGAGTTTCCCAAAATCCACAAAGACGGCCGCATCTGGTTTCAGTTCAAAGCGCCTGCTGCGCAGAAGGTGCAGGTCAAGATCGGCGCCACCAACAAGACCTACGACCTGACGAAAAAGCCCGAAGGCACGTGGGACGCCGTGATTCCGAATCCCGGCCCGGGCCTGCAGTATTACCAGATGATCGTTGATGGACTCGCCACGGTGGACCCGGGCACCGAGACCTTTTACAGCAATGGCATCAAAACGGCCATCGATGTACCCTCGCCCGGCGAGGACTATTACGACCTCAAAGAAGTGCCCCACGGCCACGTGCTTCAGCACCACTTTTATTCGAAGGTGACCGGAACCTGGCGGCGCATGTTCATCTACACGCCGCCGGATTACGACGCCAATGTGCGCGGGCGCTACCCCGTGCTCTACCTGCAGCACGGCGCGGGCGAAGACGAAGCCGAGTGGACGCATGCCGGACGCGCGCAGTTCATTCTTGATAATCTGATTGCCGGTAACAAAGCGGTCCCGATGATCATCGTGATGAATAACGGATTTGCCACGCGCGCGGGTGCTCCACCGGCAGGGCCGGCAGTTCCCGGACAGCCGGCCGCGGCCAACCGCTTCGCGGCGTTCGAGGAAATGCTGGTGAAGGAAGTCATCCCCGAAATCGACGCCAAATTCCGCACCGTCGCGGACCGCGATCACCGCGCCATGGCCGGACTCTCCATGGGCGGCATGCAGACTTTCCAGATCGCTCCCACCCACCTCGACCAGTTCTCGTACATCGGGATGTTCAGCGGGACGCCGATGGCGGCCGCGCAAGCGCAGGTGGACGCCATTGCCGCGCAGGGCGCCGCCTTCAACGACAAGGTGCACCTGTTCTGGTTCGGCGTCGGTACGGAGGAGGCGAATTTCTTTAACCGCACTAAAGAGGTGCGCGCACAGTTGGACAAGGCGGGCATTCATTCCGGCTACTTCGAATCGCCCGGCACCGCACACGAATTTCAGACCTGGCGCCGCTGCCTGCACGAGTTTGCACCGCTGTTGTTCCGGCAGCCGGCCAAGGCCACCAAGAAGAAGGAGTCGAAATGAAATCCAATCGCCGAACGTTTCTGAGCAATAGTTCCCTGCTGATGACCGGCGCTCGTGCCGCGCTCGCTGTTCCTTTCGTGGCGACCGCCGCGCGTTCCGCCGGCGCCGCGCCCGTGGCTGACACCACCTACGGCAAACTGCGCGGGCGCACTGAAAACGGCGTCCATGTGTTCCGCGGCGTGCCCTACGGCGCGGATACCTCGGGCAAGAATCGCTTCATGCCGCCGCAAAAGCCCGCGCCGTGGAAAGACGTGCGCGAGGCCGTGAATTGGGGTCACCTCGCGCCGCAATCGCTCGCCAGCGGCAATTACGATTACACGCATTCGACGCAGTGGGCCATCAAGCCCGGCGGTCCCGGCGAGGACTGCCTCGTCCTCAACGTCACTACCACGGGCCTGAAGGACGGCGGCAAACGTCCCGTCATGTTCTCCATCCACGGAGGCGGCTTCACCAGCGGCACCAGCCACAATCCGGTGTTCGACGGCACGGCGCTGGCCAAGATGGGCGCGGTGGTCGTGACCATCAATCACCGTTTGGGTGCGCTCGGCTACCTGCATCTGGGCGACCTTGCGCCGGAATTCGCGCAGTCCGGGGTGGTGGGCATGATGGATATTGTGCTCGCCTTGCAGTGGGTGAAGGAGAATATCGAGGCGTTCGGCGGCGACCCGGGAAGGGTGATGATATTCGGACAGTCCGGCGGCGGATCCAAAGTCTGCCACCTGATGGCGATGCCCTCGGCGAAGGGCCTGTTCCACCGCGCCGCCATTCAAAGCGGCGCCGCTCTGCGCAGCGGTACGAAGGAGAATGCCGCCCGCAGCGCGGAGCGCCTGATGGCGCAACTCTCGCTGCCCAAGGCGCGCTTCCGCGAATTGCAGCAGATGCCGTATGAATTCCTGATTGGCGCCGGTGGCGCGTCGGGCGCGCAGTTCAGTCCGGTGGTGGATGGCACGGTGATGCCGCGCGATCCCTTCGACCCCGATGCGCCCGCGGTCTCCGCGGACGTGCCGATGCTCGGCGGCAGCAATTCGGAGGACAGCAATCTCAGTCGCACCAATTTCGCTCTGGACGAAGCGGCCGCGCAGGCGGAAGCCAAGACCGCGCTGGGCAACGACGCCGACAAGATCTGGAAGGCGTACCGTGCGGCCGCGCCGAAACTCTCACCGGCCAACGTGCTGGCGCGCATCGCGAGCGATCGCGGAGTCCGAGCCAACACTCGCACGGTGATCGAGCGCAAAGCGGCGCTCGGGAAGGCGCCGTCATTCCTGTATCTGTTGAAGTGGCCCGCTCCTTTTATGGATGGGCGTTACGGCTCAGTGCACGGCACGGACGTGCCGCTCATCTTCCACAATCCTGAACTGTGGCCGCTCACCGCGGGGTCGGCCGATGGGAAGAGGATGGCGGACTACATGGCAGGCGCGTTCTTCGCGTTCGCGAAAACGGGAAATCCCAGTACGCCGGAAGTGCCGTGGCCGGCCTACACTCCGGCGCAGAAGCCCACGATGGTGTTCGACACCAAGAGTGGCGCGCAAAACGATCCGGATCACGAATTACTCGCCATGCTCCCACCGGGCGGCGGCGGCCGCGGCGGAAGGTAGGTAGCCTTCCGGATTGTCCGTTACAACGGAAAGAGCAGGCTCGCGTCCGCGCGGGCCTGCTCGCGGTTGCTCGTCACCAGCAATTCGCCTGATGTGCCTTCAGGCAATCCCAACCGAAGCCGGTGAGGGCTCAGCCATAATGTGTATAATCGACATTAGGAATACACATCGATGAGAACGAACATCGTGATTGACGATAAATTGATGCGCGACACGCTTCGCGCGACAGGGCTGAAGACCAAACGAGAGGCCGTGGAAGAAGCGCTGCGGACGCTGTTGCGCTTAACGAAGCAGGGCGAGATCCGCAACTTCCGCGGCAAACTGGATTGGCAGGGAGATTTGAGCGCCATGAGGAGTGACCGTTGATTCTGGTCGACTCCAGCGTCTGGATTGATTATTTCAGGGGCACCATCGATTCCCAGACCGGTAAACTGGATAGCCTGCTTGGCCGGGAGCCGTTGGCTGTCGGTGACCTGATTCTGACAGAGGTCCTGCAGGGCTTCAGTAACGAACGAGACTTCAACCGGGTCCGTAAAATGCTGACGTCGCTGAGGGTAGTAGAACTGGGCGGCGAGGACGTCGCGATCCAGGCGGCCAGGAATTTTCGCACTCTGCGGAAACTGGGCGTGACGGTCCGTAAGACCATCGATAGCGTAATCGCAACCCGGTGCATCGTAAGCGGGTTTACCCTGCTGCACAATGACCGGGATTTCGATCCGTTCGTGAAACACCTCGGCCTGCACGTCGTGGCCTGACCGCCCGTCAGTGACCATACGCCGCGGAATTCGCGACGTCCCCTTTTGCGCGATCGTGTCCCCTCAACTTTCCATTCGAACGGGAATTGCTGTAAAGTGTTTGAAGCTTGGAGGGACTCCCGAAACCATGAAGTTTTTGATCGTATCTCTGCTCCTTATTCCATCTGCGTTCGCCCAGATGCCATCCGTGCCTTGCATACCGCCGCCTGCGCCTCCCCCTGCCAACGCCGGCAATCAAGGAGCGGGCCGCGGTCCGGGGGCGGGCGCTCGAACGCCCGCACCACAAGCGGCCGCCGATGTCGCCGAAATCGCCAAGCTGATGGACCTTCCCACCTGGGGACAGAACCTCGCCGCTGGCGACTATTCCCATGGGCCTGCGTATCCCACCGCGCCGGAACTCGCCAAGCGGGCCGGCGTTCCGGAAGGCAAGGTGATCGAGTTCGTCATGAACTCCGCGGAAAGCAAGTTCTACCCAGGGACCAACGGCGCGATTCAGCGTCACGTCTGCGTCTATGTTCCGGCGGGATATGTCGCCGGCACCGAAGTTCCGGTGATCGTTGCCGCCGACGCTTATGGCATGCGCTATAACCTGCCGACCATCCTCGACAACATGATCTATGACCAGCGCCTGCCTGCCATGGCTGCGGTCATGATCGATAACGGGGGCCCCGGACGGAGCATGGAATACGACACCGTTTCCTCCAAGTACACGGAATTCGTGGAAGCCGAAGTCCTGCCGCGCGCCGAGAAGGAAGCCAACCTGAAGCTCTCCAAGAACCCCGACGCCCGGATGACGCTGGGCGGCAGTTCCGGAGGAGCGGCAGCGCTGACCATGGCTTGGTTCCGCCCTGACCTCTATCACCGCGTCCTCAGCTATTCCGGAACTTTCGTCAACCTCCGCAACGGTCCGGAAGCGCCGCTCGGCGCCTATGAATATATCGAGCACCTATTCCCCGGCAACGAAAAGAAGCCTCTTCGAATGTGGATCCAGGTTTCGGAGAACGACAATGGCTCCAAAACACCCTCGGAGGCCCGCCGCAATTGGGTCACCGCAAACTCCCGGCTGGCCAAAGTTCTCAAGGATAAGGGCTACGCCTACCAGTTCGTTTATTCGAAAGGTGCGGGCCACACCCAGAGGAAAGTGATCAACAATTCCCTGCCCCAGGCGCTCGAATACGTCTGGCACGATTACTCGGCGCGACGGTAGGCACACTGCTTCGTCGCTGCTTGCGGCTGTTGGCGGCACGAGGGCCGCTCTGCGCGAATCAGCGTGTACGGCGCGGCGCAGGCTACGGCCTGCTACATGAAATTCCGAGTGTGAAGGGCGGCCATCTCTTCCGCGTCGGCATCGCTGAATCCGAGCTTCAGGAGCCGCTTCTTGCGGCCGCCGTGCATCTCCTGGACGAGTGCAGCCACTGTGTCATGCCCCCGGCCGATCTCCGCGTGCTCCCACGATCCCGCGGCGAGCAGCACCAGCGCATCGAACACCTCGGCGTTCAAGCCCGCCGTGTCACGGAGACTTTCGTGCCTCTGCCGGACCGAGTTCATCAGCGTAACTCCCAGCGAGGGAGTGGCCTCCAGATGCTCGCGCAGGTGCGACATCCCGAAGGCGACGTGGCGGGCTTCGTCTTGCGCGGCGAGCCGGCACACCGCGGCGGTGACGGGGTCTGGCGCGACGCGTTCGAGGAACCAGAGCAGATTCAAGAAAGTCCCTTCGCCCAGAACCGATAGCAGAAACGCCGCGATCGCGAAGTTCGGCTCGTCGACCAGCGTCTGCAGGGAGGCCTGCCCGCCCGCTGTCGAAAGACCGAGTTCCTTTCGCTTCAGCAGCGCCCGTCGCGTGAACACTTCGATGTGCCGCGCCTCGTCGGCGGCCTGAATCGCCAGCACCTGCATCACCTCGCGAAAGTGAGGATGCAGCTGCGCGAGGAAGCGGCTGGGCACCACGAGCGCGGCCGTCTCATTTTCGATGAGGAACGTCATCACCTGCACGATGGCGTCTTCCACCTCGGCAGGCAGCTCGAACTCCGCATCCCAGGGCACGGCCGTCGCCGGGTCCCACTGCGCCGCGGCAGCCTGCGCGTACATGCGCGCGGCGTCTCCCGACCAGACCTCTATTTTGCGGTCCAGCGCGAAATGGAATTCCGGCGAGCCGGCTTCGACCAGCGCCCCTCGCGGGGCCAGCCCCCATCGCCGCGAAGGCCTGTCCACCACGGCTCCGGCTTCACGAGCATCGGCCCGGCCCGCTCTCTCGGCAGCGCACCACCGCTGGTCCGATGCGGGACCTCGCACGATCACGGCGTGGCCGGTTCCAGCGTCCACCGGCTGGAACTCATGCCCCTCGGCACGGCACCAGGCACGCAGATGAACGGCCAGATCGGGATGGCGTCCTGCCACGGTAACCGCGTCCCCCACGGCGGCCAGACGCAGGGCGCGTTTGACCAGCAGCACTCCGCCGCGCTCGAAGCGGAGCTCCTCCAAATCTACGTGCATCGCGATGCGACCGCGGCCGTGAATTCGTCGAGGTACCCGAAGCGGTCGACCGCTTTCGCGAGCAGATCGTACCCCTGCGTGCGCCCGGGAAGCCAGCGTTTCAGGCCTTCCAGATCGAGCAACCGCCGCACCTCCGGATCTTCGTACGACATGCCGAGCAGCAGTTCGCGGAAACGTTCCAACGATGCGGACTTGCCATTCTCCAGGATCGTGAAGTTGCAGTGGTCGTACTCCGGCGTGGTCGCAAGGGTGCGAACGGACCCCGAGGGCAGCGTGCCCTCCTGAGCGAAGAGCAGCAGGTTGCTGTCGATCATGCACGCGGCATCGCAATTGCCGCGAACCAGCGCGCGGGCGGCGTCGCGTTCCCCGCCGATATGGTCGCCGTGCTTGCCCACCAGCCGGTCGAAGAGCACCACTTCGAAATCGCGGTGGGCCTCGAGTCCGTGCCGCGCCAGGTGCTCGAGCGGAATCAGAGTGGCCTGCGGCGAGTCGTTCGCACCGACGGCGACTCGGCGGCCCTTCAGGTCGTTCAGGCTCCGCACCGGACCACCCTCGCGCGTCACGATGACGGAAACCAGGTCGCGGTCGGTATCGCGCATGCAGATCGCCACAGCACGCCGACCGAGCTTGCCCGCGATCCGCTCGCACTGCAGCCAGGCGAGGGGCGAATTCCACGCCACGTGTATGTGGCCCGCAACCAGCGCTTCGACCTGACGTTCGTAATTCGTATATAGAATGTAGTCGAACTTGAGTCCCTGCCGGTCGAAATAGGTTTGGAAGCCATCCCAGATGGTGACCACCTTCGGGTCGTAGGCGACGGCGCCCAGCAGTAATGTGTTCTCGTCCATGGTTCGCTCCTTCAGAATAGGGGCATGCCGCAAACAGCCTTGCCGAGGAATTCGTAGAGGACGTCGGTGGTCGGCGCCATCACGCCCGCGGCACGCGCATCGCGGAAGATCCTCTCCACGCCCACTCCCTTGCGGAATGCGGCGCCCCCGCAGACCCTCATCGCCAGGTCAAGGACTTCGTTGGCGGACTCGCCGGCGGCGGCCTTGCACTCCAGCACGCGCACCATGGCGTCGGCACGGTTGGCGGCGATGGCCGCGATGGTGTCGGCGAGCAGGGCCTCGGACAGATCGGCCTTGACGCGCATGCGCGCCATGTAATTTCGGATGGTGGGCAGGTCCGCCAAACTGGTGCCCGTATCGCTGTGGCGCGTCGCGGTGACGTGCTCCACCGTGCGGCGGATTGCGCCCGCCATCAGGCCGTTCGAGCAGGCCGCATTCAAGACGGAGAACAACGGGAGGACGATGCTCATCATGATTTCGAAGCCGCGGCCGTCGCCGCCGAGCATCGCGGATGCAGGGACCCGGACGTCCGACGCCGCGACCGGTGACGAATCGTTGCCGCGCAGGCCCAGGCCTTCGAAGGGGCCCGCCACGGTGAGTCCGGGCGAGGAGGCGGGGACGAGCCAGAGGGTGCTCGCGCCGTCTGCCGCCAGCGGCCGCGATGACCAGATGTAAGCCGTGGCGTGCGCGGCCGAGGTGACCCAGCTTTTGCTGGCGTTGAGTTGGACATTGCCGTCGAGCTCAGAGGCGGTGCCGATGGGCGACCAGAAATGGCTGCGCGATCCCGCTTCGCTAAATGCCAGCGTGCTGAGGTGCGCGCCCGACGCTGCCGCGACCCGGACCTCCTGCGGCCCGTGGGCCTCGAGGACGGCGACGCCGCAATAGTGCATCGTTAGAACCATGGCCGTCGAGCCACACTCCTCGGCGACGCGCCTCACGATGCGCGCGGCGCCGGGAATCCCGAGATCGAGACCGCCGGAGGCGACGGAACTGAGCGCGCCCAACAGCCCGGTCGCAGCCAGGGCCCGGATCGACTCCGTGGGAAAAGCACTGTCCCGATCGACAGTGGCAGCATGGGGCGCGACGCTCTCGGCGCACACCCGCTCAAGCAGGGATTCGTACGTTTCTGCAGTGGTGGTCATTCTTCCTCGCATTCTGCCGGCCATGCGGGCCCGCAGCGCGCGAAGACGGCCGCCTACGGGTCGATGGATTCGGCTCGTGACCCGGTCACGCCGGGCACTTCAAGATTTCAGAGTCTGTGCGTCATACCGCTTACGCAGTGTATCATTGCAGTCCCGTTCGGGTCGAAACGAATCGGACTTTCGCTGTGTAGTCACAAGCGCTGCGCGCGATCATCGCTGAGTCCGATTATTCCGTGACCGAACAGTTCCGTGTAGCGTGCGTCGGGCGGACTTGGCACGTACTTTCCGATAACCCGTATATCGACCGGTTTACTGAAAGCGGCGTTGCGGGAGGGTCGATTCGTATGTACACTGTAAATACGAATGGTGTTTGATTGGGACGCGGCGAACGTGGAACACATCGCTCGGCACCGCATCACTCCTGATGAGTGCGAGGAAGCCTACCGGAATGGGCCGATGGTGATCGAACGGCAGAAACGGAAACACGAGCGTCGCAGGCTGTGCCTTGGCGAGACCAACAGGGGCAGGCTGCTCACATTTGTCGTGATCGAGCGGGCGGGCAAGATACGATTCGTCACGGCGTACCCAATGGACGAATTGCAGCGGAGAATCTATCGAGGAGAAGATGAATAATGGCTACTAAGCACAAATTGCCGATGTTCAAGTCGGAAAAGGACGAGGCGGAATGGTGGGACGCCCATCCCGAGGTCATCACCGAACTGTTTTTGAAGGCGAGAAAAGAAGGCAGGATCAAGCGACTGCCGGTAGTCCGTGGGGCGACCAGACCCGTAACCATTCGAATGGCGGTTGCCGATGTCCAAGTGGCACAAGAGATTGCCGAGCGGCAGGGCGTACCCTATCAAACCTACATCAAAGGATTGTTGCACAAGGCTTTGGAACGTGAGCGAAAGGCCAGTTGAGCGGACCTGCAGCTCGACTCGCCGTTACCGGAAACTATCCGCCGCCCTCCGATCGTCGGTCGATTGGGGAGCACTCCGTAGTCGCCGGCTTGCGACCGCCTTACCTCTCCGCCTCTACTTCGATCGCGCTCACCGCGGCATCATCCCGCCCCGGCACGAAGCTGAAGATCAGCTTGCCTTGCGCATTCGGCCGCAGATTCCGAAACGTCGCAGTCGCCGCGCGCCGCGGACCGCCCGCCTTCCCGATGATGTCAAAATCGCGCAGCAGTTCGACTCCGTTGGCGTACACATCGAACACGCGCTCGCCCTCGCTGCGATGGACGCCTTCGAAGAAATGCAGCGTCCCTTTATATGTGAGCCCGTCCGCAACCGGAATCGCGTAGCTGAAGTTCCCCAGGCGGGACGACGCGAAAATCGAGTCGTCGTCCGTCCCCGTGACTTCGCCGTCGCGCCCGAACTGCCGCCCGCCCAGAAAATATTCGTCGGCCTGCCACAGCCGTCCCTGCTTATCGGAAACGGCGCGCGGACCGCAACTGATACGCACCGGCAAGGGCTCTCCCTTTTTCGCCGGCAGCAGTTCGATCCCATTGAGAAGCGGCATTCCCGCGCGACCCGTGAACGCAAAATGGAAC
Organism: Candidatus Solibacter sp.; assembly: GCA_039934035.1. Taxonomy (GTDB): domain Bacteria; phylum Acidobacteriota; class Terriglobia; order Bryobacterales; family Bryobacteraceae; genus Solibacter. The sequence continues at coordinate 50,474 of JBDTMZ010000159.1, read as the reverse complement.
TGCCCATCCGCCGCCGGCGCCACGTCCTTCCACACCTTCACCGTCGCCGTATTCGCACCCGCCGCATCGCGCGCGATATCGAAATCCGTCAGAAGCGGCCGGCCATTCAACGCCACATCGAACTTGCGAGCCCCCTCGGCGCCTTCCAGCGGACTCTGTCCGAAACGCGTCTCCGCGAAGTGCAGATGCAGTTCGTACCAGCCCGCCCCGGCCGGAATATCGTAGCGGAACTCCCCTTCGCGCCCGTGCTGGTACAAATCCTGATTGAGCGTGCGGAAGATCTTGCGATCCGGCAGGTCGAACAGCGTTCCGCCCGTGGCAAAGGCATCGCCCGACCACGAATTCCCGGAACTATCGAGATACTTCGGCGCGGTGATTCCCGTGGCAATCCGAATCGCCCGCCCGGTAAATACAGGGGGCGCGGCCTTTGACGCCAGCTCCGCCGGACGCTGCTCCAGCGCCCACACCGCAATCAAAAACACACCGGTCAGCGCCGCCGCGATTCCTAAGACCGTGCCCGCGCGCCATCGCCTTGGGAGCTCCGGAACCTCCTGTGCAGGCGCAGGCGCAGCTACGGGAATGGCTTCCGGTTCCGGTTCTGGAGTGGGGGGTGGAAGGGCGGGAACTTCGGGCGCCACCGCGCCGGCCAGCACAAAGCGCGGCAGATAGCCGTTCTCGCCGAACGTGATCCGCACGCCGTGCGACGCGCCTTCCTTGAGGTAATACTGTGTGAGGCGTTTCCGCAGGAGATGAAACTCGACGCGCACGATGGCGTCGCGCTCCGGATCGAAATTCTCGCGCCGCCCGAGCCCGTCGATGGCGATGGTCCACTCGGTGACCGTGTCTCCCACGCCCTCCAGGTATCGACTGCAGACGAACCTCAGTATCTTGGATACTGCCGGCGCTCGTCCGAACGTTTGCGAGGCAAGAACGGTTTCCAGTTCCGCTCGACAGGCCGCCGGATCCGGCAACGGCTGCGCAATCACGGTTTCGTCCATTCCGCTTCCCGGCCATTAGATTAACACCTGGCGCACCGAAATAGCGGAATTTTCCAACAGTAGGTAGGACAGGCCTCCTGGCCTGTCCCCCTTGCTTAAAGCAAAATACTTCGTGCTGGACAGGCCGGGAGGGCTGTCCTACCGACGCTTCCCTACACCTGCAGCGCCGGCTCTTCCGCCGCCACACGCAGACGATTCGCCACGTACTCTTCCAACCCCGCCGCCGCCTTGGAGAATTCCGCCACGGTCAATACCGTCGCGGGGTGCGTATTGAACTGATCCGCCGAAAGTCCGTTCGGGTCCAGCCCCTGAATCCCGTACGGAATCTGCATGATCTTATCGATCACCGTCTGCGGCACCGGCCGATTGATGGCGTTGGCGTCGAACTGCATATCGTCGCCGCATGAGAACAGCGGTTCCAGCCCGTACGGCGGCAGCGTATACACCACGTCGCCACCCGCGAACTCTTCCACATCCCAGAAATGCATTTTGCCGTTGACCAGCGGACCGGGACGCACCGAGCACAACAACATCTTGCTCGGATAGCCGCCTTCGCGCAGCAACTGCACGCACTTCTTGAATGCCGCGATGCCGAACCACTTGCGCTCCGCGTCCGTGATGGTAATACCGCGCTCGGCGGCCTGGTCCATCAGGTTCTTGCGTTCGCTCAAACGGCCCATCATCAAAGTAATGACCGCGCGCCAGCCGGAAATATCGACCTTATTCTTCTTGGCGAGCTCCAGGCCTTCCTGCGCCGCCTTCGCCACTGCCATCACCTGCGATACGGTGAAGCACGTGGTGACGTTGGTGGAGATGGCCTTCGACGTCAGGTGGCGCACCACATTGACGCCTGCCGTGCTGGCCGGAACCTTCACCATCACGTTGGGACTCAGCCCCGCCAGTTCGTCCGCCTGCTCGTACATGGCTTCCTTTTCGGAGAAAAGGCGCGGATCCAACTGGCCGGACACCCATCCGAAACGGCCGTGCGAGGCGTCGAACATCGGCTTGAAGATCGCCGCGCCCTCTTTCACCACCGCTTTATAGGTCGCCCAAAAGAGTTCCTTGCTGGTGATCATCGGGTTCGCGTGAATCATCGCATCGATGCGCGCGTTCCAGTATTCGGGATCGGATTTCACCGCGTCGAGCGACAGCGGAGGATTCGTGGTGCAGCCACGGATCACGGATTTCGCCGGGTCGTCGATGTTGAAGAGGCGGTGAAGTTGCGCCTCGAGCTCTGCCTTCTTATAGTCCGGCGCAGCGGCCAGCATCTTGGCTGCCCACTTCTTGTAAATCAGGGGGGAGCTGTCCCACCAGATTTCCATATCCGGATTCGTCTTCACCAATCGTTCGATTACGCTTTCAGACATATTCCTCTCCTATCGAACCGCCTCAATGCGGTTATAAGTTTTTGCAAAGTAGAACTGCCCCAAAATGGCTGCCCCGGCGAGCGACGATTGATCCGAGTACTCGTACTCGAAGTCGCCCGTCCAGCGCTTCTTGGCTTCGATGTAGCCGGGGATTTTCGCCCCGCCGCCGGTGGTCATCACCTTGCTGCTGAGCTTCACCTTCTGCCCGATTTCCCGCAGGTGCTCGCCCTGGTACATGGCGTTGCCGCGGACCAGGCTGAGCAGCAGTTTGTCGCGTGTGGTTTCCAGGTTGATGCCGCTGAAACTGGCCTTTAGCTGCTCCATCGTGTAGCGGCTGCCGCCCAGGAACGGCACATACTGCGGCAGCACCGCTTCCCGCTCATTGATCCGGCTGGAGCTGAAGAAATCGTGCAGCACGCCGGGCAGGTACTCGTCGTAGAAATGCTGCTCGCTCATGCCCTCGCAGAACACCGAGTGGAACCACTCGAGCGCCTTGCCGCCCGTGTTCATCACAAAGAGCGTGATCCAGCGATCGGGAATCGCGTGGCAGCGTATGTTGAAATTCGGCGAATAGAGCGGCTGGTCCAGGCAGACCGAAGTGATCTCGCAGGTGCCGCACACGTTGCTGATATCGCCCGGCTCGGTGATATCGCCGGAAAGCGCCGCCAGCACGGCATCGTTGCCGCCAATCAGCACCACGCAATCCTTCGGCAGCCCGAAGTGCTCCGCCATCTCCGGCAGAATGCGGCCCGCCGGCTCGTAGGAATGCACCAGGTCGGGCAGCTTGCTCTCCGGAATGCCCGCGATATCCAGCACGTCCTGGTTCCACGTCAGATCGTTCTTGGCGGTGTTGTAGAGTCCGGAAATCGAGATGGTCGAGGGGTCGATCACAAAGTTCCCGGTCAGCCGCTTGGCGACGTGCGTATTGGTGTGTCCGAACTTCGCGGTGGCCTCCCACACGTCCGGCTGATTCTCGCGAATCCACAAAATGGAGCACAGCGAAGATCCGCCCGACACCGGCAGATTGCAGCCTTCCTCCAGGAACTTCTGCTCGCCCACGGCCAGCCGGATTTCCCGCGCCTGCTTGTGGGAGCGTCCATCGAAGAAGAGGATGGCCGGTCCGAGCGCCGTGCCGTCTTCCGCCATCGGCGTCAGTCCCGGCGTGGTCACGGAGAGCGATATCACGCCCACCGCGGAAAGGTGCTCGCGGAGCTCCGCGCAGCACTCGCGCAGCGCGATCCACCACTTTTCCGGCTCGATATCGGCGCGCCCGCCGCAATATACGTTGACGTCGTACTTACGGGTCGCTTCGCACCGCTTCTCGAGATCGGGACTGAATACCGCGATCTTCATCGCAGTGGTCCCGACGTCTACGGCCAGAATGTCCCGGCTCATGAAATAAGACCCTCCTTTAGAAAGAGCTGTCGCAGTTGTTCGACTTGGGCTTCCGCCAGCGGAAGCAGCGGACGGCGGGGAATGCCGCCCCGGAGTCCCGCCAGATTCATCGCGGCCTTCACCCCGGCGGGTCCGAAGGGACCGGAGATCGCCTGGTTGATCCGCGTCACCCGTTCCTGGAACGGGACGCCGCGCGCTACGTCGCGCGCCTGCCCGTAGCGGAAGAGTTGGAGCGCGACCTCGGGGAACGAGTTGGCCAGCGATACCGTGCCGCCCACCGACCCGCCCATCATGGCGGCGAACAGGAAGTTGGCGCTCCCGGCCAGCACGCGAAATGTCGCGCTCTGCGCCGGCAGGAAATTCTCAATCCCGCTGGTGGCGCTGTCCTTCATCCCAACGATGTTGGGGTGCAGCGCCAGGCGGGCGACCAGGGCCGGAGTCAGGGTCACGCCGCAGAATCCGGGCGCGTTGTAGAGCAGCAGCGGCACCGGCGACCGGTCGGCCACGGTGCTGAAATACCGGAACAGGACCTCTTCGGTCATCAATTTCCGGAAGTAGCCCGGGGAGAGGACGAGGCCGAAGTCCGCCCCAAGGTCCGCCGCGCGGGTCAGGAAATGCTCGGTATCCCGCTGCGCATCATAGGTAGCGCCCGCCATCACCACCTGGCCTTTGCCCTTATGCCGGATGATGCATTCCAGCACCTGGTACTTCTCCTCTTCGGTGAGGCTGCGGTTTTCACCGTTGGAGCCGAGCGCCAGGTAGCCCAGCACATCGCTGGCGGCGTAGCGCTCCACGTTGTAGGTTAAGGCGGAAAAATCCACACTTTCGTCATCGGCAAACGGAGTGGAGATGGGAACGAAGACCCCGGCCATACGGGCGGTCAGCAGGTCGGCTGGCGAGGTTTCGAGGTGAGTTGCACACATAAAGGTAAAGAGATCTGTAAATCTTATTTAGTCTAAAATGGCAGTGTAAGCGATTTGGGGGGCTCCGCCAAGTTAGAGCACGTTAGGCGGGGTGCGCCTGCCAAGTGCTTGATTCCACGTGCGGCGATTCCCGTTAAACGTATCGTTTATCGGATTTCTCTACAGTTAAGCGTCCCGAAAACGGTCCGGGAGACTCCTGGCACGCGAAGTCTTCAAGGTTTTCCTTAGCGCCTTTGCGCCTTTGCGTGAGGCAATCGGACAGCTTCGAAGCGAGCATGAGTCCCACTGCGAAGCTGTGTGGAAAAGGGATCGCACGCCAAGGCACAAAGACGCAAAGGAAAACCAACACGATTAAGGCCGGGTTCCCTCTGCGGGAAAGTGCCTGCTTCCGGGTTACAGATCCTATATATATGCAATCGACGGTAACCTCTCCCCCGATTACGCGTCGTATGCGATGGAGGAAACACCTTGCGACTCGTTTCAGCTGCGCTCCTGCTATGCGCCATAGGACTCGCCCAACCGCAACCCGATACCGGCGCATACATCGAGCGCGGCAAGATCGAGCTTGGATTCTCAGGCAACGTCACCGTCCCCCACAGCAACCCCGGCTCGACCAGCGGAAGCCTGCAGGTTGGCGCGGGCTACTACATCTCGCGAAGTTCGCTGCTGGGCGCCGAAATCGGAATTACGGGAGCTTCCGCCGGGCAGTCCTACGCCCTCGCTGCCCACTACCGTTACCTGTTTTCCACTCGCAATCCAAAGCTGTTCCCGTTCATTGGCGCCAGTCCGGGACTGGGTATTGCCCACGGTTTTCAGTTCGACGGCACTTATACGCGCTTCACTTTGCGGGGCGAAGCCGGCCTGAAGTGCTTCGTTGCCCGCAATGTCTCGGTGGAGGCGGCGTATAACCTGCACTACGTACATTCCATCAGCGAGCCTCCCGCAAGCGGGTCGTCAAGCGCGCTGGTCTTTGGCCTCGCATTTACGTTCTGACGCAGCTCCCGATCAGAGACGCGGCAATCGAGGACGGGGCGACTCGCTTCACACGAACATTTCGGGAGTTTGCCCTTTCTTTTCAATCACTCATTTTCGGACCCGCAACTCCGCAATGCTAGCGTGAAATCGGAGATGCAGACCGAAACCGATTACGAGGGGATTCCCCAGGAACTGAAATCGCTACGCCAATGGGTAGCGTGGTGGAGCGTGCCGGGCACTGGAGTGCCCGTGACCTTACCGAATGGACGGCCCACCCGTCCGCTGGAAGCGCGGCCCAAGCCACATAAACTGCCGGTGAATGCCGCCACCGGAGGCCTTGCCATGGCCAACAACGCCGCCACCTGGTGCACCTATGCGCAGGCGTGCGAAGCGGTGCACCGCCACCGCGTCACCGGCGTGGGCTTCGTCTTCGCCGCGGACGGACCCTACACCGGCATCGATCTCGACGATTGCCGCGACCCGCGGACCGGCGCCATCGCCCCCTGGGCGCGCGCCATCCTGGACAGCCTGTCCAGCTATACCGAGGTCTCGCCCTCGGGAAAAGGCGTGAAGCTGATCGTCCGCGGCGTCCTGCCGGGAGGCAAGGGCCGCCGCAAAAAGCTGGAAGAGGGCGAGATCGAAATGTACTCACGCGACCGCTACTTCACCCTCACCGGCCAGCGGCTCCCCGACTTCCCCGCCACCATCGAGGCGCGCGGCCTCGCCATGCAAACGCTGTACGACCGCATCTTCGCCGCCCGCCCCGCCCCATCCGCCCCGCCCAAGCCCGCGCCGGAAACGCCCGCCGTCCGCGCCGTCACCCGCTTCGACCGCCTCTGGGCAGGCGACACCAGCGACTACTCGGGCGACGATTCGCGTGCCGATCTGGCCCTCTGCCGCGTGCTGGCCCGCCAGACCGGCAACGACCCGGCGCGCATCGACCAACTCTTCCGCCAGAGCGGACTCTATCGCGAAAAGTGGGACCGCCCCGATTACCGCGACCGCACCATCGCGCTCGCCCTGGCGCCCACCGGCTCCGAAGACCAGTTGCGCCTCACCGATATGGGCAATGCAGAGCGCCTGGTGAAGCGCTACGGCGGCGAGTTGCGCTACTGCCCTGAACTGCGCTGCTGGCTGGCGTGGGACACCGTACGCTGGAATCTCGACGCCACCGCCATCGCGGTGGAACTGTCCAAGCGGACCGTGCGCTCGATCTATAGCGAGGCGGTGGACGCGCCCCACCCGGTGGCGCGCCAGGCGGTGGTGGATTGGGCGCGGCGCAGTGAAGCCGCCGCCCGCATCTTCGCCATGATCAAACTCGCGGAAAGCGACCCGCGCCTGCGCATCTCTCCCGACGAACTGGATAGCGACCACTACCTGCTCAACTGCACCAACGGCGTGGTGGACCTGCGCACCGGAGAACTGCACACGCACGATCCGAGTTACCTGCTGACTCGCCTCTGCCCGGTGGAATACCGCGTCGGGACGCGGGCGCCGCGCTGGGAGCGCTTCCTCGGCGAAGTCTTCGCGCCGCAGCCCGAGCTGGTGCCGTTCCTGCAGCGCGCCGCCGGCTATTCGCTCACCGGCGAGACCCGCGAGGAGTGCCTGTTCCTGCTGCACGGCAGCGGGCGCAACGGCAAGGGCGTCTTCCTGCGCACCATGATGGAATTGCTGGGCGACTACGCCGTGACTGCCGACTTTTCGACCTTCACCAGCCAGAACGATCGCGGCGGTCCGCGCGACGATGTGGCGAATATGCGCGGACGCCACCTGGTGAGCGCGCAGGAAGGCCGCGAGGGCGCCGGGTTGGCCGAGAGTCTGGTGAAGTGGCTGACCGGCGGCGACATGGTGCGCGCGCGCCGCCTGTACGAGAATTCCTACGAGTTCCAGCCGACGCACAAGATCTGGCTGGCCACCAATCATAAGCCCGCCGTGCGCGGCGCCGATCCGGCAATCTGGAGTCGCGTCAAGCTGGTGCCGTTCGAGGTAAGTTTCGAGGGGCGCGAAGATCGCGGGCTGAAGGCGGCGATGCGCGCCGAACTTCCGGGAGTGCTCGCGTGGGCGGTGGAAGGCTGTCTGCGCTGGCAGGAGGACGGCCTGTGTTTTCCCGACGCGGTCCGCCTGGCGACGGCGGCATGGCGCAATGAAAACGATCAGGTGGGCCAGTTTCTGGAAGAGCGCTGCGTGCTCGGAGAGTACGCCACGATTAAGTGCCGCAAGCTGTATGCGGATTACCGGAGCTGGGCCGAAGCGATGGGGGAAGAAGTTATGATTGCCCGCGCCTTCGTAGAAAGGCTGCTGGCGCGCGGGCTGGAGCGCAAGCATCGCAACGACGGCGAGTGGTGGGCCGGTATCGGAGTGAAAAGTGAGGTGAAGTGAGGCAAATTTCCTATAGTTTCTCCAGGGGGAAAGCTCTCTGGACAATTAGGCAAAATCGCCTCACCTCACCTCACTTTTGCGGCCAGGAGTAGCGTTTCGGGCACGGGGACCAGATCTGGCTGGATGCAATCCAGCCAGGCGCCTGGGTCACTTTCCGGTAATGCCGTTACCAATAACGTGAGGCATAAGCTAATCTGGAGGCGTGACAAGGAATCGAGTTCTGGCCCTCATACTCTCATTTACCCCTGCCGTTTTGGCTCAGAATGGAGGCGTTATTGTGAGTTCCGGTTATGACCGGACATCTGCTCTGGTTTTTGCTCCGGGACAGGTTGTCAGGCTCAAACTTGCGGGCTACCCATTCCTCGCGCCCAATTTTCGCCTGCCACAGAACGCGACCACGTTGCCGTTACCCACCGAAATGGCGGGGTTCTCCGTGACTGTGAGCCAACGGATCGGCACCACCATCGGGCCCTCCCTTCCGGTTCCGCTTATTTCGGTGGAGCAGCAGTCTATTTGCGCAGAATTGACGGGGGGATTTGGCGATCTGCCCGATTGCTTCTTGACAATCCTCACTGTCCAGATGCCATTCGAGTTGGCTCCGCCTTCCTTCGCTAGTCCTATCGGTGCCTCCATTCCCGTCACACGTGTCGTGATTGCACACAACGGCAAGAACAGTGTGCCGTTTTCCGCGCTCACGCTCTCCGATCAAATTCATGTGGTGACGACCTGCGACTCGCTCCGGCCATCGGGTTCCTCTTGCGCTTTTCCGGGCGTCCCTGTCGTCACGCACGCCAACGGCTCCATGGTCACCCGACAATCGCCCGCGGAACCCGGCGAGGTTGTGACGATCTATGCTTGGGGATTGGGTTCAAGTGAGCCTAGTGTTGAAACCGGAAAGCCAACACCACCTGTCATCATACGTGTCCCGAGCGAAAGGATTGTTGTGGCTTTCGATTTCCGCTCTAATGCCGCATCATCCCGGCGATTCGGCCAAGCAGCGAATCCGCCGGAGTTTGTCGGTCTCACGCCTGGGCAAGTAGCACTGTATCAAATAAACGTGAAGCTGCCATCAGCGTTCCCCGCTCTGGAGTCCTGCAACGGAGGCGTAGGTTCCAATTTGACGATAAACGTTGCCGGAGATAACTCCTTCGACGGAGCCGCGATCTGCGTCGCCGTGCCCAATCAAAGGTGACCTGGGCAGTTCCCGATATGTGGCGTTGTCGTCCACTTGCCGGACACTGATAGGCGCCGGGCTCAGGTCGCTTAGAGGTCCTCGGGACGGAGGCCGGTGTCCTTGGCGATCCTGCTCAGGGCCGCCGGACCCACTTCTTCGCTGTCGTGAAAACTGAAGGTGAAATTCGGCCAACCCGGTCGCTGCAGTTTCCGATGCGAGCCGACCTGCTTCTTGAGCGTCCAACCGATCCGTATCAGAGCCGCGTAAACTCTCTTGGCCTTCGTGGCGTGCCAGCTGCTCACGCGGCGAACAAGACCTTCAACGGCGCTGGTACCTCTTCACCGCTCTCGATCATGTCAGCAAGAACTTGAAGGGCAATCGACTTCACCTTGCGTACGGCCTCTTCTTCGGTCGCGCCATAAGCCATCACTCCAGGAAGGTCTGGCACTGACGCAAGCGTGCGGCCATCCTCTTCCCGTTCGAGTTCAACGCGAATGGGCTGAATCTCAATCATGCTCATCATTGTAACGGAACGCGGCGAGAACGGTTCATGGATTCATCTCGGACTAGTTCCCGAGTGGCTTTACCGTACATTGACCGGCAGGTCGGGACCATCGCGGTCAATTTCCAGTAACGGTTTTTGCAGCCACGTGCAAGGCATCGCTTCACAGAAATACTGCACGGCATGGCACTCTTCGAAGGTCGACTGTGGCCAGTGCCGTCCGGTCTCGTGCATTACGCTGCGATCGTGCGTCGCCGGACCTGTCTCTCGATCGTCTTTAATGACTTGCGCCGCGTCAGGACCAATTCGTATTCCTTCTGAATATTCATCCAGAAATCGGCGCTCGTGCCGAAGTGCCGCGCCAAACGCAATGCTGTGTCGGCGGTAATCCCGCGACGCTCGTTGACGATCTGGCTGACGCGGGTGACCGGCACGTGCAGTTCCAGAGCGAGGCCATTGATCGAAATTTCCAGTGGCTTCATGAACTCCTCGCGGAGCATTTCGCCCGGGTGAACCGGAGTACGTGTGATATTCCAGCCGCCTTCAGGACGTATGTTGCTCATAATCTTCGCTCCTCCATCTAGTGGTAATCGGCAATCTGCACATCGTAGACGCCATCGCTTTCCCATCGGAAACAGATGCGCCATTGATCGTTGATGCGAATGCTATGATGCCCGGCCCGATCACCCTTAAGGGCCTCCAACCGATTCCCCGGAGGGACATTCAGTTCTCCGAGTGCGGCGACTGAATCGATCTGAACCAGTTTGCGCACCGCTACGCGGGAGATCAGGCTCCATCGGCGGCTCACTCCGGTCTCGAAGAGTACCCTGGTCTGTCTTTCCGCGAAGCTTTTGATCACTACGCTGGTATGGTATAACGAATACCGTTATACCGCAAGCGTTAAGGCCATTCCCCAGAAATAGCACGGCATGGCGCTCTTCGAAGGTCGCAAAGAACGGGCCGCTGTCCACACCGTTGAGTCGTGGCGGCGGCCCAGTTCAGCACAAGCGCCGGGCCTCGAGTGACTCAAGGCCCGACGAGAAACGCGGGCACGACCTACTGGGTAATGCGAAACGCCAACGTGTCGTCGTGATACGCCGAGTGCTCGCGGATCTGGAACCAGCCGCCCGATCCCTTGCTGCTCTGGGCGACGCTGTTGCTTTCGCTCGCCGCGAAGTCCGCCCAGGAGGCGTACCGCGTCACACTCGCGAATTGCCAGGGTCCGCCTTCCAGGTGCTGCAGCACCACGGTCCCAGCGATCTTGTCCCCGGCCGCGGGCGGCTCTGACAGAACTTTGTCCAGTTCGCTGCGATGACCAGCCACCGCACGGTAGACCGACAGCACGTAAACCGAGCCCTTGGTCGATCCGGCCTGGTCGAGGCCCATCGCCTTGGCAAAGGCGGCCCACGGCGGACCACTCACAAAGGTATCGGTGTGCCACTGGCTGACCGGCGGCGGGGCAGGCGCCGACGGAGCCACTTCCACCGTAGCTTTGGTTCCCAGGTGTTCGAGAACGGCGTAATCCCAATCCGCGCCGTCCTGGTGCTGAAGCACCATGAGGTGACCCTTCATCGGCGCCTTGGGATCTTGTGTTTTGAGTTCCTTCGCGAGGTCGGCGGCTTTCCCCGGAACTGCCTTCGCGAAATGGAGATGGTAGACATCGGAGCGTTGCGCGTGCGCGTATGGCGCGCCGGATGTCGAGAGCACGAGCAGTAGAAGATAGTTCAACTTCACAGCATTCCCCTCCTTACAGAGATATGGTCGAATTATCATAAGGCTCCTTACTGTGCGAAAGCAAGCATTTCAGATGTTGGATTTTACGGGGAGGAGCTCCGTTCGATCTGCGTGCGACAGTAAAGAATCTTTCCGCGTTTTCCACTTTCCCACGGCGCGAAGATCTGCTACCTGCCCAGCCAATGATCGGCCATCCCGCTCCTTTTCTCCTCCTCCTCTCCCGTATGGGATCGACTTTTTGGAAGCGCTGACATAAGATTATGGGGTCCGCTTACAAGCTTTTGGCCGTACCCGGGCAGGTACAAGGAGAGGCTATGTCTCAATCGAAATCCCCGAAGAAAACGACGCTGAACCGCCGCCAGGCGCTGCTCTGGCCGGCTGCCGGCCTGGGAGCCGCCATGGTGGCGCCCGCCGAGGCGTCCGACAGCATCAAAACCGCCGCACATCAGGGTCCGGGCAATTGCGCGACCCCTCGTTCCGCCGTCGCCAAAACTCAGTACGGAAAGGTACGCGGTTATCTCGATGGCGGCGTCCTCACCTTCAAAGGCATCCCCTACGGCCAAACCACCGCCGGCGAAAATCGCTGGCTGCCCGCCAAGGCTCCCAAGTGGGACGGCGAATACCCCGCCCTCATCTACGGGGCCAACTGCCCGCAGCGCTTACATGACTTCACCGGCATCGAACAGACCTTCCTTCAGGATTGGGACGACGGCTATATGAGCGAAGACATGCTCAAGCTCAACGTCTGGACGCCCAGCCTGACCGGCAAGCGTCCCGTCATGGTCTACTTCCATGGCGGCGGCTTCGTCTTCGGCTCTTCCTACGAGTTGCCCTCGCACGAAGGCGCGCAGCTCGCCCGCAACCACGATGCCGTGTCGGTGACGGTGAATCATCGCCTGAACGTGCTGGGCTTCCTCGACCTGGCGGAGGTCGGCGGGTCGGCCTACGAAGATTCCGTCAACTGCAGCATGATGGACCTGGTGGCCAGCCTCAAGTGGGTGCGCGAAAACATCGCCAACTTCGGCGGCGATCCGGACAAGGTGATGATCTACGGCCAGTCCGGCGGCGGCTCCAAAGTCACCACGCTGATGGGCATGCAATCGGCCGCGGGCCTGTTCCACCGCGCCTCGGTGCAGTCCGGCGGCGGCGGCAATTTTCAGGGCAAGGAGATGGCGCGCGAGACAGCCCGCCAGCTCATGAAGGAACTGAAGCTCGGGCCGAAGGATATCGCCGGCCTCCAAAAAGTGGATTGGACTACGCTGAATGCCGCAGCGACCGCCGCAGCCGCCAAGGCCAATCCGGCCCCGGCGAGCGCCGGTGGTCCCGGCGGACCGCCTACCACCGCTCCGCGCGCCGGCATCGGACCCGCCGTCGATGGCCGCATCATTACGATGCGCGCTTTCTACGACGTCGCGCCGGAGATCTCCAAGAACATCCCGATGCTGCTCGGCAACGTCAGCGAAGAAGGCAATCGCATGAATTCCCGCCCCACGGAGGCGGAATGGAAGGCCACGCTATCCCGCACCTGGGGAGATGCCAAGGCGTCCGCGCTGATCGCCGGAATGAAGAAGGCGCATCCCGAAAAGAGCATCCGGACCCTGTCCTATGCCGTCAACGGAATCACCTCGCGCAACAACATGCAGCGCATGGTGAAACTGAAATACGAGCAGAAGGGCGCGCCGGTCTTCCAGTATTACTTCACGTGGCAATCGCCCATGTTGGAAGATGCGGGCGCCTGGCACACCGCCGAACTCGCCTTCTGCTTCGACAACACCAAGCGCTGCGAACAGGGTACGGGCAATACGCCGGAAGCGCAGGCGCTGGCAAAGAAGATGGCTACGGCCTGGGTCAATTTCGCGCGCACCGGCAATCCCAGCCAGCCTGGACTCCCCTGGACGCCCAGCGATTCCACCAAGTGCCAGACCATGGTCTTCGACAATCGCTGCCGCATGGTGGACGATCCCGAAGGCGAACTCCGCCGCATCCTTTTGAGTTAGTAGGACAGGTCTCCCGGCCAGGTAGGACAGGCCTCCAGGCCTGTCCACTACCAACCGGGTGAGGCCTATTCAAGTGAACGTTCACGCATTGAGCCTCATACCACAAAGAACACGGAGATCTTTATGATTTCATTCCGCGGCATTACCCTGCTAACGGCAGGAGCCTTCCTGGCGACCGGACTGGCGCTCTGGTCCCAAACCGCGCAGCGCAAACCGGCGCCGGTGGTGGGCAAGTCCACCCGGTATTGCAACCCGCTTCCGATCGAAGCCACTTCGAAGGATGGCTCCGCCCAGGGCACGAGCCTCGGCGACGTCACCATCATCAAGGAAGGCGCCGACTATTACATGTTCAATACCGGCGGCGCCGCGTGGGTCTCCCGCGACTTCGTCAGTTGGAAATATACGCCGGTGGAAGTGCGCGGCGGCCGCATGCCGGTGGCGCCCCACGTCGCCAGGTTCAACGGCGCATTCTATATGTCGGGCAATGACGCGCCGCTCTACAAAGCGGCCAACATTCTCGGGCCCTACGAAGTGCTCGGCCCCTGGAAAGACGAAAAGGGCGCGGACCTTGCGGGAGTCTCCAACGGCGCGCCGTGGAAGGGCTCCTTCGACGTCGATCTCTTCGTGGACGACGACAACAAACCGTATCTCTACTATCCGGGCCGCTCCACCGACGGCATCTTCGTGGCGCCGCTCGATCCCAAACAGCTCAATCAATTCGCCGCCGCGCCCAAGCATCTCTTCGGCTTCGATTCCAGCAAGGTCTGGGAGCGCTGGGGCGATAAGAACGAATTCTCCAACGTGGCGTGGATCGAAGGCCCCTGGATGTTCAGGCGCAACGGCACCTATTACATGGAGCACTCGGGCTCGGGCACGCAGTGGATTTCCTACGCCAGCGGGGTGCACACGTCGAAGAGCCCGATGGGGCCGTTCACCTATTCGCCGCGCAATCCGCTGCTGCGCAAAACCAGCGGCATCGTCACCGGACCTGGTCATGGGTCCATCGTCAAAGGGCCGGATGGCAACTGGTGGGTCTTCTACACCATCGTCATGCAGAACCCTCCCGGCGGACGGCGCATCGGGATGGACCCGGTGAGCTTCGACGCCAATGGCAACCTGTACGCGCGGGAGGCCAGCGAGACGCCGCAGTGGGCGCCGGGCGTGGTCGATAACCCGATTCGCAATAGCGATTCCGGCTCCATCGCGGTCACCGTGAACAAATTCCGCAACACCGGCCAGCAGGGGAAATGGTCCAGCCAGAAGCCCGGGCACGAAGCCTCGTACGCGCTGGACGATTCCAATGGCGGATGGTGGGAACCGGCCGAAACCGACACGCAACCGCAGCTCACCATCGACCTCGGCTCCACCACGCAATGGGACCCGCCGCAGTTCTTCACGGTGGATTCCAGCCGCATCGAGTTCAATACGCGCGGCGGCGGTGGTGGTGGCGGAGGCCGCGGCGCAGCGACGCCGCCCGCACAGGCGCCTCCCGCCGGAACCAGCAAGGCGTTCCGCTACAAGCTCGAAGTCTCGGTGGACGGCAAGGAATACACCCAGCTGCTCGATAAGACCAACAACGACGTCACCCGGTACACGGAGTTCGACGAACTCCCGCCCACCCGGTGCCGCTTCGTTCGCCTGACCATTACGGACTGGCCGAAGGCGGCAAATCCGCTCGGCGTCATGGAATTCACGGTATTCGGCAAGCCGCTGCCGAATGCGAAGTAATGAAAGTGGGGCAGCCATTCCTGGCTGCGTGCCCGCTTTCCAGCGGGCAACGCCGGCGGACAGCCGGCTAGTGGCAGGATGGCCCGCTCGACATCGCGGGAAGCAGATATGAATCGATTCGAGGACTTTTATGAGAACCAAACGAATTGCAGTCGCGGGGATCTTTCTGGCAGGCGCACTCGGCCTCCAGGCACAACAGGCGAACGTCAACCTGGATTGGAACCCCCAAAAGAATACCGAGAACCTGATCCCCTTCAGCGCCAACCTTAACTCGCCGGACGTGCGCGAAGACCGTACGGCGACTTTCCGCTTGCGAGCCCCGGAAGCGAAATCGGTGCAGCTCTCGGGAGTCGCGCTGCTGACCGCGATCGGCAAGGGCAATCAGCCCGTTCCTTTCCAAAAAGGCGCGGATGGCATTTGGGAGTTGAAGGTAGGGCCGCTGAAGCCCGATATGTATCAATACAAGATCGTGGTGGATGGCGTCAGCATGGCCGACCCGAATAATACGGTGGCCGGCAACACGGCCATGCCGCCTTACAGCACGCTGGTGATCTATGGCGATGGTCCGAATTACTTTGACGCCAAGAAAGTCCCGCATGGCTCCGTGACGCGGCACGTCTATTACTCGGACGTTACCAAGGGCGAGCGCGAATTGTATGTTTACACGCCGCCAGGGTATAAGTCGAATAAGAAGTATCCCGTGCTGTATCTCGTCGGCGGCAGCGGCGACCTGGCGCAGAACTGGGTGTACGATGGCCGCGTCGACATGATGATGGACAACCTGCTGGCGGAGGGCAAAGTCGTGCCGATGGTGATCGCCATTCCGAATAACCAGGTAGTGCATCGCAACCATCCCAAGCATGCGGACCTCACCTTCGACGTCTTCGAAGCGGAATTGCGCAAGTCCGTGATTCCCCTGGTGGAGGCCAACTACAGCGTGCGCAAAGATCCCAAGGGCCGCGCGCTATCGGGCCTCTCGATGGGCGGCCGCCACACCATGTTCGTCGGTTTCCGCTCGCTCGATCTCTTTGCGAACTTCGGCATTCTCAGCGCGGGCGACCCCAACTCCGAGACCGTCATCGCCAAATTCCTCAATGACCCCGACGCCAACAAGAAGGTCGAGTATCTGTTTGTCGGACAGGGGACGGAAGAGACCAAGGGGCAAATGGGCGTTCGTGCGGTCGCACTACACGATGCGCTGACCAAGCACAACATCAAGCACGAATACTATGTGGGCGGTTACGCCGGCCATGACTGGTCCACCTGGCGTCATCTGCTCTATTACCGCTTCCTGCCCAACTTATTCCGCGGCAAGGGCGCGAACCTGTAGAGCGAATCGGGTAGGGAGGCGAAAATGCGCAAGCTTGTTTGGATCGTGCCGTTGGTGATGATCTCCATGGCCGTGATTGAAGTGAGAGTCGCGGCACAGCAGGCGCAGGAGAAGCCGGCGGCGGCGAAGCCATCGGCCAGCATCGCCGCGAAGAAGCCCGTCTTCGGCGGCGCTTGTAAACTGTGCCCGTGGGGCGCCATGGCGGAGGTGGTGCAGGCCGCCATGAAGCCCTACGGCTACGATGTGCAGATCTGCTACAACTGCAACGCTGCCGAGGCGCCGCGCATCGTCTCCGAAGCCAAGACGCCGCCTCCCTACAAGCCCGATCCCGCGGTGCCCGAAATCCTGGCGCCGCGCAATGTGCCGGGACTCGGGCCCATCGATTTCGGCGCGGTCGCCATCCAATTCGTGCGCAACGCCTATCGCGGCACGGGTCCTTACGCGCGCGAGAAGCCGCGCACGAACTTGAGACTGATCGCGAATATTCAGGACCCGAGCTACGTGCTGGTAGCGGCAAAGGCGGAAACGGGCATCACCGATCTCGCGCAGATCAGGCAGAAGAAGTGGCCGGTGCGGGTTCTCTCGGCGGGGATCGGCGGCGGTGCGGCCGCCATTCTGGAGCACTTCGGACTGACGCGCGAAGCCATCGAGGCGGCGGGCGGACGCATCGGCAATACCGAGGAGGACAAGCAGAATTTCGATGTGGTGATCGGCGGCGGCGGTCCTCCATCGACCGCGCCGGAATGGAGAATCTGGAACGAGATCGCGCAGAAATTCGACCTCAACTTCATCGCACTGCCCGGCGAGCTGCTCGACAAACTCGCCAAGGACGGCGAGCAGGAGCGCGGCATCATTCCCGTCGGCCTGTATCGCGGCGTCGTCCGTCCCGTCGCGACCGTGGTGCGCACCGGCACGGTGGTTTATGGCCGCGACGATATGCCGGAGGCTTTCGCCTACGACGTGGCGAAGGCGCTGGACGAGCAGCAGGAACTCTTCCAGTGGAAGCACATGAACTTCTCCTACAACGTCCACACGGTGTGGAAGGCGGGCGAGGTGCCGCTGCATCCCGGCGCAGCGAAGTATTACAAAGAGCGCGGCTACATGAAGTAGAGTGGCACGGAAAAGAGGCGCAGTAGAATATCCAGGGCTACTATCCCCGCGGTACTGGAACCCTGCCCGTACCAGTGGGCCTGTCTCGCCCGCGAGTCTTCTGGGATTATCAGATTGCGGCCCGAGTCAGCGCTCAAGTTCCCCCACTTCGACTCGCGTTCCTCTTACTGGCGCGGGCCGCACCATTCGCCAGAACGCCTTGAAAGGGCGCGGCGAGCTGCTTAGATAAACGCCATCGTCTTGACGCCCGAGATGTCGAACGGACGGCGGCAGCGCATGTTCTTGCACGATGCTTTATCGTCGAGCAGCACCATGTAGCTTTGCGCTTTGGCGAATTTCGCGCGGTCGCGCTCGTCTCCTCCGGGCGGCAGACGATCCTTCTTCTTACGCACCATCCAGCGCAGGTCGTAGGTTTCCGCCGTCTTGCAATACGGGCAGTTTAACGTCGCCGGCTTGGTGGTGGGCGACTCCGAGTAATAGGCGCGTTCGTCCATTTAGCGTTCCGCCATCGGGATCCAGGTCTGTCCGTCCGGGTTGCCCTTGTATTCGGCGCGCGGGCGAATCAGGCGGTTATTGCGGTACTGCTCCAGCACGTGCGCCGTCCAGCCGGACATGCGGCTGACCGCGAAGATCGGCGTGTAGAGATCGATTGGAATGCCCAGCGAATAGTAGGCCGATGCCGAGTAGAAATCCACATTCGGGTTAAGTTGCTTGACGTCGCGCACGGTCTCTTCCATACGCTTGGAGAGGCGGTACAGCTTTTCGTGCCCGGTACGCTTGCCAAGCTCTTCGCTCAGGACGCGCAGATGCGAGGCACGCGGATCTTCAGTGCGGTACACACGGTGGCCGAAACCGGGGATCTTCACCTTACGCGCCAGGGTGCCCTTGACGGCGTTGACCGCTTCTTCCTCGTCGCCGAGGCCGAGCAGCCACTTGATCACATCCTGATTCGCGCCGCCGTGCAGCGGCCCCTTCAAGGCGCCGATGCCGGCCGTGACCGCGGAGTAAATGTCGCTCAAGGTGGCCGCGACCACACGGGCGGCAAAGGTGGACGCGTTCAGTTCGTGATCGGCATGCAGCGTCATCGCCACATCGAACGCGCGCTCCATGATGTCGTCGGGCTGCTTGCCGGTCAGAGTGTAAAGGAAGTTGGCGGAGAAGTCCAGATTCGGGTCGCCGGGGATGACGTCCTTGCCGTTGCGCAGGCGGTCGTAGGTGGTGACCATGGTCGCGGTCTGCGACATCAGGCGGGTCGCCTTCAGGTGGTTGGCCTCGGCCGACATGTCCTGCGCCGCCGGATCGTACAGGGCCAGCATGGAGACTGCGGTGCGCAACACGTCCATCGCGTTGCTCTTGGGCTGGGATTTCAGGAAATCCACCACCTCGGGGGGGAGTTCCCGCGTGGCCACGAGATCTTTCTTCAACTGATCCAGTTCGCCCTGCTTGGGCAGCCAGCCGTTCCAGAGGAGGAAGATCACTTCCTCGAATTTGGCGTGTTCCGCCAGCGTATGGATGTTATATCCGCGATAGCTCAATATCCCGGCGTAGCCATCGATATAACAGATTTCGCTTTCGCCCGCGATGACGCCTTCCAACCCTGCCGTAGGTGTTCCCATTGACGCTTTCTCCGTACCCAGATGTGACCTTAGAGTCCCGCCGGACAGCCTTGGACCGGGGGGAATCCAATACTTTTGTCCACCCGTTCCACCCAGAGCTTTTCCTGCTGGTCCTTGCCGTAATCCACCGTCAGAAGTACCCCGGAACCGCAGGAGCGGCTGCGCGTAATGCGCGCCTGCTGGTATCCGGTGTGCCCGCTCGCCGGGCCCCAGTCTTCCATGAACTTGTCGAACGGATAGTAGCGGCACGGCTTTTGATCCGTGCAGCCGAACAAGGCGTACGCGGCCTTGTAGTTCTTCCCGGAAAGCAGGTTCATGAACTCCAGCACCTGATGTTCTTCCCGGTAATTATGAAAATGAAAATACAACGCGCCGCCGGCTACCGCCAGCACGACAAGCGCAACCACCGTGTTCCAGATGGTTTTCGTGATCTTCGCGCGCCGTTCTTCACCGGCGCCGTATTGATCCAGATAACCGGCCATCTATTCGATTATGGCTCACTTCTTGGCAGGTGGAGCAGCCGCAGGGTACGCCTTATCATACGCCGCGATGAGGTCATTTGTGATCTCCATCGCAGCTTTGAAATACGGCGCGTACGGTGCGTCGATCACCAGGTCGTAGCCCTTTTCTTCCGCCAGCTTCTTCAGCACATCGCCCATCTTGGTGGCGCTCTTCTGCAGAATCTCGTTCCGGTCGCGATCGACATCGGCCTGCAGATCGTCCCGCAGGCGCTGTACGTCGCGCTGTTTCTTGGTGCCCTGGGCGTTCAGATCGGCCTCGGCCTGCGGCGTCAGCTTCCCGGCATTGGTCTGCAGATTCTGCGAGATAGCGGCAATGTCCTTGTCCAGAGATTCAATCTGGGTGACGCGCGGCTGGTAGCGATTTTCCATCGCCGCGGAGGCGGCTTTGATCTCAGCGGATTCCAGCACCGCCTTCTGCAGATTGATGACGGCTACCTTGCTCTGAGCGGCTGCGACGTGGCCGAACACAAGAAGGGCCGAGCAGACCGCTAGCGGCCTGAGCGCCAAACGAAATGACATGAACAAACTCCTGATATGGTGTGTAATCTTTTAGACTAACACAGCCGTTTGCGGGTTCCCTCTATTCGAGCACGCCGAGAATTTCGTCTTCGCGCAGAATGAGGTATTCCACGCCTTCGATTTTGATTTCCGAACCCGAGTACTTGCCGAAAAGGATCCGGTCGCCGGGTTTCAGATCGATCGGAACACGCTCGCCGTTCTCCAACAGTTTGCCGTTACCAATGGCTTTCACCATCGCCTGTTGCGGCTTTTCCTTAGCCGAATCGGGAATGATGATGCCTCCCAGAATCTGTTCGCCTTCATCCAGGCGGGTGACCATCACGCGGTCGTGCAAGGGACGTAAATCCATGACTCCAATTATACAGGCGCGGTTCTAATTGACCAAAATTTCCGTTAAAACACGGCCCACGCTGCCGCTGGGAGGGGCGATTTCCAGCATCGAGGCCAGCGTCGGCGCAATATCGTTGACCACCACCGGCGCCAGGTAGCGCCCGGGGCGGATTCCCTGCCCCATGAAAATGACCGGCACATGCGCATCATAATCATACGGCGTGGCGTGCGACGTCTTGCTGGTGCTCACAAACCAGTACGGGTCGGGCACGAGTTCCACGTCCGGCCCCCGGCGCGGGTGGTACCCGTTCGCCACCTTCTGACTGATGACGTCGCGAAGGCCTCCATTCCCCTGGAGCATCTGGTTCAAGGTGTAAACTCTTGCCACGTGAGGGATCGCCTGGATCGCCGCCGCGGCCTCCCGCTGAACGGCGCCCAAATCCAGCTTCAGATTCGCAATCAAAGGCTGATTGAGGTAGACCGCGAGGTCCCAATTGCCGGCAACCCAGTCCCCCGGTCCGTATTTCCTGGCCAGGGCCGCTTGAACGGTCGCTTTGATCGCCGCGGGATCGATCCGTCCGCCGGGCATGCGGCGCGCCGCGTTCACTTCGGGCACGGGCGACACGCCGTGATCGCTGGTCAGCACGACTAGATAATTCCCCACCCCGACCTGCTTTTCTACCGCCGCGAACAGCCGGGCCAGCAGCTTGTCCGTGGCAAGCGTCACGTCGCGAACTTCGGGCGAGTCCGGACCGTAGCGGTGTCCCACATAATCGTTGGAGGAGAAACTGAGGGCGAGTACGTCGGTGACGCCGCGCGTGCCCAAGGCTTCCGCCGCCAGCGCCTTTTCCACAAACTGTTCCATCAATTCGTTGCCGAATGGGGTGTACTCGAGTTCGGTGAACAGCGTGGCGGTTTGATCGGGAAGTTTGTGCCCCAGCCAGGTGACGCCGAGATACTTGTCGGCCGGACGCCGCGCATTGAATTCCTTCGCCCAGGCAGGCAGTTCCTTATAGTAATAGGTGCTGCTGACGAAATTGCCGGTCGTGGTGTCGAACCAGAAGGCTCCATCCGCCATACGGCCGGCTGTCAGAATTGCGCTGCGGTCCTTCAGCGAGATGCCCACTACCCGCGGCTTCCCCGCCCCGGCGAGCTTCAACTCGTCCCCCACGGTACTGACCAACAGACGCGAGGGCGACGCACCTGCCGCGCCAGCTGTGCCCCCCAGCAACTGCGTCCTTGCGTCGCTTACGCTGGTGACGTGCGCCTTTTCGTCGCGATCGTACCACTCGTTGGCGACGATGCCGCTGATGGAGGGGATGGCGCCTGTCAGGATGGTGCTGTGCCCCACTGCCGTGACCGTTGGAACCTGTGGATAATAGGCGTTCGTCAGGACCGCGCCCTGATTCAGCAGACGGGCCAGACCGGCCGTATAATCCGCCCGGAACCGCGTCAGGTAATCGTAGCGGAACTGGTCGATGACTACGGTCAGGACCAGTTTTGGCTTGTTCGGAGCGGCATGAACGAGGGAGGCGGCCAGTAAAGCGAACAGAAAAATAATTCTAAGCATTTCGAAAAATTCCGCCTGAAATACTAAGTTTTAGGTTATCATGCAATCCGTTGCGACTATTTGTTGCGCAGAAACATCAAGTGTAAGCAACGTGTACATCGCTAATGAGTAGTCATTGTCCACATTATGTACAGTCCATGTCGAGTGTACTCTTAAGTATTTAAAAATAAAAGGCCCGTCGTTAGGGCCTACAAATGCAGTACTGGCAATCATAAGTACGGCGGAGGAACGAGTCATGGAATTGGTAAAAAGAGAAAACGAGAGACGCAGAAAATTGCGTTTTCCGATTGAGCGTGAATTACGATACAAAGCCGCGGAAAACGGAGTGGTGATTGCGTCCGGCAACGGGATGACTCTGAACATAGGGAGCGGCGGAGTTTCGTTCATGGCGGAACAGCAGCTCAGGCCCGGGGCATTCGTCGAACTTTCAGTCAGTTGGCCAGCCCTGTTGGCGGACACCTGCCCGATGCGAATCATCGTATTCGGACGGATCCTGCGCTGCACGGGCACCAAGACGGCCTGCACCATCGATAAATACGAATTTCGCACGCAGGCCCGCTCGATCCAAGCTACCACGGCGATTCGTTCCGATGGGATGCTGCAGCGTTGGTCGGACGGTGTACGTAAGGACAGCTTGAAGACGAATATGGCGGGGGCTTAGCCCTCACCACATTGATTCGAAAGGCTTTTACGGAGCAGTGCTAGGCGCCGGAGAAGGCTTGCTTTCGGATTTCGGCTCTGACTTACTCTCGGTTTTGGCTTCGTTCTTGCTTTCGCTCTTGCCTTCGGTCTTGCCCGTATTAGAGGATTCGGAAGTCTTGCCCGGCACGCTCGGCGCCGGGGATTTGCCGTTCCCTTTGTAGTCGGTGACGTACCAGCCGGTTCCCTTGAACTGGATGGCAGGGAGCGAAATCAGCCGTTCCAGTTCTCCACCGCACGTTTCATGAATCTTCAGGACTTCGTCCGCGAATTTCTGCTTGACCTCGAAGATTTCACCACACTGGTGACAGCGGTAATCGTAAAGTGGCATAAGCGTTCCTGCTGGTGTGTTCTTGCTGGAAGAACCCTCAGTACCTGCCTTTATTGTAACAGACACCCCTCAAAACTCTTCCGGCTCTTAACACTACCGCCTGTAAGGTTAAGGATTGTCAAGCCTAAGGGGCACAGCTAACTTTCCCGGGAGGCGGAGCGTCTTAATGGGTGTGAGACGAAAAACAACCATCCTCGGAATCGCAGTGGTCCTACTGGCAGTGGCCGGCGCCGGCACGCTCCCCGCCTACCATCGGGTCGTCTCTTCGGTGCGCAGTTTTCAGCAGAATTTTGGCGACCTCCGGCAGGCGGAATCCATGAACCCGGTGGAACGCTTCGTCTTCAGCCTGGTGCTCTCCCACTCGAAAGCGCCCGCCGAAGCCGCCAGCGAATACTCCAGCCGCATCAGCCGGACCTAACCATTTCCTGGTAAGTAGTATTGTTTTTAAAATAAAAGCTCCCTGGCAGTTTGAAATTGCCAGGGAGCTCTTTTTTGGGATGCCGGAGGTAGGCTACTTCTTCCTCGGAGCAGCTTTCTTGGCCGGGGCAGCGCCACAGGGCGAGGTCTTCACGTTCTCCACTTTGGCCTTTTCGGCTTCCATGGTCAGCATGAAGGGGTCTTTGCTGAAGGCCTTGGGGACACCCTTGAACTGAATGGTGGATCCGGTTTCGGGCGTGCCGGCCAGCGGCGCGTCGAGCTTGATGGTGATTTCGGCAACCGGGTTGCCCTGCTGATCGGGCAGCGGGATCGCCACCAGGAGTTCCTTGGACTTGCAGGAGGGCTTGCCTTCAAGCAGCGTACCCTTCAAGGGCGGCACCTCGGAATCCTTCAGTTCATTCTCGAAATAAGTGGCTCCGTTGGTGTCGCTGAGGGCGCCTTTGATGCGCATCCAGAGAGCGAGTTGCGGATTGCTTTGTTCGAATTCGGCCTGCTTCTCACCCGCGATCTGAGTCGCGGTTTTGATCTTCAGATCGGCGGGCGGCAGCGGGTTGGCCTTAGCCTGCGTCTTCAACTGATCGAGGCCTTCCAGGCTGCCGTGATAGCTGCTATAGGCGCTCTCCAGATAATTGTTCAGGGCCTTGGCGTCCATCGTGCCGCCGAGGGTCGGATCCACGGCCGAGGCGCGCGCGAACTCATACAGCGCCTGCGGAACTTTCTCCGGACCCGCGGTCTGCTGGCAGCGCAGGGCGCGGCCCAACTGATAGGCAATCAGGGCGCTTTCCGGATACTGTTCCAGGGCCTTTTTGTAGCCGGATTCCGCGGTCACGCATTCTTTCGCGTCCTTATTCGCGGTGTAGCGAGCCATCGCGTCCGCGCCGGGCTTGGTCGCGATGTACATCCGGGTGTCCTTGGCCACCTTTTCCATGGTGGTCTTGCCTTCATTCCAGGCGACATCCGTGGTGCCCGCAGGCTTGTTGGCGGCGGTGAAGAACGTGGGCACGAATTCGGCGAGCGCCTTGGCCGCCGCCTCGCCCTGCGCCATCTGTTCCGGCGTCGCGTTGGGCAGTTTCTGCAAGTTCACACACATCAGGTAGAGGATGGTGAGAATCTCCGGCGGACCCGCCTTCGGGTCGGGAAATACTTTATGGAGATCGCGGCCCATCAACTGCGCACCCACCTCGAGCACTTTGGCCGGCTGGTTGGTTCCGTTGTAGGCCCTGATGTAGTAACCCTGGCGGTCATCTTTCCAGTCTGAATCCGGATACTTCTGCGCCCACGTATCCAGGTCTTTCAGCAGATTGGCCGGTGTGGCCATGTCTTTCAGAGTCTGGTTGTAGATGTCGTATTCGCCTTGATCTTTAACCTTCTTTTCCGGCGCTTGAGCTCGCGCAAGCTGAGCCGCGCCAGTGAGAACCACGGCACCCATTACGGCGACGGCCGCGATTCTGTGGTAGGTCCGATAGAACATATGCAACGTATGCCTCCTGCCAATTTCCGCTTTAGATTGTTTTGCACGGGCTGCCGGAATTCCGCTATCAAGCGTGATCACGGAGCCACCCGCTACTGGTGGATACTTGCGGAGTATATCCGAACCATTATTGCGGTGCAACATGAGGGACGCTTGTTTTGCCTGGACCGTTTCCATTCCGTGCCCATTTCAGCCTATTGCGCGAGTGTCCTCATTACGATCAGGGAACAGTAAGGTTTGTGTCACGTTTTCCGGACAATGGCCGGCCGGGAACGTTATGCTAGGAAGTCCACTCAGCTCCCATGCGTTATTTCGACCTGGCGATCATTCTGCTGTACCTGGTAGCGATCACCATTTTCGGTGCGCGTTTTCGCACTGGACAAAAGACCCTCAAGGACTATTTCCTGGGCGGCCGCACGGCTCCGTGGTGGGCTATCAGCCTCTCCATTGTTTCGGCGGAGACCAGCACACTCACGATTGTGGGAACCCCGTCGCTGGCCTTCGGCGGCAATCTCGGCTTCCTGCAGATCGTGCTCGGCTATCTGCTGGCCCGCATCGTGATTTCGGTGGTATTTCTGCCGCAATATTTCCGCGGCGAAATGTTCACTGCGTATGAACTGATGCGGCGGCGCTTTGGAGAGAACGTGCGCAAGCTGACCGCGTCGATCTTTCTGGTGACGCGCGCACTGGCGGAGGGAGTACGTGTTTTCGCCATTTCGCTGGTGATCTCCATTGTCCTGGGCACGGGCGAAATCGCGTCCATTGTGCTGATCGTGCTGCTCACGCTTTTCTACACCTTCGAAGGTGGAATGACGGCGGTGATCTGGACGGACGTGGTGCAGATGACACTCTACGTGGCCGGCGCGATTGCCAGCTTCGTCATCATTCTGCATCAGATCCCGGGCGGCTGGGAACACGTCGCGCAGGTGGCTGGCGCGGCGCACAAGTTCACAATTTTCGATTTCCGCTTCGCTCCCAATATGGAGTTCTTCTCGCGCACCTACAGCTTCTGGGCGGGGATTGCCGGCGGCTGCTTCCTCACCACGGCGACCCACGGCACCGACCAGCTGATGGTGCAGCGGCTGCTCTCCGCGCGCGACGAACGCCAGAGCCGCACCGCCCTGCTGGCCAGTTGGGGCGTGATTCTGATGCAGTTCGTGCTGTTCCTGCTGATCGGCGTATTGCTCTACGTGCACTATTCCGACCTCCACCTGACAGCGCCCGCGCAGCGCGACCGGCTGTACCCGGAATTCGTGTGGAACAACCTGCCTGTGGGACTTGCCGGACTGATCATTGCGGCGATCCTGGCAGCGGCCATGGCCAACCTGAGCGCCGCGCTGAATTCGCTGGCGTCGACGACGGTGGTGGATTTCTACCGCGCGCGCAGCAAATCGTTGAGCGATGCCGCGGCGCTCCGCATGGCGCGCCTGGCGACCATCGCCTGGGGCGGCGTGCTGCTGGCCATCGCGATCGCGGCGCGCCATTCCAAATCGGTGCTGGAGGCGGGACTCACTATCGGCTCGATTCCGATGGGCGCGCTGCTCGGCGTTTTCCTGCTCGGCGTGCTGACGCGCAAGCCGCGCGAGGGCGCCGCGATTGCCGGTGTGGTCTGCGGACTCGTCACCGTGATCGGCATTCACTTCTACACTCCGATCGCCTGGACATGGTACGTCCTGATCGGCACGGTCACCACATTCGGCGTCGGAATACTGGCATCCCTCTTCCAGGGTCCGGCGGCGATTCCGCTGGAGACCATCGGAGTGCGCGAGCCCTCCGGACACCTGCCGTACCGGCCGCCAGAGAAAGCCAATCCCGAGGATTAATCGCAAAATGGACAGCACACCCCGCACGGAATTGAAACGCGCCCTGGGAGCCTGGGCCGCCGCCTCGATCGTGGTCGGCACCGTCATCGGCAGCGGCATCTTCCTGGTGCCCCGGACGATGATCCAGCGAGTCGGTTCCGTGGACGCCGTGTTCGCGGTTTGGGTGGTGGGCGGACTGCTCTCCATGGCGGGCGCGCTCAGTTACGCCGAGCTCGCCGCGGCCTTGCCCGAAGCGGGCGGCGAATATGCGTTCCTGCGCGAAGCATATGGGCCCTTGTGGGGATTTCTCTACAGTTGGACGCAAATGTGGGTGGCGAAGAGCGGCTCCATCGCCACCCTCGCCACAGGCTTCTTTCTGTACCTGACGACGTTTTTCGAGCCGCTCAAGGGTGTGGTATACACAATCCCTTTGCCTATCGGCCCGAATGGCGGACCCCTGGAAATTCAATATGGACAATTGTTCGCCATCGTATTGATTCTGGCGCTGGCCTGGCTGAACTATTTCGGAGTCAAATTGGGTGGAAATGTTCAGGTGGCGGTCACGCTGCTCAAAGTGGTGCTGATTGCCGCGATTATTCTGGCGGGACTATTTTGGGGTGAAGCGCACGCGCCGGCGGCAGCCTCGGTGGGGCCTCTTACATTTTCCGGCTTTATTGCCGCGCTGGTGGCGGCGCTGTGGGCGTACGACGGCTGGAACAACGTCAGCATGGTGTCTTCGGAAATTAAAGATCCGCAGAAGAATTTGCCGCGCGCATTAATCGGCGGCACGTTGTGCGTGGTGGTGATTTATATGTTGGCGAATGCGGCGTACTTCAAGGTGCTGGCGCCGGCCGAAGTGGCGGGCAGTACCAGGGTCGCGGCTGAGATGATGCGAAAAATATTTCAGGCACCGGGGGCAGGCGCGGTTTCGATCGCTGCCATGATCAGCATTTTCGCTGCCCTCAACGGTTCGATCCTCTCCGGAGCCCGGGTACCGTATGCCGCCGCGCGCGACGGTTACTTCTTCAAACGCATGGCGTGGGTTCATCCGGACTATCACACACCGGGAGTATCTATCGTCGCACTTAACGTTTGGGCGTGTGTTTTAGTTCTTTCCGGGAAATATGACGATTTGTTCAACCTGGTTATTTTCGCGAGTTGGATTTTGTATGGGATGACTGCCGCTGCCGTTTTGGTACTTCGGAGCAAGCGACCCGAGCTAGTACGTCCATACCGGACTTTGGGCTATCCCGCAGTACCTTTACTATTTGTTACAGGGGCTATAATTCTTTTGATTTCAACGGCAATTGAGCGTCCGAGAGAGTCTGTTATGGGTCTTGGACTGATGGGTTTGGGAATTCCGTTTTACTATTTCTGGAAACGCAGGAAGACCGAAGGATAGTCTAACTAACCAGTACGAATTAGCCAGGACGGTACCTGGAACTGTTGAAATAGATGAGGCAAATTCAATTTCCACCTTGTAAATCCAATCAACTGGAGTGAGAATCGGAAGTATGGCGGAATCTTGAACGGGGTTTCGCGAGGTTGTTTGACGGCCAGGCGCGCCGCGAACAACCGGGAGGGTCTTTTGTTATGGATGTAAGTAAAATTCTCGCCGAGTTAAAGGCGGAGCGGGCACAAATCGAAGAAGCAATTTTAAGCCTGGAGCGCCTGGCATCGGGCCGCAAGCGCGGACCGGGACGCCCCAGGAGCACGGTACCGTCGGGAACGTCTGGAGCGCCGCTTAGTCCCTCCGGAGTAGCAGCCCTCGTCAATGGAATTGGCTTAAAGCGGCGAGGCCGTCCGCCCGGCAGCAAGAATAAGCCGAAGAATGGAACGTCTCCCTTCGTCGCATCCGCCGGAACACAATAAGCGGACTTGAGGGCACTCGCGACAGTGAAAAAGGGCCGGCCATCTTTGAGAGATGACCGGCCCTTCTCCTTTAGCGCTGACTGCCCCGGCTACTAGAACTGCTGCGGCGCGTCCCCGAGTTTCAAGCGAATCTTCTCCGAGCGTCCTGCGCGATATACCGTCAGGTCGAGCATGTCGCCGCCGTGCTTCTTGTCCATGAGGCGCTTCAGGGTTTCCTTGTCGACGATGGCTTGCCCGTCGCCCGCCGTAATCAGGTCGCCGCCGATTCCCAAGCGGAAGTTACTGACGATGACGACACGATTCGGTCCGCGCAGACCCGCCGCTTCCGCGGGCGACCCGCGTTCCACTTCCTGAATCAGCAAGCCGCCCGAAGCCGGGAGACTCAACATCTCCGCGAGATCGCCCGACACCGGCACGGTCGAGAGGCCGAGCCAAGGGCGCGAGACTTTGCCGCGCGTCTGGTATTCCTCGAGCAT
Source organism: Candidatus Solibacter sp. (assembly GCA_039934035.1). GTDB lineage: Bacteria > Acidobacteriota > Terriglobia > Bryobacterales > Bryobacteraceae > Solibacter. The sequence continues at coordinate 21,217 of JBDTMZ010000159.1, read as the reverse complement.
CGCCTTGGCGCGCGCGATGGGCATCGCGAAACCGATGCCGATACTGCCCTGAGCGCCATAGATGGCGGTATTGATGCCGATCACGTTGCCGTGCGAATCGAGCAGCGGCCCGCCGCTATTGCCGGGATTGATGGCCGCATCGGTCTGGATCATGCCTTCGAGCTTGCGCTCTTCGGTATCGATGGTGCGGTCCAGCGAACTCACGATTCCGGTGGTCAGCGTGCCTTCGAACTGGAACGGATTGCCGATGGCGAGCACTTTCTGACCGACCACGAGGTGGTCGCTGTCGCCCAGTTTGACGGTGGGCAATTTGCGGCCGGCATCGATTTTGAGCAGCGCGAGATCGTTGCGCGGGTCATAGCCGATCAACGTCGCGGTGTAGACCTTCTTGTCGGAGAGGGTGACCGACACCTGCGCGCCGCCGCCTGCCACGTGATTATTGGTCAGAATCGTGCCATCCGCGTTGATGACGAAGCCGGTGCCGGTACCCGTTTCGGGGTACACACCGAAGAAGGTTCGCGTGTAGACCTTGGAGGTGACGAACACCACGGCGTCGCGCGACGATTTGTAGATGTCGATGTTGTTTTGTTCGTCGGTGGAATAGCCCGCGCTTTGCGCCGTGGCCGGCTCGCTCCACAGCCTGCCGGCGGTGCGTACCGGGTTCCATATCCGGCCCACGTCCCAGCGTGTACCGCCGGTAAGGTAGATGAACCCGGCCGCCAGAACGGCGGCCCAGACGAAGGTTCGCAGCACTCTCATGATTCGATTCTCCGTAATTGTTCGTAGACGGCCCGGGTTTGCCGCAGGGTGTCTTCCTTAAGCCCGGATGTATCTATGACGAAATCCGCGTATTTTCGTTTTCCGTCCAGCGGCATCTGGCGGCTGATTCGTGCCTGTATGTCGATTACCGATGCGCCCTCGCGGCGCAACGCGCGCTCCACCTGTTGTTCTTCGGTACAGGTCACTAGTATCAGTTTATCGAATCGTTTGTAGCTGCCGGTTTCGATCAGGATGGCGGCTTCCACCACCGCGATGCCATGGGGATCGGCCGCGGCATGGGCGGCGATCAGGCGATCTTCGCGCGCCAGCACCGGCGGGTGCACGAGGGCGTTCAAACGGGCCAACCGCTCGGGATGGCCGAACACGCAGGTGGCCAGCAGGCGGCGATCGATCTCTCCGCTTGCGGTCAAAATCGCTTCACCAAATTCCGCAACCACGGGTCGATAGGCCTCTCCATCCGGGGCCAGGACCGCATGCCCCAACTCGTCAGCCTGAATCAGCAGGCAGCCATGGCCGGCCAGCGCCTCGCCCACGAAAGACTTGCCGCAGGCAAGTCCGCCCGTCAGCCCGACCTTCAGCATAATCCCGCTTTCATGTCCGGGCGCGCCGCTCCGCCGCCGTCACGGTATTCACCATCAGCATCGCAATGGTCAACGGGCCCACCCCACCGGGCACCGGGGTGTAAGCGCCGGAACGCTCCATCATGTCCGTGGGGTCGACGTCGCCCACCAGCAGAGTGCCCTTCTCTTCGAACGACGCCATCTTTTTGGGCAGTTGGCGGCAAATGCGCGCCGCCAGATCGCGGTCCGTCACGCGGTTCATGCCCACGTCGATCACCGTGGCGCCTTCCCGGATGTAGTCCGCCGTGACCATGGCGGCGCGACCGATGGCCGCCACCAGAATATCGGCCTCCCGGCACACGGCAGGTAGATCGGGCGTGCGGGAATGGCAGATGGTCACCGTAGCGTGATCGTGCAGCAGCATCATGGCGATGGGTTTGCCCACGATGTCGCTGCGTCCCACAATCACGGCACGTTTGCCGGCGATGGGGATGCCGCCGCGTTTCAACAATTCCATGATGCCCGCCGGAGTGCATGCGCGCGGCGCCGGCATCCCGGCGACCAGGGCTCCCACATTGCAGGGGTGAATGCCGTCGGCATCCTTCGCCGGCGCGATGGCCATCAGAATCCGTTTGGTATCGATGTGTTTCGGAAGCGGCAACTGCACCAGAATGCCGTCGATTTCGGGACGCGCATTCAACCCGTGCACAATCTCCAACAAGTCTTCCGTGGAGATAGAATCGGGCCGCGCGATCGACTCCGAATAGATGCCCAGATCGTGACAGCTTTTGATTTTATTGCGAACGTAGATTTCGGAAGCGGGATCCTGCCCCACCAACACGACCGCCAGTCCAGGAGTACACCCCTGCCCGGCAAGCGACTGCACGCGCGGCTTTAATTCGCTCTTGATGTCATCGCGAACGCGATTTCCGTCGAGGATTTGCGGCATTCTTCTCAATCATAACTTGGGAAGATGACGGGCCGTGGCGCGTGATGGGCGGAGCGAGCGCAAACTGATCGCGCAAATTCTCCGCGGCGGCGCGCGCCTCTTCGCCTTCAAGACTGGCGTGCAGGTCCGTCGCCACTTCCAGGAACTTCTTGTAACGAGGCTCCCAGATTTTCAAAAACGGCCGCGGGTCTAACCGCCCCTGCACCGGACCGCGCTGGCAGAGGCGCTCTTCGAAGGCATGACTCACCCGATTTTTCTCCAAACGCTCGCGGCAAGCGTCCTTCAGTATGCCGGTCAACCACAGCAGTTCCTGCCGGTCGAGGCGGTCCAGTGGATTCTTGGGATCGGACATGGGGCTCTAGAAATATAACAGGTGTACTCGCGCGATGCCAAACGAAAACCGGTGCCCAGTATGCGACATAAAGTAGGGACTCGTGAAAGTCGGGCCAAGCGAGAAAAACCTGGTGCAAGGAAGCCGCCAGGAACTGCCCCACAAGTCACTGGTCGGCGCCGATGGACCGCAGTTGTACCGCTTCGTGGCCGGATGCATCCAGCTTGAGGCTTTTGGCCTGCGCTTCGTACGGCTTCACGAAATCGGGATCGAAGGGCGCGCCCGATTCCACATCGTCCCAGGCGATCAGTTGGTACTCGCCGGGCTTCAATCCCCTGAATGAGATCATGCCATTCTCGTCTGCCGTCTGCACCACCGTGGGCCCGCCGTCCTTGGGCAGGAGCGCGACCACGGCACGCCCGGCGGCTTTGCCATCCTTAGTCAACACGACCGTGTCGATGCGCGCCGCCGCCGCGCTCAACGTCACTTCCAGCGTGCTGCCATTCGTCATGGCGATACCGTCTTCGCCGATCTCACTGCCGCCGTACTTGATGGATTTGACGTAGCAGGTTTCGGGCACGCCGCTCACGATGACCTCGTAGGGCACCGGCGGCACGCTGGGCAGCGTGAACTTCAGATCGTCGCCCACCTTCGCGCGCAGAGGCGCGGCTATAGCAAAACCTACGGGCCGCAGCGTCACGGAGAGATTCTTCAACTCCACGGGACTGCTGCTGTCCTCCACTTTCACCGAGCCCTTCACTTCCCCGCCCGAGGCCAGCGTGAGCACCACGCCATCGACATGATTGCCCACCACGTCGACGGGTTGCATGGCAACGAACTCCGCGCCGCCGGGGGCGCGCAAGGAGGCGATGGCCGTGTACTGCCCGGGCGGCACGTTGCGCAGTTCGAACTCGCCGCCCGTTCCGGAGGCGTTGGCGTTGGCCGGTGTGCCCGGCGCGCCTTCGCGCGGCATCAGCGTCACGGTCGGAGGGCGGCGCACGTCCCCCGCGCCCACCACCCTGCCGCGCACGCGAAAGACGCGCGTCTTCACCAGCCGCACATCGATGCCGCGCACTTCGCCGCCCGGCCCGACATCCACCGGCACGGCCGTCGCGGAAGTGGTGGAACTCGGATAGTAGGTGCTGGCGTAGACCAGGTCCGGGGTGGCGGGCAGCGGTTCCTCGCTCTGCGGCAGGCGCACATTCACGCCGATCATGCGGGCGGTGGCGGACACCAGGTACTGTCCCGGTTCGAGATTAGGCAGGCGGAATTCCCCGATGTCGCTGGTTTGCGCCGCGCCCACGGAAGCCCATTGACGTTTGCCGGAGCGGTACACATAGCGCCAGGCGCGCACCGGCGCGTTGGCAACGCCCTCGCCGTCCTCATCCAGCACTTTGCCGGTGATCACAGCCTGCGGCGTCATCGAGAAGACGATGCCGGTGACATTCTGGCCATCGCCCACCAATACCGGAGTGCCACTGCCCTGGTAGCGGCGCGCGCCATAGCTCTGCCGAAGGAAACCCTGCCGCTCGGCCGACAGTTGGTATTTCCCGGGCTCCAGCCCGCTGAAGGAGAACCTGCCGGTCTCGTCCGTTTCCACAGCCTTCCGGAGCGGCATCTGCCCGCGTCCCGCGGCGCCGGCGGCGAAGATCCCGGAATTGACGCCGGCCAGCGTCACCGTCGCCTTCTTCAGAGGCGAACCCGCTTTGCCGTTCATCACCTGGCCAACGATCGACCCTTTGGCCGGCGCGGACTGGTACCCGTGGGCCACGCCGCAGATCGCCAAGAGTATCGCGCCAATTCGCATGCACATCCCCCTGCCGAAGTATGACGCGATTCGGCCCCAGCCGGTTAGCGCGCATTTCTCACCCCCGTTTCGTGGCGAGGCCCGGGGCAGTCGCACTATCGCGCTGCGGCGGGCTTGATCAGTACGTCCGCGCCGATACGTTCACCGGCCGCAATCAGTCTCATGACGCGCCGCAGTCGAAATGGTGTGAGAAACGCGGTGCGTGCGGTCGCGCGGCCGCGGTGAGCATTATCGCCCTATGAAAACTTTTCCCTTTCCTTTCGGCGTTTCGGCTCTTCCCGCACCCCTGCCAAGGTGCAGGTGTGTCCGGCGGCACGCCTTTTCCTGGGCATGAAGGTGCTCTATTTCCGGTAGAAAGGAGCATTACGATGACTGAAGGAAAAATCAGGAAGAATGAGTCCGGCGGACGCTACCGCCGCGTGCTGGCCGCCAGCACCCTGTCCGGCGACAGCGTCCGCAATTCTTCGGGCGAGGATCTGGGCAGCATCGACGAAATCATGATCGATATTCCCAGCGGCAAGGTCGCTTACGCCGTGCTCTCCTTCGGCGGCCTGCTGGGCATGGGCAACAAACTGTTCGCGGTCCCCTGGAGTGCTCTCACCGTGGACGAAGACCAGCGCTGCTTCATTCTCAACGCCAGCCGCACGACCCTGGAAAACGCTCCAGGGTTCAATAAGGATGCCTGGCCCGATATGACCGATCCCAGTTGGGGGGAACAGATCTCGCGCCATTACGGCACGACGCCTGACTGGGTCGGGGAGGACGACAATAGTCTGACCGGAAGCGGCAGCGCCAAACGCTAGTTGCGCGGCGAACGGGGCAGGTCCTGCGGGGCCTGTCCTTTCGCGGCGACCGGCCGCGGAACGCCGCCTCTGCCTGCGCACCGGCGTCTGGCTTGAGCGTGGCTGCACTTGCACCTGCATTATCCTGGTTATTCACTATGCGATTACTCACGCTCGCCACCTTTGCCCTCACGCTCGTCGCTTTTACCCTCACGCTCGCCTCAGCCGAAGAGGGCAAATGGACCCCGCAGCAGGTACTGCAGTTTCCTCCCGAGTATTTGAAGCAGCAGGGATTGCAGTTGCCGGTTTCCCGTTTGTGGGATCCCGCGCGCGGCACCGGCCTGCTGGCAGCGGCCATCAGCACGGGAGGATGCTCCGCGGGGTTCGTCACCAACACCGGTATTTTCCTCACGAATCACCACTGCCTTTTTGGAATCGTACAGGAGCACAGCCGGCCGGAGCGCGACCTGATCGCCAACGGCTTCATCGCCGGCAGCCAGGCAGAGGAACTGCGCGGCAAGGGCGCGCGGGTCACGGTCCCGCGTAAGTTCACCGACGTGACGAAGGAAGTTCTCGCGGCGGTGCCAGCGGGCGTCAGCGATCTGGACCGCACGAAGGCCGTCCAGGCCAAAGAGAAGGAACTGGTCGCCGCCTGCGAAAAGACCGGCATGCGCTGCAACGTGGCGACCTTCGATGGCGGCCTGCAGTACGTGCTAATCGAGACGATCGAACTCAGCGATGTCCGGCTGGTGTACGCGCCGCCGCGCGCGATTGGGGAATTCGGAGGGGAAGACGATAATTTCCGCTGGCCGCGGCATACCGGCGATTTCGCCATCGGCCGTGCCTACAAAGACGGCAAGCCTTACCAGCCGGAGTTCTTCTTCCCGATCGCCAAGACCGGCGTCAAGCCTGACGATTTCGTGATGGTGCTGGGCTACCCCGGCCGCACCTACCGTGCGATGACCGCGGGCGAAATGGCCAACGAGCACGACTTCCGTTTCCAACTGCGCAAACAGATGTACGGAGAATGGATCGCTGCGCTGGAAGCGGCCGCGCGCAATAACGAGGCCGGTGGAATCACCATAGCGGCCATGCTCAAGACGCTCAACAACAGTCACACCAACGCGCAAGGCCAGTTGGCCGGATTCGCGCGCGGCAAAATCATCGCCCGACAGCAGGACCTCGACAGCGCGGTGGCTGCCTGGGCCGCGCGCCAGCCCGCGTTCGCGGCCTCCCTGGCTGCCAAGAAGGACCTGGACAATCTGGCGGCGCAGGGGCGCCAGACCGCCACGCGCGATTTCCTGTTCCAGGCGATCACTCCCGGCTCTCTCGCCCTGCGCCAGGCCACCACGCTGGTGCGACTGGCCGCCGAACGCACCAAGCCCGATGCCGCACGCGACGCCACCTACCAGGCGCGCCAACTGCCCGCCTTGCAGAACACGCTGGAGCGCCAGCAATCCAGCTTCTTCCGCCCGGGCGACGAAGCACTGCTCGCCATCTGGCTGAAGTACGCGGGGAAGCTCGGCGCCTCCGAACGCATCGCCGCGGTGGATGCGCTGAAACCCGACGTTGCCTCCCTGTACGCTGGCACCAAAGTCACCGACTTGAGAGAACGCCTCAAGATGTTTGAAGAGACTACCGCGCAACTGCGCGACCGGCACGACGCCATGCTGGATTTCGCCTTCGCGCTGGAACCGGAACTGCGTGCCTGGCAGGCGGCCACGCAGACCTATGAAGGCGCGGTGGCGCGGTTACGCCCCGAATGGCGGCGTGCGGTGATCGCCCACGCGGGCAAGCCAGTGGCTCCCGATGCCAACAGCACCCTGCGCGTCAGCTTCGCACACGTCAAGGGGTATGTGCCGCGCGACGGCGTGCAGTATGCAGCGCAAACCACGCTCGCCGGAATGGTGGAAAAGCACACCGGAGCCGAGCCTTTTGACGTGCCGCCCTTCATTCTGGAGGCCGCAGCGAAAACCAACGCGTCCGCGATTCCGGTGGACTTCCTGGCCGATGCCGACACCACGGGAGGCAATTCCGGAAGTCCCGTAGTGAATGCGCGCGGCGAACTGGTGGGTCTCAATTTCGATCGCGTGTGGGAAAACGTGGCCAACGATTTCGGCTACGTGCCCGCGGTGGCGCGCAACGTGAATGTCGATATCCGTTTCCTGCTGTGGCTGCTGAAAGACGTCCAAAAGGCCACTTGGGTGCTCAAGGAATTGGGCCAGTAATTGATAGGGAGACGGTTATGTACACAGCCATTCAAAAAATTACGCCGTTCCTTTGGTTCGACGATCGGGCCGAGGAAGCCGCGAACTTTTATGCGTCCATTTTTGCCAACTCCAAAATCGAGGGAGTGACCCGGTACGGCGAGGGGGGACCGCGTCCCGCGGGAACGGTGATGACCGTGGCCTTCCAACTGGAAGGACAGCAGTTCGTGGGTCTCAACGGGGGCCCGCACTTCCAATTCACCGAGGCGATTTCGCTGGTGGTCAACTGCCGCAACCAGGAAGAGGTGGACTATTACTGGGAGAAGCTATCGGCAGGCGGGCAGGAGGTGCAGTGCGGCTGGCTCAAGGACAAGTACGGCCTCTCCTGGCAGGTGGTGCCCACGATTGTGAGCCAGGCGTTTCAGCAGGTGGACACGGCCACCGCGACGCGGGTCATGCAGGCGATTTTGAAAATGAAGAAGCTGATCGTGGCCGATCTGGAAGAAGTGATGAACGCGCCGGCGTAGGGCCTTGGCGTCAGTTGCGTTTGCCGCCGCCGGTGCCGAATTCCATGCTCTGCAGTTGCAGGTCTTCCAGATTCCAAGCGCTGCCATTGTTCAGCAGCACGGCGAAGTAGAGCGTCCGCACTTTGACACCGGGCTGCGGGTGCGTGTCGATATACCCGGACACGCGCCAGCGGCGCCCGTCCCAATGTTCGATGGTGGTCTGGTCCGCGCCGCTGAAGCCCACGGGATTGCGCACCGCCGAATTGTTCGATACCAAGCGTTGCGCCTCTTTCAGCACTTCCTCGTTGGAAATTTCGTTCCTTTGCACGCGCGCTTTGATCCGGGCCGAATACACAAGCAGTCCGCCCAGAAGCAGGACCCCCACCAGGATGCCGCCCGCGGTGGCAACGATGCGCACCGAAAGCCGCGTATTGCGCCCGCACATGGGACATGTCACCGCGTTGTTGGGGAGCGCGATATCGCAATGGCGGCAAAAAATCAACGAGGCCTCGATCTTCCCTGGCTCGCCGGGCGGCTCTCTGGCAGGCGGCCCGGCACTGGCGCATTCCTACACTGCGAGCTGACGCAGCACGTACGGCAGAATACCGCCGCTCCGGTAATACTCCACTTCCTGCGGAGTATCCACGCGAACCTGTACGGTGAACGCCGTCTCCGTGCCGTCCTTCTTGACGGCGCGGACCGAGGCCGTCTTGGGTCCGGTGGTCAACGCCGCGGACACGCCTTCGACGTGATAGGTTTCCTCGCCGCTCAGCTTCAGGCTGGCAGCGTTCTCGCCCGCCTGGAACTGCAGCGGCAAAACGCCCATGCCCACCAGGTTGGTGCGGTGAATTCGCTCGAAGGTTTCCGCGATCACGGCGCGCACGCCGAGCAGCAGCACGCCCTTCGCCGCCCAATCGCGCGAACTGCCGGAGCCGTATTCCTTGCCAGCGATGATCAGGAGCGGCACGCCATCCTTCTGATACTTCATGGAGGCGTCGTAGATCGACATTTGCTCGCCGTCCGGCAGGTGGCGCGTCAGGCCGCCTTCGGTCTTGGGCGCCAGTTGATTGCGCAGGCGAATATTCGCCAGGGTGCCGCGGACCATGACTTCGTGATTGCCGCGGCGCGCGCCGTACGAATTGAAGTCACCGGGCTGCACGCCCTGAGCGATCAGGTATTTGCCGGCCGGACTGTCCTTGGGAATCGAGCCCGCGGGCGAGATGTGATCGGTGGTGACGGAATCGCCTAACAGCGCCAGTACGCGCATCAGGTGCAGGTCCTGGATCGGCGCGTTCGGGTCCGCCATGTTGTCGAAGTAGGGCGGCTTCTTGATGTAGGTGGAGGTTTCGTCCCACTGATAGATGCCGCCGGTGGGAATCTCGAGGCTCTGCCAGTTCTGATCGCCCTCGAAGGCGTGCGCGTATTGGTGCTCGAACATGCTCGCGGTGACCGCGGTGCGCACGGTTTCGGTGACCTCTTCGTTGGTGGGCCAGATGTCGCGCAAGTAGACCGGCTCGCCGTCGGAGCCATTGCCCAGCGAGTCGCTGGAGATATCGATATCCATGGTGCCGGCCAGCGCGTAAGCCACCACCAGCGGGGGCGACGCCAGATAGTTCGCCTTGATCAGGGGATTGATGCGGCCTTCGAAATTGCGATTGCCGCTGAGCACCGCCGCGACCACCAGTCCATCTTTCTGTACCGCGGCCGTCACGTCATCGGGCAGCGGACCGCTGTTGCCGATGCAGGTGGTGCAGCCGAAGCCCACCAGGTGGAAATTGAGCTGTTCGAGGTAGCCCATGAGGCCGGCTTCGCGGTAGTAATCGGCCACCACTTTCGAGCCCGGCGCGAGGCTGGTTTTCACCCACGGCTTCACCGTCAAGCCGCGCTCCACCGCTTTCTTCGCCAGCAGTCCGGCAGCCAGCATGACGCTGGGGTTAGAGGTGTTGGTGCAACTCGTGATCGCCGCAATCACCACCGAGGCGTTGCCCAGCGTGTCGCAGGCCGCCGCTTTGACGTTCGGGAAGGCGGCTTGGAAATTCTGTTTGACTTCCGGCAAATCCACGCGGTCCTGCGGGCGCTTGGGTCCGGCCATCGAAGGGGTCACGGTCGCAAGATCCAGCTCCAGGGTATCGACGAAGACCGGGTCGGGCGTCTCGTCCGTGCGGAAGAGCCCCTGCTCCTTCGTGTAGGCCTCGACCAGGCTCACCATGGCGGCGTCGCGATTGGTGAAGCGCAGGAAATCCAGCGTCTCCCGATCGACGGGGAAGAAGCCCATGGTGGCGCCGTATTCCGGGGCCATGTTCGCCACGGTGGCGCGATCCGGCAGGCTCAGAGCGCTCAAACCGGCGCCGTAGAACTCCACGAACTTGCCGACTACGCCCTTCTTGCGCAGCATCTGCGTCACGGTCAGCACCAGGTCGGTGGCAGTGGCGCCTTCGCGCAGACGGCCGCTCAACTTGAATCCGACGACCGGGGGCAGCAGCATCGACACCGGCTGGCCCAGCATGCAGGCCTCCGCCTCGATTCCGCCCACGCCCCAACCGAGCACGCCGAGGCCGTTGATCATAGTGGTGTGCGAATCGGTGCCGACCACCGAATCGGGGTACACCATACCTTCCGCGCTTTTGAAAACGACCGGCGCGAGGTACTCCAGATTGACCTGGTGCACGATGCCGGTGTCCGGCGGCACAACGCGGAAATTCTGGAAGGCAGTCTGTCCCCAGCGGAGCAGGATGTAGCGTTCGCGATTGCGCTGGAACTCCAACTGGGCGTTCAGATCGAAGGCGCCGGCGCTGCCGAAGTGATCCACCTGAACGGAGTGGTCGATGACGAGGTCGGCCGGCAGGAGGGGGTTGGCGCGCTTGGGATCGGCGCCGAGGGCGGCCAGGGCGTCGCGCATGGCCGCGAGGTCGACCACGCAGGGCACGCCGGTGAAGTCCTGTAGCAGTACGCGCGCCGGCATGAAGCTGATTTCGTAGACGCCCGTGCCTTCGCCGCTGGCCACCGCCACGACGTCCTGCGGATTGACACGTTTGCCGTCCTCATTACGCAACAGATTCTCCAGGAGAATCCGGATCGAGAAGGGCAGGCGCCCGATGTTTCCTACGCCCTGCTGAGCCAGTTGGGCGAGACGAAAATAGTCATATTCCGCGGCACCGACACGCAGTTTCGCCGCCGCGCCAAAGCTGTTATTTGCCATTTCTTTGATTATAAAGGGTGGAGGCTCCCTTCGCGGGATGCCAATGTCGCACGCCCGACGACGGCGGGGGCGCCGAGCCCAAGTTTTTTGAGCCGCGCTGCTAAAGTTTCCAACAAAGCTGGCCGATCTATCTCACGTGTCGATTTACGCAGCGTCCCGGGACCGTTCGGCGGATGACATCCGCGTGGAACTGACCGCGCTCACGGCTAACTTCGAGAGTGATGCGGCGACCTCCAGGCAACAGATCCGGGACCTCTTCGACAACGACCATGAACTTTTCTATACCGCAGCGGTCAGCATCCTGCGAAAGGCGGGAGAGTCTCGCGGAGTTCAGCACCTCATCGCCATACTCGCCGCGAACGGCATGCTGGTGCGCGCGATCTGCAATCCCGACTTCAGCCGCGACGAAGCGCTGGCGTTGGGACGAACCGCGCGCCGGGTAGACCCGATGGTCGATGTGGCATTGGCGCGCCACCTTGCCGATAGTGCGTTGGACAGCAGTCAGGTCGAGGTAGCGGATTCCGGGCGTCTCATGGACATCCTCTGCGAGATGGCGGACGCGGGGCGTATCATGCCCTCCCTGATGCGTCTGATGCGGCACCCCGACCCGAACCTTCGCTCCAAGGCCGTCAAAATGATCGGCCGCGGCAGCCACTCCATCAAATGGGTGATGGGCCGCCTCAGCGAGAACGATGCGCGGGTTCGGGCGAATGCCGTGGAATCGGTGTGGGGGGTGGACACTCCCGAAGCTCGCGCGCTGCTGCACTTCGCGGCCAGCGACGCCAGCAATCGCGTGGCAGGCAATGCGCTGCTCGGGCTGTACTACCTGGGAGACTCCGGCATGCTCCCGGAAATCGTAAAGCTGGCCAGCCACGAGAGCCCGCTCTTTCGCGCCACGGCGGCGTGGGTGATGGGAGAAACCGCCGACCCGCGTTTCACGGAAGCGCTGCGGCGCCTGATCAGCGAATCGGACCCAACGGTACGCAAGCGCGCTTTCGCTTCGCTGGCCCAACTCAAAGCGGCAAACGGCGTGGCTCCCGTGGGAGAGGTATGGAATGTCGCGGCACGCGCGCTCTCCGGTGAAAGTGCCAAGGGCCTGCGACGCTTGAAGCTCGCCGTCGCGGGGAACGATGTGCGAGAGACTCCGAAAATCGCTCCGCTTCAGTTCCTGCTCAGCGAAGGCAGCCAGTACGTCACCGCGTATAAGATCACGGAAAAGCCGCTGCCCGAAGCGATGAGCGTGGTGTTTGTCATTCCCCGCTCGCGGGAAGCGGCAGGCGGCGCCTTTTTTGAAGGCGTGCTGCGCTGCCTGCGCTGGAAACGGTCGAGCGATTTGTGGTGTGTCCTGCCGTATATCCAAAGCGGCGACGGCGAGGCCCCCGCGCCTCGCGACCCGGAGCCTCCAATCTTCACTGCGAGTGGCGATGCGCTGGCCGCTTCGCTTCGCGAGACACCCAAGAAACTCGACAGCACGGACCTCTGGACCGGGGTGTGGCGCGCCATCAAGCAGGACGCAGGTCCGTCGCGAGGAAGACGACACATCATCATTTTGAGCAGCACCGAGGAATCGCGGATTGCGGGCCATGGCCTGGTCACCCAGTTGGAGGGGGGCCGGATCTCGATGCAGGTAATCTCTTCGGGCCCGAACCACCAGTTGGAGGACTTCTGCCAGCGGACCAGTCTGCGCTGCCAGACGTGCACGGACGAAGACGTCGTGCCGTTGATCGAGCGCGCGTATTTGAATCTGTTGGCGCGCTACGAGATCGCATGGACGCCCACGGGGGTGGGGGCAGTCCCGGTGAAAGTGCGAGTACAGACTCCGGCGGGGTGGGGGGAGACGACGGTCGCGGTGGAGTAGCGCGGCGGCGGGTTCCAGGTTAACGGCCCGCGCTCGTCAGTCTTTCCAGTCCATGGCCAGACGCACCAGGGTGCGCACCGGCAGGCCCGTGGGACCTTTTGCCATGTACGGCTTGGGATCGTCCAGCCAGGCGGTACCTGCGATATCGAGATGCACCCATGGGGTGTCCTCTGAAAATTCCTTGAGGAACAGGGCCGCCGTCACCGCTCCGCCCCAACGGCCGCCGACGTTGGCCACGTCCGCGAAGGCGCTCTTGAGGTACTCCTTGTAGTCCTCCTCCAGCGGGAGCGGCCACATGCGCTCGCCTTCGGCGCGCGATGCCGCCATGACGCGGTCGCGCATGCCGTCGTCGCTGGCGAAGAGACCGACGTTCAGGTGACCGAGCGCCACCACCACCGCGCCGGTCAGGGTCGCGGCGTCCACAAGGTGCGTGCAGCCTTGCTGGCGGGCGTAGGTGAGGGCGTCCGCCAGAATCAGGCGGCCTTCGGCGTCGGTGTTGATCACTTCGATGGTCTTGCCGTTCATCGCTTTCACGATGTCGCCGGGACGCTGGGCGCGGCTGCCCGGCATATTTTCCACGCAGGGGATGAAGCCCGTCACCGGAATCGCAGGCTTTAGCTGGGCGATCGCTCGCATGGCACCGATCATGGCGGCGCCGCCCGCCATGTCGTACTTCATCTTTTCCATGCCGTCGGCCGGCTTGATGGAGATGCCGCCGGTGTCGAAGGTCACGCCTTTGCCGACCAGTCCCAGGTGCGCGCTCCCCTTGGGGTTCGCGGGACGGTAGCGCAGGACGATCAGCACCGGGGGCTCGGCGCTGCCTATGGCGACGCCCAGGAGCGAGCCCATGCCCAACGCCTGCATGGCGGCCTTGTCCAACACCTCGCACTCCAGGCCCGCCTGCGCCGCCATCTTCTGCGCGGCGTCGGCCATCGCCAAAGGAGTCAGCAGGTTGGCGGGCTCATTGACGAGGGCGCGGGTAAAATTCTGCGATTCCGCGAGAATCCGGCCGCGTTCCACTGCCGCGTCCAGTCCGGGAGTATCGCCGGCGACGATCAGGGCTTCCAACGACTTCTTGTCGTCCTGCGTTTTGTGGATGTCGGGCTCGAAATTGCCGAGGAGGGCGCCTTCGACGACCGCCGAGGCAAAATCGTCACCGGCAAACTCCGCGTCCAGGACGAAGGCGACCTGCTTGATCGACTTGGCCTTGAGGAAACGGACCGCCGTGCCCGCCAGCCTCCGCATCTCGGCCGCGTCAAACTTCTCCGGCTTCCCGGCTCCGGCCAGCAGGACCCTGGTTGCCTTCACCCCGGGGGCGTGGTGCAACAGGGTCAATTCGCAGGGCTTTCCCGCCACCTCACCGGAATCGACCAGGTCTCCGGCTCCAAACCGGCTATCCCGCCGCCCCTGAAATACCGGTACGATCAGGGCTTCCGCCATCACCTGTCCGGCAGGTCCGCGTTCGACAGTAATCTGCATCACTATCGATTTTGCCACGTCTTAGCCTGCTGTGCGCCTCCCAGAGCACCTGTCAGAAATATTCCAAAAACTGGAACTTTCCTGAACCCTCTGCATCCAGAATGCGTCTACTCGTATGTACTGTGTTTACAAGCCACCGACGGCTCAATGTGCTAAAATTGCGGTGTGTTTCCTGGGCAGAGAATTACCAAAAGCTGTAACGCGCCGATCGGTGTTAGCGTCCAATAGAGCGTAGACAGCGGTTCTCCAGAGGGGGAGCTGGTGGATAAACATGGCTGACCTGTCGCAACCGAACAATCTTTTTTCCAAACCTGACGACCATTTATCTCGCTTGCTGGCACCTGAAATGAGCCAGCCGTGGTACATGAGCTTCGTCCAAAATATCAAAGACGCCATCAACCCGCCCAAACTGCCACCGCTCGAAGTCACTTCGAAACCCGTGCCGGTGAAAGACATCTGGGGACTGTACGGGCGGCAGAAGAAGTCGTTCATGCTGTCGACGGGGTTCCAGGTCCTGGCGGCAGTGCTGTTGTTCACGGTTGCGTCTTCCAAAGCGGTACAAGACAAAGTCAAACAATACGTGCCCTTGGTGTCGCCGATCGACTTGGCGCCTCCGGAAGTGAAAGCGGCGGTAAAGAAACAGGCGATGGGTGGCGGCGGTGGCGGCGGCGATCGTTCTCCGCTGCCGGCGAGCAAGGGCAAACTGCCCAAGCAGGCGCTGCGGCAGTTCACGCCGCCGATGGCGGTAGTGAATAACCCGAATCCGAAGCTGACTATGGAGCCGAGCATCATCGTGCCTCCCGATGTGAAGCTGCCCGATTGCCCGAGCTGCACCAACTATGGCGATCCGCTCGGCAAGCTGGGTCCGCTTTCCAACGGTCCCGGATCCGGCGGCGGTATCGGCAGCGGTTCCGGCGGCGGCGTGGGCTCCGGCAAGGGCGGCGGTTTCGGCCCCGGTGAAGGTGGTGGCGTGGGTGGCGGCGTATTCAGGGTGGGTGGCGGCGTGACCGCGCCTTCGCTGCTCTTCAAGGTGGAGCCCGAGTACTCCGAAGAAGCCCGCAAGGCGAAATATCAGGGAACCGTGCTGCTCTATGTGGAAGTGGATCCGAGCGGCAAGGCGATCAATATGCGTGTGCTGCACAGCCTGGGACTCGGACTGGACGAGAAGGCGATGGAAGCCGTGAAGAAGTGGAAGTTTAAGCCCGGCGTGAAAGACGGCAAGGCGGTCACGGTCCAGGCTCAAATTGAAGTCAATTTCCGATTGCTGTAAGTAGCGGCTGTAAGTAGGTTGCTCCCTAAGAGAGGCGGTCCGGCGACGGACCGCCTTTTTTATTTAGGGCGAGGCGAGCTTCGCTCACCTGCACAAAGCAGAGCCATGTGCCATTGCTTAATTTATTGCTGCGCGGCCTTGCACTGGGGACAGGGGCAGATCCGCCGGAAGTGCTCATAGGAGTAGATCCCGGCATTGTGCCCGTCGCTCCAATTGATCCGGATGGCGTAGTTGCCCACCGGTTCCACGCTCAACATCTTCAACGCGGGCTGAAACATCTGGAAGGGATTGTCGGCCTGCGGCTGGCGCGGCGGCGTGCCGTGCGACCCGGAGCAGGTCGCGCAGGGACATTTGTCGCGCAGGTACACCAGCCCGTAATCGCTGTTGTGGCCATCCTTCCAATCGATTTTGATGCCCTTGGATTTCGAAATGGCGATATGTTCTGGATCGGTAATCAGTGACATGTTCAGTTGTAGAGACGCTCGACGTCACGCACGCCGGAGATGCGGCGCATGGCAGCGACCAGTTTCTCGAGTTGCTTCTTATCGCGAAGGTCGACCGTCATCTCGACCACACCGCCATCGTGATCGGTGGCGCCGCGCGCTTCGAGGCTGCGGATGTTGGTATTCTCGTCGGACAGCACGCTGGTGAGTTGATTGAGCATGCCTGGCCGATCGTCGGTGTGCACGATGATGCGCACCGGGAAGGAATCGTCCGCCGCGCGCGCCCATTCCACCTCGATTTTGCGCTCCACGTCGTAGAGCAGGCTCTGCACGTTGGGGCAGGCTTTCGAATGCACGGCGACTCCCTTGCCGCGCGTCACATAACCCACGATGGCCTCGCCGCGGATGGGGTTGCAGCATTTGGCGCGGTAGACCATGAGGTCGTCGAGGCCGCGCACTTTGATGACATCGCCCCCGCCCTGTTTGCCGCCGGGAGCGGCATCGCCGCGGACAGTCTCCGGTGCGGGCGCGGGCCGCGGTTCGGGAATCTCATCCTTCACCACCCCGGGAGCAATCTTCGAAAGCACCTGCCGCGCCGAAAACTTGCCGTAGCCGAGCGCCGCGTGCAGGTCTTCCATCTTGCTGAGCCCGTACTCGGCGGCCACCCGCTCCATATCCGCCTTGGTGACCTTGCTGAGCGAAACGCCTAAGCGGCGCGATTCCTTTTCGAGGTACTTCTGCCCGATTTCGATGGCCTTAACGCGCTCGCCGGCGTTGATCAGGTGCTTGATCTTGTTGCGGGCGCGCGAGGTCTTGACGAAAGCCAGCCAGTCCTTACTCGGCTCATGACCCGGCTGCGTCATGATCTCCACGATGTCGCCATTGCGCAGGGTGGAGCGCAGGGGCACGATGCGCCCGTTCACCTTGGCGCCGACGCAGGTGTTGCCGACGTCGGAGTGAATGGCGTAGGCGAAATCGATGGGCGTGGCGTCGCGCGGCAGAATGATGACTTTGCCACGCGGCGTGAAGGTGTAGGCCTCTTCGGGGTAAAGGTCGACTTTGAGGGTCGACATGAACTCCGCGGAATCCTGCACGTCGCGCTGCCACTCCACCAGGTGGCGCAGCCAGGCGATCCGCTGATCGTCCGCCGCGGGACCTTTACGGCCTTCCTTGTATTTCCAATGCGCCGCGATGCCTTCTTCGGCGATTCGGTGCATCTCCTCGGTACGGATCTGCACTTCGAAAGTCTGCCCGTGCGGGCCGACGACACTGGTGTGGAGGGACTGGTAGAGGTTGGGCCGCGGGATAGCGATGAAATCTTTGATGCGGCCGGGAATGGGCCGCCATTTATTGTGGATCACGCCCAGGGCCGCGTAGCAGTTCTTCACGGAATCGGTCAGGATGCGCAGCGCCATCAGGTCGTACACCTGATCGAGCGAAATCTTTTGCCGGCGGAGTTTCTGGAATACCGAATAGGGGCGCTTGACGCGGCCATCGATGCGCGCCGGAATGCCTTCGCGGCGCAACTCGCTCTCCACGGTCTGCCGGATTTCGACCAGGAATTCCTCGTTGGAATGGCGCTTGGATTCGATCGAACTGAGGATCTCCTGATAGGCATCGGGTTCCAGATGCTGGAAGGCGAGATCTTCGAGTTCGCCGCGCACCTTACCCATTCCAAGGCGGTGCGCGATAGGCGCGTAAATTTCGATGGTCTCGCGCGCAATGCGCTCGCGCCGCTCGGGACTCAGGTATCCCAAGGTCCGCATATTGTGTATGCGGTCGGCGAGTTTGACCAGGATGACGCGAATGTCCTCCACCATGGCGAGGAGCATTTTGCGCACGCTCTCCGCCTGGCGGTCTTCCGCTGAGAAGACATCGAGCTTGGTGAGTTTGGTGACGCCATCGACGCAGCGCGCCACGTCCGGACCGAATTCCTTGCGAACTTGCTCGACGGTGACGCTGGTATCTTCCACCACATCGTGCAGGAGGCCGGTCTCCATGGCGACGACATCCATCCGCATGTCGGCGAGGATATGGGCCACCATGACGGGGTGGGCCATGTAGGGCTCGCCCGAATCGCGGGTCTGACCCTTATGGTATTTGCTGGCGAAGCGAAAGGCTTTCTCGAGAGCGCTTAAATCTTCTTTCGGCCGGTACTCGTGAATTTTGGCTTCCAGTTCGGCGTACAACTGCTCAACGGGGTCGCCCGGAGGCGGTACGGGACCGGATTCGGAGAGGCTGGGAGACTCGGAGGGCACTCTAATCTGATTGTAGCAGGGGACCCCAAAAAACCAATTGGGGAGCCGGCCATGGCGGCCCGCTCCCCAGGTAAAACCAAGGCTGGAACTGACTTACTTCTTGGTGTCGTCCATGGTGATGCCACCGCCGGTCTTGTTCTTCTTCTCGGCCTTGGCTTTCTTGGTCGCCAGTGCCTTCTGAACCCAATCGTCGGCAATTTTGATCTGCTTTTCGTACTCTTCCTTGGTGTCGGCCAAGTCGGCACGTTCGCGGACGAGCAGGTTTTCGTAAGCCATGGCGTCGTCGTATTCCGGATTGATTTGCAGCGCCTTGTCGAGCGCGGCCAGACCGCCTTCGATCACCGGACCGTACTTCGCCTTGAGCTCTTCCTTGACCTTCTTGTCTTTGATCGGACCCGGATCTTCCTGTTTCATGCCGAGGTTGGCGCGGGCCGTACCGTAAACGGGATACCACTTGGACCAGGCGATGAAGCCCATGCTGTAATAGGCATCGGCATTCTGGGGCTCGACGGCGATCAGCTTGTCGTACCACTGCTGCGCTTCATCCCATTTCTTCTGGTTCAGGTTGAGCGAAGCGATGGACGCGATGGCGACGGTGTTCTTCGGATCTGTTTCGAGCACCTTCCTGAAATTCTCGAAGGCGGCAGTCGCCATGTTATTGTTCTCGGGCGAATCCGAACCCGGGATGTACTGCTGCATGTACGCAGTCGCCAGGTACAGGCGGGCCGCGGAGAAACCCGGATCGAGTTCCACGGCGTGCTTGAAGCGCTCGACGGCCTCCGGATATTGCGCGCCGGTAAACGCCTGCACGCCTTTGTTGAGCTCATCGCGCGCCTTGAGCTGATTGCAACTCGTGCTGGCAAGCGCCAGAGCGGCTACGGCGAGGACCAACATCACCTTGCGCATATTATTGACCGGCCTCCACTTTGGCAGTCATCAGACCGACCTTGTCGATACCCGCACCGTGCGCGATGTCAATGGCTTTCGCGACCCACTGGAAATCGATGCTGGGGTCGCCCTTGACGAATACCACCCGCTCGGCGCGCGTCTTGAAGATGTCTTCGAGGCGGCCTCCCAAACGAGCTTCATCCGTGGGTTCGCTATTGATGCTCATGGTGTGGTTGGCGTCAATCGTGATGACGACGGTGCGCTGGTCGGACTGGTTCGGCTTGGCATCCGGAGGGGGAGGCTGCGGTACCAGGGCCTCGAGGCCTTTCGGCGTCAAGGGCGTGATGACCATGAAGATGATGATCAGAACCAGCAGGACGTCGATCATGGGCGTCATGTTGATATCTGCTTTCGGGCCACCAGACCCGCCGACGGACATTGACATATGATTGCTCCTTTTGAAACAGTTCTCGCTTACTGCGCGGCCGGGGCAGCGCCTTCCGCGGGTTTGGTGCCCTTCGTCGCATCCTGCTGGTCGGTCAGAAGACCGAGTTGGTCGACGCCCGCAGCACGCAAATTGTCCACCACATCGACGACCCGTTCGTAGCGGGCGCGCGCATCAGCCTTCACGAAGACCGTCTTGTCGAGACGATTGGCCAGCAGATCTTTGACTTTGTTGGGTAGATCTTCAGGCGTCGTGGCAGTCGTTCCCAGGAACGTCTTGCCATCTCGCGTGATGGCACAAACGATGGCATCACTCTTGTCGGCAGCCTGCATCGCAATGGGGTGCATGGTCTTCACGAGCTCGACGCTGACACCCTTCGACAACATCGGTGTGATGACCATGAAGATGATCAGCATCACCAGCATGACGTCGACCATCGGCGTCACATTAATGTCGGCAACGGGCGGCGGCGCGGTAAATTTCTTCTTTTCTCCCGTCATTGTCTCTCTCCCGGAATTCGGCAGAAGCCGGGGAGCCCGTGAGGGCTCCCCGCAAATCAACTCGCCGATCCCAAAAACAGTCTGACTACTTACGGGCGCGCTGCGAACGCTTCAGGAAGTAGTCGATCAATTCGCTGCTCGAGTTCCCCATTTCCACGTCAAACGATTCGATCTTGTTGGTGAAAAGGTTATACATCCAGACAGCGGGAATGGCCACGAACAGTCCGATAGCGGTGGTCACCAGCGCTTCCGAAATACCACCGGCGACGGCGCCCAGACCGGTCGACTTCTCGTTCGAAATGCCCTTGAACGCGTTGATGATGCCGACGACGGTGCCGAACAGTCCCACGAACGGGGCAGTGGAACCGATGGTCGCGAGCGCGCTGACGCCGCGCTTCAGCTCAGCGTGGACAATGGCTTCCGCGCGTTCCAAAGCACGCTTGGAGGCTTCGATTTCTTCGCCCGGAATCTCCGAGCTGATCTGGTGAGCCTGGAACTCCTGCAGACCGGCAACAACGACTTTCGCCAAATGGCTCTTCTTGAACCGGTCGGCAATCTTTACGGCCTCATCCAGCTTTCCTTCACGCAGCGCTCCGGCCACCGCCGGCGCGAACTGGCGCGACTGCTTCCGGGCCGCGCTATAGGCCATCAGACGATCGATCATGACGCCGATGGAATAGGCGGACATGATGAACAGACCGACCACGACGGCTTTCGCCAACGGGCCCATCTGCTTCCAAAGGGATGCGGGATCCCAACTAACGGTGCTGCCGCTTTCCTGAAGCAGATACAGCGACCAGATTTGTAGTTGCAAAAGCATAGGTTTCGTCTCTCCTGCGAGTTGATTTGTACTTTCTGCCGGCCCACTTGAGGCGCCGGAACTTCTGTGCTGGTTACTGGCTACTGGCTCAACGTGAAGTTCACGTCGATCTGAGTCGATACCTCCACCGGCTCG
>JBDTMZ010000158.1:0-3752 GCA_039934035.1 Candidatus Solibacter sp. | reverse complement strand
ACGATGCGTCCGATTTGCGGTATCACGGGAGTTGGACTGAAGCGAGGGGCAACTACTCCGGGGGTTCCATCCGATGGTCGGACATGCCGGCGGCCAGTGTGGAAGGCACGTACTCCGCTAACGAAGGTCACGCGTTGTACTTGGGCACAAGGCTGGCCGACCACGGAGCGCAGATAGAGGTGTGCATTGATGGCGGCACGCCGTTCGCACTGGACTTGCAGCAGGCAGCCGAAGACACTCTGATACGTTGCCGACTGGCCGAGAGCCTGTGCGCCGGCACACACACGATCGCGATCTCGCATCGAGGAAACGCCGGCTCGGTGTTCTACTTCGACTTTCTCGAAATCGCATATCCAACCGCCCTTCTTCCGGAGTTCGAGCCGATTCCCCGCATGACCCTGGCAACGGACTGGGACACGGATCACTCGATCGCCATTGCGCCGGAAAGGACAGCGTGGCTGATGCAGACGCTGGGATTCCGGGGGCGGGCCAATCACTACGCGGGTGCAATGTGGTTCTACGAACTGCTGCGGGCCGAGCACCAGTACGCTTGCGCCACGATCACGTTTGCCGGTGAACCGAAGTTCGGCAAGCGCACGATTGTTTGGCTGGGACCGACGGCAATCGAGCACGTGAACCTGATCGGAGACTCGGCCGAGAGTATCGCGACCTCCTTCGCGCAGGTGATCAATGCGGGTTCTACGGGCGTCTGGGCGCAGTCCGATGGCTGTTCACTGAACATCACCTCCCGCGTGGCAGGTGAGGCGGGCAACGCGCTCGCGCTCGCCGTAGAGACCAACAGCACCGAGTTTTCCGCGGAGTTGAGCAGCAGCAACCTGGCCGGAGGTGTGGATGGGATTTGGCGCACCGACACAACGACCTCGCCGAAGATCAATCGCGCGGCCAGGGACTGGACGCGCGCCTTTATTGAAGCGTTGAAGCGCTACGAGGTGCCAGTTACCGCTGCCTTCAGCATGGAACTCCAACATGGAGATGACACGCCGGCAGCACGACTTGCGCAGCGGTATCCTAACGGCGATCCGGTTTGGCTAAACACGCCGGCGCTGCAAACCAATTTCGGGCCGGAGAGCACAGCGTACTGGAGCGAAATCCACCGGGAGATGGCCGACCTGATGACCTCGTCTGGAGTGCCGGCCTATCTTCAGTTTGGCGAAGTGCAATGGTGGTACTTCGCCGCGCCCAGCGGTATGCCGTTCTACGACGACTACACGAAGTCGACCTTTCAAAGCCGGTTCGAAAGACCAATGGCGACGATTTCAAGTGAGCGCTGCGACCCCGCCGGGTATCAAGACGAGTGCGCGTTCCTGCCGGGGTTGATCGGCGACTTCACGAACGCTGTCATGGCGCACGTGCGGGAATCGCACCCCGATGCGCGCTTCGAAGTCCTATACCCGCCCGATGTAAACGACACGCCCCTGAATCGCCTGGTCAATTTTCCTGGCGCACACTGGACGCCCGCCACATTGGCATCGCTGAAGACGGAAAACTTCACGTATACGGGAGATCGCAACGTGAATCAGGCGACCGCGTCTATTCAATTGCCGATGCAATTGGGATTTGGACGGGAGCAGAGCAGCCATCTGGTGGGAATCGGCGAATACACCACGCCGTGGAACAAAGAAGTACGGATCGCGACCGGGGAACAACTGGAATCCGTCGTCCTGTTCGCGTTGGATCAGTTTTGCCTGATCGGCTATGATCTGCCATTGGAACGAAGTTTCCGGCGGGCCCAGTACATGGGGGGAAGCGGCAGTTAGAGCGCGGCTTTCGCCTCACCCTCCGAGACGTCCTGCTCCAGCGCAATGTAGCCGCACGCTACCACTACGAGAAACATCGTGAGCACTTCGCTGTCGCCCAGATTGAGTTCAACGATTCCCTCGGTCATCGTGGCCAGCACAACCGCAATGCCGCCGTGCAACAGAAATCGACGGTCGCTGGGGCCGGGAGGCAGGGCTCGCAGGCCACGGGAGAAGTCCACGATAATCTGCAGCAGCATCCACATCAGGATTAGCATGGTCGGGATGCCACGTTCCGCAGCGTAGTGCAGGTAGATATTGTGGAGGTGCCCGTACCAGCCAGACGGTAGCGGGCGCGGGACGTCGGCTGGAACGTATTCGTCGAAATGCAGCTTGGGACCTTCCGGGCCCAGTCCGAACCAGGGGTGGGCTTCCACCATGCGTAGTCCCGTGCGCCAGGTGACTACGCGAAATTGATTCGAGTCGGCGGTCTTCGGCTTGAAGATCGACGTGACACGGTCCTGCAGGTGAGCTGGCGCGACGAAAAATCCTACCAACAAAGCCACAGGCGCCACAGCCACCATCCACCGTTTCCAAAACCAAACCAAATAGAGCACGGCGACGGCCACGGCAATCCAGATACCGCGGGTTTCGCCGAGCAGGATCGCCAGCGCAATCAAGGCGCCGCAGAACAGCCACACCCAAAGCCGCCTGCGAACGTCCGGCGCAAAGAACAGAAACGCCAGCAACATGATCAGTGCAAACATCTCCTCGGCAGAGTAGGTGTTCCAGTGACTCGTGAAACCGGTAATCCGTTCCCCCACATAAAACTCATAGAAATTGCGCCCCAGGCGGTGCGCTTCCTGGACTTTCGCGGCGAACTGCACGCACCCGCGAATCGCCGTCACTGCGCCGATACCCGCCCACGTCAGAAACAGTACCCGCACCATCGCCAGACTGCGCAGCAGCGAGAACACCACGAGCAGTTCCAGGAATACGTAGAATTTGCGGATTTGGGGCAGCCCCGCAGCCGGCTGGTCGGACAGCAGCAGCGAGACCACCGTCCCCAACAGGAAGAGCAGGAGCGGCAGGCGGATGCGCGGTAGGCGCAAAGGCTCGCCGCAAGCCAGCAGCGCCGCGAGCGACAGCGCCAACAGAATCTGCGACGGCGCGATCCCCAGCAAGATTGTGGCCGCCGAGCCAAACGTCAGCCATCGGGCACTCCGCAACAATCTCGATTCCTGAGGGTCCATTCCGTTTAGAGTTTCAGTATGGCAGAGTCTCTTAAGCTGGCGACTGCGAACTGGGTGCAAGGCACCCGTGAGTAACCGCTAGTGACTCTCGCTGTGCGCTGACTACGCGCCTATTCGTAGCGCAGCGCTTCCACCGGATCGAGACGTGCGGCACGGCTCGCGGGCCAGATTCCGAAGAACAGTCCTACGCCCACGGAAACGCCCACACCGGCGACCGCCGCCCACAACGGCACGGCCGTCGGCAGACTCGGAAATACCAGTGCCGCCGCGCGTGAAATCAGCCAGCCCAGCAGCAGACCCAGAATGCCTCCCAGTACGGTGAGCACCACTGCTTCCGTCAGGAACTGCACGATGATGTCGCTCTTGCGCGCACCAATCGCCTTGCGTATGCCAATCTCGCGCGTACGCTCCGTGACGCTGACCAGCATGATGTTCATCACGCCGATTCCACCCACTAATAGCCCGATGGAACTGAGAATCACCATCACCAGCGCGACCGTGGCCGTGACGCTGTGGAATTGCTCGATCATCTGCTCAGCTGTAGTGATTGAAAACGTGTCGGAGCCGTTGAATGGAACTCGGCGCGCCATGCGCAATACCGCGCGCACTTCGTCCTGCGCCCGGTCGACCAGCCCCGGATAGGCTATCACCACCAGCATGTGCTCCCTGACATTGGGGAACATCTTCCGCATCGTAAAATACGGCACCAGAATCCGCGTGTCGTCCTGCCCTGGCAGCGAGG
>JBDTMZ010000157.1:0-73138 GCA_039934035.1 Candidatus Solibacter sp. | reverse complement strand
CGCCACCTCCCGCGGCTGTCGCGGGCTTCTTTAGTCGCCATGCGAAGTTCCTGCCTTCCCACAGCGCAGGCGGAAACCGCCTTCCCGCACTTGTTACACTGAGGGGACGAGGCATGGACCTCACCACTCCCCTCACCTACGTCAAAGGAATCGGACCCGGCCGCGCCGCGATGCTCGAAGCCAAAGGTCTCACTACGGTGGAAGACCTGCTCGGCTACGTGCCGTTCCGCTACGAAGACCGCAGCAACATGAAGCCGGTGTCGCAGCTCGCACCCGGCGAGATGGCCACGGTCATTGCCGAAGTCCGTTCGGTGAAAATGAGCGGCTTCAAACGCCGTTCCCTGGGCATGTTCGAAGCGCGCTTTACTGATGCCTCGCGCGCCATCCTCGCGGGCAAGTGGTTCCACGGTGGATACCTCGCCAACGTCCTCGCCGAAGGCATGAAGGTGGCACTCTTCGGCAAGGTGGAGTTCGATACCTACTCCGGCGAACTCAGCATGCTGCACCCCGAATTCGAAATCCTCTCCGGCGACGACGAGGAAGGCGACGCCCGCCTCCATGTCGGTCGCGTTGTACCCATCTACGAAGCGACCGGCAAAATCACCACCAAGATCCTACGAACCCTCACTCACCGCGTGCTGGCCGAAGTCGCCCCGGTCGACGACGCCCTGCCGCAATTCCTGCGCGACCGCCTCAAACTTCCCGATCGCTGGACCGCCCTCCGCAATATTCACTTTCCGCCACCCGATAGCGACCTTCGCCTGCTCAACGCCTTCCGCTCGCCGGCCCAATTCCGCATGATTTATGAGGAGTTTTTCTGGCTGGAATGCGGGGTGGCCCTCAAGCGCAGCAAGGCGCGTGCCGTGCCCGGCATCGCGTTTGAGCTCACGGAGCGGGTGCGCGAGCAGATCAAGACCATGCTGCCCTTCAAGCCCACCGGCGCGCAGAAACGCGTCCTGGGGGAGATCGCCGCCGATATGTCGGCGCCGCACCCCATGAATCGGCTGCTACAGGGCGACGTAGGCAGCGGCAAGACGCTGGTGGCCGCCGAAGCCGCAGTGATCGCCATCGAAAACGGCTACCAGGTGGCGGTGCTCGCGCCCACGGAGATTCTCGCCACCCAGCATAGCTTCACCTTCAAACAAATTCTCGGCAAACTCGGCTATGTCACCGCCTTGCTCACCGGCAGTAACACGGCGCGCGAAAAAGCGCAGATTAAGAAACTGATCGCCGAAGGCCTGGTTCACGTTGTGGTGGGTACGCACGCCCTCATCCAACAGGACGTCGAATTCCACCGTCTCGGCCTCGCGATCATCGACGAACAGCACCGTTTCGGCGTGTTGCAGCGCCTCGGCCTGGTGCAGAAAGGCGTGACGCCTGACGTACTGGTGATGACCGCCACGCCCATCCCCCGCACCCTCGCCATGACCATGTACGGAGATCTCGACGTCAGCGTGATCGACGAGATGCCGCCCGGCCGCAAGCCCATCGTCACCAAACACGCCACTGCCGACCACGTCGAGAAGGTCTATAGCTTCATGAAGGCGCAGATCGACGAGGGACGCCAGGCCTATGTCGTGTACCCCGTGATCGAGGAGTCCGAGACGCAGGCAATGAAGGCCGCGCAGCAGGAGTACGAGCACCTTTCGAAAGAGGTCTTTCCCGATATTCCTGTGGGGCTCATGCACGGCCGACTGGGCGCGGACGAGAAAGAAATTGTGATGCAGCGCTTCAAAGAGGGGCACGTCAAGATCCTGGTTTCCACTACGGTTATCGAAGTCGGCGTGGATGTTCCCAATGCCAGCGTGATGGTGGTCGAACAGGCCGAACGTTTCGGCCTGGCGCAGTTGCATCAGTTGCGCGGCCGGGTGGGCCGCGGCGCTGCCCAGAGCTATTGCCTGCTGGTCACCGAAAAGATGAACGATACCGCCCGCGAACGCATACGTACCCTGGTGGAATCTACCGACGGCTTCTATATTTCCGAGATGGATCTGAAGCTGCGCGGTCCCGGCGAATTCTTCGGCACCAAACAATCCGGCCTACCCAGTTTGCGCATCGCCAACATCCTGCGCGATACGGAAATTCTCGAAATCGCGCGGCGCGATGCCGTCGATTTCGTGGCGCGCCCGCCCTCCGAGGACGAGCTCCGCAGCGCCGTCGCCTACATCCGCGATCACTGGCAGCGCCGCTACGGGTTGGTGACGGTCTGATGCGGATCATTGCGGGAGAGTTCGGTTCGCGCCGCCTGGCCAGTATTCCAGGGGATCATACGCGTCCCACGGCGGACCGCGTGCGCGAAGCGCTGTTCAATATCCTGCAGACACGCATCGAAGGTGCGCATTTTGTGGATGCCTACGCCGGCACCGGAGCGGTGGGCATCGAGGCGCTCAGCCGCGGCGCCGCTCACGCCTGGTTTCTCGAACGCGACCGCCGCGCGCTCGACGCCATCCGCAAAAATCTCACCGCCCTGCGCATCGAATCTCGCGCCACCGTTCTTGCCGGAAAGGTCCATACGACCCTCGAACGCTGCCCGCGCGGTATCGTCTTTCTCGATCCGCCATACGACCTGGCGGACGAATACGCCGTAGCGCTCGAACTGCTCGGCCAGAACCCGCCGCTGCTGGCCATTGCACAGCATTCGGTCCACCTCGCACTGAAAGACGAATACGCAGCCCTGCGGCGCACGCGCACCGTTCGCCACGGCGACAACATGCTCAGCTTCTATGCGTAGTTGCTGTCGGGCCGACCGTCCGCCCTCCAACTTTTCCCGTTGCGGGACGCCGCGCCGGACTGCGCACGAACGAGCCGAACGCCATGTGATGCGTGAACGCGCTGCGCGATTGGAAATGGCGCGAGCGTGGCTGATGCGCGAACTCTCCGGTCCGCAAGGTCCACATCCCGAGGGCGAGGGCGCTCGATAGGCGCGTGTCTCCGGCGTGCCCTGGTCACGACCCACGGTCCGAGTGCCCCGCTCACCTTCGCGAGCCTGGCACCTCAGTCCCGTATCGCACTCACCCCGGTGTCAGGATTGCGGACTGTTGAGTTTTTGTGACCACAGTCACCACAAACGGCTCGAAGCAGCGATAGAGTAGTAGCGTCAATGAGGGGTTACGCGTGTCCAGCCGACGCCACTTAGCACTGGGTACTATCTCGTTCACGGTCTGCTTCGCGGCCTGGGGACTGATCAGCGCTTTTGCTCCGCGTTTTCGTGAGGCGCTGCATCTCAGTCCGTCCGAAACCGCGCTGCTGGTCGCAGTGCCTGTATTGCTCGGCTCTTTGGCGCGTTTGCCGATGGGCATTCTGGCCGATCGTTTCGGCGCCCGCGCTCTATTCGCCCTGCTCATGGCCGGAGTCGCGATTCCGGTCTGGATGGTCCCGCAACAGGCCACTTACACTAACTTACTCATCGTCGGGTTCTTCCTGGGACTTGCCGGATCGTCTTTCGCCATCGGCGTGAACTACTGCTCCCGTTGGACTCCGCCCGCCCAGCAGGGCAGCGCGCTCGGGGTCTATGGACTGGGTAACATCGGCCAATCCGCCGCCGTCTTTCTGGGTCCTGTGATTGCCGCGCGCGCCGGCATGCCCGCGGTGTTCCGTGGCGTCGCGGTGATGCTCGTCATCTGGGGAGTGGCATTCGCGCTGCTGGCAAGGGATGCGCCACGCGCCGCCGCGCGCGGCCCGTCGCCCTCCGTCTGGACCGTGCTGGTCACCGAGCGCCTCTCCTGGCTGCTCGCCGCATTCTACTTCCTCACCTTCGGCGGCTTCGTCGCGTTCTCGATCTACCTGCCGACACTGCTGCGCGATGCCTTCAAACTCTCGCCGGCCGACGCCGGATTCCGCACCGCCGGTTTCGTGGTGCTGGCGACTCTGCTGCGGCCGCTCGGCGGTTGGCTGGCCGACCGGATCGGCGGAGCGCGCGTGCTTACCGCGGTCTTCGCCGGCGTGGTGCCGTTCGCCCTGCTGCTCGCCTGGCCCGCCATCCTGCCCTTCTCGGTCGGCGCGCTCGGCTGCGCCGCGCTGCTCGGGCTCGGCAACGGCGCGGTCTTCAAACTGGTACCGCAATACTTCCCCACGCAGACCGGCACCGTCACCGGACTGGTGGGTGCGATGGGTGGTCTCGGCGGCTTCTTCCCACCGCTGCTGCTCGGTTTCTTCCGGCAAAATATGGGCGTCATCTGGCCGGGCTTCGTGCTGCTCGCCTGTACCTCCGCCGCCCTGTGCTGGGCGAATCATCTGGTCTTCGTGCCCCGCCAGCAGGCGCTCGACCTGGTGCTGCCAGGCAATCTGCGCCGCACCGCGGACCGCCTGCGCCCCGGCGCCTGGTCAACACTCTGGACCGCCTTGCTGGTGGCCGCCATCGTGGTGGGCTCGCGCAACCTGCAGCATTTCGACCCGGCGCTGGTGATCTACACATTTGCCGTGGTGTTCGCCGCGTGGGGCGTGATTTACCACTACAACATCTGGCTCGACAAGCCGCCCACGCGCCTCTATTGGGACCGCGGCTGGGAACTGTTCCGCCGCCGCGGCGTGTTGCGCAGCCTGCTGCGCGTCTCCACCGTAGCCGGAACCCACCTCGCCGCGCAGACGTTCATCGCCAAACGCTCCCGCCTGCGCTGGTGGATGCACATGTGCCTCTCCTGGGGATGCCTGCTCGCGGTGGCAATCACCTTTCCGCTGGTCTTCGGCTGGATTCACTTCGGCACCCTGTCCGGCGACCAGATGACGTACGTCACCTATCTCTTCGGCTTCCCGGTGGGCTCGTTCCACCTGCATACGGCGGTTGCGTGGGCCCTGTTCCACGGACTCGACATCTCCGCCGTCCTGGTGCTGGCCGGCATCGCGCTCTCGCTGTGGCGCCGCATGATGGACCGGGGCGCGCGCACCCTGCAGCAGTTCGGCATGGATTTTCTGCCCATCATTCTGCTGTTCGCCATCTCCGTGACCGGCCTCGCCCTGACCATCTCGCAGGAATTTCTGCGCGGCTCCGCCTATAGCTTCCTGGCCATCATTCACGCCATCACCGTGATTGCGGCGCTGCTCTTCCTGCCGTTCGGCAAATTCTTCCACATCTTCCAGCGGCCCGCGCAACTCGGCGTGAAGCTCTATCAGGACGAAGGGGCGGAAGACGACGGAGCGCGCTGCGTGCGCTGCGGGGAGCGCTACGCGTCGCAGATGCATGTCGCCGACCTGAAGGCGGTATTGCCGCAAGTAGGCTTTCAGTACAATCTTCCCAGCCCCGCCGGCAACTGGCAGAACCTTTGCCCACCGTGCAAACGCAAATCGATTTCACTGGCCCAAATGAGAATCGGAGAAGAACTCCGTGGCTAAACTACCCGCACCGCCCGAACAACTCGCCGCCGAATACGGCCCCCACCTCAACTACTTGCCCGCAGGAGGCTGGCAGGATCGCGCGCACTCCGAACCCACCCAGCTGGTAAAGACCCACTGCTGTTTCTGCGGGCAACAATGCGGCATCCAGTTGAAGGTCCGCGAGAACACGGTAGTGGGTTTCGAGCCCTGGGAAGAGTTCCCTTTCAATCGCGGCATGCTGTGTCCCAAGGGAGTCAAGCGCTACATGCAAAGCGGCCATCCTGACCGCCTTATGGACCCGCTGATGCGCACCGGGGGCGGTTTCCGCAAGGCCACCTGGGACGAGGCGCTCGGTTTCACGGCGCGCCGCCTGCGCGAGATCCAGGAGAAGTACGGGCCGCATTCGGTGGCGGTCTACGGAGGCGCGTCGCTCACCACCGAAAAGAGCTATTTGCTCGGCAAGTTCGCCCGCATCGCGCTCGGCACGAAGCATATCGATTACAACGGACGCCTTTGCATGGTATCCGCGGGAACGGCCTACAAAGGCGCGTTCGGCATCGACCGTTCGCCGAACCCGTGGGCGGACATTCCGAAAGCCGAAGTCTTGATGGCCATCGGCAGCAACGTCGGCGAATGCTCGCCCATCACCACCGATTACTTCTGGCGGGCCCGCGACAACGGCGCCAAGCTGATTGTGGCCGACCCGCGCGCCACGCCCATCTCGCGCAATGCCGATCTGTTCCTGCCCGTGCGTCCTGGGACCGATCTCGCGCTGCTGCTCGGCATGCTGCACGTCATCATTCGCGACCGTCTGACGGATGATGCATTCATCGCGGCGCACACCACCGGATTCGACCTGACCGCCGCCAGCGCCGAGCCGTGGAATCCCCGGCGGGCGGCCGAAGTCAGCGGTGTGCCGCCGGAAGCGATCGAGCGTGCTGCCCACATGATTGGCGAATCGCGCCGATGCATCCTGCTGCATGCGCGCGGGTTGGAGCATCAATCGAAGGGCGTGGAGAACTGCGAAGCGGTGATCGCGATCGCGCTGGCCACCGGCAACATCGGCCGCGAGGGCGCGGGCTGCATCATGATCACCGGCCAGGGGAACGGGCAGGGCGGGCGCGAGCACGGCCAGAAGTGCGATCAACTTCCCGGCCAAAGATCGATCACCGACCCGGCCGCCCGCGAACATGTGGCGCGCGTTTGGGGCGTATCGCCGGATGAGATTCCCGGCCCCGGCTTGAGCGCCGTCGAGATCATGAACGCCATCCACGCCGGCGAAATCAAGGGGCTGCTCAACATCTGCTTCAATCCTGTGGTTTCGCTGCCGGACGCGAGGTTCACTCGCGAGGCGCTGGAGGGGCTGGAGTTTTTCGGCGTGATCGATTTCTTCCTCTCCGAGACCGCGCAGCACGCAGACGTTGTGCTGGCGGGCAGCCTGCAGGAGGAAGAGGAAGGCGTCACCGCCAATGTGGAAGCGCGCGTGATCCACATCAACAAAGCTGTGGATCCGCCCGGCAATGCGCGCGCCGATTCGGCCATCATCTGCGAACTCGCGCACCGCCTGGGCCGCGGGCAATACTTCCCGTATAAAGAGCCGCGAGAGATTTTCGATGAGTTGCGCGAAGCCTCCCGCGGCGGCATCGCCGATTACTACGGCATCACCTACGAACGCATCGACCGTGAATTCGGCGTCGCGTGGCCGTGCCCGTCGGAAGACCATCCGGGTACACCGCGCCTCTTCGAAGGCGGCAAGTTCTATCATGGCGACGGTAAGGCGCATTTCATGAAGCTGGAGTGGCGGGAGTCGGGCGACCCGGTCGACGACGAGTTCTCCGTATACCTCACTACGGGACGCGTGGTCAGCCAGTACCTCTCGGGAACCCAGACGCGGCGCATCGGCGCGCTGGTGGATCAATACCCCGAGCCGAAACTGGAGCTTCATCCTTCACTGGCCGCGCGCTACGGCATCCGCACGGGCGACCGCGTCACCGTGACCACGCGCCGCGGCTCCATCACGCTGCCCGCGATGGTGGTGCGCAGCATCCGCCCCGATACAGTGTTCATTCCCTATCACTGGGCAGGCGACCGCAGCGCCAACCAACTTACTCACCGCACACTCGACCCGCGCAGCAAAATCCCCGAGTACAAGGTGTCGGCCTGCCGTCTGGCGCGCGTCGAAGCGCTGGTGCAGCTTCCCGGCGGCGGAGGACGCTCCTGATGTTCGGGATGGAATTCTACGTCGATCCCTCGCGCTGCATCGGCTGCCAAAGCTGCCTGAAAGCCTGCGAGGAATGCGATACGCATCGCGGCATTTCGATGATCAATTTCGATTTCATCGACCGGCGTGAAACGGTGGCCGCCGCGGCCTACGTCTGCTGGCATTGCGAGGACCCCACGTGCGCGCAAGTCTGCCCCGCCGACGCCATCAAAAAGTACGAGGACGGCGTAGTGGGTTCGTCACTTAAGCCGCGCTGTATCGGCTGCTCCAACTGCGTGCTGGCCTGTCCGTTCGGCATTCCGAAGCTGGTGCCGGAGTACGAACAGATGATGAAGTGCGACATGTGCTACGACCGCACCAGCGTGGGCAAGCGGCCCATGTGCGCCACCGTCTGCCCCAGCCAGGCGCTGGCCTACGTAACGCCCGAAACTATCGCCAAAACGCGGCGCGAAAAGCCCGTCAACACATTCTATTTCGGCGAACAGAGAATTACCACGAAGGTCTTCATGATGGTGCCAGAAGGAGCCGAAGCCATAACTCTCGACGTTGCCGATTACACCTGGGAGGTAGAATATGAAGCTATTTCGCCGGCCGTCTAGTGCCCCGCTCTGGCAGGACGAGTTCAGTGTTTTCACGGCGGACGAGCGCTACGTCAACCGCCGGCAGTTCGCCAAATTCCTGACCCTCACCAGTCTCGGCATGTTCGCCGGCAATCTGTGGATTCTGGTGCGCTCCTGGTTCCACCGCGAACCCACCTTCCCCCGTGCCGCCGTCGCGCGTATCGAGGAACTGCCTGTGGGCGGCGTGAAGATCTTCAACTATCCCGGACCGGAGGATCCCTGCATCCTGGTGCGCACCGCCGAAGACAACTTCGCGGCGTACAGCCAGAAATGCACTCACCTCAGCTGCGCAGTGTACTACGAAGCCGCGCAAAATCGCTTGGAGTGCCCGTGCCATCAGGGGTACTTCTCGCTTGCCGATGGCTCAGTATTGCAGGGCCCGCCGCAGCGTCCGCTGCCGCGTGTGGTGCTCGAGCGTGATGGCGGAGCGCTGATCGCCGTCCGGATGGAGGGCGAGTGAAACCCAATCCCCGCCTGCGCAGTCTCACCGCCATTGACGGCGCGCTCTGCCTGATCGCGATTCTGCTAATCGTGCAGATCTGGCTGCTCTCCGCCACGCTGGAAACTTACCTGGCCGGACACCGCGACGCCGCGGGGCCGGGCGCCGCGATTTCCGGCATTCTGTTTCTGGCGACCGCCACACTTTATGCCTTCGTCAGCCGCATCGATAGCGAACGCGGCGATTAGTACGGCTGCGCGAAATCAGTTGCCGGCCATCCGTGGCTACCGAGATCGCACAGCAGTACCGGCGCGCTGGGGTATATTGTTATGCGTGCGAAACGCATCTCGAATTCTTGTTCTCGTGGCGGCGTGCGGCCTGATTGCTCCCGCGCCCGCGCAAACCCGCGCTGCCGGTGTCAATCAGGCGGCCCTCGCTGAAATTCCCAAACGCATTCAGGAAGCCATCGATCATCACGTCGTGACTGGCGCCGTCACGCTGGTGGCCACCGGCAAAGAGGTGCTGGAATTCGAGGCGCAGGGCATGGCGGATGTGGAAGCCAATCGCCCCATGCGCAAGGACACCATCT
This sequence comes from Candidatus Solibacter sp., assembly GCA_039934035.1. Taxonomy (GTDB): domain Bacteria; phylum Acidobacteriota; class Terriglobia; order Bryobacterales; family Bryobacteraceae; genus Solibacter. Next base: position 63,959 of record JBDTMZ010000157.1, on the reverse strand, counting down.
TCCAGATCATGTCGATGACCAAGCCGGTCACCGCCATCGGCATCATGATGATGGCGGATGCCGGCAAACTGGCGCTACGCGACCCAGTGGAACAATATCTGCCCGAGTTCCGAAATCAGAAGGTGGCCGCCAACATCGGACCCGATGCGGCGCGCCTTGGGGCCCCCGAACACCCCATCACCATTCGCGACCTGCTCACGCACACCGCCGGCATACAGGACCCGGCGCCCGCATCGATCAAGGATTATCCGCAGTTGATGAACGTGACGCTGAAGCAGGTGGTGCAGGAACTCGCCAAAACGCCCCTGCTGTTTCAGCCCGGCTCGCAGTGGAGCTATAGCAGTCCGGGAATCGAAATTCTGGGCCGCATCATCGAAGTGGTCTCCGGCCAGAAGTACGAGGACTTCATCGCCGCGCGCATTCTTCAGCCGCTCGGCATGAAAGATACCTTCTTCTTCCCCACGCCTGAGAAACTACCGCGCATTTCGATGGTGTACGTCAGCCAGGACGGCAAGCTGCTGCGTGCGCCGGCGTCGATTCTGGCGGGCGACCCCACAAAATACCGGCAGGGCGCGGTCTTCTCCGCGCCGGGCTGGGGACTCTACTCGACCGCCGACGACCTGTTGCGTCTCTACCGCATGATGTTGAACGATGGCGTCTTCGAAGGCCACCGCTACCTTTCCCACTTCTCCGTGCAACTGATGACGGAGGCGCATACCAAGGGCATTCCGTCGGTGGGCTGGATGCGCGGCGCGGATTACGGCCTGGCGTGGGAAGTGGTCACCACCCCGTTCGGGGAACTGGCGGGACACGGTGCGGGCAGCTATGGCCACGGCGGCGCGTTCGGTACACAAGGCTGGATCGATCCGGGCAACGGTCTAATTTCGATCCTGATGATTCAGCGCGCCGACGGCGGTACCGAGAGTTTGCGCAACTCCTTTCTGCACATGGCGGAAGCCAGCCTGGGAAAATAGCCGCCTATTGTGTGGGGAGTTCCTTGACGCGGAGGTTGCGGAACTCCCCCCAAGCGCCGGCAAGCGTCACCGATTTGCCCTTTGGGGCAGAGGGATGGTGTGAGATTCACCGCCGGGGACAGCGAAGCCGCACTGAAGCGGTCTCTTGGTTTGTATACGTGTTCCGGGCACGGCGCCGGAACTCGCCCCGAAGCGCGCCGCGTGTTTTTTTCCGTGCCGGGCGAATCTCCTCGTCCCGTCCCGGTAAGAGTTACGCGGAGTTGCCGCGCCGGAACGCGGATTACTGGGGATATCGCTTGGCACTCAATGTGCTGCAACCTTCCGATTGGGCACGTTGCCCAATCAAGGAAGGATCATCCGGTGTGGAATAAACGAAACGACGAATCCAGTCCCGTAAGGCCTCAAGGCGAACCCATGCGCGGCACCCCGGCGCCGGTAGCGCCGCAGTCCTCCGCGCCCGCAATGGATGGCCCCACTCGTACCACTGTGGCTAGCGCGCAGCCCCCGGCCGTGATCGGCGGCTCGATGACGATTGTCGGCGATATTCGCGCCCAACAGGAACTGGTAGTCGATGGCGAAGTGGATGGCCTGCTCGAATCCCAGAGTCTGCTGACCATCGGACCCACCGGCAGAGTGAAGGGCAACATCAAAGCGCGGGAAGTGGCGATCTTCGGAAGCGTGCAGGGCAATGTCGAAGTGACCACTAAGATTGCCATCCGCGAGCAGGGGAGCCTGATCGGCGATATACGCGGAGCGGGCATACGAATCGACGACGGCGCTTACTTCAAGGGCAGCGTCGATATTATCCGTCCGGAGACGAAAACAGCCAAGCTTGCGCCTTAGAGCGGACTGAACGCTGCCGCACCGTTGGCCGCATCCGCGATTTCGTACGATGGCAAGGACCCTGCTCCCCTAAGACCGGGGGTATAGTCCATGAAATTAAAAGCAAGAACAGCGATTGCCTGCCTGGCTCTGGCCACCACCCGCGCGTTCGCACAGAGTGAGCGCGACCGCGCGGTGCGGGGCAGCTATCTGGACACGATTCCGGCGGGCAGCCGGGTTCCAGTCCGCCTCGATCAAGCCATCGACGTGACCATTCCCAGCGACGGCCGCGTGTTTACGGGAAGCGTTACCGAAGACGTGACTGGCCAAGCGGGAGCGGTGATTATTCCGCGCGGGGCGCGCGCAGAGGTGCTCGTGCAGAATCTCGGCGAGCACGAAGGCACCATCGATCTGGATTCGGTCACTTTCGAGGGCCGTCGGTATATGGTGAATGCCGAAAAGTATAACCTTTCGCGGCGAACCTCGGTTGGCAAGAACGAGCGAACCGCGAAATACGTGGGAGGCGGCGCGATTTTCGGAACGCTGCTGGGCGCGATTGCGGGCGGAGGCAAGGGTGCGGCGATAGGCGCGGTGGCCGGCGGAGCGGCGGGCGCCGGAGCGCAGACTCTCACCAGAGGCAGCGCGGTCCGGGTCCCGGCCGAAAGCGTATTGACCTTCCGGCTCGACGAGCCGTTTCAGTTTAGCTCCGATCCTTACCGCGATGACAACGGTTACGACGAGAACGGCGTGCACTACCACAACGATTACTACAACCGGCGCGATCGCCGGTAGCTCTTGAACAATCGATTCCGGCCGCCTTCCTCAGCAATGGGAGGGCGGCTGCCTCGCTCCCCACATTCCCCCGAAATAATTCCGCCCATTTGTCACTTTCCGGCATTTCTTTCCGCTACTTGGATTGAGCGGTTAATCCGCCCAGGAGGAAAATCCAGTGGCAAAGAAAACGACGACCAAGAAGGTCCCCGGCAAGAAGGGAGCCAAGAAGAAAGGACACGTCGTCCTGATCCCGAAGTTGACATTTGTTCCCGCGACCATCAGCGCCACCGATGCGGGCTGCCTGTCCGCTGAGGACGCATCGAAGCTAGTGCAGTCATCGGTAGGCGGGGCGCCGCACAATCCCGATACCGCGCTCAAACAGATCTTTCCGCTGACATCGGCCCGGCAGGCGTTCTGCGCCCGAGTGAAACAGACCGCCACCGCCGCGGGTTGCACGCGAACTTCTCCTTGTACCCCCGATACCACGCTCGGGGAGATTGCGGATGCACTCACATGCTGACCAGAAGCCTGTTGGGGGGAATGCTCCTAGCGATGCTGCCAGGCTCCGGCATGGAGGCGGCGCCCAAGACTTACAAGATCCGCTCAATTGGACGGCGCCCGGACAGCAGTGCCATTAGCGTGAACTTCTTAACTTCGTCGGCGCCGCCCGCCGATGAAGCCGAAGCCACGGAAAACTGGCGCATCACGATCTTCGCAACGAATGCGCCGGTCGCGCGCGTGACCGGCGTGCGAATCATCGACTTTCAGGTAAGCCGTCTGCTCGAGCTGACGTTCTGCCTCTCCAATACCGACCCTTGTCCTGCCAACCGGGCGGTGCTGCCACCCGGCACGCAGGCCTACAGCGTCACGTTCCAATCCGCCTCCGGTGTGGCGGTCGCCCCACCCACCCCGTTTCAGAAGCCAGTCCCAGCCGGCGGAGCCGCTGCTTCCTCGGGGAAGGACGATTCCACGGTGTACCTGTTTGGCGGCATCAATACCGCGGTGGGCACCAAACCCACGTTCAACATCGATGCGGCGGTGGATTTCCATCCGACCACTCGCGGCCTCGGCATCAAGGCAGCAACGATCACGGACAACCGGAAGAAGGTGGACCCTGATAGTTTCAACGTCAAGCTGGATTACGTCTACGTCCTGGCCAGCCCCAGTGCGCCTCCCGACGGAAGCCAGATCTTCTTTCAAGGCCTGTTACTGCACTGGGATTACGCGGGCGTGGAGTTCGACCGCAAGGGCAAGAACCTCAACTTCACGACTGTACCCTACGTCGCTTTGCCGTTTACCGCCAGTATGTGGGATGCGGCGGGCAACCCCTTGCACACCTGGAATATGGAGTTACGGGCGGGAACCGAGGGCGGGTCGAACTTCCGCAACAGCCTCAACCCGGACGGATACGGCGGCATCCTGCGCACTTGGGCAGGTGCGTCCAACGCGTTTATCCTGAGAAAACTCGGAGGGTTCGAGCGGATCACGATCGGCAGCTCGTACGATATTCGGCTACCGTACAAGCGCGAGTTATTCAATCACCCGGATGCGGATGGCAACGCCGTGTACAGCCTCTCTCGAAAGGCGCGCCACTATCTGACCAACGCGGTAACGTTCGGTATCAACGATTATTGGGGGCTGACGGTCAAACACCAGTACGGGTCGCTGCCGCCGGCCTTCAACTTCACTGATCATAAGATCAGCATGGGATTGACTTACAAGTTCAAGGAGAAGTAAGCGATGCGAACCTTACTCCTGTTGCTGGCGCTCGACACGGGCGGCGCCGCCGCAAATGATCTCTAGCGATTGGCTTCCTGCTGGCCAGCCTGCTGACCACCTGGGGAGCCGCGGTTCAATTGCGAATTCTGGTTCAGGCTGCGGGCGATTTGGGTACGAAGGGCGTACTTCCAGGCTCGGTCTCGAACGTCTTGGTGTATCTGTTCTGGGTCACCGGGCTCGCGCTGGCATGGTATGTGGCATCATCCATCCCGGCTACGATTCAGGCGCAACACCAGGGCGGCGCACCGCCCGCAGGTCCGGCCGGGATAACCCCAACGACACATCCGGAACAGACTTACTGGCGCCTGCTGTAACTGTGACTGCGGAGACCCTGGCGCGATCGATATGGGTGCGATATATTCGGGAGACCTGCGACCATGACACTTACCCTGCTGTCCATTCAATTCCGCGATGTGCCCCCGGACTCAGAGTTTGCGGTGCCGCTCCGGCAGAATCCGTGCACCGTGCCGCTGGACTTGCCGGAGTGGCAGCCGGCCGGGGCCATCGCCTCTGTGGCGTACTGTCTGGATCGCACGGCGGGGCGGACGGTGGAAGTGCAGGTCACTTTGCATTCTCCGGTAGAATTGGACTTCGAAATTAAGGCGGAAGATGCCACCGGCCAGAACCTTTCTGGATCGATTCCCGTGTTTGGAGTGAGCCTGCAGGCTGGCGTGCCGGCTGTGCGGCAGGTCCGGTTGAGCGCTCCGCGGTTGACCGACGCGGCGCAGGCGAGCGTAGAGGTTCATGACGACGAGTGGCAGTGGTTTCTGCGCCTCGAGGGCAGCGCGGAATGGGTGCCGCTGCTTGCCACACGGCACCGTGTGTACACACTGCTGAGCACGCCCAACTATCCGTGGTCGGCGCTGGAGCCGGAGCAGTTCGTGTGGACCGACGCGCTGGACTTCGCCTGCACTTGGGCGACGGGAGCACGCGACGCCGGCGCGGCAGCGACCCAGATCACCCGCCGCTTTTACGCGCTCGGCGAGCCGCAATCGAATCCACGACTGGTCTACGACAGCCGGGCACATTACGTCTTTACGACCTTCCAGGGCGGCCATTTCGGTTCGGTATTCGGGCTGATTGACCTGATCCGCTATCTCAACGGCTCAATGCCGTCCAACCCGGGAGCCGTGGACTGTCACGATTGCGCCAGCGCCGTGAGCACACTTGCCAACGCTCTGGGAGCGGCACTCTTCCGGCAGCGTATCGGGTTTGACGGTCCGCAGATTCATACCAATGTGGTTCGCCTGATTGGGGGGAACGAAGACGCGAGGCCCTTCGACCAACACGAACTGGCATGGGGCAACACTGCCAGCGACGGCGACCCGGTCTGGGACGCTTGTCTGATGGTCGATTTCGACGACGCGCCGGCCATGAGCCCCCATACATTCGACCTGGCGGCTGGGACGATCTTCAGCCAGGCATCCGGCCTGGATTACCGCGCCCGGCTGGCTGTGCGCGACGACGCGGCGGCGCTGATCGCGCCCGGACCCCTCGACGTGCACGAAAATTGGCGGCTCGAGATCAAAATCCCGACGCCGGACTGCCAGCCCAAACTAGGTTCGATTCAGGTACCGTCGAACCTGGGTGACTTCCTGGTGTCACTCGACCTGTCGCCCTGGCACATGGCCGAGTGGTCCGAGCATTCGGTGGGTGAAGATCTGTTTCGCTACATGAGCACGGTGCTGCTCTCAGCGGACTCACTTGAGCCCCGGCTTCACGTGGACTGGTACCGGTGCCAGTCGGTAGCACGCGCCGGGGAACTATTCGTGGCTACGCGGAAGCTGATGGCGAACGCCGAGGACTGGCCCGTTCCGGGCGATGCCTGCTACCGTTCACCGGACGGCCGCAATTACATCTTCCGCCGGGCGAATGTGGTGGTGCAGGTGAGCCTCGGGGGCATGGAGACAGCCCCGATCGCCGACCTGACCATCCGGCTGGATAACGCGATCGTGGCTACGTTCGGCCAGGGGCATACGATTCTGTGAGGCTGAGCCAGTCGCGCCACATCGCGCGGTAGGCCTCCTCCAGGGCGGTGGTGACAGGGAGCGGATCACCCAGGCTGGAGCGCGCGAATTCCCCTCGCAGATTGCGCCGCACCCGCGCGAGTTCCGCGCAGTCGCCCGCGAACTCCACGGCGCGATCGGCATAGTCGTCGAGCGACGACGCGATCCACTGAGGAAGCCCGATGCGGGTCAGCAGGCTCACGCCGGCCCGCGAAACGTGGCAACTTCCCGCCAGGGTCAGCACCGGCACGCCCATCCACAGCGACTCGCAGGCGGCCACCGTGCCGTGGTAAGGAAAAGTGTCCAGCATGAAATCGACATCCGCGTAATGCTGAAGGTGGTCGAGGCGCGGCGTATGGGGCCGAAACTCGATGCGCGCCGCATCAATGCTATGGCGCGTGAAGTGTCCGCGGATGGCGGCGGCGATCTGCGGATCGGCCACCTGCCGGTTCTTCAGGATCATGCGCGAATTGGGAACGCGCCGCAAAATCCCGCTCCACGCGGCCAGCATTTCGCCGGTGATCTTCTGGCGGATGGCGAAGCAGCCGAACGTCACGTACCCGTTTCGGAGCGCGGGCAGTGGAGACACGAGCGGCACGCCATCCGGCGGCCGGTAGGTGAGAAAGCCGGGCTGTATGCGCCACAGCCGTTCCGAGTGGAGATGCTCGGTGGCCCCCGTGGGATCCGAGTACTCGTCGGTGATGCGGAAATCGATGGAGGGAAGCCCCGTCGTGTCCGGATAGCCGCAATAGGTCGCCTGAACGGGAGCGGCACGCTGCGCGAAAATGCCGAGACGCTGGCCGGCGGTGTGGCCGGAGAGGTCCACCAGAACATCGATGCGGTCCGCGCGAATCATGCCGGCGGCGGCTGCATTGTCGACACCGGCAACGAGGCGCCAGTTTCCCGGATAGCTTTGGATGCGCGCGGTGACCGAATCGTTGGTGCGGGTGGCGGAATAGAGGAACACTTCCACGCGATCGCGATTGTGCGCGGCCAGCACCGGTTCTATGAGGAATGCCACCGAGTGGTCGCGGAAATCGGCGGACACGTAGCCGATGAGGAGGCGGCGGTCGGTCGACCGCTGGTTATCGAAAACGGCTGCGACGGGCTCAGCGGCGAGTAAGGCGGGTGCGGCGGTGGGATAGTAAGTAGCGGCCCAGCGGCAGTGCTCCGCGAAGATCTGCTGCGGCGAGAATCCGGCATAATGCGTAGCCAGCAAAAGGTTGGAATGCAGGGCGGGCATTCCTGAAATCGCGGCAGATTTGAGATAGCTCTGGCAGCCTTCGCGCATCAATCCCTGGTCCGTAAGAAGTCCGCCCAGGTTGCTCCAGACGGTGTGCTGAGCGGGGTCGATGGAGAGCGAGCGCTCACACACGAGTGCGGCGTCGCAGAGGCGGATTTCCTTGGCCAGGCAGGCGGCCAGCAGATTCAAGCCCTCGGTATCGGCGCCATCGAGGTCCACGGCCGCCTGCGCATGGGGAAGCGCGGCCCGAGGCTGCTTCAATTCCAGCAGGCCAGAGGCCAGCGACTTTCGTGAAGACGCGCTCTCCCCATCGAAGTCCACAGAGCGTTCGAAGGCAGCGACGGCGGACTGCTTCCGGCCGGCCTGCCACAAAGCGCGGCCGAGATGATGCAGCATGACGGCGTCATCCAGCTGAAGGCGGAGGCCGCGTCGGAAACAAGCAGCCGCGCGCCACGGCCTGCCGACAGCCAACAGGGCGACACCAAGACTGTTGAGTTGGGCCGCACCGGGAGGCACGGCAAGGGTAGCGGCGCGCAGGTGGTGCACCGCCTCTTCCCACTGCCCTGCCTCCGCGGCACGGAGTCCGGATTCGTAATGTGTCTCGGAGAGGGGAATCGCCGGCTTCCTATTTGATGACGATCGTGTCCTTACCGTGACAGCGGTTGTCCCTGTGGACTTTGACTTTGATGCGGGGCGACGCCAGGAGGTTCACCCCGCCGTCGAGAGCGACAAACAGCGTGCAACTCTGGCAATTTTCGACTTCGAAATCCTCGGCCGCCAGATCGTTGTTGCCGCTGCTGGCGGTAAGGGTCAGGTGGCGCACATCGTTCACCAGCAGCAGGGCGTCCTTTTCGGTCGCGGTTACATCGGTGCCCAGGGTGAAAATCAGCGCCCCAGGGGTTGGGGGTTTCACCAGGGCCATGCATCCGAGCGCTAAGGTGCTCACGAGATCTGCTTGTTTTTCGATGTTCTCTTCGTTACTCATCTTCTGCTCCTTCGGGAAAATTAGATAACAGGGCCCGGCACATCAAAGATTGAGCACGCGCACGATGCGTTCGTAGCGGGCGTCGGCGCGCAGTAAGTCGTTTCCAGGGTCGGCGCGGAGAATAGTAAGCGCGGGGTCGCGCCGTTCCACTGCGAGTTCAAGCCAGCGGAAGGCGCCGTCGAGATCGCCCAATCCCTGGCAGACCTGGGCGAGAGCGGAGGGCGAAAACTGTTCCGCGGGCCAGCGGAGCTCTAACTGATTGCGGATCTCGATGGCACGTTCCCGCATTCCGGCCGCGCCCAAACTGAACCCCAGCCAGGAAAGTGCCAGGGGATTGCGGCCGGAGAGCGCGACGCAGCGCTCGTGCCGGGCAATCGCCTCCGGATAACGGCCCATCACGCGATAGACGATGCCGAGGGCCATAAGCGCTGGCTGGTAATCCGCCGACAGCTGCACGGTGAATTCCAACTGGTTGGCAGCGTCCGGGTAACGGCGCGCGCGGTAGAGCATGGACCCGTAGGCTGTGTTGGCGGGCTGGGAAAGCGGTTCCAACTCGCGCGCCCGGGAAGATTCCAGAATGGCGTCATCCGGCAACCGGCGAATGGAAAGCAGGCCGGAATACCACTGATGCGCGACTGCCATGCCGGGACTTGAGGCGAGGGCGGAGCGGTAGTCCGCATCGGAGGCCAGCCAGTTCCAATCGTAGCGCTGGCTCACGGAAGCGAGCACGACGTGCGCCTGGGCGTTTCCTGGCTCGAGGGCGACGGCTCTCGCTGCCGCAGTGCGCGCCTCTTCGAAGGTTTCGCGCAGAGGATGGCGGGGATTGCCGGCCAGAATGTTACGGGATGCGGCAAGAGCGGCCCACGCCTGGGCGAAGCCTGGGTCCTTGCCGATGGCTTCTTGCAGCAGGTTAACGCTGGCTTCGAGATCGGGAACGCTTCGCCGTCCGGCGAGATTCCAGGCGAGCAGGTACTTCCGGTAGGCTTCCCCGTTAGGCGTCAGCGGGCGGGCAAGCGCGGTACGCGCCCACGTTCCGAGTGTGGCATTGACGGCGGACGCGACGCCCTGCACGATGCCGGCGCGCAAACGAGGCAACCGGTCATTGGGTTCGACGAACACCTGCGCCCACAGCAGAGCGCCATCGCGTGCCGCGCGGAGATTGGCGCGGATCACCAGGTTTGCGCCGGACTGGCCCACCGTGCCGGTGAGCACGTAGGGCACGCTGAGACGCTTGCCGGTATAGACGGCGCGCGATCTGGCGGCGGCATCGTCGACGGCACCGGCCTCGGGAGCGGAGAGTCCGGCGGCCAACGAAGCGGTGAGTGCCCGCGTGGACTCTTCCCCGATCGCGAAAAAGCCGGGAGACGACGCCAGCGCGCGAATCACTTCGCTCGCCAGCGAGCCCCCAAGCGCTGCCAGGTCCTCGCTTGGGCCTTCCGGCAGGAAGGGCATGACCACCAGTTGCGGCAGGCTTGCCGAACCGTGTCCGAAGCGGTTGCCGGCCACCGCTGCCGCGCCGCCCAGCGCGGCGACCCCCGCCACGGCCATCAGAATCCGGCGGCGGGTCTTTTGCGCGCGGCCTTCCAGTGCGTCTGCAAATTCGCGCGCCCCGGGGTGGCGGCGCAGCGGCTGGGCATCGAGGCCGCGTGCGATGGCGCGCCACTGATGGTCGGGCAGCAGGGAGAGAGGATCGTGTGCCTGCCCGTGTTGCGAGTTTGGCGGTGCGGCCACGGGGCGCATTCCAGTGAACACCTCATGGGCGATCACCGCGAGCGCGTAGACATCTGACAGCACCGTGGCAGCTTCGCCGTGTAACAACTCAGGGGCGAGGTAGCCAGGCGTTCCTCCGCGCAGGCCAACCTCGGCGGCATTGCCCGCCTGGGAGGCGATGCCGAAGTCCATAACGACGGCGCGCGCCTGGCCGGTGCGGTCCTCCGTCAGCATGATATTGGCCGACTTCAGATCGCGATGCACGATGCCGGCCGCGTGCACCGCGTGCAGGCCTTCGGCTACCTGCCGGATCAAGGGGAGCGCCGTCGCGGGAGCGAACGGGCCCTGGCCGCGCAGGCGTTCGGCGAGCGTCTCGCCGCCGACAAACTCCATGGTTAGGAAAGCAGTGCCGGGGCCGGTGGCGGAAGTGGCTTCGCCTTCCACATAAAGATCGTGGATGCGGCACACGTTGGGATGCGTGACCTGCCTGGCGAGCTGGACCTCACTGCGGAACTGGTCCAGGAAACGGCTGTCTCCGGCGTACTCCGGGCGAATGGTTTTCAGCGCAATGGCGACGTCGCCGATGGCCCGGTCGACCGCCTCATAGACTTCGCCCATACCCCCCCGTCCCAGGAAGCGAACCACCTCAAAGCGTCCGGCGATGCGCGCGCCAGCGGGGTAGGCGCTGAGATCCGCGGCATGCAGCAGGCGCTCGGGATGAACGATGGCGGTGGCCAGGAATTCGCCGGCTTCCGCGTCGTCTTCCAGCAGGCGTTCGACCTCGGCACGGAGATCGGGATCGCCGGCGCAGCGCGCTGCGAGGTAGGCTGCGCGCTGGCCTGGGTGGATTTCCAGCGCGGTTTCGAAAACTTCCTTGATGGCGAGCCAGCGTTCCGTTGTCATTCCGGACAGCGGGGGAGCGTGGCCCTCTTCGGGTCGCGGGGCTCCTCCGAAGATGACCTCCTCACTCATAGAAAGCGATTCCGGCAGCCAAAAGGGGACATGGGTTATTTCTCACCGGAAGCGGAGCCCGGGCTTTTCAGTTGCCCGAAGAGCCAGGCGCGAGCCAGTCGCCAATCGCGCTTCACGGTACGGGATGACGTCCCGACGACCTCGGCAATTTCGTCTTCAGTCATGCCGCCGAAGATGCGCAGTTCGACCACCTGGCCCTGGCGCGGGTCGAAGGTCTTCAGGCGCTCGAGGGCTTCGTGCAGGGCCAGCAGTTCCTCGGACGGCATATCGAACGCCACCTGAATCTCGTCGATGTTGACCCGTTTGGCCCCGCCGCCGCGCTTGTCGGTGATGCGGGCCCGCGCGTAGTCCACCAGGATGCGGCGCATTACCTGCGCGGCGACGGCGAAGAAGTGGGCGCGGTTCTGCCATTCCTTGTCCTGCTGGCCGACCAGGCGGAGATAGGCTTCGTTGACGAGTTCGGTGGGCTGCAGGGTATGGTCGGGGCGTTCGCGGCGCATCGAAGCTCCGGCGATACGCCGCAGTTCCGCGTACACGCGCGACATCAGCTCGGCTTCGGCGCCGCGGCTGCCGCTGCGGATTTCCATGAGGAGGTGGGTGATGTCACCCGAGCCTGGCATCGACATACAACTCCGAGTGCAGATATTCTAGCCGATTTTCGGAAGGTCAGGAGCCCGGCCTGGGCGTGACTTAGGCGGCCATACTGAATACGTCATCAATTTGATGCATGATGGCGCGCAATCGGTCAGCCTGCGCTACATCGGAAAGTCCGCCGCACCGACCCGCCGCAAAGGGAATTCGAGTTTCATCTGGCAAAATCCGTAATGCGTGGTATCATCACGCGCCGCCTCCGAAAGGGGCTAATACCAAGCTTCGCGTACCTGGGCGAAAAATCAAGTTATGCAGTTGAGGAGGCTCAAAGTAATGAAACCCTTTTACCTGGCTGCGGCCCTTATGTGGCGCGGCTTACTACATGTCGCGCGATCAGAACTGGGAATCTTACGCGAAAATGCAGCAAGGCCCTGCCCGCGCTTCCATGACACCCCTGAAGCGCTTCGAGGGCAACTACTGCACCACGGCTATGACATCGTTCCAGATCGTGGGCTCGCGCTGGAGCGTAGAGTCGGGACTTCAGCCAGCTGGAGGTCCGACAAACTGCCGCATGGCGTTGAATTCGATACACTGGAACTACTCATGTCCAAATTGATGGAGGGCAAGTTTGCCCTCGTTCTGGGTATCGCGAACAAGTGGAGCCTCGCCTACGCCATCGCGCAGGCGTTTTCGCGCGAGGGCGCCACACTGGCGCTGACGTATCTCGGCGACCGGCAAAAGGTAGCCATCGAAGATCTTTCGAAAGATCTCAATGTGGCCGCGATTTGGCCGTGCGACGTGACCAAAGACGACGATCTGGCGGCGCTTACGCAGTCGCTGGTGGAATCCGGCCGTCCGCTGCATGCCATGGTGCACAGTCTGGCGTTTGCCAACCGCGAAGATCTGACCAGGCCGTTCCTGCAGACCAGCCGTTCGGGCTTTTTGCTGGCGCAGGATGTGAGCGCGTACTCACTGGTGGCGGTGGCGCGAGCGGTTGCTCCGGCGATGACCGAAGGTGGATCGATCAGCACCCTGACCTACCTGGGCGCGACCCGGGTGGTGACGAATTACAACGTGATGGGCGTGGCCAAAGCGTCGCTAGAGGCGTCGGTGCGCTATCTGGCGGGGGAAATGGGCCAGCAGAAGATTCGGGTGAACGCGATTTCGGCTGGTCCTATCAAGACCGCCTCGGCGCGCGCGGTGAAGGATTTTTCCACCATTCTGGAAACGATTCAGACGCGGGCGCCATTACGGCGCAATACCGACCCTGCGGAAGTGGCCGATACGGCGGTGTTCCTGGCCAGCGATCTGGGCCGGGGAGTCACTGGAAATTGCCTGTTTGTAGATGCAGGCATGCAGATTATGGCGTTCTGACGTCATAATAGAGGTTCGAGTCTCAAACCAAATATGAAAGTCGAAGTGGTTCTCACCGAAGCGGATATCGCGCAGGAATTTGCGGAAGCCGTGGAAGCTCGCGATTTGCCGGAGAAATTTTTCTTTTGGTTCACGCGTTCGGCGGCGGAGTGGGCCGCGCTGGAAGAGCAGGCGGAACTGTATGGCGGTTTGTGGGAGACGTGGAAAGAGATTTCCGCCATGGCTCCGGAACTGACCAAACATTTTGGCGGGCGCGTGCCGGTGATCAGCTTCGGCAGCGGCAATGGCGCGCGCGATCGTCTGCTGTTGGGCGCGCTGCAGGACGCTGGCGCCACCTGCCAGTATTTCCCGGTGGACGCCAGCCAGACGATGCTGGAGATGGCCTGCGCGGGCGCGGACGATGAAGACATCGAGACCACCGGTATCAAGGCGGATATTTCCAGTCCGGTACATTTGATCTATGCGGCTGACGCGGCCGAACCGCCGCGCCTGTTTATTCTCTCGGGCAATACGATGGGGGCCTTCGACCCGCTGGCGGAGATCCGCTACGTGGCGCAGTGCATGAAGCCGAACGACCTGCTGATCATCGATGGCGAGATGCACGATGCGCAGAAGACCATGGCGCGGCGCGACAACCCTTCGAGCCGCAAGTTCCTCGCGGCGATGCTGGCTTCGATCGGCATTTCCGATCCGGACGGAGAAATCCGCTTCGACCAGAAGACGGATTCGCGGCACCTGGGACTGCACCTGATCACGCGCTACTTCCGGGCTGCGCGCGATCTTTCGGCCACGGTAGCCGGCGAAGTCATTCAAATGGAGCGCGGCGAGCGCATCGGCATGAACTTCCAGTATTCGTACACGCCGGACGCCTTCCGCTGGCTGCTGCAGGATCACGGCGGGCTGGCGATTCAGCGCGAATTCGACAGTCCCGACAAGCGGTTCCTGACGGCGATCTGCAGGAAATAGGCTGCCCGCCGGCGGCCGCGGGCCGGACAGCCTGCCTCAGGGGGCGGTAGAGACATGAAGGCTTTGGTCAAGAGCAGGAGCCAGGAAGGCCTTTGGCTGGAAGATGTCGCGATGCCGGAGACCGGCATCAACGACGTTCTGATCCGCGTGCTGAAGACGGGGATCTGCGGGACCGATGTCCATATCTACAAGTGGGACGATTGGGCGCAGCGCACCATCCCCGTGCCCATGGCCGTCGGCCACGAATTCGTGGGACGCATCGAGGCGGTGGGGTCGAACGTGTCCGACTTTTTCCCGGGCGACCTAGTCAGCGGGGAAGGCCACGTGGTGTGTGGGCGATGCCGCAATTGCCTGGCGGGACGGCGGCATTTGTGCGCCTACACAAAGGGCGTGGGGGTGAACCGGCCGGGCGCGTTCGCGGAATATATCGCGCTCCCCATGACCAACATCTGGCGGCACCACGAGGGCGTCGACCTGGATGTGGCCAGCATCTTCGACCCGTTCGGCAATGCCGTGCATACGGCGCTCAGCTTCCCGGTGCTGGGGGAGGACGTGCTGGTGACCGGGGCCGGACCGATCGGTATCATGGCGGCGGCGGTGGTGCGGCACGCGGGCGCGCGTTTCACGGTCATCACAGACCTCAATCCCTACCGGCTGGCTCTGGCGGAGAAGTTGGGTGTCACGCAGGCGGTCGACGTGGCGGAACGTAAGCTGGGAGATGTACAGAAGCAGCTCGGCATGACGGAAGGCTTCGACGTGGGGTTGGAAATGTCGGGCAGTCCGGCGGGGTTCCGCGACATGCTGGCGAACATGAGTCACGGCGCGCATATCGCGATGCTCGGAATACCGACGCAGGAGATGGCGATCGACTGGCGGACGGTGATCTTCAACATGCTCACCATCAAAGGGATTTATGGGCGTGAGATGTACGAGACGTGGTACAAGATGACGGTGATGCTGCAATCGGGGCTTGATATTTCTCCGGTGATCACGCACCGCTATCACTACACGGAATTCGAAAAGGGTTTCGCCGCGATGATCTCGGGAAATTCGGGCAAGGTGATTCTGAGCTGGGATTGACGGGCTGCACGCAGTGGTCGCCCGGACGAGGCTGAGCGATGTGCCACAGTTTCAGACTAACGAAGCCGGTTAGAGTTCTAGCTTGCCCTGATAGAGCAGGTCTTTGATCCGGAATTCCACTTCCCGCTCCGGGAAGTTCAGACCTCCCAGGTACAGGCGGAAGAGGACGGTTTTGTCGGTGTTTTTGACCGCGCGCGGGAAGATCATGCGGAGCACCGGGTCCGACGGCGTGGGCGGAAAATGGCCCACCATCGGGTAGGACTTCCTGCCGATCAGCATGATCGATTCCTCTTCCATGCGTTTGCTTTCGGTGGCGTTGCCGAGTCCGGCGAGCGTGGGGTAGGCGATGGCCAGCACCAGGTTTTCGTCGCGGTGGGCGCTGAGGTATTCCAGGTAGTCCGGATCGGGCTCGGGCATCGGGTGGGGATTCTTTTTGAGGCGTAGGCGCAGTTCGGCTTCGGCGTGCTCGATGGGTGCGGCGGTGGCTAGGTAGACGGTGGCCTGCGGGAACTGTTGCGTCTGCTGGGCCCAGGGGCTTTCGTGGAGGAGGGTTTGGATCTGGGCGTCGGTCCACGCCTCGGGCGGCCTGGTTTCCCAGAAGGGTTGCACCAGGAAGAAGAAGAGCAGCGGGATCAGGGCGTGCATAATCACAATATGCCAGTAATCCGGCGCGCCGCGGCAGAAGATTTGGAACTGGTGGCCGCTATTCAGCAGCGCAGTTCCGGCGCGGCGGAATGGCAGGTGGCCGATTATCTGGCGCACGAGTTCCTGGTCGCCGAGCTGGAAAAACAAGTAGTGGGCTTTCTGGTTTGGCGGCAGGTGGCGGCGGACGAGTGTGAGATTCTCAACCTTGCGGTGGTGCCGGAGTGGCGTCGAAAGGGCGTGGCCAAACGGCTGATGGAAGCTGCCCTGCGAGGCTTTCAGGGAGACACGTTTCTGGAGGTCAGGGAGTCCAACCGGGCTGCGCTAGCGCTCTATAAGTTGCTTGGTTTTCAAGAGGTTAGCCGCCGCCCTGGGTATTACGCGGAGCCCCCCGAAACTGGTATTGTCATGAAGTTTCATTCATGTTAAGGTGGCGATAGACGGTGCTGCCGTCGGAGATGAAGACAAGAGATTACCCACCGAGCCTTTTCGAGTATCCGACTCGGCGCGGCAACCTCACTGGGAGGAATTGCCCAATATGGAACGGATCGAACTGGAAGAGATGAAAGCGCATCTGATGGCTACAAATGAGGAGTATCGCGGCCTTGCCAGCCAGCACTCAGAGTTCGCCCAGAAGTTGGACGAATTGGAAGCGCTTCCCCACCTGACAGACCAGGAGCAGTTGGAGGAAGTGAGGCTGAAGAAGTTGAAACTTCGCTTGAAGGATCAGATGGAAGCAATCGTGCACTCGCGGTCGCAGCAGGTTGCTTAACATCAGGTGCGCGTAGTACGGTAATTGGCTTCGTTTTTTTGGCCCGGCCCCTTCGGGGGGCCGGGCTTTTACTTATGCAGGAGGATGAAAGCGGGGGACCGCTCCGGATACCGATAACCGATGTGTTCGATCTTCATACCGTACCGGCCCGAGATGTGAAGCCGGTGGTGGAGGAATACCTGATTGAGGCTCAACGCTTGGGCTACCGGGCGCTACGCATCATTCACGGCCGCGGCATCGGGGTACAGCGCGAAATCGTGCGCTCCTTGCTGGCGAAGTCTCCGTTTGTCGTGGCATTCCACGATGCTCCGGGGGAGGCGGGCGGTTGGGGCGCCACGATCGTAACGTTGCGCTAGCCCGGACTTTCTCACACCTTTTCTACGGGGGCACGTGATCAAGCCGGGTGACCGGGTCAGCGGGCCCGAGGTCCCGCTCAAGTTCGGCGGGGAGGTGCAGACCCCTTCGCCCAGGTTAATCGAATGCAACCGCAGCGGACCGGGTAAACATTCGAACCCCAAGTTGTTTGTTTTCGAGCAGCTTCAAGATCATAATAGAAAAGCTCCGGAGGGGCGCTGGATGCGCGGGCTATCGATACGAATTCTGCTACTGGCAGCGGCCGCTGTGTCGGCGGCGTGGGGACAGGTTAGTCCCGGCGTTACCGGCCTGCAGGCGTCGTACACCGGCCAACCCCCCGATAACGTTACCGGTATCACCGCCGGTGCGCCCCTGGAGGGTGGTTTCACGCTGTACGTCAACGGCATATTCCACCCGGCCAATTTTGTCAGCCTGCAGTGGCTGAACATTGGTACCAACGTGACCACCACCTTCCCGGCAGCCAACGCGACGGTCACGCCAACGCAGATCAGCGTCACGATTCCGGACGCTCTCTTCGCGTCTTACGTACCGAGTCCGGTGCCGGTCAAGATCACGGTGACGGAGACCGGGGGCAGTTCCTTCGCGTTCTTTGCGATCAATCCTCCGGTGCGCATGGTGCAGCCTTTCCTGCCCGCGGGCACTCTCGGCGTGCCTTACGCCGCGCAGTATTACACCGGCGGTACGGCTCCGTTCGATGCGTTCAACGACATTGGTGCCGCGAGCATGGGATTGAACGGCTCGCCGGCGAACATCTCGGGAACACCCACTTCGACCGGCACCTTTGCGGCGTCCGCCGTGGCGACGGATTACTGGGGCAGTTCGGACCAGACGGCGGCGATGCTCGAGATCGTGGAAGTTCCGACGATTACTCTAGTGACGCCCGGCAGTTCCGGCACAGGCGCGGGCGATCTGACGATTACCGTGAACGGGACGCATTTCGTGGATCGGGTGATTTTTGGCGAGGGCCAGGAGGTGCTGCCGGGCAGCGTGGTGCAGTGGAAGTCCAATGGGGTCCGCACGGACCTGGCGACGACTTTCGTCAATGCGGGGCAACTAACGGCGGTCATTCCGAGCGACCTGCTGGCTTCGCCGGCGAGCGCGGGAATCGCGGTGCAGCAGCCGAGCCCGGCAAGTTCGAATGCGCTGCCGTTTGCGGTGATCGCGCCGACGATCTCGACGATTTTGCCCACGGGAGTGCTTGCGGGATCGAACACCACCACGCTGACCGTGAACGGAGCTAATTTCACGACCCACGGCTCCGCCGTTCCCACGGTGACTTTGAACGGAATCGCCTTGAGCACGACTTTCGTGAACAGCGGGCAGGTCACCGCGATCATTCCCTCCAGCCTCTTAATTTCGTCGTTGCTGACCCCCACGGTGACGCTTGGCTCTAGCCAGAACCCCAGCGCACCGGGCCAGAGCGTAACGATTACCGCGACGGTGGCCACGCCGACCACCGGCACTCCCACGGGCACAGTGACGTTTAAGGATGGAGGGGTCACGCTGGCCAGCAATGTGGCGCTTTCCGGCGGGGGTAAGGCGACGTTCTCCAGTTCGGCGCTGGCCGCGGGGACGCACAGTCTTACCGCGATTTATAGCGGGAATGCAAGTTTTTCGCCCAACACTTCGGCGGTGTTTAGCCATGTGGTGCTTGCCGCCAACACGGGCATGGTGCTGACATCGTCGCGCTCCGTTCCCTCGGTGGGCACCTCCGTGACGTACCGCGTGACGCTGGTCAATCCGGTTTCGCCTCCGCAGGGCTCGGTCACGATTTCGGACAATAGCTCGACCGTGTGCACAATCGCTTCGGTCATTCCCGGCGCCACCAGTTCCACCGGCACTTGCGTGGTGACGTATGACAACAGCAACGCGCAGCACGGTCCCGGTCTGCATGATCTTACGGCGGGCTACACACCTTCCAACGCGAACTGGACGTCGACCACGGCCAACTTGTCTGTGACGGTGGTGAATGCGAGCGCCACGCCGGGCACGCCGGGTTCGTCCAACGGCACGAATTTCGATTACGGATTTGCCACCACGTTGACTTCCACCGTGAGCCCGGTTCCCGCCAACCCGGTGTTCGGCCCGGTGGATTTCTTCGACGGCACGCTGCTGATTGCCACGGCCATTCCGAACTCGGCGACCGGCGTGGCGACTACGGCCGGCGTATTGCTGACGGCGGGGACGCACGTGATTACGGCACAGTACGCGGGCGATTCGTTCTACGGCACGTCCAATCTTTCGGCGGGACTGACGGTGACGGTCAACCCTTCGGCCGCCAAACCCTACGTCGTACAGGTGAGCAATCCCGGAGGCACGGTCACGAACACGGTGCCGTTCTTTCTGCTGCCCCCCGTGCTCAGCACGATTTCACCGCTCACTGTGCCGGTGGGTTCCGCGGCGTTTACGTTAACGGCCAGCGGCGCGAACTTCCTGCCCACTTCGCAGATCGTATTCAACGGCACGGCACTGACTACCACCCTCTCCACCAGCCTGACCGCAACGGTATCGGCGGGGCTGCTGGGCAGCGCGGGTATTTTCCCGGTTATGGTGTCCAACGGCCCGGGCGCAGTGTCGGGCGCGGTTTCGTTCACGGTGGCCTCGCCCACGCTGGCCACGATTTCTCCCATTTTGGTCAGCCAGGGGTCGGCCACGTTTACGCTGACGGTAACGGGCACGAATTTCGTGCCCGGGTCGCAGGTGCTGATGGATGGCGCGCCGCTCGCCACGACCTTCGTGAATGCGAATTCACTGACCGCGATGGTGTCGAATACCTCCGTGTCGGTGCCGAAGCTCGCCACTATCGCGGTGGCCAATCCCGGGCAGACCGGGAACGTGACGGGGACGCTGCCATTGACGGTGGTGGGAACGCTGGCGATTGCGACCACGTCGCTGCCCTCGGGAATCGCGGGCAGCGTCTATACGACCACGCTATTGGCGAGGGGCGGCGTGCTGCCATATACGTGGACCGCTTCCGGGTATCCGGCGGCACTGTTCCTCAATCCGGGAACCGGCGTACTGTCGGGGACGCTGCTGGCGGGCGGTACATACCTGGTCAATGTCACTGTGCAGGACGCGACGAAAGCGGTGGTGACGGCGCAGTTTTCACTGCTGGTTTCACCGCCTCCGGTGACGATTTCGACGTCGGCCGGATTGCCGGGCGGCACGGTGGGCGCGGCTTACACGGGGTCGATTCTGGCCTCGGGCGGCGCGGGACCGTACACCTTTTCAGTGACCGGCGGCAGTCTTCCGGATGGCTTGACGCTGGCGCCGGCGGGCGCGATTTCGGGTACGCCGAAGACGGCCGGAACGTTCAGTTTCGCGGTGACGGCGAAGGACGCGAATGGGGAGACGGGCTCCGGCAGTTTCAGTATCCGGGTCACTCCGGCGCCGTTGACGGTGACCGGTCCGCCGTCCAATCCGCCGGTCGTGGCCGGTACGCCTGCGACGCTTACGTTCACGGGCGGCGGAGGCACTCCACCGTACCGTTTCACGCCCTGCAGCGCACCGCCGCCCGGGCTGACGTTTTCCAGTGGAGTGCTGACGGGCACGCCGACTACGGCCGGCACGTTCCCGTTCTGCGTGACGATCGGTGATGCGGCGGATGTCACGGCCACGAAGACGATTTCGATTGTGATTGTTGAGGCTCCGGTGAAACTCACACTGGCCGGCGGCACGCTGCCGGATGGCAAGGTGGGGGTGGCGTACTCGGGGCAGATTACGGCTGCAGGAGGAAGCAGTCCGTACACCTATGCGGGCACGGGGTTGCCGGACGGGCTGACGATGTCCGCGGCGGGCGCGATCAGCGGAACGCCAGGGACGGACGGTCCCTTTTCGTTTAGCGTCACGGTGACGGATTCCAAAGGCGCGACGGCCACGGGAACGTTCCGCATCACCGTGGCTCCGGCCGATATTACGATTATTACGGCTTCGCTGCCGGACGGAACAGTGGGCGCCGTCTATTCGGTGACCCTCAGCGCGTCGGGCGGCAACAAGGCGTATACATGGACGGTCACGGGGCTGCCGGAGGGGCTTACGGCGACGGCTGCGGGCGTCGTCTCGGGCACTCCCAAGACTTCGGGAAAGTCCACCGTGTCGGTGAGCGTGCAGGACTCGACGGGCAGCGCCAGCGTGCGCCGCACCACGCTCAGTCTCACCATCCTCCCAGCGGCATTGACGATCACTACGACGCCGCCGCCCAATGGCGTGGCCGGCACGACATACTCGGTGGCGGTGACGGTGACGGGTGGCACAGGTCCGTTCACGTACAGCGCGACGGGCCTGCCCGCGGGGCTGAGCATTTCCGCCGCGGGCGTCATTTCCGGAACGCCGACTACGCCGGGCACTTCGACAGTCGTGGTGACGGTGAAGGACTCGGCCGGGGCCACGGCGACGAACAGTTTCACGATCACCGTGGGACTGCCCTCGACGCCGCCGCTGAATTTCTCGGGCGTGGGCGATACCGCGGGCCCATTACAGCAGCCGCGCGTGCAGGTATCGCTGGGCAGCACCTTCCCGGTGGACGTCGTAGTGACGCTGACGTTGACGTTCGCGCCCGATAGCGGAGCCGACGATCCGTCTATTCAATTCTCCGGCGGCGGGCGCACGGCTCGAATCACCATTCCGGCGGGTTCGACCAATGGCGCCACGGATGTGGGATTTCAGACCGGCAGCGTCGCCGGCGTGATCACGATTACGGCGCAGATGCAGGCGTCCGGGCAGGACATTACGCCTTCGCCCGCGCCGCGCCGCACGGTACGGATCGCGGCGGCGGCTCCGGTGATTGTCACGGGCTCGCTGACGGCGGTGCGCAACGCCAGCGGGTTCACGGTGACGTTGAACGGGTATGTGACGGACCGGGAGATGACGCAAGCCATTTTCGTATTCACTCCGGCGGCCGGAAGCAATCTGCAAACCAGCACCCTGACGGTGGCTATCGACGCGCTGTTCTCGCAGTACTTCAGTGGGAGCGGGTCGGTTGCCACGGGCAGCCAGTTCACTTTCACGCAGCCTTTCACGGTGACGGGGAGCACTCAGGCAATCGCGTCGGTGACGGTGACTCTGGTGAATCGCATCGGACAATCGGCTGCCGTGACGGGGACGCTGAATTAAGCCGGCGTAGTGCGCGGGGCATTTCACCTGGGACCGCAGCAGATTCCGGTGAGCTTCGCCGGCAGGCCCATGCCCGGCGGGACCGCACTCGTGGATCCTCCTGGCGATCCGCGCGATCAAGGTGCGTTCCCGCGCACCCGCCACACCCCGGTGGGCCGGGCTTATCGGGCGGGGACGGCGGCCTGCCAGCGGCTGGAGACCTTTTGAATGCGGGCCACGGCTTCCAGCAGGTTCGCCTGGGAGTTGGCGTAGCTGAAGCGGATATACCCGTCGCCATGGATGCCGAAGGAGCCGCCGTTGAGCCCGGCCACGCCGCCTTCGTACAAGAGCAGGTCGGCGAGTTCCTTGGAATTGATCCCGGTGCCGGTCACGTTGGGGAAGGCGTAGAAAGCGCCGCCGGGGACGGGGCAGCGGAAGCCTGGAATCTGGTTCAGTCCAGCGACCAGAATGTCGCGGCGGGCGCGAAATTCCGCCACCATGGCATTCACGCAGTCGCGCGGACCGGTAAGGGCGGCAATGCCTGCCCGCTGCGTGAAACTGGCGGTACAGGAATTGGAGTTCACCATCAACTTGTTGACCGCTTCGACCAGCCACTCCGGCATGACGCCGTAGCCCATGCGCCAACCGGTCATGGCGTACGTCTTGGAGAAACCGTCAAGAATGATGGTCTTTTCCAGCATCCCCGGGAACTGGGTGATGGACGCGGGCGGGTCGCCGTAGTAGATTTCGGAGTAGATCTCATCGCTCAGCACGATGACGTCGCGCTCGCGCAGCAGGTCTGCGATGACTTTGAGGTCATCGCGTGGAATCACGCCGCCGGTGGGGTTTTGCGGTGAGTTGAGCACCACCATTTTGGTGCGCGGGGTCAGCAGGTCTTTGAAGCGGTTTAGGTCGAACGAAAAGCCGCGGCCTTCTTCAAGCGGCAGGGGCACGGGAGTGGCGCCGCAAAAGCGAATCATCGATTCGTAGATGGGGAATCCGGGGTCGGGATAGATGACTTCGTCGCCGGGTTCCAGCAGGGCGAGCATGGGGAAGAAAATGATGGGCTTGCCGCCGGGCACGACGGAAACGTGCTGCGGACCGACGGCGATCCCCCTGGTTCGCGAGATGTGGGCCGCGATGGCTTCCCGCAATTCCGGCTGTCCCTGGGTAGGCCCGTAATGGGTCCAACCCTGGTCCAGGGCAGTTTTAGCTGCTTCCACGACGTGGGGGGGCGTGGGGAAATCGGGCTCGCCGATTTCCAGGTGAATTACGCTACGGCCCTGCGCTTCCAGCGCACGGGCGCGCACCAGGACATCGAAAGCCGATTCGATGCCGATGCGGGACATTCTCTCTGCGAGCTGCATTTTCGCTCCATTTCCACCATCAGCTTAACTGAACGCACTTCAGATTGGGGGTGCTGATGGGGATTTCGGCAGAAGTTACCCGGAGCATATTCTCATCGAAGGATGAGCCTGAACGGAGGCGAAAGTAGATCGGGAGGCGGGTCTCCTTTCTGAGGGTGTTAAAGCTCTGGGGCCGACCAACGGGAGGCATGCGGATGCGGCGGACTTTGGTTGGTTTTTCCTTCTAAGGAAGGTTTTGGTTTTCGCCTGACCGGGGTTGACGTTGGATCGCCGACCAACGGGAGGCGCGAGGAAGTGTCTTCTCATGCGGTGTGTTCTGCTCGGAAACGGCCGAGCAGCTTTCGCTTGGCGCGTTGCATGGCCAGCGCGGCTTCCGTATCCGACTGATTCCCAGCAAGACATTTCAGTTCCGCCAGCGTTACTCCGGGCCGCAGCAGGCCTTGGCAACGCGGCACTTCTTGGAAGAGTTCGAAGGGGGTCGCCCACCGCAGATAAACCCTGCGCCGCTTGCCGTTGGCTTCGGTGAGGATCTTGGGTACCGCGCACGGCCGATGAAAGTTGATGTAGGGGTTGAGCTGCTGGCGATGAAACG
Organism: Candidatus Solibacter sp.; assembly: GCA_039934035.1. Taxonomy (GTDB): domain Bacteria; phylum Acidobacteriota; class Terriglobia; order Bryobacterales; family Bryobacteraceae; genus Solibacter. The sequence goes on along the minus strand of JBDTMZ010000157.1, from coordinate 39,844 downwards.
CGTCCATCGCCTCGGCGTGTCGCGCATTGATGTAGCCGAAACCAATGTGCTTGCGGATGATGGCTCCGTTCTTGCATTCCACCAGGCCGTTGTCGCCGGTGTGATACGGCCGCGACTTGGTCTGTTCGATGAGTAGTTTGCCGAGTAGCTTGGCTACGGTGTAGTTGATGAACTCGCTGCCGTTGTCGGAATGAAACCCGCGGATCACAAACGGAAACTGCAGGAGCATCGCTTCCAGCACCGGAAGGAGCCAGTATTCTGAGATTTGCGGGGTGGCAGCCACGATCTCCCATTGCGTCACCTGATCCACGGCGTTGATGTGATAGATGCCCTTGCGACCATCTTGATCGCCCTGATGCACCGTGTCGATGCGCAGGTATCCGGGCGAACCGTGAGGCTGGGGTTTGCGCCGCTCGCCGATCGGAATCGGCGTGGGCCGCGTCGGCTGGTAGCTGGTATTGCGTTTCCGGTAAGCCGCCGAGTTGCGCAGTCGGTACAGGTGCGCCACCGAGATTGAGGCCAGGCGCGTGTATGCCGCTTGCCCATACTCTTCGCACTCGCGCTCTAGAATGCGCCGGGTCGCCGGCCCGCTCAAGTTCCCATGAGCTTTGTCGACGTAAGCCAGCAGGTCCACATCCCCGGCCGTGTAATGGGTCGCGAACCTTGTCCGCTGATACTGTGTCGCTTTCACCCTCCCCGTCGCGCTGTACCCGGCGATCAGCCGCGTCACCTGCGCGCGGCTCAGGCCGGTCATTCGCGCCAGGTAGTTCCGCACCAGTCCCTTGCCAGGCTTCCCCAGGCTGCCGTACTCGTGCCGTACCAGCGTTTTCTCTACCCAGGCGTACACTTCTTCGCGCCCTTGCCCGGAAAAGTGGACGGGCGAACTGCCCGCCAGAAATGCCCGGATCTGCTCCAGGCTCGTCGCGTCTGCATCGTCCATGCTGATGATCAATCCCCAGCATCTCGACTTTCGCCTTCAGGCTCATCTTGTGTGAGAATCCGGCGCCCCGTTCAGGCTCATCTTGCATGAGACAAGAGTCCGGGCAGGAGGGCGGGGCGGGCGGAGTAGAATGAGGGAGACGGTAGATCCGCTTTCCTATCCACGCTTTGCGCTTTTCGGCGTCATGGTTAATAGGAAGATCGTGGAAATCGTCGTAAGCGCATCGATGAGCGAAGTCGCAGAGCCCGGCCTGGAATCGGTAGACAGGCACAACCGCTTTGTTTCCCAACACATGCGGCGGATCTTCGTGCAGATCTACCGGATTGTGGACAACGTTGCCGATGCGCAGGACCTGACGCAGGAAACGTTCATCAAAGCGCTGCAACATCAGGAACAGTTAAAAGACGAACAGAAAGCGGCGCACTGGCTGTCCCGAATCGCTACCAATACGGCGATTGATTTCCTGCGGCGGAACTCGCGCGCCACATTTTGCGAGCTTGACGAGGCGCCGGAGAGCCACACGGAAAGTCCGGAGCAGGAATTCCTGCGGGGCGAGCACCGGGAGTATTTGGAAGACGGTTTGCGGCTGCTCAGTCCGAGAGAACGGCAAGCATTGATTCTGCGCGATGTGGAGGGCTTGCCGGCGGAGGAAGTTGCGAGCATACTGGATTGCTCGAAGGCTACGGTCCGGTCGCACATCGCCAACGCGCGCACGAAACTGCGGCGGTACATGGAAAGAAGGAAGCGGTAAGGCCATGAAACATCCGAGTCAGGACATTTTGGCACTGCACGCCGGCGGCGACCTGGGCTGGCTGGCGGGCTGGAGGACGGCGCGGCACGTAGCGGGCTGCGAGCGCTGCGCCGGTGACGTGGAGGCTTTCAGCGAACTGCGCGAGGCGATGCCGGAGCTCAACCAGTTGCCGGGAATTCAATGGAACCGGCTGGCTGCGGAGATGCAGGCCAACATCCGGCTGGGGCTGGCAGCGGGACAATGCGTGCGCGAGGTGCTGCCCGCTCCGCGGCTTGAGCAGGCTTGGTTCCGCGGTGCGCGCGCGGCGGTGGCGCTGGCCGGCATTGTGGCCCTGGTGGCGACCGGGGTGGTGCTGGAAGGTCCGGCGCCGCAAGTGGCAAAGCGGAACGAAGCCAGCTTTTTGGAACCGGTGGTGCAGACTACGGCTCACGGGATTCAGCGGCGGTCCGGCGACCAGGGATTTGCGCTCATGAATGTGGGCGCGCAGCGTATCACGTACACGGTAAGCGCAAAGGGTAGCGTAGGAGCTCGTTACATGGACCCGGAAACGGACCAGGTGACGATGACAAAAGTATATGTGGAGTAATCTGAGAACACGGACGGCAGCAGTGGCGATCGCGGCGCTTTGCAGCGCGGGTACGCTGGCCGCGCAAGATGTGGCCATTCCACAGGGAGCGGTCAACATTAATCTACCCGACAATTCGCCGGTGGCGCTGCAATCGTTCAGCATGGCCGATTCGCGGGCTTCGGCTCGCGGCGCGGCACTGGCGCTCGACCTGCACATGGCGGCGACGTTGCGCAACAACAGCCGCAATCGCATCCACGGCGTGACGCTGCGGGTGGTCGCCCAGGAGGTCACGTTGGGCGGCAAGGGTTCGGTGACCTATCCCAGCCTGAATGTCGGCCCGGGAGAGACCTTTCAGGTGCGCATCGACATGCAGTTGATGCGTCCCTCGCAGGTGACGGGCGGACCGCTGGTGCAGGTGGATCTGGACGGGGTGTTGTTCCAGGATCTGAGTTTCTTCGGACCTGACCGGTTGAATTCGCGGCGCAACATGACTGCCTGCGAGATGGAGGCACAGCGCGACCGGGAGCATTTCAAGCGGATTCTGGCGCACTCCGGGAAGGAGGGGCTGCAGAAGGAAATGCTGGAGAGCCTGGCGCGGCAGAGCGAGGTGTCGCAGCTTGCGGTCAGTGTGAAGCGTTCGGGCCGGGCGGTGAGCGCCGCGGCCACGGGTAACGAGCACGATGCCGAGTTTGCGTTCCTGCGGTTCCCGGATTCGCCGGTGGAGCCGTTGAAGGGCTCGGCTCGGATTTCCGGCAATGAGGCGCGGGCGCCGGGAATCGAAGTGCGGAACCGGAGTTCGCGTGCGGTGAAATATGTGGAGATGGGCTGGATTGTGAGCGATCCCGCGGGCCGGCAGTATATGGCCGGGTCGCTGCCGTCCGCCGATTCCGACGTGCTATTGCCGCCCGGGCGTACAGCGCGGCTGCTGCAGGAGACGACCCTGAATTTTTCGGCCAAGGGAAAGCCTGTCAACGTGAGCAAGATGGTAGGCTTCGTGAACCAGGTGGAGTTCGCCGACGGCCAGATCTGGGTGCCGAACCGGCAGAACCTGGAGAATGCCGCGCTGTTGAAAGTGCTGCCCGCTTCGGCGGAAGAGCAGCGCCTGAGCGACATCTACCGTAAGCGCGGGATCGAGTGGCTGACCGCGGAACTGGCGAAGTTCTAGTCGCGCTGCCGGCACAGAAGGCACGCCTGAGCGGGATGCTGCTGTAAACTGAAAGAGAAGGGTGCACTCCCACAGTCACAGCCACGGACACGCTCACGCACACGGCACGGGACGAATGCTGTTGTGGTCGCTGGCAGCCACCACGGTTTTTGTTGTGATCGAACTGGTCGCGGGGATCGAGGCGCATTCGCTGGCGCTGCTTTCCGATGCGGGCCATAATTTCACCGACGCCCTGGCGTTGGGGCTGGCGTGGGCCGGCGTTTATCTGCAGGGAAAACCGGCGGACGAGACCAAAACGTACGGCTATCACAGGGCTGGCGTGCTGTCGGCGTTCGTCAACGCCCTGACGCTGGTCGTGCTCTCGGGTTGGATTCTTTACGAGGCGGTGCTGCGATTGCGCGCGCCGGAGGTGGTCCACGAAACCACGATGCTGGTGGTCTCGGGGCTCGGCTTGGCGCTCAACGTCGGCATTATGTTGGCGCTGAAGGCGGCCAGCCGCAACGACATTAACATTCGCAGCGCGTTCGTCCACATGCTGGGGGATGCGTTGGGCTCGGTCGCGATTATCGTGGGCGCACTGGTGATCCGGTCCACAGGCTGGGTACAGGTGGACCCGATTCTGTCCATCATCATTGCGCTACTGATTGTCTGGACTGCCTGGGATATCATTCGCGAATCGCTGAATATTCTGCTGGAGGGGCTGCCGCGCGGCATCGCGCTGGCCGATGTTGCCAAGGCCATGTCAGGAGTTCCCGGAGTGTTGGGCGTCCACGATCTCCACATCTGGAGCCTGGGTTCGAGCACGCACGCGCTGAGCTGCCACGTGCTGATTGAAGACGTACCGCCCTCGGCCAGCGACACCATTCTGCGCAGTCTGACCGACCTGTTGGATTGCCGGTTCGGGATCGCCCATACCACGGTACAATTCGAGCACGTGAGCTGCGCCATTTCGGAAAGCGGGTGTGCGATTCCGGTGAGCGTACCGCACGATCACCAGCACTCCCACGAAGACTAGCCCCGCCAACTTCACCATGCTGCCGAAACACGAACTGCTCTCGAAAATCACCTTGTTTGCCGCGCTCACGGAGAGTGAACTGCAGGCGCTTTCGCAGCGCGCCGTGGAACGGCGCTTCCAGGGCGACGAGATGCTGTTCTGGGAAGGTGAGCCGTGCACGGGCATTTACCTGCTGACGCAGGGCAGCGTGAAGATTTTCAAGACCTCGGCGGCTGGGCGTGAAATGATGCTCTCCCTGGAAAGCGCGCCGGGCAGTGTGGCGGAGTTGCCGCTGTTTGACGGCGGACCGTATCCGGCGTCGGTGCGCGCGGTGGGCCCGGTACAAGCGCTCTTCATCAACAAGGGCGACGTACATGCGGTTTGCCGCCAGTATCCCGACGTGGCGCTGAAGCTCCTGGCGGTGGTGGGGCGGCGCCTGCGGCATCTGGTGGGCGTGGTGGAATCGATGACCTTCGGCAGCGTGACACAGCGTCTGGCGCGGATCCTGCTGGAGTTGTCGGCCAGCGCGGGCACCGATACGTTCGATCTTTCGCTGACCCATCAGGAACTGGCCTCGCGCCTGGGAACGGTACGTGAAGTGGTGTCGCGCAATTTGGCGCGCTTCCGTGCCGAGGGGCTGGTGCAGATTCAGGGACACCAACTGCAGATTTTGGATCGCGAAAGCCTGGCGCGCGAGGCTGAGGCGCAGGGCTGAGCGCGAGGTGCTAGCCGCCCGCCGCAAGAAATCGCTCAGGGTCGCGGCTCAGCAACTCAGAGCCGCGTACGTGCAGTGAGCGGTCCCTCGCCCCTTCTATCACGGCCCGCTACGTCACCATTCCGCGGCGCACCGCACTGAGGACGAGTTCGGCGGTACTGTGCAGGTCGAGCTTTTCCATGATGCGCCAGCGATGGGTTTCCACGGTGTGCAGGCTGAGATTCAGGCGATTGGCGATGTCCTTATTGCTATTGCCCTCGGCGAGCAATTGATAGACCTGCCGCTCGCGGTCGGTCAGGGATTCGAAGCGGTCGGTCACCTCGCGCGCTTCCTGCAAGCGGGCGACGCTGTCCTGGAAAATGCGCGCCACCGCGGGACTGAAGAAGGCGAGCCCTCGCTGCACCGCGCGAATGGCCTGGATCAATTCTTCGCCGGCGGAATTCTTGAGCACGTAACCGCGCGCTCCGGCGCGCACGGCGCGCAGCACGTAGCGTTCATCGTCGTACATGCTGAGAATCAGCACGGCGGTGTGGGGCGAGTGCTTGAGAATCTGCGCCGTCGCCTCGATGCCGTTGAGTTCCTTCATGCCTACATCGACGATCGCGACGTCGGGCTTGAGCGCACGCGCGGCCTCCACAGCTTCGATTCCCGAACTGGATTCGTTGACGATGTCGAAATCGCCCTGGCCTTCCAGAATGCGGCGCAATCCCTGGCGCATCAGCGTGTGGTCGTCGGCTAATAAAATACGAACGGGCATTATGCGTTTACCTCGCGTTTGGACCGGGCGAGCGGAATGCGCAGCGCGATGCGCGTACCGTGTCCGGGCGAAGAATCGATGATCAGGGAACCTCCGGCGTTGACGGAGCGTTCGCGCATGCCAAGAAGGCCCAACCCGCTGGAGCGGTGGCCGCCCATCGTGAAGCCGCAGCCATCGTCCTCGACTTCGGCCATCAGGTGGTCGTTCAACTGGCGGACGGTGACGCGAACACTATGGGCGCCGGCGTGTTTCTCGCAATTGTGGAGCGCCTCTTGCACGACGCGGTATACGCAGGTCTTCACGGCGTCGGGCAGTTGATCTTCCACGCTGTCTTCGATGAACTCGCAGGCAATACCGCTGCGGCGCAGAAATTCTTCTAGTTGGAATTGCAGTGCCGGGACCAGGCCGAGGTCATCCAGCAGGGCGGGGCGGAGCAGTCCCGAGATGTTGCGAATGCTCTGCACGGTGCGTTCCGCCAGTTCGCGCGCGCGGGAGAGACGCTCTTCGAGTTTCGAGGGTGCGGAATCGAGCATGGCCTGTGCATGAGAGATCTCAATCTGCAGCAGCGCCAGGCTCTGCCCGATTTCGTCATGCAGTTCGCGTGAGAGGCGGCGCTTGCCTTCCTCTTCGATTTCGAGCAGGCGGGCGGAGAGTTGCTGCAATTCCTGCTTGGCCTTTTCGACGGCGGCGAAGTGGCGGTCGGCCTCGCGCTCCAGATTTTCCGCATGGCGAAGGCTGATGCGCGTTACCGTTACGCTGAGCAGCACGCCCAGGCAAAGCATGAGCAGCAGGCGTTCGGCGGCGTGGCGGCGGGTGCCCGCGAATTCCCCTTCGCTGTTCTCGAGCATGCGCTGGTCCGCCAGGGTGACCTGCCGCAGGGCGTTGTACAGTTCCCCGCGGCGTGGGACCACTTCGCGCGCCAGGAACGCCATCTCCTCCCCGTTGGTGGCTTGCATCATGGTTTGCGGGAGGCGTTTGGCAATCACCCAGAATTCGTCGATGCTCCGGCGCAGTTCCGGCACTACCGCGCGGTGGCTGGGCGATCGCGCCAAAATCTGAAGGGCGGTTTCGTCTTCCTCTTCCAGTCGGCGCAATCGCGTGATCAGTTCATTGCCCTGCTGCGGGCCGTTCTGGATGAAGAAATCACGCACGTGGTTGCCCGCGAGCCAGAGGTTGCGGCGCAGGGTGCTGAGTGCATCTTCCTGCTCGACGAAGTGGCGATAGATCTCCAGATGCTGGCGCGAAACCGTGACCTGAATGCGGTAGGCTTCCACGGTGGACAGCACTAGCACAGCGATCACCGCGCCATATCCCGCGCGCAGAACGGTGCGTTTGCTCCAGCCGGAAGCCATTGATCTTATCGTACCTCCGGCATCTCTCGCGCGAATACGATCTTTCCTGTATATGCTTCACGCCACAGGAGATATATGATCAATTCAAATCAAGTCACGCAGCCTTCCAATGGCGCGGGAGGCGGCTGGCTTGGAAACAAGAGAGTGGTTGCCCGTCACTGGGCAGCTTCGGGGCCGCTCACCGCGGCCCCAATCTTCTCCCCCTTCCCTTTATCTAATTCCACCCCCTTCTTCACGACCTCTTGATGGTCCCGATTCCGGGGCAGAGCGGCCCCTGCCTTAATAGAGGCTTCAATCTCACGCCCGCCGTACTTGTGCCGTGGACCACTTAAGCTTTCCCCGAAACCCCAGAATCCAAACCCACGTCGTTATTTATGCGGACATACCGCCCACAATCGCGGAATTCGCGCGTGAACACCTGGTCAAGCAGATTTTCTCGGGACGAAGCTTGGCTCGGCCCTGGTGGAAACGGTTCGGCGAGACCATTGTGCAGCGGGTGGTGCGTCAGGCCCGCGATCTCCAGATCACTATTGTGGCGGAGCGCCGACGAGAAACGGTACGATAGGTTGGTTCATGTTACGTTTTCGATTACTAGCGGGACTTGTGTGGCTGAGCGCGCTGCGCGCCGCGGAGCCGAACGGCATCGATCTGGCGCTGCAGCGCATGTACAACCAGGATTATCCGGCAGCCCACGATTACCTGGATAAGTACATTGCCACGCGTCCGCAGGATCCCGTGCCGTACGCTTTTCGTGCTTCGGCTTACCTGTTCCACGAACTGGACCGGATGGGCATTCTGGAAAGCGAGTTTTTCGTCGATGACGACAAGATCGCCGAAAAGAAGAAGAAGCTGGAGCCTGACCGGGCGATTCGCGAGAAGTTCGTGCGCGCGGTGCACGATGTGGAGACCCGGGCCGATGTCATGTTGAAAGCGAATCCGAGCGATCCGCAGGCGCTGTTCGCGATGTGCATGGCGCAGGGCGTGGCCACGGATTACATGGCCTTCATCGAGAAGAAGCAGTTCGCCAGCCTGTCGGTGGCCAAGAAATCGAACGGCTATGCGCAGCGGCTTTTGAAGGTAGACCCGACATTCTACGACGCGTACCTGACGGCGGGCATTTCGGAGTACATGATCGGGAGCCTCCCGTTCTTCATCAAGTGGTTTGTGAAATTCGACAATGTGGACGGCAATAAAGAGCGCGGCGTGGACCGGTTAAGAATGGTGGCGCGCGACGGGCACTATTTCAAGCCGTTCTCCAAGATTCTGCTGAGCATCATCGCCTTGCGCGAAAAGCGCCCTCAGGAGGCGCAGACGTGGTTGGCGGACCTTGCCCGTTCGTATCCAGAAAACCGCTTATTCCGCAGCGAACTGGCGAAGGTCAATGTAAGACTCGGCAGCAACGCCAATTAGCCTCCGCTAATTCATTTCCGGAACACCCCCAACTTTAACCGGATCGTAACAATCGCACGGTAAAATAGAGGGGTAACCAACATGGCAACGAAAGATCTCTTCCTGGTCATACTCCTCGTACTGGTAGGTCTGGCGTTCTACCACACGGCCACTCACGGTCGGCGTGGACGGCGCTGGGGGCGATTCTAAGAACCGCACTCCTCATAAATCCCGATCAGGAGCAAATCCGGGTCGCGTAGCTTAATCCAAGTCTTGGCCCAGGGTAAAACTTCGGGGCCTTCATACTTGCAGATCCCTTTCACTCTTTAGGCCCACGGAGCCACGGAATCGGTGTGCAGTTGCAGATCGATCTTGTCGTGTTCCAGCGGCCGCCGGAACACCGCGTGGAAGCGCGGGTAGAGCGGCGACATTTCATAGATTTCCACACAGGGTCCCAGCCCCGGAGCGGGAGGTGGCGATTCCGCCGCAGCCTCGCGGCTCGTCCCATTCCGCGAGCTCCGGAAGTCGGTGCAGCGCAGCACGGCCTTGATGCCAAGCAGCGTGCACATAAAAAGGCGGGGCCGGAGCCCCGCCTCATTTTAAAGTGTGCGATGCAGCGGGCGTCTCACTAACGCCCGCTCAACGGAGCCTGCCCGCCGTTGCCCCGGCGCGGCGAAGGCCGGGACGGCCGGTTGTGGGCTAGCTGGTCTTCTTGCGCGGCCGCGAAGTGCGTTTCTTCTGGCCCTCGGAGCCGGCAGGTGCGGCCTTGCGCGGTGCGCGGGGGCGGCGCTGCACCTTGGGAGGCGGCTCGGGAATGGGAATTTCGCCGGTAGCCGTGGGCTGCCCGGGCACGAGGGGCTGCGGTTCGTCGACCTCTTCGTCTTCAGCCGGCATGGTCTCTTCGGGCGGCGGCGGAGCGGGCGGATGGAACTCGGCTCCGAGGAACACGACGAGGCCGCGATCTTCACTCACCTCATTGCGCACCAGGCCCTTGTCCTGCGCGTAATTGAGGAGTTCGCCGAATTCCTGAAAGCCGTATTCCTTAGGCTCGAACGTGGGACGTTCCTGTTTGACCCATTCGAAAAGCTCCTCAGCGCTGGAGCCGGAGTCCACATCGAAGCGGTGAATTTCGAGGACATCGCGCAACAGCGGAATGGCTTCCTCCGGCTTCGAGCCGGGCTTCTCAGGGGCTGCGCCGCCTTTCATGCGGATCATGTAGCGGCCTTCGCCGCCCGTGACCTCGACGTAGTCAGCCTTCTGCAGGCGCTCCACGAAATCGGTGAACGAATTGGCCCCATAGGCCTTCTCGTTGAACGTGGAATCGAGCTGCAGCATGGTGCTCTTGAGCAGGCCAAGCTGCGGGCGCACTTCGCGGCGTTCCAGCACGCCGAGGGCGCGCTCCACCAGCGGCATCGCCTGCGCGAGATCGAGATTGACCCGTTTGTTGTGCTGCTGGCGCTGCTGCTGCTGCTGGGGCGGCGGCTGTTGTTGCTGCTGCTGCGGCGGAGGCGGAGCCTGCTTCTCCTGGCGATCCTGGTGCGGTTCCTTGTGCTGGTGGCCGGACGACCGGGGGCGATCGTCCATCACGGATTCGTAAGCTACGAATTCGTGACAGTTCTTTTGCAGAATGGTGCTGGTGAAGGCGCGGCCGCCTACCACGAAGATACGCTTGTCGTATTGCTTCAGCTTGTTGACCAGCGCAATGAAATCACTGTCGCCGCTAACAATCGCGTACGCATTGATGTGATCGTGAGTGAAGGCCATCTCGAGCGCGTCGAGTGCCAGGTTGATGTCGGCGCCATTCTTGTCGCCGCGAGGAGAGGGGTCACGCTGGACCATCTGCACGGCGTGCTCGCTGAGCGCGCGTGTAGCCGCTTCCTGCCTGCCCCAGTTTGCGTAGGCAAACTTGGTGACAATTTCGCCGCGTTCCTTGAGCGCATCGAGCACGACAGCGACATCGAATTCGCGATGTAGCGTGCTCTTGACGCCAATTTCGATGTTATCGAAATCGATGAAGACGGCGATCTTCAGTTTCTGTTCCATTATTTGATTCCTTAAACCCAACGCTGGGAGTGCCAGACCTCGCGGTCCAGCGCGCCTGCGCGCTGAGAACTCGCTGCCGGACACGGTGTCCGCGAGCGAGGGTACTACGGCTGAAAGCCTCATCGGTAAGTGTATCCTAAATCCCGGCCAGTGGGGCGACGGGTCGCGTCTGCCGGATTAACGCGACTTACGCAGTTGTGCGGCCAGCGCAGCAGCGTTCTGGAATTCTTCCTGAAGCTGCCGCGTGCGCAAATTATCGCGCATATGTTCGAGCTCTTGAATGAAGAAGCTCAGCGCGCGATCGATGTGATCGCTGTTGGTCGCGAGGATGTCGCGCCAGATATCGTAAGAGCCCATGGCGAGGCGGGTCATATCCTCGAGTCCGGGTCCGGCTGCCTGTAAACGCGGGGGCGCACCGAGCTTGCGCGACACGGTACAGGCAAGCGCGGTAGAGGCGAGTTGCGCGAGATGCGAGACCAGGGACACGACGCGGTCGTGCTCATCGGAATCGAGGATGAGGACGCGCGCGCCCAGGCGGTCGAGCCAACTGCGGAATTCGGTAGCGGCGGTGGTGCGGAGTTCGGAGTCCTCGTCGGGCGTGAGAATCCAGGTGCGGTTGCGGAAGAGTTCGGCGTCGGCGGAGGCGGCGCCGCGCGTTTCCTTGCCTGCCATGGGATGGCCTCCCAGGAATTGGGCGCGGGAAATCGACTGGCGCGCCAGATCGACGATGGAGCATTTGGTGCTGCCTGCGTCGGTGACCAGGGTTCCGGGGGCGAGCAGGGGATCGAGGTGGCGAAGGGTATCGAGGATGCGGCCGATGGTCTGCGAGAGGAAGACGAAGTCGGCCTGCGGCACGGCTTCCTCCAGGGGCGCGCCGCGGTCGATGGCTCCGGCGGCGATGGCATCGGCGATGGCGCGCGGAGAGCTCACTCCGGTGATCGCGCCGTGGTATCCCGCCTTCCGCAGCGCCAGGCCGAAGGAGGCGCCGATGAGGCCGGTTCCGATGATGACGACGTGGTTCATGAGCGGGCCACCGCAGCGGGAGGGGCGAAGATCAAGGCGGGTTCCTGTCTCGCTTCCTCCTCCCTGCTCACAGCGTTCTCCCCACGGCAAGGGCGACGGTTTGCAGTTGCGTCATCAGTTCCTCGAACTGTTCGGGGCGGAGCGATTGGGCTCCGTCGCTGAGGGCCCGGTCTGGGTCGGGATGGAATTCGATGAGGAGACCGTCGGCGCCGGCGGCGAGTGCGGCCTTCGCCATGGCGGGCACGATATCGCGCCGGCCGGTGCCGTGCGACGGATCGACCATGACCGGCAGATGCGAGAGCTTCTTGATCACGGGAATGGCGGACAGATCGAGCGTGTTACGCGTGTAGGTCTCGAAGGTGCGGATGCCGCGTTCGCAGAGGATCACGTTGTAGTTGCCGCCTGCCAGTATGTGTTCCGCGGAGAGTAGCAGTTCCTCGATGCTGGCCGCGATACCGCGCTTGAGCAGCACCGGTTTGGATTGTTTGCCCAGTTCGCGCAGCAGGTTGAAGTTCTGCATATTGCGCGCGCCCACCTGAATGATGTCGGCGAATTCCGTGAGCAGCGAGAGCTGTGTTTGATCCATGATCTCGCTGATCACGAAGAGGCCGTAGTGATCGGCGGCCTCACGCAGCATTTGCAGGCCGGCCGCGCCGAGGCCCTGAAATTCGTAAGGGGAGAGCGAGGGCTTGAAGGCGCCGCCGCGAATTACGCGGGCGCCGGCCCGCGCGGCTACCGCGGCGCACTGTTCGATCTGCTCGCGGCTTTCGAGGCTGCACGGTCCGGCCATGACCGTGACGGAATCGCCGCCGATGGCGAGCGAACCGAGTTGTACCACGGTGCCGGAGGGGCGGAAACTGCGGCTGGCGAGTTTGTAGGGCGAGACAATGCGATGCGCTTCCTTGACGCCTTCCATCACCTGGAAAACGGCGAGGTCGAAATCGTACTTTCCGCCCACGCCGCCCAGCACGGTGTGAATCAGGCCGGTAGAGCGGTGGACATCGAAGCCGAGATCCACCAGGCGATCAATGACATGTTCGATTTGCTCTTCGGTGGCTCCTTGCTGCATTACAACTAGCATTTGGGTTCCTCGGGAGGCGGTTGGATCATGCGTTGACGCTGGATGGAGCGCATCTCGTCGATGATGCGCTCGAAAATGCCGCGGACGGAATGATCGGTGAGCGGGCCGCCGTTGGCGGCGGAAATATTGGCGAACACCTGATCTTCCCGCTTGGGCTCGTAGACGGGGAGTTTGGCCTCGCGTTTGACGCGGCCGATATTTTCCACCACGGCGGTACGTTCATTGAGCAGGGCGACGATGCGGCGATCGACATCGTCAATCAGGTGGCGGTACTCGTCGAGTCTCGCCCGTGCTTCTGCTTCGGTCATGCGTTGGCTCCGAACCCGTTCTTGAGTTCACGGGTGAAGGCTTCAAGGCGCGCTTCGAGATCGGGCCCGGCGGCGTGCTGTTCGATGAGGCGAACGAAGGCGCTGCCAACGACAACCCCTTCGGCAAGGCGGCCGATTTCGCCCACGTGTTCCGGTTTGGAAATGCCGAATCCCACCGCAAGCGGCAGGTCGGTGGCAGAGCGCACCAATTCGATGAGCGGGGCCAGCGACGAAGAGAGCGAATCCTGCACGCCGGTGACGCCTGCGCGGGAAACCAGGTAGACAAACCCGGTGGAATACTGTGCCACCAGTTTGATGCGGCGGACGGTGCTGGTGGGTGCGGCCAGGAAGACGGTATCGAGGCCGTGCCGGTGCATGGCGGCGACGTAGCTTTCGGCCTCTTCCACACTGGCATCGATGAGCAGGCAGCCATCGATGCCGGCCGCGGCCGCATCGGCGGCGAGCCGTTCCAGGCCGTAGGCGAGCACGGGGTTGAGATAGGTAAAGAGCAGCAGGGGAATTTCGGAATTGGCGCGAATCTGCCGGGCGATTTGCAGGACGATCGCGAGCGTCGTGCCCGCTTTGAGCGCGCGTTCTCCGGCGCGCTGGATCACGGGACCATCGGCGATGGGATCGCTGAACGGCACGCCGAGTTCGATAAGGTCGGCGCCGCCGCGCACCATGGCGGCTACCAGGCCGGGGGTGTGCGCGGGAGTGGGATCGCCAGCCGTGAGGTACGCGATGAGTCCCTTGCGCTTCTCCTGTTTGAGCGTCTGGAAGAGACGGCCAATGCGAGTGGTATTGCGGGCAGGGCTCATTGCTGGTCGAGTTCCTTGAAGTTTTCGCGGTAGATGTCGATGTCCTTGTCGCCGCGGCCGGAGAGATTGACGATGAAGGTTTTGCCCGTGGCGGCGGGAGCGCGGCGGATGGCCTCGGCGACGGCGTGCGCGCTTTCGAGCGCGGGAATGATGCCTTCGATTTGGGACAAGCGGTGCGCGGCTTCGAGTGCTTCGGCGTCGCTGGCCGAGACATACTCGGCGCGATGTCGATCTTTCAGCCACGCGTGTTCGGGGCCGATCATGGCATAATCCAGGCCCGCGGAAACGGAATGCGTCAGCGCGACCTGGCCGTTGGCGTCCTGCAGCAGATAGCTGTAAGCGCCCTGAAGCACGCCGGGAGCACCGCCGCGATAGCGCACGGCATGCTCGCCCAGAGCGTCGCCGCGGCCGCCCCCTTCGACTCCGATCAGTTTCACAGTGTCATCGGGAATGAAGGCGTGGAAGAGCCCGATGGCGTTGCTGCCTCCGCCGACGCAAGCGATCAGGCTATCGGGGAGGCGGCCTTCGGCTTCCAGAATCTGCGCGCGCGCTTCCTCACCGATGACTTTGTGGAAGTCGCGGACCATCATGGGGTAGGGGTGCGAACCGAGGGCGCTGCCCAGCAGGTAGTAGGTGTCGCCGACGTTGGTCACCCAATCGCGCATGGCTTCGGAAATCGCGTCTTTGAGGGTCGCGCTGCCGTTGGCCACACCCTGAACCCTGGCGCCGAGCATGCGCATGCGAAAGACGTTGAGGCGCTGGCGGCGCATGTCCTCTTTGCCCATGTAGATGACACAATCGAAGCCCAGCAGGGCGCAGACGGTGGCGGTGGCCACTCCGTGCTGTCCGGCGCCGGTCTCGGCGATGATGCGCCGCTTGCCCATGCGTTTGGCAAGCAGAGCCTGGCCGAGAGCGTTATTGATCTTGTGCGCCCCGGTGTGCAGCAGGTCTTCGCGTTTGAGCCAGATGCGGGCGCCGCCGAGGGTCTCGGTGAGGCGCTTGGCGAAGTAGAGCGGCGTGGGGCGTCCGGCGTAATTGTGCAGCAGGCCGGCGAGCTCGCGTTGGAATGCGTCGTCGTCACGCGCCTGAAGATAGGCGGTCTCGAGCTCCTCGATAGGAGCCATGAGAATTTCGGGTACGTAGCGGCCGCCGTAGGGTCCGAAGTGTCCGCCGGCGTCGGGCTGCGAAGTCATGAGTGCAGCGCCGCCTTGGCCGCGAGAAGAAAGTCGGTCATTTTGTTGTGATCCTTGATGCCGGGGGACGATTCCAGGCGCGAGCAGGAATCGATGCCCCAGGGTTGAGCGAGTGCGATGGCGCGCGCCACATTGGAAGCGTCGAGGCCTCCGGCGACGATGATGCGCAGGTGCGTATTGCGCGCCAGGGTCCAATCGAAAGTCACGCCGGCGCCCCCATAGAGTTCCGCGGTGGGGCCGTCGAGTAGAATGGCCTGGGCGGGAGTGCCGGCCAGTTGCGAGAGATCGAAGCCGGGGGAGACGCGCGCCGCTTTCCATACGGTCAGGTCTCGCGGGAACGCCGCGGTCGATTCGTCGCCGTGGAGCTGCGCGACGTCCAAACCGGCGATGCGCGCGATCCCGGCGATGCTCTCCGGCGGCTCGTTGACGAAGACGCCGACGCGCAGGGTTCCCGGAGTTTCGATGGCAGCGGCGGATTCCGGCGCGAGGTAGCGCGGGCTCCCGGGGTAGAAGTTAAAGCCGATTGCCGTGGCCCCTGCGGCGATGGCGGCGGAGGCATCGGGCTGGTTCGTGATGCCGCAGATCTTGAGGATCATGCGGGCTCCGGGACAGTGTATGCGTGGAGGCGCAAAGGCGAGGAACACGGCCGGGTCATGCGGACACCAGCTTCTGCAATTCACCGGCTGGGTCGCCGGCCTTCATCAGTTGCTCACCGACCAGAAACGCCTGGTACCCGGCGGCGCGCAGGCGAGCGATGTCCCTGGCGGTGTGAATGCCGCTTTCGCTGACGGAGACCGCACCAGGGGGCATAAATTCGGCCAGGGCGATGGAGGTGCCCAGAGTGAGCTTGAAAGTGGAAAGGTCGCGGTTGTTGACGCCAATGATTTCGGCGCCGGAATCGATAGCGGCGTAGAGTTCGTCGCGGTTGTGGACTTCCACCAGGGCGCTGAGGCGGTAGCGCCCAGCGGTTTCGCGGAAATCGCGAAGCTGCTCGGTCGTGAGGATGGCGGCGATCAGCAGAATGGCGTCGGCGCCGTGGGCCGCGGCTTCCAGAATCTGCACCGGGTCGATGGTGAAATCCTTGCGGAGCACCGGGAGCGAGACGGCGGCGCGGGCGGCCTGGAGATCGGCGAGGCTGCCTTGGAAGTAAGGCTCGTCGGTCAGAACGCTGAGCGCAGCCGCGCCGCCGGACTGATAGGCGCAGGCGTTACGCACGGGGTCGAAATCGTGAGTCAGCAGGCCTTTACTGGGCGATGCTTTCTTGATTTCGGCGATGATGGCCGGCGTGCGGCCGGTCAGCGCGGCACGGAAATCGCGGCGCGATTGCAGGCGAATTTCGGCCTCTCGCTCCCAAGCTTCGAGGGGAGGCGTCGAAGCCGCGAGGTCGGAGCGTTTTCGGGCCACGATGCGGGCGAGGATGTCTGGAACAGTGCCGGTCAAGGGTGTCTTTTCATGTTATCAGACCCTCTAGCGCAGATCGCGAGAGTATGCAGATCGTATGCGGGTGTTGCCCGTGGGAGTAAGATTGGCGGTTAGCGTACGTTTATCAAAGTGTCATTCTGATGCCGTTCGCGATCGCCCGCGACCGCGGGCTGCAGATTTCGTCCAGGTTCGATTTCCCCAAGTGACTGCGGTTACCTCCCGGGCATCGAGTTACCAGGAATGCACAGGCGGTGTTGGAGGCGAAAGAAATGCACGCAGCAGAAATGCACTGCTAGGGGGAAGGCGGGGTCCGGCTGCCGACGATTCGCCGGCGCACAAGGGACTTAGGCGGCGTCTCCAGAACGCGGCCATCGGCGTCGAGGCGGCGGATTTCGGCTGACTCGCGATTCAGTTCTACTTCCTGAATGGCCCGGTCGCGGGTGCGATGGGTGATGAGATGAATCTCCTCCTTGAGAACGAGACGCTTTGTCACCACCAGCTCTTCCTCCACCACAGGAATGATGACCGTGTCACCGGTGCGCTGGGTTTTGGGCGCGCGATCCACGACTCGATTGACAGGCACGCGGCGGACTTCCACGTTCTCGTGGAGGAGCGGCGTCTCGATTTTGCGGATACGCTTCTCTACGTGCTTGTCCACGCGCACCGCGCCGGTCTTGATCGCGCGCGTTGTGGCGTCTATCTCCTCTTCGACTACTGGGACAATCACTTCTTCGCGCTCGTTCTGTTTCTCGATTTCTTCTGCCATTTTCACTCCTTTGGAAAAGCTGGGGCAGGGCAGCCCTGCCCCCAGCATTCCGGCGAGTTGCCACTCGCCTCCACAAGGCCCCGTCTGCAAGGGCAGGCATGCAATGAATGAATGCCTTCCCCGACACAGATGGTGTGCCCCTCAAATGCCGGCCCGCTTAACGCTTGCCGGTGAGTTTTTCCCACCCATAGCGGACGGCGCCCTTTGTGCGGTCCCAATTGCTGTTCAGGTTGCGACGCAGGTAGTCCGTACGCAGCGTATCTTCGACGTCGGACCAATCGCGGCCATGATATTGGGGATCGGATGCGGTGCGATAGCCGTATTCGTAGGCGGGTTGCCAGTCTTCCCAGCGGTCCCCCGAGTTGGCATAGCGGCTTTCCCAGTCGCGCCGGAAGTCTTCCGTGTAATCAGTAGTACGAGCCTGGTCGCTACGCATATCTCCGCCGTCGAGGTGCTCGACCTCCACTTCCGTGCGTCGCAGATTTTCGCTGACGTTCTCAGTGCGGCTGGTGGTTTCCTTGGCGACCACCACCTCTTCGCGAACGCGCGAACGCTTCCTGACGACGGGCTCTTCAATCATTTCCTCGACTACGATACTCTGGTCGCGCAACCCCTGCATTTCCGCCTCGGTAAGATTGCGGTCGGCAGGACGGCGGTCCACCCGCACGTGTTCCTCGCGCAACTCGATCTTCTGGTTGGCGGGCTCTTCGACCACGCGGCTATACACGCGAACGCCGCCACGGCGGACCGTACGCTTGCCCACCTGCAACTCTTCCTCAACCACGGGAATTGAAGTGCCAGCGTTGGAGTTGCGGAAGTGTTCGCGCTCGGTCGCGGCCTGATCATAGTTATATGGCTCGGCATTGGGATCGTACTGCCGATAGCCTGCCTGACGGAACTGCTCGACGCGCCGGTCGATATCGATTGCGCCGCCGGAATTCATAATGGTGACGGCTTGCTCGATCTGGTCGGGCGGCGCGCTAACGCACACAATGGCATGTCCCCGCCGGTGCGCCTCGGCGTAATTGCCGGCCTCGTCGTTATCGTCGCCGAAAAGCCGGTGGAAGAAGCCGGAGATGCCGCCTTCGCGGTGTTCTTCCTCCTGATATCCGGAGCGTCCGGCGGCGCCGGTCATGAAATTTGATTGCAGTTGAATGGAATCGCGCGGGATCCCGGCGTCCTGAAGATCGCGCACCACGCGGTCCGCCTTGTTGAAGTCCTCAAAAACGCCTACTACCGTTCTTTCGTTGTCTGTTTGCGCCATGGCATTCTCTCCGCCGGAGGTGCTGCACGCGCCGCGCCAACGGGCTTTTGGAAAGTGTGCGGCTGTTTGTGGGTTTTCAGTCTCCCTCGGGAACGGGCATCGTGGCTGGGTCCAGGACACGCGCCTGATGCCAGCCGGCGTCGAGGAAGCGGGCGGGCGACGGAGTGAAGAGGATCCGGTAGCTGGACGTGCCCTGCGGCGATTCGACGGTGGCGGCGCGCTGCGGGTAGACCAGCGCGAGATACCGCAGGATGGTATAAATATCGCCGTCTTCCGGCTGGCGGAAATCGTAGCCTTGCGAACGGAAGTGGATGGACGCGCCCTGGGTGGAGAGGCGCCACGACAGGAAGGCGCAGCAATTCACAACGTGTTCGAACCAGGCGTCATGCGGATGGGGGATGTCGCGATCCAGAAAGATTTCGACGGTCTGTTCTTCTTCGCGGGCGAATTCGCGGATCTGCAGGTTGCCCACGTGGGCGGACGCCTTCCAATCTACGTGCCGCGAACTTTCGAAGGCCTCGTACGGACGGATGCGGTAGAAGTCGCGGCCGAGTCCGCGGTAGTGGGATTCGATTTCGCCGGAGAGTCCGGCGAGCAGGTCGTCGAAGCCTGGCTGGGGGTCGACGGAGGGGTAGACCACCATCTCGCGGGTGAGGGTGACGCGCGCCGTCTTTTCGAGGAAACCGAAGGGGAACGACGTGGAGAAGGCGAAGCCATTCTGGCGGTATGCGCCGCGGCGCGGGAAGCGCACGTCTACCACCGCTTCGAGGGTGGCTCCGGCGGGAATCAGCGGGAAGTAGACGCCGGAGGACATAATCGGGCTGCCCTCTTCACGGATGGCCTCGACGCGAATGGAGAAGGACGGGGTCCACTTGTGATTGCGGACGAAGAGGTGCGCGGGAATGGAGCGTCCGGCGGGAATGTGCTCGGGGACGCGGAAATCGAGTTCGAGTCCGGCGAGACAGAGGCGGCTGACCAGTCCGCTGATGAGCAGCGTGGCCATCATGGCGGCGGTGATCAGGAAGAGCAGGTTATTGGCGGAGACGATGGCGCCGAAGGCAACCACCACGATGGCTGCGGTGAAGAGCGCGCCCCCGCGGGTGATTTTGTAGCGTATGCGGCGGGCAAGGAAGCCGCGGAACTGGTGCCACAGAGAGCGCACGCTTCATTGTAATGGGTGGTGATAAGGTGGTCGCATGTCCAGCTTGCAGTCCACTGCGACGGCGGCGAAGTTCGAGCCGGTGTTCACACGCGGCGCATTGATGATTCTGATTGCGCTGCTGCTGGGCGAGACGACCATCAACTTCATCGACCGGCAGGTGGTGAGCGTGCTGGCGCCGGTGCTGCGGCAGGAATTCGGCCTGAGCAACGGACAGTACGCAGCAATCGTGAACGCGTTCCTGGCGACCTACGCAGTGGCACAGCCGTTCGCGGGATGGGTGTTGGACCGGTTGGGCGTGGGCCTCGGACTGACGCTGGCCGTGAGTTGGTGGAGCGCGGTGGGCATGGCGACGTCACTGGTGAGCGGACCGTTGAGCTTGGGCGCGCTGCGTAGTCTGCTGGCGGTGGGCGAGGCCGGCGCGTAGCCGGCGTCTGCAACAGCGGGTCGAGTTTGGGAGCGATGCTCGCGCCTCCGTTAGTCGTGGGCAACATGGCGTTGACGGGATGGCGTGACGCATAGTTACACACCGGTGTTTGTGGGGATTGGCTTGTTGATGCCGGTGGCGCTGGTGGTGGGTTTGATTTTGATGGGGAAGGTGGAGAGGGTCGAGGTCGCGGCGGTTCGCGGGTGAAAATAGGTTCCTGCTTACCAAGGCTCGGGTGCGACCTATCCCATGGCGAAGGTGCGCATGGAAAGATTGCCGTGGTGGAAGCCCTGGTAGATCGTTTCGACCTTGTCGTCGGGCCAGGATGCGCCTAGCGTGATGAAGAGCGGGTCGAAGTGTTCGGTCGTGGGGACCGAGAGCCTGCCGTGCGGGCCGCGCTTCATTTCGTAGAGTTTCGAGAAATCGCGTTTTTCGATTTGTTCGGCGACCCAGTCGTCGAATTCCTGCGCCCACTCGTCCACCGGCGCATTCTTATCGTGCATCCGCACGCGCGAGAGATTATGTACGATGCCGCCGCTGCCGGCAACGAGGATGCCTTCGTCGCGTAGCGGCCGCAGGGCGCGTCCCATTTGGAAAAGTTGCGGCGGATCGAGGAACGGCATGGAGAGTTCAAGTACGGGCAGGGTGGCGCCGGGCCAGGCGAGGCTGGCGGGACCCCAGGCCCCGTGGTCGAGCCCGCGAACGGTATCGAAGGTCGTGTCCTGCCCTTCGGCTTGCAGCACCGTGAGGACGCGGGCGGCGAGCACGGGGTCGCCGGGGGCGGAGTACTGGATCTTGTAGAGGGCGTCGGGGAAGCCTGCGAAATCGTAGAGGAGCGGCATGTGGTCCCAGGCGGTGACTCGGAGGGGCCGGGAGACCTGCCAGTGGGCGGAGACGATGAGGACGCCGCGGGCATCGAGGTGCCGGTCGCCAAAGGCGTGCAGGGCGGAGGCGTGATCGTCGCCTCCGAGAGCGGACATGGGCGAGCCGTGGGCGAAGAATACCGCAGGTTTCCGCATATTCCCAGTGTCGCAGACACGCGTTTCGGTGCGGAAAGCTTGTTGGGAGGACTGCTGTCCGGGTCAACCTTACCGGGATTGAGCAAGGAATTATCAGGGTCGCGCGACCATGGCCACGGGCGCTGACGCACACTTGCGGAAAGGCATGCCACGTGCACTGTACCGGGTGCGATGTGGCTCGTGTACTGTCTCGAACTGATCGTCTTCGGCTGCCTGTTACTCTCGCTGATTAACAATCCGCCCTTCGGCAAACGCTAAGTCGCGGCGGTCCGCATGAAGAAGGAACGCACCAGGGCCATCAGAATCAGCACCAACGCGAACGTGCACACGATGGTCGCCCCCGTGGGCAGATCGATCTTCAACGAGAGGTAGACACCGATCGCGGACACCACCGTGCCCATCGTCCAGCCAATCGCCAGGCGCGTACCGATCTTCTTCGAAAACAGCATCGCGCCCACGGAGGGAACAATCAGGTAACAGAACACCAGCAGAACTCCGGCGATGGCCACGCTAGAGGTCACCACGAAACCGAAGGACGCATAGAACAGAAAGTCCCAGAGGCGCGTGTTGATGCCGTCGGCTTCGGCCTGCGCGGCATCGATGGAAATGGCCAGGAATTTCTTGCGGAAGATGTAGTGGAACAAGCCGATGGCGCCATACAGCGCGGCCGTCCTGCCCACCTCGAACCACGACACGGTGAGGATATTGCCCACCAGCATCTCCTTGAGGTGCTCGGTCTGCTCGGCGGATTTGCTCATCGCCAGAATGGCTGCCGCGCTGGCCACGGCGTAGCAAATGCCGATGATGGCCTCCTGCGGAATGCGCACCTGCCGGCCGCGAATGGTCGAGAACACCGCCGCGCCGATGAACGTGAAGATCAGACTCACGACATAGGCGCCGGGCGAATGCGGCTCGATGCCGTACAGGACCGCGATCGTCGTGCCCAGAGCGGCGATCTGCGCCAGGGAGAGGTCCACAAAAATTACGCCTCGCTCCACGACATGAACTCCGAGATAGGCGTGGATACCGGTCAGGATCAGGCTCGCGATGAACGGAGCGAGGAGAAAGGATAGCGTGTCCATTGTGGATCTCTATTTGATCTTCTGGAACGAGCTGACCAGCAGATTGACGTCGTAATCGAAGAGTTGGAAGTAGTTCGTGATGTCTTTGTTGCCTCCCACCGAAGGCATCAGGACCACCACCTGTCCGCCCACCTGCGAGGCGAGCGAGTTGGGCGTTCGCAGATCGAAGTAAGGCTCCACCAGGATGAGATGGATGCCTTCGCGCTTCATCAGGTTGATCAGGTCCAACGTGTGCACCGGCGAGGGGGGAATGCCGGGTTTGGGTTCGACGTATTCGGCCACATTGAGTCCGAAGGCATCGCAGAAGTTCGGCCACGAGCGGTGGTAGGTGATCACCTTGCGGCCCTTGTACGGCGCCATTTTGGCAACCCAGCCCTTCTCGGCTTCGGTCAGGTGCTTGTCAAAATCTGCGTAACGCTGGGCGAATTGCGCGGCATTAGCGGGCTGCAGGCTGCTGAAGCGATCGGCCAGCGCCTTCGCCATGCGGCGCCCGTTCTCGGGGTTCAGCCAGTAATGCGGATTGCCCAGCGGGTGAACGTCGCCCATGGCGCGCGTCACCTGCCCCTGCGGAATCTCCAGAATCTGGCAAAACTGCGACATGTCAACGTAGCCGCCCTGCCCTGGTTGGATTTTGGCGTTGCGACTCTGCGTGATCAACGGAGGCAGCCAGCCGATCTCCAATTGGAGCCCCACGACCAGCAACAGGTCGGCCTTTTGCAGTTTCAGCAGGAAGCTCGGTTTGGACTCCACGAAGTGCGGGTCCTGATAGCCCTTGGCGATGGAATCGACGCTGACAGCGTCGCCGCCCACTTCGCGCGCGATGGCCGCCAGGTCTTCGGTGGTGGTCATCACGTTGAGCTTCGACGCAGCTTGCGCCGGCACGAAGGCAAGCAGGCACGCCGCCAGTACAGAATACGTTTTGAACATAGGGACACGGACTTTCCGGATGGTGCTTGGCGCCACCCTACTAAAAGGGACGAACCGCCGGGCGGTTTGAGTTACTGAAGCTTTCTTCATGTTTAGAACGGATGCGCGCCGTGCGCGCCCATGGAGAACTGGAATTGGAAAAGGAACTCGTTGGCCAGCCTGCCCTCGCCGTACTTCGTGCGGCGGAACTGGGTGCGAATGATGCTGAACTCGCTTGGCTGGTAGGTCAGGACGATGCTGCCGCCGGTATCGCGGAGCAGCGCAATATCGCGCGAGAAATTCGTACTGGGGGCCAAGGCATTGGCGCATGGGGTATCCATCTCCGGGCTGGTGGGCAGGCACTGGCCGCGTTCCGACCGGTCGAACCGTCCGCCCAGAGTCCAACGGCGTCCGAATTGATAATCGGCGGAGACGTAGAAGCCGAAAGGCTTGGCGAGACTGTTGCTGGCCGCGGCGGTCACATCCGGATTCAGCACGCTGGTGCGCGCCCAGATGAATTCCGAACGTGCCAGAAACGAGTGATAGATGGCGCGCCGCAGCGGCTTCCACCGGAGCGCCGCGTCGATCCCGTAAAGCTGATTATTGCCGTCGGCAAACGGACTGTGTCCGCGCGCGTACGACCCGCCAAGGTCGATATTCGTCGACTCCGAAAGATCGGCATAGGCCCGCAGGTGGCCCACCGCGGCGACATCGCTGCGGCGTGTCGCGGCAAACACATTCTCGCTGTCGCCGCGGAACAACTGCGCCGTGCCTTCCAAAAAGAGTCCCTTGGGGGCGGGCAGAATGCGGCTCAGGGAGAGGCCCGCGTCATTGATCCCTTCTTCACCGGCTACCAGATTTTGCGTCACCAGCGGGCGGTCGGTCCACGGCAGCACGTGATTGTGCAGGGTGTTGACCTTGCCGAACGCGGCGCGCATTTTGCCGGCCTTCAACTGCAAGCCGGCGGGCAGCGCGGTGAACGTGATGTAGCCCTCTTCGAGATCGACTCCCTGCTCGCCGAACGAAAGGAAGAAATCGGCGCGCGCATAGGGGTCGATCACTTCCTGGAAGCCGACCTCGCTTTCGTGCATCTGGAGCGATGGGGTGGCGCGCCCGCCGTGATTGCCGGCCGCACCGATGAAATCGCCGATCACGCTGATGTCGGGATTCAGGACTTTCGCTGCGGCGCCGCCCGCCCCGCCCAATGCCGCCGGACCCGTCTGCGGCATGACGGGGGCAGGCGCTTGCGCTACGTCGGCAGGCGCAGGCGCGGGACTTGGCGCGGCCGGCACGACGGCCGCCGGCTGGCCTTTGAGCGTCTGGACCTCCGCCTCGAGCGTGCGGATGCGATCTTCCATGGCCTTCATGCGGTTCAACAGTTCAGTGGTGTCCTGCGCCCACAACCCGCAGCCACACCACGCCGCCAATAGGGGCGCGAGCACGAGCTTACCCGTGAGTCTCAAGGGATTTCTCCTGTTCTATGCAAAAAAGACGACACCGCCAAGGCTCAAAGTCCGGGAGCGGCGTGAACCTCAAACGGGGAGAGAGAACGGGGGAGCGCGCGAGGAGCCGGAACGATACTGCACATCCCGGGGAGTACACACATCAGAGGAGCACGACAGCCAGGCCACGGCCACAATCGGCGCCTGAGCCGCCGGGGCATCCGCCTGCAACAGGGACATCGGGCCGACGTGACATAGCCCGCAGCAATGTTCGGATTGATTGTGGGCGTGCGCCGCCGCCAGAGATGCGGTTTGCGCGCTCACCAGCGCACAAAGAAAGAGGAGCACGAAAAGTCCCCTCATTCTGCGGCACGTAGTCAACACTGCGCCCATTATACACGCCATGCGTTTGCTACCATGCCCAGCCGAGTTCCATCTGCCACGCGCGCGGCGTCACAAAATGAGTGCCGCTGAAGGTGGACAGAAAGTTATACAGCGCCACTTTATTGGTCAGATTCGTCACGCTGAGTTTCAGCGTGGTGCGCACTTTCTCGGCATGAAACAGATTATCTGTGCCCGCCCCGAGATCGAATAGATGGCGCGGCGCAATGCGCGGCGGATTGTGGTCCGCATCGGCCGTGCCCGCGGCCGGAATCACCAGCCGGGTGGCGCCGTAGTTCGACGGGGCGCACGCCGCGATGGGGTTGGCCGGGGTGGCCGCCACGCCGCCACAGTAGAAGCCAATGGCCGCCTGCTGCGCGCCCGTCAGGGCGAGAGCGTCGTCCAGACTGCTGACCGCGCCCGCCACCAGGCCGGAATCGTAGCGCGCGGTGAAGGCGACCCAGGGCCCGTTCTTCGGCCGCCGGTAAATCACCTGCGTAGTTTGTTGGAATGCCTGGTCGTGGTCGATCCGAAACACATCGGAATCGAGCGGCGAATTGAACAGCAGTCCGCCGTTCGACGGCGCGAAATAGCGCGACCGCGTATGCCCCATAGTCGCGAACGCCTGGAAGCCGCGGTATTCCGTGGTGCTGGCGCGCACCGAAACGCCGTCGATTTTGGATTTCTGCCACGAGATGGGAAAGACCAGCGGCGTATTCAGCAAGGTACCGAAATCGAACGCGTTGTCCGTGAACTTCCAGAAATAATCTGCATCCACCTGCACATATTTAGTGAGCGATTGCTGGAGGCCCACGTTGTACTGATTGCGGCGGCCGGGCTCGATCGGACGCGCGCCGAAGGCTCCAAAGACGTTGGCCGCCAGACCGCCCGAGCCGGTCGAACTGGCGAGAATCAGGTTTTCGTTGTACGGCGTCTCGAGGGTGCGCGAATAGGCGGCGCGCAGCACGGTGCCGGTAGCCTTCAGTAGGTACGACGCGCCCAGGCGCGGCTGTGCCGAGGTGGCCTGGCTGAGTCCGCGATAGCGATCGAGGCGCAAGCCCGCGTTCAACGTCAGACGCTTCAAGGTGATGGTGTCCTGCACGTAGAAGGCATACTCGTTCACGTTGGCGTGTCCGTTGAAGTGGAAGAGCGAGCCGCCCGCCGTCAGGTCGAATGGCTGCAGGCCCGGCTGGTCCTCGACGAACCCCGGCTGGGTCACGCCGAGTGCGAACTGCTCGCCCAAACGCGTCTGCATGAATTGCGCGCCCACCTTCACGTTGTGAATCTTATGGACGTAGCTGTAATCGGCGCGCAGTCCATAATTGGTCAGGCGGCGGGACTCGCTCATGGTCGCGGGCGTGTCGGCGAAGGGGTCGCGCGAGGGGTAGTAATCCACCTGGTCATGGCGCAGGAACGCGTTCACGCTGAGCAGCGCGCCGGCGCCGAACGTATGCTGGTATCCCGGCGCGACGTTGTAGGTCAGCACCTTCTGCCGCTGATCCTGCTCCGGCTGGTCTAGCGTATTGGGCACCTGAAACCAGTTGCGCGCCGCCAGCAGATTCAGGTGGAATACATCGTTCGTAGCAGGCTGCCAGTCCAGGCGGTCGAATACAGTCTGCGTATTGCCGGCGTCGTGGTACGGCCGGAATTCGGGCGAATCCAGAAAGCGGCCGCTGCGCAGCGCGTTGGCGCTCAGGAAATTGCCGAACTTCTTGCCGCCCAGGCCGAGAGTGGCCTCCTCCCCCACCGAGCCGAAGCTACCGTATTGGGCCACGAAACTGCCAAACGGGTTTTGTCCCAATCCCGACCGCGTCACCGCATTCACCACCAGGCTGGTCTTGTCGCCAAACTCCGCGGCGGGAGCGCCCGTGATCAGTTCCATGGATTGGATCGCATTGAGCGGGATCTGGGTGGAAAACTGCTTACTTTGCTGATCGGAAATCGGCTGTCCGTCGATCGCGTAGCTGGTCTGCGCATGGTCTCCCAGCGGATGGAAGAGCCCGTTGGAATCGGCCACCACGCCGGGACTGGAGCGCGTAATGGCATCGCTCAAACCGGCGCCCGGCGCCGAGGCGGGCAGCTTCGAATACAGCGCCTGATCCACGTCGCTGTGCGCGTAGGGAACGTTCTCCAGCATGGCGGCGCCGCCCGCTTCCACCGTCACAGTGGCGTGCTCGCCCGCGAGCGCCAGGGCTATTTTCAGCGCGACCGGCACACTGGAACGCACCGCTACATCCTGCGCGCCCATCGCGAAGCCGGCAGCCGACACCGACATCCGATACGGATTCGGCGGCACGTTCAGAAAATGAAATCCGCCGGCAGCGTCGCTCACCGTGGCGCGGCGATACCCGCTGAGGGAATTGCTGAGTTCTACTTTGGCGCCCGGCACCACACTGCCCGCCGGGTCGGTAACTACACCGTCAATCGTGCCTGCCGCGCCGGAAGATTGCGCGGAGGCGGAAATAGAGCATTCAAGAAACACAAATCCGGCCAACGCCGGAACCGATATCGAGGACATGAATTCTCCTGACTGGAAATCCGTATCGAATAAAGTTCCGCTTCGCGCCGGCGGACCGGTGCGAAGCGAGGAAGATCGCGGATGGGATTAAGCAGGAGGGGCGCGAGAGGCCGCTGACGAGAGCAGGACTTCCCGCGGAGCGCCCAAAGTGCACACGGGCGCCAGCCAGACTTCCCGGGAAATGGGAGCGTTGACCGCAACGGCAACTGCAGGCAGCAGCGGAACGGGGCCGATGTGACACAGCCGGCAGCAATGCTGCGAACCGTGATCAGTCTCCTGTTCCGCACCAAGGGCGTTGGTCTGCGCACTGAGAGTGGCGCACAGCAGTAACAGGATCAGCAGGAGACGCCTGCTGAAGTGCCCTGGGGACAGCATCTGCAATCAGTATATCGAAAAATGAAAAAGGGCCCCCGCGATGGGGGACCCCTGGTGGAACGGACTCTTCGGGTGGAGTGCTATACCCGGTTCACGTTCTCGGCCTGCAGACCCTTCGGCCCCTGCTTGACCTCGAACTCCACCTCCGAACCTTCATCGAGCGAACGGTAACCGTTCGTCTGGATTGCCGAAAAATGCACGAACACATCGTCGCCGCTCGACCGCTGGATAAAGCCATAGCCCTTGGCGGCATTGAACCACTTCACGATACCTTTTTCCTTCACGTACTAATCTCCTAGAATTTGAAGCGCTCCGGGAACGCTCTCAAACAACCATACTGGCCGGGCCGTAACTGCGCAGGCCCAACTGCGTAGGGTATTCTCTCAGATGGCAATGGTATTTTCAAGCACCATCGGACGGGCGAAAACACACAGTGAACGAGCCGGAGTGGATTGATCGATTGCGCGCCCGGACGGGCATCCCGAAAGCTGCTGGTGTAATCCTGGGTATCGGGGACGATTGCGCCATTGTGCGGCCGCGCGGGAGCGCCGACGATTGGCTGTACACCACCGACATGCTGATCGAAGGTGTTCACTTCCGCCGCGAGACCCACACGCCGGCGGACATTGGGTGGAAAGCCCTGGCGCGCGGGCTGAGCGACATCGCGGCAATGGGGGGCGAAGCGCGCTTCTGCCTGCTGTCACTCGCGCTTTCCCGGGAGGTTGACGATCGCTGGATCGACCGCTTCTATGATGGGCTGCTCAAACTCGCCGGCCGCTGTGGCGCGGCCCTGATCGGTGGCGATCTCGCGCGTACCGATCGCGTGATGTGCGACATCGTGGTCGCCGGGGTGGTCCCGCGCGGCAAAGCGCTGCGCCGCGATGGAGCGCGCGCCGGCGACGCGATCTACGTCTCCGGCACGCTGGGCGGTTCCGCCCTCGGGCTGGCCACGCGGCGCGGCAGCGCGTGGGCGCGCCACAAACGTCCCGAACCGCGCCTGGCGCTCGGGCGCTTCCTGCGCACCACACTGCGCGCCACCGCCGCGATGGATCTCAGCGACGGACTCTCGCTCGACCTGCACCGCCTCTGCGCCGCTTCGGGGCTCAGCGCCGAAATCAGCGACCCGCCCGTCTTTCGCCGCGCCACGCTGGCGCACGCGCTGCACGGCGGTGAGGATTACGAACTGCTCTTCACCGTGCCCGGCCGAACCGTGGTGCCCGCCACATTCGAGGGCCTCTCACTCACCCGGATCGGCGTGATGCGGCGCGGGTCCGCGGGCTCGATATGGAAGAACGGCGAGCCGCTGCCGCCGCTTGGCTACGACCATCTGCGACCGTTATGAGTCTCCCCGACCCTCAACCTGTTCTCGACCTGATCGAGGCGTTCCGCCGTTCCAAGACCATGTTTACGGCGGTTTCGATGGGCATCTTCGACGCACTCCGGCAAGCGCCGGCATCCGCCGCGGACCTGGCCGCGAAACTGAAGGCCAACCGCGACGCCATGACCAGCCTTCTGGACGCATGTGCCGCGCTGGGCTTGCTCGAGAAACGCGGCGGCGTGTATCACAACACTCCCGCCGCCGCCGCGTATCTCTGCGCGGATTCGCCGCACACCTTGCGCGGCTACGTGCGCTACTCCGACGCCGCGCTCTATCGCATGTGGGGCAATCTGGAAGACGCGGTCCGCGAAGGCGCGCCGCGCTGGGCTCAGACTTTCGGCCTCGATGGCCCGATCTTCAGCGCCTTCTTCCGCACGGACGAAAGCATGCGGGATTTCCTGATGGGCATGCATGGTTTCGGCATGCTTACTTCTCCCCAGGTGGTCACGGCCTTCGACTTGAGCCGCTTCCACCGCCTGGTCGACCTGGGCGGCGCCACGGGGC
The DNA here is from genome assembly GCA_039934035.1 of Candidatus Solibacter sp. Classification (GTDB taxonomy): domain Bacteria; phylum Acidobacteriota; class Terriglobia; order Bryobacterales; family Bryobacteraceae; genus Solibacter. The sequence continues at coordinate 10,104 of JBDTMZ010000157.1, read as the reverse complement.
ACCTCGCCATCGCCGCCTGTGAACGCTATCCGGAACTGCGCGCCACCGTATTCGACCTTCCCCGCGCCGGCGCTCTCGCTCGCGAACAGGTGACACAATCGGCCGCTCGCGACCGCATCGAAATCGCTGCCGGCGATTTCTTCACCGACGCACTGCCCGCGGCCGATCTCTACTATCTCGGCCGCATCCTGCACGACTGGAACGAAGTCAAAATCGACCTGCTGTTGCGCCGCGTCTTTGAGCGCTTGCCCGATGACGGCGCGCTGCTGATTGGCGAAAAGCTGCTGGAAGAAGATGGCGTCGGCCCGGTTCCGGCGAACATGCAATCGCTTAACATGCTGATTGTCACCGAAGGGCGCGAGCGCAGCCTTGGTCAATACGCGGCACTGCTGCAAAAGGCGGGGTTCGCGGAAATCGCGGGACGGCGCACGGGCGTCGCGCTGGACGCGATTCTCGCCCGCAAGAATCCACGGGCGGGGTAAACTTTTAGTTTGATCGTTACTCTCACTATTAACCCGACCATCGATCGAGTCATCAGCGTCGACCGCCTGGCTTTCGAAGACCGCGCCTACATCAATTCCACGCGCGAATCCGCCGGAGGCCGAGGCATCAATGCGTCCAGCGTGATCCATGCGTTCGGGGGCGCAACGCTGGCCGTGCTGATTTTGGGCGGCGATGCCGGCAAACGCCTGCACCAACATCTGACCAACGATGGGCTGCCCATCGAAGTGGTCCCCGTGGAGAACGAAATCCGCACCAATCTCACGATCACGGACCGGCATGGCCTCACGGTGAACCTGAACGAAACCGGACCCACGCTTTCCAAAGCCGAAGTAGCCCGCGTGGAAAGCGCCGTAAAAAGCACGCTCGATCGCGCCACCTGGCTGATGATCTGCGGCAGCACGCCGCCCGGAGTTCCCTCGTCGCTGTACGGCAGCCTGGTGGCCGCCGCGCGCCGCAAAAAGGTCAAGACGCTGCTTCATGCGGATGGAGAATCGCTGCGGCAAGGCATCGAAGAGCGTCCCACCGTGGTCACGCCCAATCAGCAGGAGGCGGAGCGCCTGCTTGGCCGCACGCTGCTCACGCGCACGCACTATCTGGAAGCTGCGGAGCGCATACGGACCATGGGCCCGGAAGCGGTCGCGCTCTCCCTGGGCAGTCGCGGAGCCGTGGGCGCGTTCCGCGAGGGTTTGTACGAAGCGCTGCCGCCGCGGGTGGACGCGGTCTGCCCCATCGGCGCCGGAGACGCGCTTTCCGCCGCCTACACGTGGGCAATGGAGCGCAAGAATAATGCGGTCGAGGCACTGCGCTGGGGGGTGGCCGCCGGCACCGCGTCCGCCCGCATTCCGGGCATGACGTTCGCCTCGCTCGAGCAAACCAAAGAGATCTACAAACAGGTGGAACTGCGGCGCTCGGAGTAACGGTGCTAAACTGCCTGTAGTAATGATCCCCGATTTGAAGCTGGCCGTCCGTCTGCAGGAAATCGATCATCGCCTTGCGGAATTCGCAAAAGAAATCGCTGCCCTGCCCAAACACATTGCGGAAATTGAGAAAAAGCTTGGCGCCCACGAGCGCAAGCTCGATGCGGACCGCGCCGCGCTAACGGCGAACCAGAAGGATCGGAGGAAGTGCGAATCCGATATTCCGGTGCAAGAGCAGAAGATCTCCAAGCTCAAAGATCAGATGCTCACCACCAAGACCAACGAGCAGTATCGCGCGTTCCAAAACGAGATTGAATTCTGCCAGAAGGAAATCCGCCGCCTGGAAGATCGCATTCTGGAACTGATGTCGGAAGCCGAGCCGCTCGAAGCCGCGGTGAAGGCTGCCGAAGCCGCGCTCAAGATCGAAAAAGCGCAGGTGGAAAGCGAAAAGACGATCGCGCGCGAGCGCACCGCGGCCGACCAGAAAGCCTCCGACGACCTGATGACCGAGCGCACCGCGATTTCCCAGGAAATGGCGGCGTCCCTCTACCAGCAGTACGAACGCGTACGCAAATCGCGCCGCGGTATCGCTGTCGCCGAAGTGATCGCGGGCCGCTGCACCGCCTGCCAGATGGTGCTCCGCCCGCAATACTACCAGGACCTCAGGCTCTTGGATAATGTCCTGTTCTGCGAGAGTTGCAATCGCATTCTTTACTACAATCCTCCGCAGGCGTTCGATGGGTTGACGGGTGTGATCGACTCGGGCGCCGCCACCACCCGATAGGTTTGACCGCGCGATTCGGCGCTTTTTAAGAAGCGCTCCCGCATGGTCGCGTTTCCGATCAAAGCCGCGCGTCACCAGCGTCCCGCTGCTAATGGAAAAAGTTTACGCGGTCGATGAATCAGTATCTTTTCGCCCCTTCTGCCTGCGCGGCGGTCCCGGCCTTGTGTAGGCGAGCAGCGCGCGCCGCTGGAGATTGGCCTTTTTACCCGTCGAGTGTAATGCAGTGGTGGGATGGGCCATCGTTTTTTTGTGGCCCGTCCTCTCGGCCTCGCAGCGCGAGCAAGTGAGTGGGCTCTGTTTTGTCCTACATCGGTCCCGGCGGCTAATCGCCGCCGAACCGGTAGCCGACGCTTACACCGTACTGCGGCACCCAATTGGTCCCGAATTCGTAGAAGTTGTGCACCCAGTGAATGTTGAAATCCGGGCGCACGTAGATGTTAGGCGTGACGAAGAAGGATATGCCCCCGCCGGCCTTCAGTTGGAAGTGGTTGCTGCTCTGAACCAGCACATTCTCCCCGGGACAGCCCTGAAACACGTTGCAGTTGCCCTCCTGGCTGTAGTAGAACTTCGTGTTCACCAGCCCGAGACCCGCCTGCAATTCGGGCACGACCCGCTTGGCCCTCGCGACCGGATGCATGATGGCATTGAAATCGACGAAAACCGGCCGGTATCCCAAACCGGCATAATCGCTCTGCCGCGGTTTGAACGACACCTCCGCGCCGAAGCCGTATCGTGGCGTCAACATGATGCCGCCGCCGAGATTCATGAACACGCCGTCCAAACTTGGCGTGCGGTAGAAGTTTCCGTCGCCGAAGGTATCGAGATTTTCCCCGGTGGATTTGGCATTCGCCCCCGAGGCGCCGATGTGTACATCCAGACTGCTCTGCGCGCGCAGTGAATCGCTGCCGGCCAGCATCAGCAGGCACACTGGTAGGTATGAAAGAGTCCATTTCATTGGCAAACTTGTCCTTGTGATTGAAGTGGTAGAGCCCGCTACTTTCCCAGGCTGCTTACAATCTCCTAGGACGCAGCGCCCGGGCACGCGGTTTCCGTTCAAAAGAGAATCGGGTGCGCTTCCTCAGTGCGCCAAAGTGCCGCCCCTTGGTGCCCGTCTTGCGGGCGACTGCTTAGGAGCGCTTCTGGCACTTGGGGCAAAAATGCGAACTGCGCTGCGTCACAATCACGCGCTGAATCGGCGCGCGGCATGCCGTGCACGGTTCACCGGTGCGTTGGTAGACACGGTGGCTGATCTGAAAAAATCCTTTGCGCCCTTCGGCATCGACGTAATCCGAAATCGACGAACCGCCGGCGGCAATCGCCTCCGTCAGCACTGCGATGATGGCGTCGTAGAGCTTGCGCGCGCGATCCCGTTTGATGCGCCGGGTCAGTGTCAGCGGATGAATGCCCGCGCGAAACAGCGCCTCGTCCGCATAGATATTGCCAACTCCGCGCAGGAAGGTCTGATTGAGCAGCAGCGATTTGATACGCGTCTTGTGCTTCCCCAGCGAGGCCGCGAAATCTTCAAACGGAATTTCCAGAGGCTCCGGCCCCAGGCGCGCCACCCGCGGCGGAAACTCCTCACTGAGTTCAACGCAGCCGAACTGTCGCGGATCGTCGAACATCAGCGTGCCGCGTTCGAAACTGAAAATTGCGTGAGTATGCTTGCCGGGTTCGCCGCCTAACAGAAGCTTTCCCGTCATACCGAGATGAATCATCAGATATCCGCCGCCCTCGAGCGAGGCCACAATGAACTTTCCGTAGCGCTTCACGGCGGCGATGCGCCGGCCCTGCAGGCGCGCAGACATGCGGTCGGGATCGCCACCGCGCAGGATGCGCAGATTGCGAAACTCAGCGCTCACGATTCGCTGCCCGGTAATGGGCGCAATCGAGCGGACTACGGTTTCCACTTCGGGGAGTTCGGGCACGCTGGCACCTGTTCCTAGGGGACCTGCAAATAAATGTCGCCGTCTTCTACTTTGACTTCAAAGATGGGCACGCGCTTGGTGGGATCGTAGTCGTACTCTCCGGTGGCACAATCGAATTCCCACATGTGATAGGGACACACCACACATCCCTCGTGAATCTGGCCCTGCCCCAGCGGACCGCCGCGATGGATGCACACGCCGCTGAGCGCCCGCACCGTCCCACCGGTATGGCAGATTGCGTACGGCTGATCACCAATCATTACTTCCATCACGCTCTCCGATGGCAATTGCGCCATCGTTCCCACCTTCAATAGGGGCATCGCTTTATTGTAAATTGAAACCCTGTAAGGCCCGCCGCGCGTCTGGCAAAACAGAGACCACCATGAACCGGATCCCTGTGATTCCCGCCTTCGCAGCACTGCTGCTCTCCGCATGCGCACCTATGAACATTGGCCGCATTACAGCCGATCCCTCGCGCTACCGCAATCAAACGGTCCACGTCACGGGCACGGTGACGAACTCGGTGGGCCTGCTGGGAAGAGGCGGCTATCAGATCGAAGACCAGACCGGCAAGATCTATATCATTTCCGGCAGCGGAGTTCCCTCGCGCGGATCTCGCGTGACTGTGACGGGCAAGGTGATGCCCGGCGCCGAAGTGCTGGGCATGTCGGTCGGAGTCACGATTCGCGAAGAGAGTCACAAGGTGAATTAGAGCGGCGGCGGCCCGTGGCTGCGCTGTTCAGTGCACAAAATCAAGTCCACAAGATTAAGTTCACAGGCTCAAGCTTCCAGAATCGTCGGGCGCGTCTGGTGGTATCGGATACAATCAGGATACCGGCCATGCAGACCATTCTCGTGATTGACGACGACGAAAGCCTGCGCGATACCATCGGCGTCATGTTAGAGCAGGAAGGCTTTCGCGCGTTGCAGGCGGGCGACGGCCGCGAAGGCTATGAAATGGCCCTCGCCCAAAAGCCCGACCTCGTGCTGGTGGACCTGCGCCTGCCCGGCATGAGCGGCACCGAAATCTGCAAACAACTGCGCACCGCCCGTATGGCCACGCCCATCGTGGTGCTGAGCGCCGTGGGCGACGAAATCGACAAGGTGCTGCTGCTCGAAATCGGCGCAGACGATTACGTGGTCAAACCCTTCGGCACCCGCGAATTGATGGCACGCATCCGCGCCGTGCTGCGCCGCGCCTCCGGCGAAGCCCGCAAGATTATTCACTTCTCCGATGTCGAAGTGGATTTCGAACGCCGCGTCGTCAAACGCAAGGGCGAAGACCTGAAACTCACGCCCGCCGAATACAACCTGCTGAGCTATTTCCTGCAAAATCCCGACCGGCCGTTGACGCGCGACATGATCCTGAATTCGGTGTGGGGCTACGAGTTCTTCCCCAACACCCGCACCGTGGATGCGCATGTCGTCAAACTGCGGCAAAAGCTGGAGCCCGACAACAACGCGCCCCGTCATTTCCTGACCGTGCACGGAGTCGGCTACCGGTTTCTGCCCTGAAGCTGGCGCAAACCATTTTCCTCCCCGAAATGTGTCTGGAAATTTACAGTTTCTCAGGGTTGCGGCCTGTCTTGGATGGGAGACAATAGCCAGCATGCCTTCCGTCCTGATCGTGGAGGACTCGGAAAACAGCGCGGCAATGCTGGAAATTGCCTTTCTGGGGATTCCCGGCATCCACGTGCTGACCACACCCTCGGCCCTCGAAGCGTTGCGCATTCTGGATGGCCGCGGCGGTGTGGTGCGCGCCCTGGTGACCGATCTCAATATGCCTCGCATGGACGGCTTTGAGCTGATTCGCCGCGTTCGCTCCGACCAAAAACTCTCGGGTATGCCTATTATCGTAGTGAGCGCGGATACCGATCCGGCCACCCCGGAACGGATTGCGGCACTGGGCGTACAGGCATTCTTTCCGAAACCGTTTTCGCCGGCTCTGATACGCCGGAAATTGGAGCAACTTCTCGATGGCAGGACGCACTAGTTTCCTTTGCTTGGCGCTCTGGCTGGCGCCCGTCACTCTGTGCGCGCAGACTTCCCCGGACATGGCCAAAATCCTGGAGCGGCTCGACCGGCTCGAACAGGAGAACCGCACGCTCTCCGAACAGGTGCGCGCCCTTCAGGCACAGCTGGGAACCCCGCCCCCGCCGCCGCCCACGGTCGAAGAACGGCTCGACGTGCACCAGAACCGCATCGAGGAACAGGCGCAAACCAAGGTGGAAGCATCCCAGAAATTCCCCATCCGCCTGACGGGGATGGCGCTCTTCAATGCCTTCTCCAATTCCAAACAGAGCGGCGGTGCCGACTATCCCGTGGTCGCGGCGGCTACCGGTCCGGGACACTCGGGCGCTACCGTGCGGCAAACTATCATCGGCCTGGAATACGGCGGCGCGCCGGCGATTCTGGGCGGTAAGGTGGGCGGCTCCATCTACATGGATTTCTTCGCGGGCACCAACAACAGCGCCTTCCGCATTCGCACTGCCTCCATCGAAGTCGATTGGAAAACCCGCAGCGTCGTCGCCGGACTGGAGAAGCCGATCTTCAATCCGCGCGAGCCCAGTTCGCTCGCCCAGGTGGGCATCTCTCCCCTGACCGGCGCCGGCAATCTCTGGTTGTGGCTCCCGCAATTGCGGTTCGAACAGGAAGTCACGTTGACCGGGGCCACCGGCTTCCGCGCTCAAATCGGCGCCGTGCAGACGCGCGAGATCGGGCCGTACGTCGGCACGGTTGTGCCCGAGGGCGCCCGCCCCGCGCTGGAAGGCCGCGTCAACTTCCATCACAAGCTCGATGATGAGCGCCGCCTGGAATTCGCGGTGGGATTCCACACCAGCACCACCCATGCCGGCGGACAGAGCATTCCTTCCAGCCTCTACTCCTTCGACTGGTTTGCCAACCCGTGGAAGCGCGTCGAATTCTCCGGCGTCTTTTATTCCGGCCGGAATGTGGCGCATCTGGGCAGCGGCACGCGCCAGGGGTTCGCCATCTACAAGAACTATGGCTACGCCATTCCGAGCATCGGGGGCTGGGGACAGCTTACGCTGCACACCCTGCCGCGCCTGGATTTCCATTTCTTCACGGGGCAGGTAGACGACGAAAATCACGACCTTGTGAAGGGCTCCATCGGCAAAAATCTGCTCTTTGGAGGCAACGCGTATTTCCGCATCGCGCCCAATGTGCTGGTCGGGCTGGAAGCTTCACAGGTGCGCACCATGATTTTAGGACAGGGAGTGCGACTCAACAACCACTATGATCTGGCGCTGGCTTATCTGTTCTAGCGTAGGGCTTGGCATGGCGTTCGCGGCGTCCGTCACGGGCGAAGTGGAACTCACCAACTCCAAGAATGCCGGTGTGCGCAAGCACAAAGACTACGCGGGCGTGGTGCTCTGGCTGGAGCCCATCGATCGTCCGGTGCCTGCCATGGCGCCGAAGAAAATCGAGATGCTGCAACGGGACAAGCAGTTCCTGCCGCACGTGATCGCCCTCTCACTGGGCAGCACGGTGGACCTGCCGAATCTCGACCTCATCTTTCACAACGCTTTCTCAAATTTCAGCGGGCAGCCTTTCGACGTGGGACTCTACGCGCCGCGAACGTCGCGCAGCGTCACCTTCAAACACGCCGGCATCGTGCGCGTCTTCTGCAACATTCATGCCACCATGAGCGCCATCATCGCGGTGCTCAACACCCCCTGGTATGCGGTGACCACGTCGAGCGGGAGATACTCGATCAGCGGCGTCCCGCCGGGCGAATACCAACTGCGCCTCTTCCATGAACGCGCCCTGCCCGGCAATCTCAAATTCCTCGAACACCGCATCACCGTGCCCGAAACCGGACTGGTCAATCCCCTGATCTCCATCTCCGAAACCGGCTTCATTCCCACCGGGCATCTGAACAAATACGGCGTGGAATACCCGCCCGCGAGCAATGACAGCGCCTACCCGGGAGCGCCGAAAAAATGAAGTCGCGCTACGCCAATCTGTCCCTGCTGACCAAGATCATGCTCTCCACTTCGGTGGCGATCACGACCTTGTTCGCCATCGCGGGACAGATTGTGCTGCGCAACATCACGCGCAGCATGTCGGACAGCCTCGACGCGGAAGTGCAGGGCAGCTTCCATTCCTATGTCTCGCTTTGGAACGCGCGCGCCGAACTGCTCAACTCGGTGAGCCGGCTGATGGCCAGCATGTCGGACGTGCGCGCCGCCTTCGGCACGCGCGATCAAGCCACCATTCGCGATAGTGCCAGCGAACTTTGGTCTCGCATTTCCACCTCCGCCGGACTTTTCCTGGTCACCGACCCGCGCGGCAAAGTCATCGCGTCGCTCGGCGGCGTCACCGCGCCTTCCCTGCGCCGCGATTTGGAATTGGTCCGCGCCGCCGAAGTGCGCTTCCCCCAGCAATCCTCCGGCTTTTTCCTTGAAGCGGGGGAACTGTATCACCTGTCCATCACCCCGGTCTACGTCCAATCCGGCACAGCGACCGATCTGCTCAACGTGCTGGTGGCGGGCGAACGCGTCGATGCCATTGTCGCCCAGCGCCTGAAGGCGGCCACCAATAGCGAATTCCTGTTCCTCGCCCCCACCGGCGTTATTGCCTCCACGTTGAATCCGCGCGCCACCGCCGCCGTGGTGGCCGATCTCGCGCGCCATCGCGCGGCGCAGCGAGTCAGCGACGGCGTCATGGAGTACGCCCGCTACGAGACACCGCTCACCGATATTATGGACCGGCCGGTGGGCACCATCTGCATCCTGCGTTCCTTCGAAGGCGCCCAGCGCCGCATCAACAGCCTCTACACGAACATTCTCCTGCTGTGGCTGTGCGCGATGACTGTGGGCTTCATCCTCACCTATCTACTGGCGCGCCGCATCGTCGAACCGGTGGAACAGTTGGACCGCGCCGCCGCCGAAGTGGCGCGACAGAATTATGCGATTGAACTGCCGGTGCGCGGGGACGATGAACTGGGGCGCCTGGCGCGCACTTTCAACACCATGTGCGCCAGCATCCGCCAGGCGCGGCTAGACCTGATTCACCAGGAGCGCATCTCGACCATCGGGCGCCTCTCCGGCTCGATTGTGCACGACCTGCGCAATCCGCTGGCGGCCATTTACGGCGGCGCCGAAATGCTGGTGGATGCCGACCTGCCGCCAACTCATGTGAAGCGTCTGGCGGGCAACATCTATCGCGCCTCGCGCCGCATGCAGGAACTGCTGCAGGATCTGCTCAACGTTTCGCGCGGCAAGGGCAGCGCTCCGGAGGTATGCCGCCTGCGGGAAGTGGCCGCCGCCGCGTGCGAAATGCTGGCCACCGCCGCCGAGCAGCAGAGCGTCACCGTGATCAACGAGGTGCCCTCCGATATCGAAGTGCCGCTGGAACGCAGCCGCGTGGAGCGCACGTTTGCCAACCTGATTGGCAACGCGATTGAGGCGATGCACGGTCCGGGCGAAGTCCGGCTGACGGGAGAGATGGAGGATGGCGCGGCCATCGTTCACGTGGAGGACACCGGCCCCGGCATCGCGCCGGAAATCCGCGCGCAACTGTTCCAGCCTTTCGTCAGCGCCGGTAAGCGCAATGGGCTCGGGCTGGGGCTCGCGCTCTCGCGGCAGACCATCCTCGATCACGGCGGCGATATGTGGGTGGAATCGGCGCCCGGCCGCGGCGCGCGCTTCACCTTCCGCCTGCCCGGCGCCAACCTCACGACGCCGCAAGGGCAGCCCGTCCCGCAATCCCGGTAGCATCCTGGGCTACAGTGAAGACTGTGGAACCGATACGCGCGGTTGATCTCGTCGGGGAGGAGTGGGCCGAATGGTACGCCCTCAGTCCCCAGGAGCGCTTCCGGGAATCGGAGAAGTTGTGGGATACCTATCTCGCCCTGGGAGGTTCACTTGAACCCGAGCCCGATACGCAGAGCCCTTTCTTCGATCCGGAAGAGTGGCGCGCAAACGCTGTTGATGGGCGGTCAGGCGTGCGT
>JBDTMZ010000156.1:0-138972 GCA_039934035.1 Candidatus Solibacter sp. | reverse complement strand
GAATTTTCTCACGCGAAAGCCGAAAATGAGCTTTAAGTGCGAAAGTCGGGCTAGCTGCCTCCGGCTCGCAGGGTGGCTCCGCCGGCGCATCCGGCGTGTCCGCACGAACAGCGATTCAGTCCGGAATCCGCGGTCTCCCGGCAGCTTTCGCTGCAAAACTCTTTGCCCGCGGCCGTGTCGCACGTGCATGCAGGATGTGCACACTTCCCTCGTTCTACCGACATATTGACTCCTTTCTGCCTGACCTGGGGACAGGCGCGGTACAACCTGCATTTGCCGGGCCTAAAGCAGCGGTGGTCCCGGGGCTGGTAAAATTGAAACAGCACACCCCCTATGACCAATTCCCAAGAGCGTCTGCAGGCGCTCAAAGACAGCCTGGAACAGCGTGTCCTCGTACTTGACGGGGCCATGGGCACCATGATTCATGCGGCGCCCCTGTCGATCGATACCGACTACCTGGGGCGTGAGAACTGTCCCGAAATTCTCAATGTCACGCGCCCTGACGTGATCCAGGAAATTCACCGCGAATATCTGGAAGCCGGCGCCGACATCATCGAGACCAACACCTTCGGCGGCACCCAAATCGCCCTGGCCGACAATAAGCTGGCCGACCGCGCTTACGAATTGAACTTCGCCGCCGCCAGACTGGCGCGCGAAATCGCCGACCGGTATTCCACGCCTGCCAAGCCGCGCTTCGTCGCCGGCTCCATCGGCCCCACCAATAAAGATCTCAACATCACCGGCACCACGACCTTCCCCGAATTGCGCGCCGACTATTACCTCCAGGCCAAAGGACTGGTGGAAGGCGGCGCCGACTACCTGCTGATCGAGACCGCGTTCGATACCGGCAGTCTGAAGGCCGGACTGGTCGCGGCAGAGCAGCTTTCCCGCGATCTCGGCATCGAAATCCCGGTGGTGGCCAGCGTCACCATCGAACGCACCGGCACCATGCTGGGCGGCCAGACCATCGACGCGCTTTACGCTTCCATCGAGAATCACGACCTGCTGGCCGTCGGCATGAACTGCGCCACCGGACCCGACCTGATGACCGATCACATGCGCACGCTCAACGAAATGGCGGCGCATCGCATCAGTTGCTATCCCAACGCGGGGCTGCCCAATTCCGAGGGCAAGTTCGGCGAGACTCCCACTTCCCTGGCCGCGCAATTAGAGAAATTCACGGATCGCGGCTGGCTCAATTTCGTGGGCGGCTGCTGCGGCACCACGCCCGCGCACATTCAAGCCATCGCCCAGATGATTCAGGGCAAGCGCCCGCGCGCGCTGCCCGGCCGCAAGCACCGTGCTTACTATTCCGGCATCGAACTGGTAGAGGCGGAAGAGAGCAATCGTCCCCTGCTGGTGGGCGAACGCACCAACGTCATCGGCTCGCGCCTCTTCAAGAACATGGTGGCCGCCGAGAAATGGGAAGAGGCAACCGACATCGCGCGCCGCCAGGTGCGCAATGGCGCGCACGTCATCGACGTCTGCCTGCAGAGCACGGACCGCGATGAGATCGATGACATCCGGCCCTTCTACGAGAAGCTCATTCGCAAGATCAAAGCTCCCATCATGATCGACACCACGGACCCCAAGGCCGTGGAACTCGCTCTCACTTATTGCCAGGGCAAGAGCATCATCAATTCGATCAACCTGGAGGATGGCGAGGAGAAGTTCGAACTCATCTGCCCGATCGCCAAACGCTTTGGCGCGGCGCTGGTGGTGGGCTCGATCGACGAGGACAAAATGCAGGCGCAGGCGTTCACGCGCGAACGCAAGCTCGCCGTAGCGCAGCGCAGCGTCCAACTGCTCACCGAAAAATACGGCATCCCCGCCGAAGACATCATCATCGACCCGCTGGTCTTCCCCTGCGCCACCGGGGACGTGAACTACATCGGCGGCGCCGTCGAGACCATCGAGGGAATCCGCCTCGTGAAAGAGCAGATTCCATACGTCAAAACGGTGCTGGGCATCTCCAACATCAGTTTCGGACTGCCGGCTTCGGCGCGCGAAGTGGTCAACTCGGTCTTCCTCTATCACTGCACCAAGGCCGGTCTCGATCTCGCGATTGTCAATGCGGAAAAGCTGGAGCGGTTCGCTTCCCTGCCCGACCATGAGCGCCGGCTTGCCGAGCACCTGCTGTTCAACACGCCGCCTGCCGATTCGCCCGACGAACGGCTCCGCACCGCTCCCGAAGACTGGCGGTTGCAGACGGCGGAACAGAAGGCCGCCATCAATCAGTTCCATATTGCGGCCGTGGCCGAGCATTTCCGCCAGGCCACCGCGCGCGTCAAACAGAGCGCGGCCGATCTCCCGCTCGATCAGCGCCTCGCGCAATACATCATCGAAGGCACCAAGGACGGCCTGATCGCAGACCTCGACGTGAAGCGCGCCGAGGGCGCCGCGCCGCTCGAAATCATCAACGGCCCGCTCATGTCCGGCATGAGCGAAGTGGGCCGCCTCTTCAACAACAACGAGCTGATTGTGGCCGAAGTGCTGCAATCCGCCGAAGCCATGAAAGCCGCGGTCAACCACCTGGAGCAGTTCATGGAGAAGGCCGATACCGTGGCGCGCGGCAAAGTAGTGCTGGCCACCGTTAAGGGCGACGTCCACGACATCGGCAAGAATCTGGTGGAGATCATTCTCGCCAACAACGGCTACGATGTCGTCAACCTGGGCATCAAGGTTCCGCCCGACGTGCTGATTCAGGCGTGCCTGGAACATCGGCCCGACGTGATCGGACTCTCCGGCCTGTTGGTGAAGAGCACCCAGCAGATGGTGATTACGGCGGGCGATTTGAAGGCCGCCGGCATCCAGTCGCCCATCCTGGTGGGCGGCGCCGCGCTATCGGAGAAGTTCACCCGCACCAAGATCGCGCCCGCTTACGGCGAGGCGGTGTGCTACGCCAAGGACGCGATGACCGGATTGAGCCTGATGAACCGCCTGATGGATCCGGCGGAGCGCGAGGCGACGGTGGCCGCGCACACTTTCACCGAAGCGCCGCCGGCCGCCGACCCCGTGGCGGAGCCCGTCGCGCCCATGACCACGCAGCGCAGCCGCAAGGTCCGGGTCGATCTGCCGCTTCCCGCCGCACCCTATCTCGAACGCCGCGTGCGCGACGTGCCGAACCTGGCGGAGGTGTGGAGCTACATCAACCCGTTCATGATCTATGGACGGCATCTGGGCTACAAAGGCAACTTCGAGAAGGCGCTCGCCGAACATGACGAAAAGGCGCTCGAACTCTTCCACAATGTCGAAGAGGTGAAACAGGCTGCCGCGGCGTTCATGAAGGTGAAGGCCGTGTGGCAGTTTTTCGAAGCGGAACGCGAAGGCAACGCCATCCACCTGTTTGCGCCCTCGGGCGCCGCACCTATTCACACCTTCCGCTTCGGCCGGCAGCGGCGCGAAGACGGACTCTGTCTCAGCGACTACATTCTGCCGGCGGAAGAAGGCCGGCGCGATCATCTCGCCCTGATGGTGGTGACCGCCGGCGCGGGCATTCGCGAAAAGAGCGAAGAGTGGAAGAAAGAGGGAGCGTTCTTCAAAGCCCACGCCGTGCAGGCGTTGGCCATCGAAACGGCGGAAGCCACTGCCGAGTGGCTGCATCGCCGGATCCGCGAAGACTGGGGCTTCCCCGATGCGCCCACCGTCACCATGCACGATCGCTTCACCAGCAAGTATCACGGCAAGCGCTATAGCTTCGGTTACCCGGCCTGTCCGAATCTGGACGATCAGCAGGGCGTTTTCCAATTGCTGCGCCCCGAGGACATCGGCGTGCAACTCACCGAAGGCATGATGATGGAGCCGGAGGCAAGTGTCAGCGCGGTAGTCTTCCACCATCCCGATTGCGCCTATTTCACGGCGGACGAAGGCGAAGCAGTCGCCGCCACGTAAGCAACCCAGGTGGGAAGGACGATCGTCTTTCGTCGTCCGTCCTTACAGCCGCAAAGCATGAACAGGCCACACAAAACGCTGGCCTGTTCCACAAACTATAAGGCGGCCCGCATGTCATCGATGCCCTGCCCCCCAGCCCGCAATAGCCGCTAGAACACGTAGACCAGCAGCACAAACAAAGTCCCGACGATCACCACGATCGACACCAGCCACACGATCGCAATCGTGCGCACCTGTTCGCGTGGCGGCGTACGAATGCCAATCGCGAAATGCAGTCCTTCAATCAGGTCGACAAGAAACTTCATGGATAATCGCGGAACACCCGCATGGGATTTCGCACACGGTCCCAGACCGCATTAAACGCGAGCGCCTGCTTCAAGTCCTCTTCCTCTAAGAAGGGATAGTCCCGAAAGAGCTCCTCGCGCCGCGGGTACCTGGCCCAAATCTCCAACACCCGCGCGACCGGCATCCCACCGAGCTCCGGCTGGCCCCCCATCTTGATCGTGATTCGATCGAACGGCGGATTGAGGTTCATACCCATCATTATGCCCCGATCGCCGCGAGACAGATGGCCGGAAGGTCACGCCGCCAGCCATGTCTCACCACACATAATGATAGGGGGAGGGACGCGGGCCGCATGAATATCGCATCTGACTTTGTCCTGGTGATCGTCGCGGGCCTGCTCGGCGGAGTGCTGGCGCGCGCCTTGCGCCTGCCCCTGCTGGTCGGCTACGTGGCCGCCGGTGTCCTCGTGGGGCCGTATACCGCCGGGCCCACCGTGCTTCAGGTGCACGATATCGAAAGCCTCGCCGAAATCGGCGTCGCGCTGGTGCTCTTCTCGCTCGGCCTCGAAATGTCCTTCCGGGATCTGCAGCCCGTACGCCGCGTCGCCCTCATCGGCGGCCCCATACAGGTTCTCCTCACCCTGGCCGTCTTTGCCATAGCCGCCATCTACCTCTTCCATCTGCCGGTGAAAGAGGCCATCTGGTTCGGCGCCATGATCTCGCTCTCCAGTTCCGTCGTCGTGCTGAAGATGCTCTCGGCGGCGGGCTTCACCACCACCCTCGCCAGCCGCGTAATGGTCGGCCTGCTCATCGTGCAGGACCTGGCCGTGGTACCGATGCTGATCATTCTGCCGCAGCTCGGCACCTTTCAGAACTGGGGCAAGTTGGCCAGCGCGCTGGGAATCGCCGTCGGAATCCTGGCGCTGATCGTCCTGCTGGGCACGCGCCTCCTGCCTCGCCTGCTCAACCGCGTCTTGAAATGGGGCTCGCGCGAACTCTTTCTGGTCTGCGTCGTCTCCATCGGCGTAGGCGTCGGCTATGCCACCCAGTCCGCCGGACTCAGCTTCGCCCTCGGCGCCTTCATCGCCGGACTGGTGCTCAGCGAATCGGAGTTCAGCCACCAGGCGCTCAGCGACGTGACGCCCGTGCGCGACATCTTCGGCCTGCTCTTCTTCGTCACCGTCGGCATGCTGCTCGACCCTACCTACACGCTCCAACATCCGGTGCAGACCCTCACTGCCGTGGCGCTGATCCTGGCCGGCAAAGCGCTGATCGTCGGTTTGATAGTCCGCGCCTTCGGCTATGTCAACCTCGCGCCCTGGATCGCCGGACTCGGCCTCTCCCAGGTCGGCGAATTCTCCTTCGTCCTGGCGCGCATGGGCTCCGCTTCCGGCATGCTGTCCAAATCCACCTACGACCTCGCACTCACCTGCACGGTGCTCACCATGGGACTCTCGCCGCTCATGTATGCCCTGGCCCTGCCGATGGGACGCGCCTGGCGCAACTGGCGCAAAACGATCCCCGTCACTACGCCCATCGAGCAGACGCCGGACATCGGGGCGCACGTCATTCTGGGCGGATACGGACGCAGCGGCAAGGCCGCGGCAAGCGTCCTGCAGGCCGCTCGCGTTCCCCTGGTCGCCGTGGAGTTGGACCATTCCGTGTTCGGCGATCTGCGCGCCGCCGGCATCACGGGAATTTGGGGCGATATCACCAGCCCCGACATCCTGCATGCGGCGCACCTCGAGAAGGCGCGCATCCTGTTGCTCAGCATACCGGACCCGAACACCATCGCCCTCTCTGTGGAACGCGCACGTCAACTCAACCCCGAGCTGGTGGTGATTGCGCGCGCCGTCCGCGAGCATCACGTTGCCGAATTGCGCAAGCTCGGGGTCGATGTCATCATCCAGCCGGAATTCGAAGGCGGTATCGAAATGGTGCGTCAGGCATTGGTTCGCTACCGCTGCGAAGAGGGCACTACTGCCCGCCTGACCGCCGCGGTTCGCCAGGAATTTTACGGTTCCGGAGTGTGAGCCTGCCCCGCGAACGCGGCGCCCGCGCCCAGGACGACGACGGAGCGCGGGCCCGCACGATAAGTCCCGCCCGGTACCGGCGGCGCGTCCTGCCACTCGACGATTTCGTTCGGCGGGTCCAGTGTCGTATCGATCCAGCGGCGCCACGGGCCCTCGGCGCCGTCCAACTGGGGCAGCTCGAAATCCAGCGCTTCCCACCAGGCGTTGTAGATCATGTGTAGGTGGAGTCCGGCGCCGGGCAGTTCGGCGCCAAACGCGATGCTATGGGAGTGTGGGCTCCAGTCGGGCTGCATCAGATTCACGCCGTGCCACCCGTGGGTCGAATCGTGCAGCAGTTGATTCAGGCTGACGCGGCGACGCTCGATCTCCACGTTGCGCAGCAGACGGCGGGCCGTCAGCAGGCGCACGAAGCGATAGACGTCCGCGTGTTTCTCGATCAGTGCCCAATCGAACCATCCGATCTCGTTGTCCTGGCAGTAGGGATTGTTGTTGCCCCGCTGGGTGCGGCGGACTTCGTCGCCCATGTTGATCATCGGGACCCCCAGGGACAGCAGGGTGACGGTCAGAAAGTTCTTCACCTGACGGTTGCGCAGGCTCTCGATCCCGGGATCATCCGAAGGGCCTTCGACACCGCAGTTCCAGCTCCGATTGTCATTGCAGCCGTCGCGATTGCCTTCACCGTTTTCCAGGTTGTGCTTCGAGTCGTAGGAGACCAGGTCGTTGAGCGTGAAGCCGTCGTGGCAGGTCACGAAATTGACGCTTTGCTCCGCCTCGCGCTGCTTGTGTCCGTACACTTCGGGGCTGCCCAGGAAGCGGTCGGCGATGCGCGCGACCGTGCCGTCATCGCCACGCAGGAAAGAGCGCACATCGTCGCGGAAACGCCCGTTCCATTCCTTCCAGCTATCGCCCACAAAGCTGCCCACCTGGTAGAGGCCGGCCGCATCCCACGCTTCGGCAATCATCTTGGCGCCGGCAAGCAGGGGGTCGGATTCGATGTCCCAGAGCACGGGCGGGTTCGCCATGACGTGGCCGCTGGAATCGCGGGCAAGAATCGATGCCAGATCGAAACGGAAGCCGTCAACGTGCATCTCCCCGACCCAATAGCGCAGGCTGTCGATGATGAGGCGGCGCACAATGGGGTGGTTGGCATTCAGCGTGTTGCCGGTGCCGCTGTAATTGGAATAGCGTGCGCGGTTGGGCTCGAGAATGTAATAAGTAGGATTGTCCAAGCCGCGGAAACACATGGTGGGGCCGCGATGGTCGCCCTCGGCGGTGTGATTGAAAACCACGTCGAGGATCACCTCGATACCGGCACGATGCAGGGCTTTGACCATGTCGCGGAACTCGTCGATGGGCCCAAGGGGATCGCGGCTCGAACTGTAGGCCTGGTGCGGCGCAAAGAAGGAAACCGGAGCATAGCCCCAATAGTTGGTCCGCCCGGGCGGGCATTCCTGCGCGTCGAACTGGAAGATGGGGAGCAGCTCGACGGCCGTGATGCCCAGGTCTTGAAGGTAAGGAATTTTCTCAATCAGCGCAGCGTAGGTGCCGCGCTTCCAATCCGGCATCCCGGAACTGGCATGGCGCGTGAAGCCGCGCAGGTGCATCTCGTAAATGATGGTGCGGGACGAGGGGAGATGCAGCGGCTGATCGCCCTCCCAGTCGTAGGCGTGCGGGTCCGCCACGACGCTTTTCATCGCGCCGGCGGCGTTGTCTCCCGGCCGCTCGCCGTCGGCGCGACAGTAATTCGGCGGAACGACCACCGCGCGGCTATAGGGATCCAGCAGGAGCTTCGTGTCATCGAAGCGCAGGCCGACCTCCGGCTGGAACGGCCCGCGCACGCGATAGCCGTAGATCTGTCCGGCGGACAGACCCGGCACGAAGGCGTGCCAGTAATGGTAGGTGCGGTTGGAAGCGGGGTCGATCGCGATCACCTGCGCGGGGCGCGGATCCACGCCATCGAAAAGCACCAGTTCGACGGCTGTCGCGGAGCGCGAGTAGACGCTGAAATTCACGCCGCCGGCGACCGGCGTTGCGCCGAGCGGGAAACAGCGGCTGTCGGCGTGGGGCTCCGGTGTTTGTGCGGTCCCGCGTTGAGGCAAGTCCTGTTCCGCGGTCATCAGATCGCCTGTGAGCCGCGCCTTGGGCTTCGCCTTCCGGAAGCGAAGGAGCCTGGGAGCGGGCATTGCCGGTGCGGTGTCACGAGGTGGCCTCCATTGCCGGAGACTGGGCGGAACGTTTGGAAATTCTGGTCAGATCGCGCAGCCAGTGGAAGTTCCAACCGCGCAGCATATTACTGGTGGCGCGCCAGCGCCAGTTGCCAGCGGCGGAGCCCGGTAGATTCATGCGCCCATCCTCCCCGAGGTTGAGCAGGTCCTGCAGGGGCGCGATGGCCAGTGCGGCCGGGGACAGCCAGGCGAGCCGGATCAGCTCGGGAGCGGCATTGCGAGGCTCGCCGCGCACCCGGCCCACATAGTCCCAGAGGCACTGCTGGCCAGCCTCGGACAACTCCTCGAACCATTGGCGCGTAGGGGCGTTGTCATGCGTGCCGGGATAGGCAACGAGGTTGTGCGAGTAGTGGTGCGGGAGATGCGGGTTCTCCGGGTTATCGTCGAAGGCAAACTGCAGCACCCGCGTGCCGGGAATCTGGAAGCGGTCGCGAAGACTGGTGACATCGGGCGTGATCACTCCCAGGTCCTCGGCGATGAAGGGGAGCACGCCCAACTGGTCGCGGACCGAGTTGAAAAAGGCGGCTCCGGGGCCGGGAACCCATTCACCGGATTTCGCCGTGGGTGCGCCCGCGGGAATATGCCATGCCGCCGCGAAAGCGCGAAAGTGATCCAGGCGGACGAGATCGACGTGAGCCAGCAGGGCGCGTAGGCGATCAATCCACCAGGAATAGCCGGTGGCCTCGAGCGCTGCCCAGTTATAAACCGGATTGCCCCACAACTGACCCGAAGTGGAGAAGTAATCCGGCGGAACACCCGCCACGACGCGGGGGCGGAGGTGTTCGTCAAGCAGAAATAACTCGGGGTTGGCCCATACGTCGCTGGAATCGGGGGCGACGAAGAACGGAAGATCGCCGATCAGACGGATGCCTTTGGAGCGCGCGTATTCCTTCAGCTTGCCTGCCTGTCGGTTCAAGAGAAACTGCGCGAACCGGACCTCGTCGATGTCGTCGGCCAGTTCGTACCGCGCCCGCACGATCGCGGAGGGCACCCTGGTCATCAGGTCATGCGGCCACTCGTAGTAAGGCGCTCCGCCGTGCGCGGTTTTCAAGGCTCGGAACAGGGCATAGTCTTCCAGCCAGCTCGCTCGGTCCTGGCAGAACTCTTCGTAGGCAGGGACCAGGTCGCCGCGCTCGCCGGCCCGGAACCGCGCCCAGGCGAGTTTCAGCAGGCGGTGCTTATACGGGATGACGGTGTGATAGTCGATTTCGGTAGAGGAGAAAATACCGCGGCATTCGTCCGCGGTCAACAGGCCGTCCTCGATCAGGTATTCGGGGCTGATCAACAGGCCGTTTCCAGCGAACGACGAAAGGCACTGATAGGGCGAATCGCCGTAGCCGGTGGGGCCCAGCGGCAATGCCTGCCACCAGGTCTGGCCGGTTTCGGCGAGCCGGTCGACCCAGCTGTAGGCGCCTGGGCCGAGGTCGCCGATCCCGTACGGCGAAGGCAGGGACGTCGCGTGCAGCAGCATGCCCGATGCGCGATAGCCCTGCGGAAACGGACAGGTGTTCAGAGGGTTTATGGTACTGGGCATGGCTTCACGTTCCAGATGCCTGAGGCGTACTCGGCGATGGTTCGGTCGCTGGAGAATTTTCCGGAAGCCGCGACGTTGAGAATCGCCATCCGGGCCCAGGAGTCGGGATCGGCGTATAAAGCGCCCAGCCGCTCGTGGGCCTGTATGTATGACGTCAGATCGGCCAGGTGCATGTAGAAGTCGCCCTCAGCGAGCAGCGAGTCGCAAAGGGGATCGAACACGCCGGGCTCGTTGCCGCTGAAATGATTGCTGCGAATCAGATCCAGCGCGGCGCGCGTCTCCGGCTCGTTCTCATAGTGCCAGCGCGGGCTGTACCAGGCGCGGTCGGCGGCCACCTGATCGGCGGTGAGGCCGAAGAGGAAGAAGTTTTCCTCGCCCGCCTCCTCCGCCATCTCGATGGTCGCGCCGTCCCGTGTGCCGACAGTCAGTGCGCCATTCATCATGAATTTCATGTTGCTGGTGCCGCTGGCTTCGTAGCCGGCGGTGGAGATCTGGTTGGAAACGTCACTGGCCGGGATCAGCCGCTCGGCCAGGGAGACGCGGTAATCGGACAGGAAGAGGACTTTGAGACGGCCGCGCACAGCCGGGTCTCCGTCGATCGTAGCGGCGAGATTGTTAATGAACTTGATGATCAGCTTGGCCAGATGGTAAGCGGGCGCCGCTTTCCCGCCGAAGAGGAACGTGCGCGGGTGCATGGCCAGCTCGGGATTCTCGCGCAGCCGGTTGTAGAGCACCACGATCCGCAGCGCGTTCAGCAGCTGGCGCTTGTATTCATGGATGCGCTTCACCTGGCAGTCGAAGATCGTGTCGGGGTCCACCGTCACTCCGCAGGACCAGCGGATCCAATCCGCGAACTGCCACTTGGCATCGCGCTTGGCCTTGAGGAAGCCCCGCCGCAGTTCCTTGTCGCTGGCCAGCGCTTCCAGGCGGCGCAACTGGGTGAGGTCGGTGATCCAGCCATCGCCGATGGCGTCGGTGATCACGCGTGCCAGCGGGGGGTTGGCCAGCAAGAGCCAGCGGCGCGGAGTGACGCCGTTGGTCTTGTTGTTGAATCGCTCAGGGAAGATCTCGGCGAGATCCTTCACTGTCGTGGCGCGTAGCAGGCCGGAATGGATCGCGGCCACTCCGTTGGTGCTGTGCGAGCCCACGATGGCCAGGTTGGCCATGCGGATCTTGCGCTCCGGACCTTCTTCCACCACGCTCACCTTGCGCACACGCTCCAGGTCGCCGGGGAAGCGGGCCTGGACATCCTGCAGCAGGCGGCGGTTGATCTCGTAAATGATCTCGAGGTGCCGCGGAATCATGATTTGGAACCACTCCAGCGGCCACCGCTCCAGGGCCTCGGGCAGCAGGGTGTGATTGGTGTACGCCAGGGTTCGGGTGGCGAGGTCCCAAGCCTCATCCCAGCCGAGACGCGCGTCATCGAGCAGGACGCGCATCAGCTCCGGTACGGCCATCGCCGGGTGGGTGTCGTTCAATTGCATGGCGACCTGGTCGGGCAAGGTGGCCCAATCGGCGCCGTCACGCCGGAAGCGCCGGACGAGGTCGGCCACGGAACACGCGACCAGGAAATATTCCTGCACGAATCGCAGAGCCTGTCCCACGCTGGTGGTGTCGTCCGGATAAAGCACCCGGGTGAGCGATTCGGCGGAGAGCGTCTCGGCCAGCGCGCTCACAAAATCGCCGCT
Organism: Candidatus Solibacter sp.; assembly: GCA_039934035.1. Lineage (GTDB taxonomy): Bacteria > Acidobacteriota > Terriglobia > Bryobacterales > Bryobacteraceae > Solibacter. The sequence continues at coordinate 127,317 of JBDTMZ010000156.1, read as the reverse complement.
CGAGAATTCCTGGAAGTCGAAGTAGTCTGGCGAGGCCGCGGCCCACAGACGCAGCGTGTTCACGGTCTTGCCGCCGTACCCGACCACGGGGCGGTCGTACGGGATGCCGAACAGAGTGGAAGGACGCCCGTGGATGGCGCGCAGACTGCCGCCGTGCAACTCGAATGAGCAATTCAGATGCACCTGAACCTGCTCGTTGGGCCGCCGCACTTCCCAGGGATCGTGCTCGCGAAGCCAGTTGTCGGGTTGCTCCATCTGCCACCCGTCGCGCATGCTCTGCTTGAACATGCCGTACTCGTAGCGAAGGCCATAGCCCATGACGGGCAACTGCATGGTGGCGGCAGACTCAATAAAGCAAGCGGCCAGGCGTCCCAGCCCGCCGTTCCCCAGCCCGGCATCCGGTTCCTGCTCGAGCAGCTCCAGCCAGTTGAGCTGCTCGCGGCGGATGGCGTCCTCCACCAGCGGGTCGAGCAGGAGGTTGGTGACGTTATTGGCCAGGGACCGCCCGATCAGGAACTCCATGGAGAGGTAGTAAACGCGCTTCGCAGTGCAGCGCCTGTAGGTAGCCTCGGTAAGTGCCCAGCGTTGCGAAAGGACATCGCGGACCGAGCGGGCAAAGGCCTCGAACTTGTCGCGAGCGCTGGCGTCGGCCGGGGTGATCGCGTGATCGAAGTTGAGATGCTGCCGATAGAGGGCGGCAGCGGCGCCCGCGAACGGCACGGGTCCACATCCGTACTGTTCCAGAAGTTTGTCCTTCCTGGGAGTCCCTGGTATCGCGGGGTTTGCGGCGGCTGGTTTGCTAGCCATATGTCCTATTCCTTCGGTACGCTGCCGGCGTGAGTTCCGGCCCTGAGTGCTGGCAGCCCGTGGCAAAAGTCCAAATACACCGCCTGTTGACGGGCGCGGTTCTGTTGCTGCAATGACCTGCGGAGGACACCGCGACCGTGAGAGCGATTTTTGCCACGGGCTCCAGAGACTGATGCCGCGGGAGTCGGGGAGTTGTATTTTTTGGATGAGCCGGTCAGGTCACTTCGTCTTCGTGGGATATTTACGGAACATCGCCGCCGTCGCGTCCGGAATCTTCTTCGCGCCCGAGCCGGCCTTATTGTCCAGAGAATCGGAGGCCAGCACGGCCCACGCGGACTTATTCGTCCGGCTGTCGATCAGGTTTATCGCCAGCGTGCCCTCCTTGTTGTATCTGCCCATGGTGGCGATCGCGGTGCCGTAGTCGAAATCCATGCCGTTGCCAAAGATGACCGCTTCCAGTTGAGGTACGGACGTGGTGGAGACAAAGGCGGCCACCTGCAGATCGGCGTTTTCCCGTACCTCGGTCAGACCCAGCGCGGTCATCTCACGATTTACGGCTTCTTTGATGATCGGCGTGATCATAGGTTCGTCTTCGACCAGACCGGTTTTGGCGAGGGCCTTCACGGGCAGCCACTGGTACGTCTTATAGCCGGCGAAATTGGCGTGAGTACCGGCAAACGCTTTGATCTTGCGCGCCGAACACTGGGGGACGAGCGCGAGAATTAGCAGGCATGGCAACAGGCGAGTGATCATTCCGAGTCCTTTGAGGTAGGCACGCGGGTCCAGCCCTTGAGGGAAGGGATGCCGGTGAGTTTCGATGCGAAGCGAGCGCTGTCCCGGCCCAGATCGCGCCGGTACACATCGCCCTCTTGCGTGATCAGGAACGAGCGCGCACCGGTAGCGCCATATTCGGCGGGCCAGGCGATGAACGCGAAGGCGGCGCGCGTGGGCGCGAGAATCCGAATATAGTATCCGAACAGAGGTCGTGGTTCCGCGGTAGGCTCCGCGGTGGGCTCGCGTTCCGAGTACGCCGCCGCCGCGAAGACCGGGCCGAGGGGACTCTCTTCCTGATCCTCCCCCTCGCCGCCGGCCCAGTACAGTCCATCGTGCTGCCCGTCCGTACTGCGAATCTTCTGCGTGTAGCCGGCGCCTCCCTGGGCCCGGGCGGACCACGTGGCCTCGGCTTCGCGGAGCCGGCGGCCCAATTCGACCACCGCTGCTTCGTTGCTCCCGATGCGCTGCGCCTTGAATATCGTGGCGCCGGCTTCGGCATCGAATTGCCATCCGGAACCGGTCTTAATCAGCGGCGCCGGGAAACCATCGGGCATTCCGGGCACGTAAAGCGTGACCTTGACCGCCGACACCGGGCGGGTGGTGAATCCGTGGTCACGGGCGGCGTCGGCGAAGCGCATCCGTTGAAGGGCGCCGCGCGAGCCGTCCCCGGCGTTCCAGAAAGCGGCCATGCGGTCGCCGGCTATCGAAAGAAAGACCGGATAGTCGCCGCTTTCGATCGCCGCGAACAGGGCGCTGGCGGCGTCCTTGGGCGAGGCGAAGGCTGCCTGGGTGGAGGGGGCCGCGGAGGCGATCGAGGCGGCCGCCACCCCCCAGACGAACCATCGACATGCTGGAAAGGCTCTCATCTGCGGGGCAATGATGACGGGGCAAGTGCCATAGGTTCAGAATTTCCAGGAAGTAAATTGGACGGGCCAACTGGTGTTGCTTCCATGCTTCAGGCTCTCGCTGTAAGCCGCTGCCGAAAGCAATGCATAAGGACTAAGACGGCTGAACGAGTCATAAATAATCTCGCCTCAAAGCTGCCGCGGCGGCCAAACCGCTTTACTGATTCTGATCGCCCGATAAGGAACCGGCCGCCTGTAATCGGGATGCGCCTATTGGGGCAATCGCGCCGCTGCGCCTTGACCCGCGTTGAAAACATTAGGTTTTCCGTCTGGCACGTCGCTTGCGTTTCGTAAGGCCTCGAACTTTGAAAGAGGGGTCAAAAAGCATGCAGAACATCGACACACTACGAACTGATCACCAACTGGTTGGGCTTGCGCGTTCCGGAGATAAGCAGGCGTTTGGCGAGCTGATTCAGCGGCACGGGCGGCGATGCATAGACTTGGGCTGTTTCTTTCTGCGCAACCGCGTGGATGCGGAGGACATTGCGCAAAATGCCTTCCTGAAGGCCTACGAGCACCTCGATCAGTATCAGGGCGACGCGGAATTCTCCACGTGGCTGGGCCGCATCGTGGCCAACGAATGCCTGATGCTGATGCGTACGCGGCGGCGGACACGCTTCGTCTATCTCGACGATGGCCCGACTGATTCTAAGTCCATGCCTGTTCAATTGTCGGGCAAGGGTCCGGACCCCGAGGGCGAATTAGCCTACACCCAACTGACGGACGTTTTGCGCTTCGAAGTCAAGAGAATCCCGCCCCTGTTGCGCAACGTGATGCTGCTTCGCGATATGAATGGTCTCTCGATGCAGGACGTCGCCAGTCAACTCGGGATTAGCGTGTCGGCAGCGAAATCGCGGCTGGTGCGGGCCCGCGCCGAATTGCGGCTCCGCATGGTCCGCCACTACAACCCCAATCGCGGATCCTCGGCGCTGTCGCGAACTGCGGCGCCGTTGAATCGGGTGGGTCGTCACTGCATGGTTCAGGCTGCCTCCTGAGGCAGCCTGGGGCATAGGAGGGTTGCTTTCCTGGCATACTGAAGCTGGTATACTGGGCGGCAGTAATTACGGTAATGTTGCCCTCCCTGGCCCTCTTTTTCTTTTCCATGTTGGCCGCCGCGGTGTATACGCCTGCACTCACTGGCGACACCGAACAAGGCCAACAGCCGAACGCAATCATCACACCGCGCAAGACCGCCGCCGCCCTCTACGAACGATCGGCGTCTCATCTGCGGCTCGACGTCAAGATGGTCCTGATTCCGGTAACCGTCACAGATGCGGCCGATCGCCAGTTGACTAACCTGACCAGGGACCGGTTTCGCATCCTCGAAGACGGTGTCGAGCAACAGATCAAGTCCTTCTCGCAGGAAGAAGCGCCGGTCTCGCTCGGATTATTGTTCGACAGCAGCGGCAGCATGAAGAACCGGATCGCAGCCTCGGTGGAATCACTGAGGCTGCTATTTCAAACAAGAACCGCGGGCGATGAATATTTCGTCGTGCAGTTCGCGGATGAGCCTCGGTTGCTCGGCGGCTTCACCTCGGATCCGGCAGAGATTCACCAGCGACTGGGCTTCGTGCAGGCGCGAGGCTGGACGGCGCTGCTGGACGCAATCGCCTTGAGCGCTCACCACATGAGAAGTGCGGTGAACCGCGCCCGGGTGCTGCTAATCCTCTCCGACGGCAGCGACAACAACAGCCGGTACAGCGAATCCGAGATTAAGAACCTGGTGGTGGAAAGCGATCTGCGGGTGTACGGAATCGGTCTGTCCCATCGCCCCCGCCTGCTCCAACAATTGGCCGAGATCACCGGCGGAAAGGTATTAATCGCACAAAATGTCAGCGACTTGCCCGACGTCGTCGAGCGGCTCAGCCGGGAAATTCGCGCCCAATACCTGCTGGGCTACACCTCTTCAAATCCGACAAATGACGGCAAATACCGCAAGGTGAAGGTGGAAGTCGCGGCGCCCTCCGGCTCGCCCGCCCTGCATGTTTCCTGGCGGCACGGCTATTTCGCGCCAGCGGAGTAAATACCCTTGCCAACACACGCTTTAAGCTGGTAAGCTGCACACTCAGCCGTCCACCACCACTGGATTCGCCTTCACCCTTCGGCCAACGCACCCATCTGGCAACTGGAGTACACGATGTGCAGCAAAATCTGCCAGCGGTTCTTCACGATTCTGTGCCTTCATTACATATGCTCCGGCGTGCCTACCGTTTTGGCGCAATCCAATAGCAGCATCACGGGAAGGGTAGTCGATGCCACGGGGCGGGCGATATCGGGCGCGGTAGTTACCGTACGCCATCAGGCAACCAAGGTCGAGCGCTCCGCTGCCACAAACCGGGAGGGGATCTACGAGCTTCAGGCGCTTCCGGTGGGCAGCTACAGCCTGCAGATGCGCGCTATCGGATTTCGCTTATTCACGGTTCAGAGTCTGACTACCGAGGTTGCCCGAATCACTGTCCAGGACGGCCGCCTCGAGGTCGGGGAATTTACCCAACAGGTCACTGTAGAGGCTGAGCGGGCGTCCATCGACGCGGCCACCACCTCGGTAGGACACGTCATCGACGGCCGCACAGTACAGGAACTGCCTCTGAACGGCCGGTACTTTCTGGATCTGGCGCTGCTGGCTCCCGGGTCGGTCACGCCCAACCAGTCGGGATTCTCGGTGGCGCCCAGCCGGGGATTGGGCGCACAGGCAATCAACACCGCCGGCAACCGCGAGGAAGCGGTCAATTACATGATCAACGGGATCACCCTGAACGACCAGTTATTCAGTTCCATACTGTTCCAGCCGTCGATCGGCACCCTGTCGGAATTCAAGATCGACAATTCTACCCTGAGCGCGGAATATGGCCACAGTTCCGGAGCCATCGTGAATATGGCGACCCGCTCCGGCGCCAGCGAGTTCCACGGCGAACTCTTCGAATTCCTACGCAACGACGCGCTCGATGCACGCAATTTCTTCACCCAAACCTCCAGCCAGCCGTCTCCGTTCCGGCGGAACCAGTTCGGAGTCAACGTCGGCGGACCGTTGGTGCGCGGCAAGACGTTCTTCTTCCTGAGCTACGAAGGCGTGCGGCAAGAGCAGGATCTGGACCTGAACAGCCTGGTCTTGAGTGACGCGCAGCGCAGCGCCGCGTCCAGCACCGCCATCGCGAAACTGGTCGAACTGATTCCGCGGGCGAATCTCATCGACTCGTCCGGCACGCCGCGCTTCGTCGGGACAACCGAGGCGCCGGTCCGCGGGGATCAGTGGGCGGCGGACATCAGCCATTCCCTCGGCAAGACCGACAGGCTCCACGGCTATTACAGCTTTTACAACACCACCACCGTGGAACCTACCCAGCGGGGGAATACCGTTCCAGGCTTCGGACACATCCAGCACCCGGTCCGTCAATTTTTCTCGCTGAACCAGACGCACACGTTCGGCGGGAATCGCCTCAACGAAGCGCGCTTCGGCGTGAACCGTCTGTCCAGCACCACCGAACCGAACGCAAAATACAATCCCGTGGATTTCGGAATTCGCGACGGCATTACCCAGGCGATTGGCTTGCCCCAGATCAGTGTCGCCGGAGGCGCGCTGAATTTCGGGGGCCCGTCGCCATTTCCATCGGGACGAGGGGATACCACGTTCGTCGCCGGGGATACCGCAAGCTGCCTGTGCGGACGTCATTCGTTGAAGATAGGCGGCGAATACCGGCAGTTCCTCAACAACAATTTCCGGCGCGGCACCGGCGCCTTCAACTTCCCGAGCGTCGCGGCCTTTCTCGCCGGCGAGGCGAATTCGTTTAGCCTCACGCTGCCCGGCGTGTCGAGCGCGATCGCGCAGGGCGCGGCCGGGTTCTTCGTCCAGGACCATTACAAATTGCCGTACTTGACGATCGACGCCGGCCTACGGTACGACTGGAACATGACGCCCACGGAGCGTTATGGCCGTTTCGTTGTATTCGATCCGCGGACCGCGTCGCTGGTGCGCGTCGGGCCAACAGGGCGCATCTATCATCAGAACAACAAGAATTTTCAGCCGCGGCTCGGCTTCGCTTGGGATCCGTTCCGCAATGGCAAGACGTCGGTGCGGGGGGCCTACGCGGTGTTCGTGGATCAACCGTTGACTAACGTAGTGGCCGGCACCGCAGGCAATCCGCCGCTGGCCACGCCGCTCACTTACACGGGCGCCATTCGCCTGGACAACGCCATCGACCTCGCGCAGGCCGCCGGCGTGGCTCCGGTCACAGTGGACCACGGGTTCAGCAATGCGTACCTGCAATCCTGGAACATCAATGTGCAGCGTGAGATTCCTGGCGGCGTGGCGGCGATGGTGGGATACTTCGGGTCCAAGGCAACGCACCTCACCCTGCTGCGGAATATCAATCAGCCGGTGAACGGGCAGCGGCCGTTTGTCGCGATCTCGCCCACCAGCGCAATCCTCCCGGGAACACCCTTGGGCAATATCAGTCAGACGGAGAGCACGGGGAACTCGAGCTACAACGCTCTGTGGCTTTCGACCAGCAAACGGCCGGCGCGCGGCCTGCAAATCAAAGCGTCCTACACCTGGTCGAAATCGCTGGACTATAATTCGCTCAGCTCCCAGGGAATTGTTCTGCAAGACAGCTACGATTTGCGGAACAGCCGGGGGCTGTCCGATTTCGACGTCCGGCATCGCGTGGCCGCCATGGCGATCTACGATCTGCCCTTTCACGGCAACCCTTTCATAACCGGCTGGCAAATCGCGCTGGTGCTCCAGGCCCAGAGCGGCAACCCGGTCAACATCGTCACCGGCAACAGCACCGTCAACGGCGTAGCCAATACCTTGCGGCCGGATGTGGCCGGACCAGTAGCGACCATCGGGAGCGTGGACCGGTGGTTCGATACGGCGGTCTTCACGGCTGTGCCGCGCTTTGGCAGCCTCGGGCGCAACGTGGTCATCGGACCGGGCTTCAACAACAGCGACTTCTCGATTTTGAAGGACACGCACACAGGCGATCGAGTGCGAATCCAGTTCCGGGCTGAATTTTTCGATCTCTTCAACCACGCCAACCTCGGCCAGCCCGGCAATGTCGTAGGCAGTCCCGGCTTGGGACGGATCACGAATACGCGCTTCCCCGGCGGGGAATCGGGGTCGTCGCGCCAGATACAGCTTGGGATTAAGGTCATGCTGTAAATGGGAGTCGGGGCCAAACTCGCGCGGCTGGCGTTGCTTGCGGCACTCACGCCGCCTCAGCCATGGGCACAACAGCGCACGGAGCCCAGGCACGTGCTGCTGATGCACTGGTACGACCGGACTTTCGAGTCCAACATCAGGTTCGACCAGGAGTTTCAGGCGGCGTTGACTTCAGCCAAACCGGGAGCCGTCGAGTATTACTCCGAATATCTCGAAACCAACAAGTTTCCCGGTGAGGACCAGTCGCAGCTTCTAAGCGACTACTTGCGGAAGAAGTACGCGGACCGCCCGATCGATGTCGTGGTGGCGCGCTCCAGCCAGGCACTTTCGTTCCTGCTGGCGCACCGGCAGAAACTATTCCGCGATACGCCGATCGCCTTTGCTACGGAACGTCCGGTGTCGGCGGCAGCGATGGCGGAAGCCGCGGCTACGGGAGTCCTTTACATGCGCGGCCACGCCAAGACTATAGAGTTGGCGTTGAGGCTGCACCCGGCGACGGAACACCTGTTTGTCGTCAGCGGAACCCTCAATCACGACCGGGCTGTCGAGTCAATCGCGCGTGACGAACTGGGGAGATTCCAAGGCAGGGTCACCATCGAATATCTTACCGACCTGCCCGTTGCGGAGCTGCGAACACGCGTGCAAAACTTACCGGGACATTCCCTGGTGCTGTACGTTTGGCAGCAATCGACCGGCCCGCGTGGCAGGGTGATCGAAACCCAGGAAATTGCCGCGCAAGTTATTCCCGAAGCGAACGCTCCGGTTTACGGCATCTCCACCGGGACTCTCGGCTTGGGCGTCGTCGGCGGTTACGTCTGGACTCCCGAGGCCATTGCGCTGAGGTTGGTTGACATTACCATGCGGCTCTTGAACGGCCAGCGGCCCTCGGATATTCCCATCGAATCGGTGCCGGATGTTCCGAAGTTCGACTGGCGACAGTTGCAGCGCTGGGGAATTCGCGAAGAGAGCCTGCCGCCAGGGCGCGTCCTGCTTTTCCGCTCGCCGGGCATGTGGGAACAGTACAAATGGCGCATCGTCGTCGCCATCGTTTTGTTCGGCTTGCAGGCGTTCCTGATTGGCGCGCTGCTGGTGGCGCAGCATCGTTCCCGGCGGAACCAGCAGGAAATCGAGAGATACCAGACGCACCTGGGGAACCTGGTGCAGGAGCGGACTGTGGAGTTAGTGGAAGCCCGCGATCAGGCGGTGGCGGCCAACCGGTCCAAGAGCGTCTTTCTGGCCACCATGAGTCACGAACTGCGCACTCCGTTGAACGCGATCCTCGGATTTTCGCGCCTGGTGATGCGTGACCGCGAACTGCCGGAGCAGCACCGTAAGGACCTCGCCATCGTAGGGCGCAGCGGAGAAAACCTGCTCGGCCTGATCGATGACGTGCTGGATATGGCCAAGATCGAGGCCGGCCTGATAATCCTTGAGATTGCTCCGTTCGACCTGCACAATCTGCTGGACGATATCGTGAACATGCTCCAGGAGCGCGCCCGGGCGAGAAACCTGGAACTGCTTTGCGACAAATCGCCGCGCGTGGCCCGCTATGTTCGTTCGGACCCCGGCAAGCTGAGGCAGATACTTACCAATCTCATCGGGAATGCGCTGAAGTATACCGACGAAGGCAGCGTGGTGTTACGCGTGGACGGCATGCCGGGAGAACGCGACGGGCAACTGAGGGTGATTTTCGACGTGGAGGACACCGGGATCGGGATCGCGCCCGAACAACAGGAGCGCATCTTCGAACCCTTCGTTCAGGCAGAGAAAGGAGGCGCGCGCAAGGGCGTGGGTCTCGGTCTGGCGATTACCCAGCAGTTTGTGAAGATGCTCGGCGGTAGCGTTGGCGTGGAGAGCGTTCCTGGCCGGGGCTCGTGTTTTCACGTCGAAATACCGGTCGAGACGGCCCGTGGTGGCGAGGTTGCGCCCAACCTTGTGGAACACGTGATCGGCATAGAGCCCGGCCAGCCGGTGTACCGGATCCTCATCGTCGAAGACCAACGGGAGAACTGGCTGCTGCTGCTGCGGTTGCTGGAGACGGCGGGCTTCCAGGTGCGGGTCGCGGAGGACGGCGGCCAGGCGCTTGATACCTTTGGTGAGTGGCGCCCGCATTTTATCTGGATGGATTTGCGCCTGCCGGTGATGGGCGGAATGGAGACGGTAAGTCACATTCGCCAAATGGAAGGCGGGCGTGAAGTGAAGATTGCCGCGGTGACGGCGTCGGTCTTCAGCTCCCAACGGGAGGAAATTCTGGTAGCGGGTTTCGACGATTTTCTCCGAAAACCCTACCGTCCCAGGGAGATCTTCGATTGTATGGCCCGCCATCTCGGCGTGCGCTATGTTTATGCGCCGGAACCGGGGGCAGTCACGTCCGAAAGCGCGGGCCCGCTGCGCGGCGAAGATCTGGCGGCACTGCCGCCGGCCATACGGGACGAATTGGAGGTCGCCGTCGTGGCGCTGGACCGGCAGCGCATCGCGGCGCTGGCCCGCCGGATTGCCGAGCAGAATCCGGCCCTGGGGAGCGCCATCGCTCACCTCGCTGCCACGTTTGCATATACGGCGATCTTTAACGCGCTCGAGAACTGCAAGGGCAAGGGCAGGGGCAACGCAGCATGCTGATGCCCCCGGCCGCGGCTTGCTCTTCCGGACCGTTCAGCCACATAGTCAGTTCGACACCTCGCCGGAAAGCTCATAGCCGCTGACGAAGTTGCTGCCATCCCTCGGCTGGCCGCGTGCGCGCAAGTGTTGTTTTTCACGCGCGGCCGCGGAGAGAGAACCCACCTCACTAAATTCGCTGCGAAATTGCATCGCGTGTCCGTTGAGCTGCATCCACCCGGGGAACGAGAGTGCGATGATACTGACCGACATCAACGTGAAAATCGGAGCGGCCCTGCGCCACCGCCCCACCAGGCCGTATCAGATGACTGAACGTTTCTCACTACCGACAATCCTCGTGGCAGTCCGCCTCCCAGGCACAAGAGAGCGTCTTATACGCGATCTTCAAGGCCGGGGCTACTTCGTGCTGGACGCCTGCGACACGGCTAAAGCACTTGGCTTCGTCAGGCTTCACTCCCGTGCCATACACTTGATGCTCGCCGACGGCAGCCCGGAGGGACGCAGCTTGGCCTCGACAGCGCAGTTGTACCGGCCAGCCATGCAGGTGCTCCTTGTCACCGAGGATGACCGCGCAACCGGAGCAGGCGCCGTCACTGCCGGCCAGGCACTGGCTGCCGCCGACGAGATGTTTGCCGCGCCAGGGGTTCCCCGGAGTGGCATCGTCGCCGGGGCTTCCGGCTAGTTTGGCCCTCCTTCGTCCGCACCGATCCGCACCGATCTTGCCCACGCCACCGAACTTCTTTACAATGAGTCTCCGAGCCCTGTCGTTCGGGTGAGTGCAGTTGTATGATTCGTGCATCGCGAAGCATGCCATGGGGATATCGGAATGAGGAAGCGGAGCTGGCTGTGGCTCGTGGCCTTCGTTGCTGCCGGCTCGATTGGAATCTATGTCGCGACCGCCCCCGGTGCGCCCCACCGGCGAGCGCAGGTCTATCGAATCGGCTGGGAGGAAGCGCCGCCGTTTCAGACCAGGGGTGCGAATGGGGCCGCCACCGGCTTCGCGGTCGAGTTGGTGGCAGAAGCTGCGCGCCGCCGCGGGATCCGGCTGGAGTGGATCTTCGGCCCGAAGAGCTCGGAACGCTCCTTGCGGGAGGGGGATGTCGACCTCTGGCCCTTGGTCACCATTAGGGAGGAGCGCAAGCGATTCCTTCACTTCAGCGAACCGTATCTTCGACACGACTATTATCTAATCGTTCGGGGCGGCAGTGCGTATTGGCAGCCTGAGGATCTTTCGACGGCCGTTATCGGACACCTGGACCTGCCCATCGTGCCGCGCCTCCTCCACCAGATTCTGCCAAGCGCCCGGTTGAAGGCGGTTCCCTCGACGAAACAGGCCATCGAAGACGTTTGCGCGGAGCGAGCCGATGCCATGTTCACGGACGAAATCAGCGCTCTCTCTACCTTGTTCAATGGCGTGACGTGTATGAATCAGGCGTTGCGGCCGATTTGGATTCCGTCGCTTCAGGGCGAAATGGCGGTGGCCTCAACTTTCGCTGCGCGAGCCGTGGCTGATGAACTCCGCGAAGAAATCGGCGCAATGGCGAAGCATGGCGAACTGATGCGCATCATGACGCCCTGGGGACGTTATCTGCCCCGAAACCTGGAGACCACCAGCGCCCTCTTGAGCGCGGGCAAGGTGCAGCGCACCCTTTCCTATACGGCCACGTTTTTTGTCGGTCTTTCGATCGCCGCCCTGCTGGCGGCCAACCACATCCGGCGTCAGCGAAACCGGATCAAGCACGAGGTCGGGGAGCGTGAACGCGCGGAAGTCACACTGCGCGAATCCGAACGCCGCTTCCGGGACCGCAAGCAGGCGGAAGCCGCGCTACGCGAGAGCGAAGAGCGCTTTCGGAACATGGCGGATACGGCGCCGGTGCTGATCTGGATCGCGGGACCCGACAAGCGATGCACTTTTTTTAATAAGGGCTGGCTGACGTTTACCGGCAAGACGCTGGAAGAGGAACTGGGCGACGGGTGGACCGCGGGTTTGCATGCGCAGGACCGGGAGCAATGCCTGTCAACGTATGTTTCCGCATTCGACCAACGCCGGCCGTTCCAGATGGAATATCGCTTGCGTAGCGCGGACGATACCTACCGGTGGTTACGCGACGAAGGCGTTCCGCGTTTCGGACCGGACGGAGAATTTGCGGGGTACATCGGAACGTGCATCGACGTGACCGAAATCAAGCGCTCCCACGAGGCAGCGCTGGCGCGCCAGAAGTTGGAGAGCGTCGGCGTTTTGGCCGGCGGCATCGCCCACGACTTCAATAATCTGCTGGGTAGCATCATGGCGGACGCGGAACTGGCATTAACGCTACTGCCCGCCGGATCGGAGGCCGCCGAGGGAATTGCGCGCATTAACGGAGTCTCGCTGCGCGCGGCGGAGATCGTGCGTGAATTGCTCGCCTACGCGGGGAAGGAAAGCGCCGTGTTGGAAACGGTCAACGCCTCTGCCCTGGTGCGCGAGATGATGCAGTTTCTGAGCGTGTCGATTTCGAAGCGCGCGGTTTTGCGCGTCCAGTTGCCCGAAGATCTTCCGGCGGTACACGCCAACGCGGCGCAGTTGCGCCAGGTCGTGCTGAACCTGGTGACCAACGCCTCGGAGGCCCTGGGGGAGGACGGCGGGTTCATTACGGTGAGCGCGTCACAGAGCCGCGTTTCGGGCGACGCCTTAGCCGAGAAAGGGCTAGGCTCAGCCGAGGGGAATTACCTGCGGCTCGAGGTCCGCGATACGGGCTGCGGCATGACCGAAGAGGTGCGGGCGAGGATGTTCGATCCTTTCTTCACCACCAAATTCACCGGGCGCGGCCTGGGCCTGGCCGCGGTTCAGGGAATCGTCCGGGGACACGGCGGCGCGGTCAACGTGAAAAGCACCCCCGGCCAGGGAACCCTGGTCGAGGTGCTGCTCCCCATGCTTTCCGACGCGGCGCCGGTGGTGGCCCGTCCTCGTCAAACGACGCTGGACCGCGGCCCGGACGGGACCGACACCACCGTGTTGTTCGTCGAGGACGAGGAGTCGCTGCGTATGCCCGTTGCGAGGATGCTGCGCCGCAAGGGCTATTCCGTGATCGAGAGCGGCGATGGCGAAGCCGCGCTGGAGTTGTTCCGCCTCCACACGAAAGACATCGACGTGGTCCTGCTCGATATGACCCTTCCCGGCATGTCCGGCCCGGAATTCTTCTTGCATATGCGCGCACTACGGCCGGACGCGAAGGTGATCTTCACGACGGCATATAGCCACGAGACGCTGATGAGCTCGTTGGCTGGTTATGATTCCTTCGGCTTTGTCCGCAAACCCTATCACCTCTCGGATTTGTTGGCTTCGCTGGGAGAAGCCGCTGCCCGCACTCCTCACGTGGCATGAACGGGCTGCCGCTGCCCCGGCCGGAATCGCTGCCAGGTCCCAACCGGGCAAGCGGGCAGTGAAAATGAGATCGAAGATTTCGCGCTGACCGCGCCGGTCCACATCTTCGCAGGCCGCGCTCCGGGTCGAGGCGGTGGCGGCCGGTTCGGGGCCACTCAGCCCAAGCGCCTTCTCGACAAAAACAAATCCCGCAAGCGCCAAAAGGAATCATTAGGCTGGCGTCGCATGCGATGCCGGAAGTTGTCGCCTTGGCCGGCCATCGGCAGGACAGGTGGCCCACGGGGGAGATTATTTTCTATGTCAACGAGGATTCTGGTTTCGATAGCCTTGGGCGCGTGCTGCCTGATGCCGCTCCAGGCTCAGGACAAGCTGATCGTCGGTTTTGGGGGCGGCGTATCGACGCCGCTGAATCCCACCGGCGCCTATACCGGTATCAGCGGGAACTTCAATCTCGCGGCAGGCTACAAAATCGACGAGAAGAACTCCATCACCGGCGAATTCCTGTGGAACGGACTACCCACCGACATTTTCTCAACCCACCCGGCCGACGCGCCCAGCGGCAAGATCAGTCTCTACTCGCTGACGGCAAATTTCCGCCGCCAGATCGAGAGGATTAAGGGCTCGCCGTTCGGCGTCTACGGGGTCGTGGGCGGCGGTTGGTATTACCGCTACACCCAGATCGATAAGAACTACACGGTGCCACCCAACACCGGCTGCACTCCCGCCTACTACTGGTGGGGCTATCCGTGCACGCCCGAGGGCTACGTTTACTCGGAAACGGTCGCAACCAGGGGCGCGAGCGCTGTCGGTCTGAACGGCGGCGTCGGCTTCACGGTTCGGCTTGCGGACTCGGGTTGGAGGTTCTTCACGGAGGCGCGCTACCACTATGCCTTCACCAATCGAGTCCCCACCACCTTCATTCCGGTGACGATTGGTCTCCGGTTCAACTAGTTGGCTTCGCCAATCCCAGATCACTCACTTACCGAGCCGCGACGGTGACGGAGCCATCTCCCAGTTTCAATCCGTAAGTGCCAGAATGCGGCCCGACGTGCGCAGATACTCCAGCAGATGACTCACCGGTGCCACCGGGATCAAGTCATCCAAGCCGATCATCTCCTTCGCTCCCTCCCGAATCGCAACCGGTCGCTGCATATCTTCCATAGCCGCCAGAAATGACTCCCGCGACATGGCCGCCACATAGAGCTTGACGTTGGTCCCCAGCAGTTTTCCGAGCCCCTCCAGCAAGCTGCCGGGCAAATCCTCGTAAAACGATGCAGTCATGATCTTGGCGGCGGCCGCGATACTCATGACAAATCGCACGGGTTCCGTCGAGTGGCGACGCAGATACCGGCTTAGTAAATAGGTTTCTGGAAAATCTGAGGCGATTACCGGGCAACTCGGAGTCAGTGCCTGAATGCGTCTCAGCATCTCGGCAACCTTCGGACTTCCTGCGCGGCTCACGTGCCGGGTGGTCAGTTCGAGCACCGTCACCGGCTCGCGTTCCAACGCAGCGCCTTCCGCCACCAGTTTTTGTTTCGCGGGCTGTAACAGACCGGTGTTCACCAGGTCGGAATCGAATGTGCCACGCATCACCACCAGCGGTCGTTTGCGTAGTACACCTGACGGTTCCACGCAGTCTCCACTGCACCCAAAAACGATCCCATGAGCCATCTTCTGGGAGAGCAGCTCCAGGCACCACTGATTCGAGTCCTCTGCCGCGAATGCCGGGCCGGCGAGCCGGATTACATCGATCTCGATGCGCTCGACGGAGAGCTTGTCGAACAGCCCAGCCAGTAGCGTGCCGGCATCAGACCTCTGGTGAAAAGCGGCGTAGATCAGGTTGACCCCGAGAATCCCAACCGCTTCCTGCTGGAGCCGCGCGGTCGCATCTCTCAGGTTGATGTGAATCAAAATCTGGCTGGGTTCCGCCCCTGGTTCCACTTGGAAGCGAATGCCAAGCCAGCCGTGCTGCTCGTTCGTCCCCTGATAGTTCCGGGCGGCGATCGTGTCCGCAAAAACGAAGAAGCGCTTGCTCGGCCCGTATGTCCCAAGAAGCCGCTTGAGCAGCACCGTGTACTCCCGATCGAGCATCGCCGAAAGCCGTCCTTCCGACACATACCGCGTGCCGGCGCCATAGATTTCGTCGCTGACCGTCTTGTCGTACGCCGAGATCGTCTTTGCCACCGTTCCCGATGCCGCTCCTACGCTGAGGAAGCAGCGGGCCACCTCCTGGCCGGCGCCGATCTCCGCCAGCGTGCCGTAGTAGGCACCGTCCAGGTTCAGCGATAGCGCTTTGCCGTGGGCGTCGTTTGCTTGTAGTAGAGAGACTGGCATAACTGAGCCGCTTGCGGAGTCTGCCGGCGCTTTCATTGCCTCTGAAGCTTCGAAAGGCGGCCTGCCAGACCCAGTGTCTTCAGGATTTCCGGCGAGGTCTCTTCCATGGACAGCGGTTCGTGACAGGAATTGCAGTCCTGCCCGATCGCTTTCCCGTCCGCGCTCACGTGTGCGCCGTCGTGACAGCGAAAACATCCTGGAGAATCCGTGTGGCCGAGATTGTTTGGATAGGTACCCCACTTGACACCGAGTTCGGGGAATACGTTTCTGTTATAGATCGCGAGTACCTTCTTCGCCGCGGCCTCGATGTCTTGGGCGCGCCGCGCGTATACCTCGGGGTGTTCGCTCCGGTAGAACTCCACCAATGCCGCTGGGAGTTTGCCGGCAGCGTCGTCCCTGCTGGGGTACGCAGTCTTCAAGACCTCCAGGCTTTTCTTCTTGATGTACGGCAGCGTGGAAGGGAGCTCGCCCGCGGCAAGTGCCTTGTCCAACGCCCGCTCGGGCAAATCGAACGAATGGGTCGGGCGATTGTGGCAATCTACGCATTGCATCTCCACCACCGGTAGTGCCTTGGGCGCTGTGGCGCCATTCGTGAAAGACCTGGATTCGCCAGTGACTGTATTTCGATACTCGACTCTTGAGATCGACTGCCGCGCGGCGTCGTCGGGCGCGAAACGGATGTGAACCCCAGGCCCGAGGTGTGCCCCGTGAATACCGGAAATCCCGTCTCCCCCCACCAGCATCAAGAGCACGGTTTCCGACCGGCTATTCTGTTCGTCCTCCGCAAACTTGCTCATCACACGAAGACGGACGCCGCCGAATTTTTGCGGCCAATGGCAGTTCTCGCAGGTTTCCCGGGCGGGCACCAGGCGACCGCTCTCGATGGCCGAAGGGATCGGCTTCGGTACCTTATGGAAGACAGTCTGAACCAGCTGCCGGAGTCCATTCGTCTTGCTTTGCACCCAACCCGCAGCGCCCGGAGACACGTGGCACTCTACGCATTCCACCCGGGAGTGCGGCGAATTCTGGTAGGCGGCGAATTCCGGCGCCATCGTATGGCAAGTCGCGCCGCAGAATTGCGGTGTTTCCATGTGCTTCACGGCCCGATAGGTCAGTTGCGTGCCGATCAGGACGTTCAACAGCGTTGTCACCAGGCAGAAGATGCCCAGACGCCGCATCGCCACTTTGCGATCGAACTGAATCCCGGTCAAGCTCTCCCGAAGTTCGCGCTTGCTGATATAAAGGCCCGCCGCAATCAGCCCCAGCCCCGCAAAGAATACGAACGGTAGAATCAGGAACAGAACGATTCCGACATAGGGGTTGGAGGCGTGCCCGCGGACCTCCTGCGGAGCCACAAAAAGCAGGGAAAACCCCGCCGTCGCAACCAGCGCCGCGCCGGTGAGCGTCGCCCAGTGGCGAGTCAGTAGGTACCATCCTGGAGTTCGTGGTGTGGGGTTCATGTAGCGATCCGTTAACAGCAGCGTTCGCCGCCGCAGGCTGCCTGTGTGAGCATCCTCCGCGCCGGCCCGATCCCATCCCCTCTTTGGTGCGCGAGCCTGAGCCCGGCATCGGCCAGGCGACAGCTTCCCTTTCCTCCAGATGCCGGCGGAATGAGATCCGATTTAGAGTGTTGCTCGCGGGCCGGCACCGGTCGCGCGGGTGTAGTCCGCTGAAATCGTGTCGGTCCGCGACTTCAACGCGGCTTCGAGTGTACGGCGGCGCACCTCCTGAATTACCGGCATAATTTGCGTATTCGGGAGGGCCTCGCAGCCCGAACCCCCCGATTTCTCCTGCGTTTGGCGTACTGGCACGCCACGTGCATTTCCCCCGTCAGGAGGTTCTATATGGGCAAATTGCTGAGTGCTACCGTACTTGCCGGCATGCTGGCCGGCAGCGCCGTGCAGGCGTTTGGCCAGGCCGATGTGCGCGAGGCTATCCGCTGGGAGCGCGCGAAAGAGCGAGCAGCAGCGCGCCAGGCGGCGACTGATCGTGGCGACCGCAAAGAGGTCGCCAGCCAACCGGCCGGCGAGGCGGACCGCGTTGCGGTGAAGCCTTCCGGCGTAGCAGAGGCCATCCGCTTCGAACGCTTCAAAGACCAGGCGGCAGCGCAACAAGCGCGCAAGGAATCGCGCGGCGAAGCGGCCCGTGTGGTGATGCCAGAGCCTTCCGGCAAGAAATAGGCTTTCGCGCGACGGCGGCGAAGGCGATTCCCTGCCCTACCACGTGCCGAGCCGCAACACCATCCCGGCACTCATCTGAAACCCCTGGCCGTAAGTAACTCCGCCCATCGCCGGCGCATGAGCTCGCAGGTATTCCAGATTGGCGATGCGCAGTGCGAAGGCGGAGTTCAACTTATAGTCCACCCCGATGCCGGCGGTGACCGCGAGCGCGTTGGCCTCCGTGGTCGTCGTGTACTGATCGTGAAGCGTGTAATGGAGTGACGGGTCGAGCTGCCGGTTGGCGGCGAGCACGGCCGCCTGCGCGGCTGGGTCCAAGCGCTCCTGCGTGACTTTCAACCCACCGATCAGCAGATGCGCATAAGGCGACCATTTCCCACCGGCGGCCGGCGTCCAGCGCGGCCCAATCTGGTAGAGCAGTGTGTCGGCGCTAACATTTTCCGGCAGTCCCATCACCTTGCACCCGCTCACCGTCGCCACGAGTTGCCAGTCCCTGACGAAGCGCCATGCGGCCTCTCCGCCGCCGCCCGCACAGGGATTGGCGCCGAATTGGCGCCACACCGGCAGGGGAGCGAATTCGAAGGGAGCGGCAGCCGGCAAGTCCGGGGACGCACCGCCCGCGCCCGCGGCAGCCGCATCCGCGGTGAGTCTGGCGTCCGTCATGGGAGCGTACCCGAGAATGCCGGCGCGCGACGTGCGATACCACGGCGGCCGCAACGCCAATACGTTGGCGAAACTGCGCGCCGGATTCAGAAAGCCGCGCGCCGCCAGCCGCACCCAGCGATTATAAGTGCGATCCTCGATGGGGCGAACCACGTACCGGTCGAGCACATCCTCCCCAATGCTCCACGCCAGGCCGATGGAGGGAGTCACCACGTGATCGACCAGACCCTGCTGCGGAAAATCGCGCTGAATATGGCCGATGGACGCTTCACTCAAGGGACCGATTTCAAACTGCTCGCTGAAGGCCCAGGCAAAGGCGGCGCCGCGCAGTTTGCTCTTCCAATAATCCGGGGCGCGCCCGAATTCCACGTGGGCGAAGCGGCGATCATTAATTTGCCATAGGGCATTGGCGACCGCGCCCTGCATGGGGTGGCCGACGTAGTTCACATAAAACGGGTCGCCATCGGCCCAGCCATGCAGGCGGGCCACGCTCGACGTGTAGCCATCGCCCAGGCCGAAACCGCCGGCGCGCGTGCCTGCCTCTGTGGCCAGGCGAAAGGCGTGCATCACGCCAATGAAGCTGAGTCCGCCGCGGGTCAGGCCCACCCAGTTTACGGAGCGTTCCTCCGCTTGAATTACCACGGGATTGGGCGCGACCGGCAGCACATTGCCCGGCGCCGGCCCGTTTGGCGCAGGGTCTCCGCCGCCGGTCGCGGCATCGGACGGAGGCAATGCTTTTGTACGGGAGAGGACAGCCGGCGCGTTGGACGCGGGAGGGTCTGACACCGGCGTCTTCGCGGAATCGTCCCCGGCATGGGGCGAGAAAAGGGCCAGGCAGCAGAGAAGAAGGTCAAGGTGCATAGAAGTTGATCCGGTAAGAGCACGCCATGCTCCGCCCTGCGAACCCACACCTTTCTGCCGCTCTGCGAGCGCAGGTTATGATGTGGCCATGCTCAAGAATCGGGTCGCCATGGTCAGCGGCGCAGCCACCGGAATCGGCGAGGCCATAGCGCGGCTTTTTGCCGATCATGGCGCGCATGTACATATATTAGACCGGGACGTGGAAGGCTGCGAAAAGGTTGCCGCCTCCATCGTCCAAGCGGGCGGAAAAGCCACTGCCTATGCCGGAGACGTGCGACGCCGGGCCGACCTCGCCGCATGGATAGACGGGGCGGCGCGCGCCGGCGGTATCGACGTGCTGATCAATAATGCCGGCATCTATCCGCGTCAGGCGTTTCTCGAAATGAGCGAGGCGCAGTGGGACGAGATGCACGACATCAATCTCAAGAGCATGTTCCATACCCTGCAACTGGTGTTGCCGCACATGACGGCGCGGCGCAGCGGGAAGGTGGTCAACCTCTCCTCGGTGACCTTTCATCTGGGGATGGGCCTGCTGGCGCACTACGTGTCGTCCAAGGGCGGTGTGATCGGGCTGACGCGATCGGTGGCGCGCGAGATGGGGCCGCGCAACGTTCACGTGAATTGCATCACGCCGGGAGCGATCCAGACGGAATCGGAGGCGAAGGTGCTACCGGAGGAGTTGGCGCGGAGTATCGTGGCACAGCAGAGTCTGCAGCGAAGAATCCTGCCGCTGGACGTGGCGCGCGTCTGTCTGTTTCTGAGTTCGGAACTGAGCGACGGCATGACCGGGCAAGTGCTGAATGTCGATGGAGGCTGGGTGATGTACTAAACCCGCCGCTCGACAAATGCCAGGCCGGCGGCCGCGAGCATCCCGCCGAGCGCCAGCCAGAGTTTCCAGGCGCTGCCTTGATAACGCATTTCGAGCGTGTGGCGCCCGGCCGGCGCCGGCACTGCGGCGAAGCCCGGGGAAACCATCGCGAGCGGCGCCGGACGCCCGTCAAGCGATGCCTTCCAGTTGGGGTGGTACGTCATTTTAAACAGGGCCCACGCGGGACGCTGAGCCTCCCATGTGGCGCGGTAAGCGCCTGCGCTTTCGCCTGCGGACGCGATCTCGCCGGGCGGCGTCGCGGGAACTGCAGGCGGGACTTGGGGCCGCTCTCCGGGAAGCCCGAACCACGTGTGCCGCCGCTGCGCCAGGTCGGGACCACGCAACCACGATCGGCCCGCATCGCCGAACGAATCGCGCTCCAGGGGCAGCCCCTCCGTCACGTCGACGAGATCGAAGTAACCGTTGGCGGGAGTCTCATAAATCTGAAAGCGGCCGAACACCGCACCCGCTTTGAGGAACGGCGGCACCGGATACCGTGTATTCGACGGCACAATAAAACTGGTGACGTCGAAGAGGCGATAGTGGGCGGGATTCCGCTCACCGAAATCCAGCAGGACCGGCGCGGTCAGCGCCATGGTGTGCGAGAGATAACCCACAGTGGGAATCCCCGCCGCCGCCAACACGTGATACATGGGCACGGCGCCGACCCGGAAACTGGGGCCCCAACTGGTGGCGGTATTTAGACCCGCGAAGGCGCGTCCGCCGTTCCGCCGCAGAGCCGCCAGCAGGCCATCGAGCGCGGGACGGTCCGCCTGCATGGACTCCACGGTGCGCTGCAGGCGGGACGCGTTGAGGTCGAGATACTGCGTGCGGTCCGCCGCCATCGGATACAGCAGCGCCAGCGCGACCGTCGCCGCCGCGGCGATGTGCACGCGCTGCGCCACCAGGTCCCACAGGGCGGCAAATGCGATGGCGGCGAGCAGCACCAGAAAGATTTGCGCGCCCGCCAGCACGCGATGCAAAGGTAGATCGCGCGTTACGCCGAACAAATACAGCGCGGGCCCCCAAAGCGGCCGGCCGCAGAAGAGCAGGAGCCACAGGCCCGCGCCGGCCAGCGCAAACTTCCCTGGCATTCCCATTCCTGCGCTCGAGAAATGCCGCAGCCCCAGCAAAATCGCGCCGGCGAGCGCGAGCAGCGACAACACGGGCAGGCGTCCATGATCCAGCAGTTGGCCCGTGACCAGCCATCCCAACACCTGTCCGGCGCCGAACGAGTCGGACTTCCACAACTGGTCCGCCGGCGTGGGATTGATCAGCGCGCGATCGATCCACAGAGGAAGAAGCTGGAAAGCGGCGAGCGCGAGGGCGGTAACGCCCATCCATGCCACGCGCTTGAGCCTCCCGGCCAGCGCGGACTCCGGCGCGCTTTTCCTTTCAGGCAGCAGCGCCAGCAGCACGATGGACAGCGCCCCCATGTACCCGTACACGAACTGGCACAGAAAGGCGCACCCCAACAGTACTCCGGCCAGCACCGCCGATGCCCCGCCGCGCAGCGCACGGTACCCGCAGCCCAGCGCGAGCAGCAGGAAGTGCGTGGCCACCGCTTGCGGAAACAGGCCGAAGCCGGCCCACACGTAGCTCTCGTATTCCAGGCCGTAGAGTTGCGGCGTGGAAATCATCGGTGCGAGGCAGGCCGCGGCAAGAGCGGCGGAGCGCGGCAGCTTGAGACAGCGCACCAACGCGAAGAAGCTCAGCGGCAGCAGCACTACCGCAAGGTAGCGCGTCCACACAAACACGGTCATCAGCCCGACACTTTTGCCCAACGCGAAGTACAGGGCCACCACCAGAAGATGCGCCAGCGGTTGGTAGACACGCACCAGCGGAAAACCGAACGACCACTCGGGACTCCAGAAATCCAGGGGATTGCCGCCCGATTCCAGCGCGGACACCATGCCCGAGAGCAGGCGGAAATGCGACACGTTGTCGTTGAGATCGACGCCGCCCGAATGCAGATCCGCGCGCAACGCCCAGCCATTCAGCAGCAGCACGACCGCCAGCACAGCCAGTGCGGCGGCGTTCTCGCGAGTGAGTTTCATCGCTCGGGCTAGCGGCCCACGGCCAGGCGATCGGCCAGGATCGACGGAAGCCCGGCGGCGTGAATCTTCTTCTGCGCGGCGGCAAGATTGTACTTCACGCGGTAGTAAGTCACTTCGCGTTCTCCCGCATCGTAAATGGCATAGGCCGCGCGCGCATCGCCATCGCGGGGTTGGCCGCAGGAGCCCGGGTTGATCATATACGCGCAGCCGGGGTCGATTGCCAGCATCTGCGACTCGCTGCCCGCCGGCGTCCGCAGAATGGTCTCGACGCGGCCTTGATTCCAGATGAATCCGCCCTGCACGTGCGTGTGGCCGAAGAACCCCACCCGCGCTTCGAGATACCCGAAGGCCTGCCCGGCTTCCCCGGCGGCGATCACGTACTCATCTTCGTCGTAAGGCGAGCCGTGGAATAGCTGGAATCCATCCACCGTGAGCGGGCCGCGCGGCAACTGGAGAATGTACTCCGTGTTCTCCCGCGACAGATTTTCCAGCGTCCATACGGCCGCGCTGCGAGCCACCGGGTTGAACCACTCCAGATCGTCCTGCCCGGTGGACGCGCGATCGTGATTGCCGCGCACCACGGCCGCGCAGTCGGCGCGCACCCAGTCGCAGACGGAATTCGGGTCCGCCCCGTAGCCTACAAGATCGCCGCAGCACAGCGCACGGTCGTACTGCCCCGCGGATTGCGCGATGACGGCTTCCAGAGCTTCGAGATTGGCGTGAAGATCGCTGAGGATGAGATATCGCACGTGAAAACCGGGTTAGGCCTTTCTAAGTCTCAAGAGAGAAATCTCCGGCGGTGCTCCGATCCGGGCTGGAATGCCGATCGTGCCGATTCCGCGCGTGACATAAGCTGCGGCGTCTCCCTGGCGATACAGGCCGTAAACATAGGGTGTAAAGAAGCGCGCCGGGTTAATTGCCTGATCCAGAATTTCCACCGTAACCTGTCCGCCATGCGTATGCCCCGCAAGCAGCAAATTATACCCCTGACGGGCAGCCTCGGGAAACACGTCGGGATTGTGCTGCAGCAAAATGTTGGTGGCCCCGGGCACGATCAGGCGTTCCGCGCCGCGCAGGTAAGCCCCCCGGGAGCGCTGCGATTCGAAGTCGAGGCCCACCAGATTCACGGTGGCATTGCCGAAACGGAGAGCCTGCGACTGGCTGCGCAGGAAGCGCATTCCCAGTCGGGCGGATTCCCGCGCGGTATAAGCTTCCACCCGCGCATAGCGTTCGTGATTGCCCATGCAGGCGAAGATGCCGGCGTCGGCTTTGATGCGCACCAACTGGCGAATGCAGGCATCCAGCGGGTCGGTATGACCACTGATCAGATCGCCGGTCACCACGGCGAGGTGCGGATGCAGCGCCTGCGCGGAATCCACCACGCGTGCGAATTCCGCTTCGCTCAAGAAAGCGCTGAGATGGATGTCGCTGAGGTGCAGGATGCGCAGACCTTCGAGATCGGGCGGAAGATTGACCAGCGGGACATCCACCTCGCGCACGCGAAAATCCGTGCGCTGGATGAAAGCTCCATAGCCCACCGCGGCGAAGGGCGCGGCCATCAGCACTCCGCCCGCCGCATCGAGCAGGCGGCGCCGTCCGGCGTCGGTCTCCGGCGGCAACGCCCGGCGCGCGGCGTGCAGCACCTGATAGATCGTCAGCACCCCGGTAAGCGTCATGAAATAGGTCAGCGAGCCCGCGCCCAGAATGCTGGCAATCGCGGTCGGCATTCGCAGCGCGGCGCCCACGCGCGAAAAGGTGAAGGCGTACGCTGCCGCTATAAGAATGGCGAAGGCCAGAATGCACACGCGTACCCAGCGGCGCGACGTGCCGGCCAGCAACAGCCGCGTGATCCGCCAATGCACAAACGCAAAAACCAGGATGAGGACCGTATCCAGGGGAAAATTCGTCACTGTTCGTCTTATTTTCTCACGCCTCGGCGAGCCACGCGTTCCAGACAATCGCCAGTGCGGCGCAGGCGGCCGTTTCCGCACGGAGAATCAGGGGGCCCAGCGAGACGGGCTGCCAGTGCGCCTCGATCGCCTGCTGCCGTTCCAGGTCGGTCCACCCGCCTTCCGGTCCGATGAGCAGCGCGGCGGTGTCAGACCGCTCGGCGGGAATTTGGGAGAGCAGCGGCGGTGCGGTGGCTTCGTCCAGAAAGTAGCGGTGCCCGGCGGTTTCCGTCAGGCACTGTTCGAAACGCACGGCCGCCAGGATTTCGGGAATGCGCACGCGCCGCGATTGCTGGCTGCTCTCCCGCGCGATCCGCTGCCAGCGCTCGCTGCGTTTGCGTGAGGCGTCGAACAGCCCCTTCTCCGTGCGCGCCGCGGCCACCGGCAGAATGCGGTCGACGCCCAGTTCCGTGGCCTTCTCGAGCATCCACTCGAAGCGATCGAACTTGACGATGGAGGCGCACAGCGTGATCGAGACCGGCGAGGTGACCGCCGGCAGGGGCTCGATCACGCGAAAGGTTACTTGCTCGCCCTTGGCGCGTTCGATCTCCGCCAGATAGGCGTGCTGGTTGTCGGAGATCTCGAAGCGCTGCC
Source organism: Candidatus Solibacter sp. (assembly GCA_039934035.1). Classification (GTDB taxonomy): domain Bacteria; phylum Acidobacteriota; class Terriglobia; order Bryobacterales; family Bryobacteraceae; genus Solibacter. The sequence continues at coordinate 102,190 of JBDTMZ010000156.1, read as the reverse complement.
CTTCTTCCACCCGCAAAACGCGTGTCAGGTGGCGAGCTTCGTCGCCGCGCAATTCCGCGGCGCCCCCGCGAATGGTGTCCACAAAAAATCGTCGCCGTGCCAAATTTCATGTTGGCACATGGCGTCCAGCCGCGCCACGCACGCCGCCGCCGGTACTAAGATGGACGAAGCTATGAGACTTCTCACCTTGCTCCTGATGGCTGCCGTATGCGCGGCCCAGACTCCGCCGCCGGCCAGCGTGTCCGAAAGGACTGCACAGGCCGCGGTCAAGGACATTGTGGCCCGCTACGTGGATGCGCGCGATCGCAAGGACGCGAAGGCCACCGAAGCCCTGTTTACCGCCGATGCCGATCAGTTGGTGTCCTCCGGCGAGTGGCGCAGGGGCCGTGACCAAGTGGTGCGCGGCACCATGGCGAGTTCCGAAGCCAGCGGCGGCAAGCGCACCATCACCGTGGAGACGGTGCGGCTCCTCACGCCGGATTCCGCGATCGCCGACGGGCGGTACGAAATCGCGGGCGCCAATGGAGCTCCGGCGCGGAGCATGTGGAGTACCTTCCTGATGACGCGCACGCCCCAAGGCTGGCGCATCGCGGCCATCCGGAATATGCTGCCTGCGGCGCCGGCGAAATAATTCGCGCTTCCATTCACACCCTCCGCGTACGCCGGTGGCGAGCGCTCGCGTGCCTGCATATCATGCGATCATGTAGGCATGAAGAAGCATGCATCGCTAGTGCAATACACCGTTCGCGGCGTGCCGCGCGAAGTGGACATCGCGCTCCGGCGGAAAGCGGCAAATCGCAAAGTGAGTCTCAATCAGGTGATCGTGGAAGAGCTAAGCGAGGCGGCGGTCGGCGCCAGGCAACGCGCCGACTTTTCGGACCTGGTAGGAAAGTGGACTCCCGACCCGGCGTTCGACCAGATCTTAGCCGCCGGGCGCAAAATCGACCGGAATAAGTGGAAATGAGAGTCGCCATCGATACCAACCGTCTCACCGACCTGCTGCGGGGGGATGCCCGGTTCGCCGAATATCTAGGCGCCTGCGACGAAGTCTGGATTCCGCTCATAGTGTTAGGAGAACTCAAAGCCGGATTCCAGGGCGGCACCCAGCGGCACCGCAACGAAGCCCTGCTGCAGCGCTTTCTGGCCAAGGCGACTGTATCTGTGCTCCTCCCGGGCCGGGAGACCGCGGAGCACTATGCCAGAGTCTTTGTGCAACTCAAGCGCGCCGGCACGCCGGTGCCCGACAACGACCTGTGGATTGCCGCGCTCGCGCTCGAACACGACCTCACGCTGATTACGCGCGACCGCCACTTTGACCGAATTCCGCAACTGCCGCGCGCGTCCGCCTGATCCGGACTGATTCTCCGGCGATTCAGAAACCATCCGCCACCACTCACACCGTGCCGGTGTCAGCCTCGCCGCGCCGCCTCGATCGTGGCGATGTCCACTTTCTTCATCGGCATCATCGCCGCGAAGGCGCGCTTAGCTTCACCCCCGCCAGCCGCCAACGCCTCAGTCAGCGCGCGCGGCGTAATCTGCCAGGAAAGGCCCCAGCGGTCTTTGCACCAACCGCACTGGCTTTCCGCCCCCCCATTGCCGACGATCGCATTCCAGTAGCGATCAGTCTCTTCCTGATTGTCCGTGGCGACCTGGAAGGAAAAGGCCTCGCTGTGCTTGAACGCCGGACCCCCGTTGAGACCGAGACACGGAATGCCAAGAACCGTGAACTCCACCGTCAGCACATCGCCCTCCTTGCCGCTCGGATAATCCCCGGGCGCATAGTGAATAGCTTTTACTTCGCTGTCCGGAAAGGTGGCGGCGTAAAAGCGCGCGGCCTCCAGCGCGTCCTTGTTGAACCACAGGCAAATCGCATTCTTCGGCGTCATATTTCGATCCTCCTTGTGCGCGGTCAGTGCCGTCGCCTTGGGTCTCCCGCCAGTCCATCGCAGTCGCCATTTGCTTCATCCAACGATCTGCCGCAGCCTGCGTTGCGGAGTGTTCGCACCCAGCGTACCCTTCGTATCATATCGCTGGCCGGGACCGTCTTCGACGCGCAACGCCGCAGCCGCTACCAGTCATGCCAGAGTCCTCCGTAGCACGAAGTTGAGGTTCCGGCAAGTAAAGCCGCCTGTCCCACGTTTCTGTTACGCTTTCGATGGGAGTAAATCGCGGTGACCCAGTGGCCTTGGATGGCCGTGTGCCTGTTGGCCGTCAGTCTTCCAGTGCCGGCCGCGGAGGCGCAGCCTGCCAGCGACCTGGCCGCAATGCTCCGCACACCCGGCGCGCTCCAGTCGCGCCTCCGATTCGACCACCTCACCACGGCCGAAGGCCTTTCCAATGACTCGGTATTTTCCATTCTTCAGGATCGCCATGGCTTCCTCTGGTTCGGCACACAGGGCGGACTGAACCGCTACGACGGATACACCCTGACGCAGTATCTGCAAGACCCGCGCAACCCGAACTCCATAGCCGGCGATTTCGTCCAGTTCCTCTTCGAGGACAGTAAGGGCAACATCTGGTGCGGCAGGAATGCCCTGAGCCGGTTCGACCCCTCCACCGAAACCTTCACCCGGTACAACCTTCCGGAAGGAGCGGTACAACGCGGTGTCATCTGGGCCATGCGCGAAGACCGGTTGGGGCGCCTCTGGATGGCAATGAGCGGAGACCTGAAGGTGTACCGCCTGGATCCTAAGACCGGCCAGTACACTGCGTTCAAGACCCTCCCCGATGCGCCGCCCGGCATGCTCGGAACGATCGAATCCCTTCACGCGGACACGGCAGGCATTCTGTGGGTGGGCACCTCGCACGGGCTGGTGCGATTCGACCCCGCGACCGGCTCCTCTAAAAACTACCCGCAGGACCATCCAAATCCGAAAATTCCGGTTACGCGGATACGGGGTATTGCACAGGACGGTTCCAGCAAATTGTGGCTGGCGACTAATGAGGGCGCCGTCAACTTCTTCGATCCCGTTGCCGGTGCCCTCTCCCGGCGCTGGGCCGCACCCGACCCCGCGGCTCTCGGGATCGATAGGAACAATACGATTGCATCCGGTCCCGATGGAATTCTATGGCTCGGAACCTTAAACGGCCTGCAAGCGTTCGATCCCGCCACGGGCGCGGCAGGCGTGGTGCAGCACCGTCCGGCGGACCGCTTCAGCCTTTCCGCGAACGAGATTTGGGCCACTACCATAGACCGCGATGGAGACCTCTGGGTGGGCACGAAAGGCGGCGGCGTGAATCGGCTTTCCCCCTCCGCCATGAAATTTGGCGCATGGCGACCCTGCCAACCCCAACAGTCTGAGCGAAGACAACGTGCGCTCGATCTATAGAGATCGAGCGGGCCAGCTGTGGATCGGGACCTATGGCGGCGGGCTCAACCTCTTGGACTTCAACTCCGGCAGCTTCAAACAGTTTCGGCACGACTCCCGCAATTCCGCAAGCCTGGATGACGATCGGGTCTACTCGATCTACGAGGACCGCTCGGGAAGCCTGTGGCTCGGCACCGGCCTGGGCATCAATCGCCTGGATCGCAAGACCGGAAAGTTCACTCGCTTCACCCGTGGCGGGCTGGGCGCCGGCGGATCCAACGTTCCCACCTACTCAATTCTCGAAGATCGGACCGGACGCTTCTGGTTCGGTTCCAGTTTCTTCAAGGGGCTGCTCGACCGCGGTACCGGCAAAGTGAGTTCGCTCACCGACGATGGCGGACTTACCGTATTCGAAGATCATGAGGGCAGCTTGTGGTTCGCCGCCCTTTCCGGGCTCTCCAAAATGGACAGCGGCGGCAGCACCCGCAAAATCAATTTGCAGCCCGCGACGGGTACCACCAGGCCCGAGCCCGTGCAAGTCAACTACATGCACGAGGATGCCGGCGGAATTCTCTGGCTGGCCTCTGAGACCGGCCTGATCCGGTTCGATCCTAAAACGGAAGCACCTACCAGGTTCAATACGGCGGATGGTCTGCCCAATAACGTGGTCCAGTGCATTGTTCCCGACCGGGACGGAAATCTGTGGCTGAGCACGAACGGCGGCCTCTCCCGGTTCAATCCACGCGATCGCAGCTTTACCAACTACCACGAAAGCGATGGCCTCCAGAGCGAGCAGTTCAATCGAAAGGCCTGTTTTGTGGACCCAGCGGGCGTCATGTATTTTGGCGGCGCGCATGGCTTCAACATGTTTGACCCGCGCCAAATCCCGCCCCCGCGCGAGTCGGCCCGCGTGGTGCTGACCGAACTCAGAATCAACGGAACCACGGTCCCGGTTCGTCCCGGTTCGGTGCTGCCAAGGCCGGTGTGGGAGATGGATGTGCTGAGTCTCCCGCACGAGGATGACGCGTTCTCGCTCGAGTTTGCCGCTCTCAGCTATAAAGACCAGGCGAGGACCCGCTATCGCTTCCGTATGGAGGGCCTGGAAAACCACTGGACCGAGGTGGACAGCCGCAACCGCACGGCCCGCTACACCGGTATGCGGCCCGGATCCTACCGCTTTCGCGTGCAGTCTTCCACGGACGGAAAAACTTGGGGCGCCCGGGAAGCCTCGCTGGGGATCGCCATTGCCCCGCCCTGGTGGAGGACGTGGTGGAGCCTGGGCGGAGCCATCCTGGCTGCCGTGGGTCTGTTTTTCGGCGCGCATAAGCTGCGCGTCAGGGCACTGTACCGGCAGGGCTTGGAACTCCAGAAACTGGTGGATCGGCGTACCGCGGAACTGGTTGAGGCCAGAGACCAGGCCGAGCAGGCCAACCGGGCCAAGAGCGCGTTCCTCGCCAATATGAGCCACGAACTCCGCACCCCGCTCAACGCGATCCTGGGATTCTCCAACATCCTCCGCAACCGCAGCGAATCCGACGAGCAGCGCCGCGACCTCGACATCATTAATCGCAGCGGCGAGCACCTGCTCACCATGATCGATAACGTGCTCGATGGCGCCAGGATGGAATCCGGCCGTACCGTCCTCGCGATCGCGCCTTGCGACGTGAAGGCGTTGGTGGAGGATGTCGCCAACATGATGCGCGTGCGAGCCGCGGAGAAGCAGCTCACACTCGCGTTACTGGAATCCTCCGGCGTTCCGCGATACGTTCGGACCGATGCCGCCAGGCTGCGGGAAGTGCTGATCAATCTGATCGGCAATGCCATCAAGTACACCGCGGAGGGCTCGATCACCCTTCGGCTTCATGCCCCGCCTTCCGGCGCGGGCGAAAAGGTATTGCTGCGCTTTGAGGTCGAGGATACCGGCATCGGCATCGCGCCCGAAGACCAGGAGCGCGTATTCCAACCCTTCGAACAGGTGTCGCTAGGAAGCTACCGGAAAGGCACCGGGCTGGGGCTGGCCATCACCAGGCAGGTGCTGGGATTAATGGGTGGCAGCATTCAACTGGAAAGCACACCCGGCCAGGGATCGTGCTTCCGCGTGGAACTACCGGTGGAGCCGGCGCAAGAGCCTGAAGTGATGCCGGAGGCCGCACAGCAACGAATCCTCGGCCTGGAGGCAGGCCAGCCGGAATACCGGATCCTGGTGGTGGAAGACGAGCCGGAGAATTCGATGGTGCTCGATCGCCTGCTGACGGACGCCGGTTTTCAGGTCCGCGTGGCCGAAAACGGGGAGCAGGGTGTCGAAGCTTTCCGGTCGGGGCTGCCGCAGTTTATCTGGATGGACCTGCGGATGCCCGTGATGGACGGCATGGAGGCGGTCAGGCGGATCCGGAATTTTGAGGACGGCCGCGATGTGAAGATCGCAGCCGTTACCGCGTCGGGTTTCGAGAGTAGACGGAGCCAGGTGTTGGAGGCGGGCTTTGACGACTACCTCAGGAAGCCGTATCGGCCGGTCGAAATCTTCGCGTGCATGGCGCGTCACCTGGGCGTGCGTTATCGCTATGAAGAAGCGGAGCCGCGGTTACCGGGGCAACCAACCGCGGAACTGCGTGCGGACGCCATCGCGGCATTACCGGCCTGGTTGCGCGAGGAGCTGCGAGATGCCGTAGTCGCCCTGGATGTGAAACGAATTTCGCGGACCGTCGAAAAGGTGGCGGAACATGATGCCGTTCTCGGCTCCGTCCTGGCGCGCTACGCGAAGGGATACTCGTTTACGGCGATGCTATCGGCGCTCGAGGACGTGAAAAACGAAGCGCCTGCAAAGAGCGCCTGAGGACGGTTCGCCCGAGTGACGGTTCAGGGATGAACGCGTGCCGGGCGGGCTATCATACGACTTGGGGGAAGCCCTATGAAAGAGTCGCTGGAGCCCATTCCCATTGTTACAGGACAGGAAGACGACGGCCGCTGGTGGGCCGATGTCGAATCCATGCCCGGAGTGATGGCCTATGGTCCGAACCGCGACGCTGCGATTTCCGCTGTCCGCGCCTTGGCATTACGAGTTGCCGCCGACTGCATAGACCACGGGGAAAATGTCCCCCCTCAATTTGAAAGGGTATTCTCAATCGCGTGAGCCGATGGCCGTCGGTCAAGGCTAAGCCTGTTAGCAGCCCTGCTCCGAATCGGCTGGATAATCGCCTGGCAGAACGGGTCTCATCGTCGGCTACACCGAACCAACTGGCCGAGCTATACATTCGCCTTTCACGACAGCGAGGAAGCCCCGAGGATCTGTAATCCTCGCTATGGGCTCCTTGTGAAGTCCAGCCAACGAGATGGCGACGATAACCCCGTCCTGCATCCACCGATCCAACTCGCGATGCCCGTCACACGGTAAAATGACACCATGCCCGAGGACGCAGCGGAATTGCTAACGCACGCTTTGAAGCTGCCACCGGCAGCCAGGGCAGCACTTGCCGACTCACTCATCGACAGCCTTGATACGGAGGTCGATGAAGACGCCGAAGAGGCGTGGAGGACTGAAATCGCGCTCCGGATTCGAGATCTCGATTCGGGTGCGGTCCAAACCCTCGCCTGGGACCAGGTCCGTTGGCAACTCCGCAGCCGATTTAACGGCTGATGCCAAGGTCCGTCCGCTTCCATCCGGCTGCTCTGCGATATGCAGATGAGGCCGTTGCGTGGTAAGCCGAGCGGAGCGCCCGTGCCGCAATTCGGTTTCTTGATGAGTTGGATCGGCTGATTGATCTCATCGCCGTTTCGCCCGAGAGTTTTCAGGTTTTTCAATGCGGATCTACGCCGGGCGGTATTTCGCCGGTTTCCCTTATGTCTCGTCTTTCGTACCGACGCCACCTCGGTCGTCGTCATAGCAGTAGCGCACGGAAAAAGGCGCCCGGGGTTCTGGCACGACCGCACTTGAAAGGCTCACAAGCAGCCTTGCCGTTCGACGCCCACCCGCCCCCGGGACTTCCGCTTGTCCGGTAACGTTTACCAGCCGCGTCCTTTTGCGGGCCAGTGCGTTGCATCGCCCGGTATCGGCGTCTTTCGGCCAGAACGACCTCGGCCCCCTCGTAGAATCCCGGGCCCACGAAAGCGGGTAACGGAGATAACCTGGGTACGTGACAACGACCAAACGCACCATCCCGTTGGTCCTGCTGCTTGTCTGCTGCGGGGCGATTGCACCCTCTCAGGAGTCGGTTGCGCACGAACCAATGCCTCGAAGGATCGTCGGACCAAAGTATCCGCCTCTCGCGCTCCTCGGCGGGTACCACGGCACGGTCATCATCGACGCAGTCGTCGGGATGGACGGAACGGTCAAGGAAACCGTCAAAGTCTCAGGTCATCTCATACTCTCGAATGCAGCAGTAGAATCGCTTAGGCAATGGCGTTTCGAGCCTTGCAGTGCGTCCGGTTCCGTGTGCCGCGCCAGGGTAGAGTTCAACTTCTTTCTCGCTCCGGGGAGTTGTGATCTCAGTGCCTGCCCACAGGACCTACAGATCGATTTGCCAAATAGCGTCACGCTAACGTCTAAAATGGCCCGAGCGATTGTCAATTAGTTGCGTCTGGGCAGTTTCCGGCATCCCCGTTTCGCTACCGCCCATATTGCGGCATTTGGCGGGGGCACAGGTATCTACTTCGCTCCTGCGTTCACGAGGGCATCAATAATGACCTTTATCTTGGATTCTTTTGCCCATGCCAACGCAGTGCGTCCATCCTTCCCAGTAATGTTCAGATTCGCTCTGGCCGCGAGGAGAACAGGTACGACATCGGCACAGCCCCACCGTGCCGCGGACATCAAGGCGGTGTAATTGCTCGTGGTGGTCTGATCAACATTGGCACGGTGGTCTAGCAGGAGTCGCACTGTGCTTGCGTGGTTACCTCTGGCTGCTCGCAGCAGGGGCGTCCACCCGTCGATGTCGATTGCATTGGGATCCGCGCCGCCAGCAAGTAAAGCCACGGCGACTGAATCGTGACCGTCTCTTGCGGCGATGAACAACGGCGTCGAATCCCTATCGCCTCTCGCGTCCGGCAGTGCGCCCTTAACAAGCAGGAGCTTGACCGTACTGTCATGGTTGTTTGTCGTTGCCGCGAGGAGAGGAGTCATGCCACCCTTCCCTTTGGCATTGACCTTTGCGCCAGCAGCCAGTAGGCTTTCAACCCTGCCATTGTCGCCAGTCTCCGCTGCGGCGAGCAATTCCGCCGTCACCTTGTCGGCGGCCCAGGCGCACGTATCAGCCGAGGCCAGGGCGAAAAGAAAAACACGCATAAAGCGCATGGCATTATCTTAAATTAGTTCGCATCCGCAATCACAACGAAGATTCGATGGCGTGAGTGGTATAGGTGGACAAAAAGTGGCGTTACCGGAAACTGGCTAGCGCGCCACATCGTCCAAAAATGCACACCGCCGATTTGACGGCGAACTGCAGCCGTTCCTCGACTTAGGAACCAGAACCGCACTGGTGCCAGCAGTCAAAATTCCAAACTAACCGGAGGCAGCCCCTTCCGTCATAGCCCCCCACTACCTACCGGCAACCCTACCGCTGCCACTTCACCTCGCCGTCCACCACCGTAGCCATCGGACCCCCTCGGAAAGTCCGCCCGTCGAACGGCGAATTCCGACTTCGCGATGCCGATTGATTCACGTCGTACGTCCACTCCACATCCGGACTGAACACCGTCACATCGCCCGGAGCTCCCGGTGCCAGCGTGCCGCGCCCCAACCGCATCACCCCTTCCGGACCCGTCGTGAACAACGCCACCATCTGCGCCAGCGTGATCTTGCCGGACGCCACCAGATATTCCAGCGCCAGCGCAATCGCCGTCTCCAGCCCGATGATCCCGAACGGGCAGCGCTCGAATTCCTGCATCTTCTCCGAACCCGCGTGCGGCGCATGATCCGTGGCAATCGCGCCGATCGTGCCCGCCGCCAATCCCTCGATCACCGCCTCGCGATGCCCGCACGAACGCAGCGGCGGCTTCATCTTGTAATTGCTGTCGTACGCCGGCATCAGATCGTCACTCAACGCGAAATGATGCGGCGTCGTCTCGCACGTCACGGGCAGTCCGCTCTTGCGCCCGTATTCCACCATCGCCACCGCATTGCGCGTCGAAATGTGCGCCACGTGATAGCGCGCGCCAGTCAGTTGCGCCAGCACCAGATCGCGCGCCACCATCACATCCTCGCTGGCTGCCGGAATGCCGCGCAGTCCCCAGCGGACACTCGGCACGCCTTCGTGCATATCGCCGCCCGCGCTGAGATTCAGGTCTTCGCAATGCTGAATAATCGGGAGGTCGTAGCTGTGCGCGAATTCCATCGCGCGGCGCATCACGCGCGCGTTCATCACCGGCAGACCGTCGTCGCTGATCGCCACCGCGCCCGCCGCCTTCATCGCGCCGATCGCCGCCAGTTCCTCGCCCGCGCTCCCCTTCGTGATGGCGCCGATCGGGAACACGTTCACCACCCCCTTGCTGCGCGCCCGCTCCACGATGTAGCTCGTCACCATCGCGCTATCGTTCACAGGCTTCGTATTCGGCATGCAGCAGATGGACGTGAAGCCCCCCGCCGCCGCCGCCCGCGATCCGCTCTCGATGGTCTCGGCGTGCTCGAAGCCCGGCTCGCGCAAATGCACGTGCATATCGATGAAGCCCGGCGCCACAATCATCCCCGAGGCATCGAACACTTCCGCCTTCGGCGACGAAAGATTGGGCGCCACACCCGCAATCCGCCCGTCGACAATCAGCACGTCCGCCACGCGGTCCGTATTCGACGACGGGTCGATCACCCTTCCGTTCCTGATTACGATCGGCATGCTATCCAATCACCTTTTCGAGCACCGCCATGCGTACCGCAATTCCATTCTCCACCTGATTCAGAATCACCGACCGCTGGAAATCCGCCACCTCGCTGGAAAGCTCGCGTCCCCGATTGATCGGCCCCGGATGCATCACGATGGCATCGGGCTTGGCCAGGTCCATGTGCTCCAGTTGCAGCCCATAAAACCGGAAATATTCGCTGGCTGGAAAATTCGCCTCGTGCTGCCGTTCCAGTTGTACCCGCAGCATCATGATCACATCCGCCGCGCCGATCGCGTCGCGAATATTAGTCGTGAGGCGGACGCCGGACGCCAGTTGCGCCAGCTCCACAGGCAGCAGCGAAGCCGGTCCGCAGAGCACAATCTCCGCGCCGAATTTGGAAAGCAGATGTACGTTGCTGCGCGCCACGCGGCTGTGCGCAATGTCGCCGATGATCGCCACCTTCAGGCCATCCAGGTGCCCGCAGCGATCCAGAATCGTGCGCGCATCCAGCAGCGCCTGCGTCGGATGTTCGTGCGTGCCGTCGCCTGCGTTGATGATCGGCGTCGGCAGGTGCCGCGCCAGAAAATGCGGAGCCCCGCTGGCCGCGTGGCGCATCACAATCGCGTCCGGCCGCATCGCGCCCAGCGTATTCAGCGTGTCCACCAGCGATTCGCCCTTGCTCACGCTGGAACCTGACGCAGTGATGGACACCGCGTCGGCGCCCAGGCGCTTCGCCGCGATTTCAAAGCTCGTCCGCGTACGCGTCGAAGCTTCGAAAAACAAATTGACAATCATTTTGCCGCGCAGGGTATCGAGCTTTTTCAGGCTCTGGCTCTGCATCGGCTGGAAATCCTTGGCCCGCGCCAAAATGGCTTCGATCTCGGCGCGGTCCAGTTCCTCGATTCCGAGCAATCCCGCTGGCATGCTTGGCCTATTCCGCCTTCTCCACCAACAGCACCTTTTCCATTCCGTCAATCTCCTGGAACTTCACCTCGATGATTTCGATGTCCGACGTCTGCACCTTGCGGCCGATGAAGCGCGCCTCGATCGGCAGTTCGCGATGGCCGCGGTCGATCAGCACCAGCAGTTGCACGCGTGCCGGCCGTCCATGATCGAACAGCGCGTCGAGCGCCGCCCGTATGGTGCGTCCCGTGTACAGCACATCGTCCATCAGGATGATGTCTTTTCCCGCCACGCTGAAGCTGATTTCCGTGGCGCTCACCACGGGCTTAACATCCACCGTACTCAGGTCGTCGCGATAAAGATTGATGTCGAGAATCCCCACCGGCACCTGGCGATTCTCCAGGCTCTCGATCTTGGCCGCGAGCCGCTGTGCCAGCGGAACTCCGCGGCGCCGAATTCCTATGAAGGCGAGTTGGTCCAGATCCTTCGTCTTTTCGAGTATTTCGTGAGCCAGCCGTACCAGCGTCCGGTCAATCTCAGACGCACTCATCAGCTGGGCTTTGTCGCGCGTGATGGCCATATTGCTCCGAATGACAGAGTATCACGCTGGTACGTCGAAATTGCCAATACTCTGTCTCCCCGCGCCATGCCCAAATCAGCTTGCATGGGGCGAGACACTCCCGCGCCCTTTTGCTATTCGGACAAACGAGTCCCGCAACCTTTTATTCGGGGCTGGGTTAAACTGGAACATGAGTCGCAGCGCCACGCCCTTGGGAATTGCCGTCTTCTTCGGCACCCTCCTGGCCCACGCTCAGGAATGTCCCCCAATCGACACGCTGCTCCCCAATGGAACCCACTCCGGCGCACTTACCGCTTTGAGTTGCCGGCTCACCGATCTAACTCCCTACATCCCCTATCGCCTCGATCTCCCGGTCCGCGGCCAGCTCCGCATCGAACTCGCGGGCAATCCCGCCGATCAGTTCCTGACCCTGCGCGACTCTTCGGGCGCACGCTTGGATTCCGGCGCCTCCCTGGCGCGCCCCATCGAGGCCGGCGCCTACACCCTTTTGGTGCATGGGCGCGGTGTCGCGCAGACCGGCAATTTCGCCATCAATACGGCATTCACCGCTGAACCCGGCGTTCTCTGCGCCGCCTTCCCCAATCTCGGACGCCGCCAAACGGTGGACGGTCAACTTCCGTCGTCGGGCTGCCTCGCGCCGGATGGAACCCCCTTCGAAGCCTATACCCTGACCACCGACGGCGCGGGCACCCTCAGCGTGAGCGTGGAAAGCGCGGATTTCGCGCCCCTCATCGCCGTTCGCTCGCTCGACGGACGGTCACTCCTGCCGCCCACGCCGGGCGCGGTGAACGTGCGCCTTCTCGGCGACTCCCAGTACCTGATCGTCATCACTGCTTCCGGCGGCGGGAAGGGCGCCTACCGCATCGCCAACAGTTACCAGATCGCCGGCGACGAAGCCTGCCGCGAAGTGAAGTCCCTGGCCGCCGCCGATAGCGACGCCGGCGCAATCGCCGCCTCCAGTTGTTTCGTCACCATTCCCGGCAGCGGCGATCAGCGCTACTACAACTATTACAATTTCACCCTGGCTGAACCCGGCCTGGTCAGCGCAACTTCCACCAGCGGCGATTTCAGCACCACCCTGATGCTGCTGGATAGCGCGGGCAACCTGCTGGCGTCGGATTCGGGCGGCGGTGGCTTCGACCCCGCCTTCAACGTGACCTCCAACCTGCGGGCCCGACTGCCCGCGGGATTCTACCGCTTGCAGCTCTTCAGCGACCTGCCTTCGGGCGGCAATTACAAGCTCGATTTTCAAGTCCAGGCGGGCCCGCCCCAGCCCTGCGCCACCTCCCCGCTGAAATTGGGCGACCTTTACGCCGCGCTGGTGAACGCGCCGTGCCGCACCAGTCTGGGAATGTCAGACGTCTACACCGTGACCCTGCCGTCGGCCGGGACGCTGGAACTCGACATGAGTTCCTCGCTCTTCGACACGAATCTGGCCATTCGCGACACCAGCGACAATCTGATCGTACGCGCCGGACAATCGGCCGGGCTCGGCGCTTCCCATCTCTCGGCCGACCTGCCGGCCGGCGATTATCGGGTCGTGGCCGCGGCGGTCTCCGGTGCGGGCGTTTACTTTCTGACCAACAAATTCACCGCGCACGACATCCCCCCCTGCAGCTACGTGCAATCGCTCGACCTCAATGGCGGCTTCATCCAGCGCCTGGGACCGCGCAGTTGCACCGGCGCCAACAGCCAGCCGGTGGATTACTACGGCTTCACGCTCTCCGCCGATACGCTGACGCTCGCCGTGATGTCCTCGGGCGAGGTGAACGGCTACCTCACCCTGTACGATGCCGCCGGCCACGAAATCCGCAGCGACGATAACAGTTACGGGGCCCGCGATGCCCTGATCGTGCAGTACCTTCCCGCGGGCGCCTACAAATTGGCGGTGCGGGATGCAACCGGTACCGCGGGCGGCTTGTACCAAGTGGACCTGCGCACCACCGCCGGGCCGCGGCCGCCCCTGTGCACGCCCAAGACCGCGCTCCGAGCGGGAGAGACCGCCAGCGGCGTGATCACCTACACCGGCTGCCAATCCGCCGGCAGGGTGTTCGCCGACATCTACCAACTGACGGTGCCCAACGATGGCAGCCTCGATTTGCGCCTCACTTCCAGCGAATTCGATGCGTACCTGAAGTTACTGGATGCCACCGGCGCCGTGCTCGATGAGGACGACGATAGCGGCGGCAACACCAATTCGCGCATCCTCCGCGAACTGGCCGCGGGTACCTACTTCCTGGTAGTGGAGCCCCTGGGGAATTACACAGCTCACGGCACTTACTCGCTGACGACGAAACTGGTTACGCCGTAGCCGGTACTAGAACCTTCGCCCGTCGCAACACTTGTTAGAGGTGTATACTAAGGACGGTCCGGTCCGCGTCCAACGGCACCGTGCTCCGTGGGGCAGGCTTCGGGCGCCCCACGGTATCTATCCGATCCACCCAATCCAAGCCCCAATCACCCGCGTGCTCCCCGCCTCCACGAAACCCACCGCCCCCCCATCCGCGTCTGCAGCATAATGGAGGGTATGTCCACCCAAGCGGTTTGCGAGAAGTGCGGCGGCACCGGTTGGATCATCGTGGAGCGCGCCACCGTCAGCGGCGCGGAACGCTGCGCCTGCCTCAATACAGGACGCGCCGAACGCCTGGAAGATCGCGCACAAATTCCCCCACTCTACCGCGAAGCGTCCTTCGACAATTTCAAAACCGATGGCATGCAGGAACTGCGCAACGTCATGCTCGCAGTCAAGACCTACGCCGACGAGTTCCCCCTCGGCCCGTGCCCTGGCCTGCTCCTCATCGGCGAGCCCGGCACCGGCAAAACCCACCTTGCCGTGGCCGCGCTGCGCCGCATCATCCAAAAAGGCTTCGAGGGCGTCTTCACCGACTATCAAACCCTGCTTGACCGCATCCGCTCAGGCTACGATTCCGCCTCCAATTCTTCCGACAAAGAAGCCTATCGCATGGCCCTCGATACCGAAGTGCTCCTGCTCGACGACCTCGGCGCGCATCGCGTCACCGACTGGGTGCAGGATACCGTCACCTCGATCGTCACCCACCGCTGCAACAACCGCAAGCCGCTCATCGCCACCACCAATTTGCCCGATGCGGATGCCGGCAGCGTCACCACCCAGCGCACTTCGGTGGGAGTCGACTACCGCCGCACCCTGCGCGATCACGTGGGCGACCGCGCCCGCTCGCGCCTCTTCGAAATGTGCAAGGTGATCAAAGTGGCTTCCAGCGACGATTACCGCATCCGACGGGGCAAGCGATTTTGAAGCGCCTGGCCGCGCTCCTGCTGCTCGCCATCGCCACACCGGCGGCGTGGGCGGCAGACTACCTGCAAGCGGTCGAGTTCCCGTACTATCTCTACCCGCGCACCCTGTGGGAGCGCGAGCTGGTCTGGCTCAAGAATATCGGCGTGCAGACGGTGGAGTTTTCCATTCCCGTCAACTATCACCAACTCGGGCCGGGAGACTACGACCTCACCGGCCGCACCAGTCCGCGCCGCGACCTCATCGGCTTCGTCCGCCTGCTCCGTAAGCTCGGCATGCGCGCGTGGATTCGCCCTCTCCCTCCGGCTCCCGGCCTGCTTGCCGCGCATCTCGACGCCGCGCAGCAGCACGCCTGGGTGAAGCAACTCGAACAGTTGTTGGCCACCCAGACCGAATCCCACGGCGGGCCCATCGCCTATGTGGAGGGCCTCGCTCTGGCCATCGACGCCGCCGCGCCGCCCGCTCCGGTCGCCACCATTTCCGCCAACGACCCCACGGCCTTCGCGCGCAGCCGTGACGCCATGAATGGCGCACGCGGCGCGCTCTTGTGGACCGATGTGGAAGATGCCCTCTTCCCCGCCGGGTGGGCCGCCAATCCCGACACCTTACTGCGGAAAGGTGCCGTGGGCCTCTCCGGAGACGAACGTCCGTCCACCGCCGCGCTCCGCCGCGATGCCGCCCTGCTGCGCGGTTGGACCCGGCTGTTTCCCGGCTTGAAACACACCGCAGCGCCCAGGCCCGTGACCGGCAAGCTGCCGGAGGGCGTGAGTGCCGTGCAACTCATCTCGGGCACCGCCAGCGCGGTCAGCATCACCAATTCCTCCGCCAAACCTTTCCATGACGATTTGCGGGTCGTCGAGCCGGGCGGCAAACGAACCCTGGTCATCCCCGGCGTGAACGTGGGCGCGCAACAATCGCTCTGGCTTCCCGTGAGCGTATCGCTGGGGCCCGACGGGCTATGCCGCGCATGCACCAATTTTTCGCCTAGCGAGAACATCGTCTACGCCACCGCCGAACTGCTCTCCATTGAATTCGAGAACGGCATTCTGGCCATGGAGTTCGCCGCGCCGGAAGCGGGCGAAGTCATTCTGCAGATGGCGCACCGGCCGGTCGGACCCTTCCTCGCCGCCGGCAAACCCACGGATTTCGATTGGGACGATGCCCACCTGCGCGCCCGCCTGCGCATTCCCGCCGGCAAGGCCCCCGGCAACCGCGTACGTATCGGCATTGCCATCGAAGCGCCGGAAACCTCCGCGTTCTTTAACGATCTCCACCGCCTGGTGGCCGGGCGCGTCAATAACGTCGCCACCATGTACTCTTCCGCCGAAGTGGCCGCGCGCTCCCGCCTGCGTTTGCCCGAGGGCTACACCGCGAAGCCCACCACCAAATCCCCCAATGAGATCGATTACGAAATTACCGTGCCCGCCGAAGCGGTCCACGGCGACTATGCCACTCTCACCCTCGAGGCGGACGGCGTCGCGCTCGGCCGCGCGCGCGTACAACTCTTCCGCCCGGCGTCGCTGCGCCTGCTCTCCAGCATGCAGTTCCACTTCGGCCCGCAAACCGAATTGACTCCCGAGCCTCCGGTGGCCCCCATCGAACCGAAGGCCGGCGGCAATCTGGAAATTTCCCTGCGCAACAATTCGCCGCAAATTCAGACCTACCATCTGGAGCCCTCCGGCCATGGGTTGGAATTCCTGCCGCCGCGCGCCGATCTCAGCGTCGCGCCTACCGACGAACGCCGCATCGAATTCCGCGTGTTCGCCGCCGAGGGCGTTGCGGGGCTGCGCGATTGGACGTTGAAGACTTCCGGAGGCTCGGATCTCGCCCTGCCCATGCGCGTCATTCTGGTGCCGCGCAATGCCACCGTCGTCTGGAGTGCCGACCTCGATGGCGATGGCGCGGCGGAGTGGATCCTGGAATCCACCAGGGCGCGCGCCGTGTTCTCCGCGGCGGATGGCGGGCGTTGGATGGAATTCACGTGGAAGGATACCAACGCGAATTTCATGCCGGAATCCGGCGCGTTTGCCCAGTCCGGCGCGGTCGAAGTGCGCGAGTCCGGCGGCGGACTGGAGTTCAAAGGCAAAGACTGGAAGCGGACGGTCACCTTGACGGGCGCCACCCTGACCATCGAGCAGTCCCCTGCCCTGCCGCCGGAAACACTGCGCGGCGAAAAGCGCGGCAACCTCACCTTCCAGGTGGAGCGCACCGCCCCCGGCCGCGCCAGTTACCAGATTCAGTAAGTGCGCCGTGGAGAATAGGTCGTCTTCGGCCGCGATCTCCCGGTTGTAAGTCAAACTCACATTTTTCTTCGTCATGAAATCAATAGCTTGCGCGTAACTGCCTCAGAAAGCCGTGCGCGTGGATGCTATTTCTGTAAGTGAAAAGAGTTGCTCGTTCGCCGAGAAGCAACCCGTCCGGTACTCTATGCGGGAGCCCACACACCTCGAGGGGGCCTTCGATAATCCCGAGCCCATAGTTTAAGCGTCGAATAGGCGGCCAACAGCGGCAGCTGTATCCTTCCTTAGAGAAGGAAAAAGGGATCGATTCCTTTTGCTGTCCCGGCTCACCCGGGGCACCATTTAGCAAGACAAGTTCTTTGAAAATTCACCCCTCACGTGTCCGCCGGAAGCCGGCCGCGTCTCACCGGCCGCCTCTGGCATGGTATCCAAGAGGAATGGAATATGTTCGCTTGGGATCGTCCGGCCTGAAGGTTTCGCGCCTCTGCCTCGGATGCATGACCTACGGGACCAGCAAATGGCGCGATTGGGTATTGGACGAGCAGGAGAGCCGTCCTTTCTATCGCCGTGCCTGGGAGGCCGGCATCAACTTCTTCGACACCGCCGACATGTACTCCGACGGAGCCAGCGAAGAAGTCACCGGACAGGCGCTGAAAGACCTTGCGCCACGAGACCGTCTGGTGATCGCCACCAAAGTCTATCAGGCGATGGGCCAGGATCCCAATCAGCGCGGCCTCTCGCGCAAGCACATTCATCACGCCATCGACGCCAGCCTGAAGCGCCTCGGCACGGACTACGTCGATCTTTACCAGATCCACCGTTTCGACCCCACCACGCCCATCGAAGAGACCATGCGGGCGCTCGAAGACGTCGTGCGCGCTGGCAAGGCGCTCTACATCGGAGCCTCCAGCATGTTCGCCTACCAGTTCGCCAAAATGCTGGCCGTCAGCGATGCCGCGGGCAGCGCCCGCTTCGTCAGCATGCAAAATCACTACAACCTGGTGTATCGCGAAGAAGAGCGTGAGATGCTGCCGCTATGCCGCGAAGAAGGCGTGGCAGTCATTCCGTGGAGTCCGCTGGCCCGCGGCTTTCTGGCCGGCAATCGGCGCCCACAGGATTTCGGCGACACCACGCGCGCCCGCACCGACGACTACGCGCACCGCATGTACTTCCAGGATTCCGACTTCGCGGTCGTGGACCAGGTCACGAAGATCGCGCAGCAGCGCGGCGTGCCCAACGCCCAGGTCGCGCTAGCCTGGGTGATGCAGCAACCGGGCATCACGGCCCCCATCGTCGGCGCCAGCAAAATGCGTCACCTCGACGACGCACTCGCCGCACTCAATTTGAAGTTGGACACCGACGAATTGAAGGCGCTAAGCGAACCCTACCGCCCGCACGCCATCCTGGGCCATTCCTAGTGACATTGCTGAGCGATGCAAAAACAATGGGCCGCCGATGAACGCCGATAAACGCAGATAAGAAAACGCAAATAAGAATTCTTGTTCATCGGCGTTCATCGGCGTTCATCGGCGGCCCATAAATTCGTTGGAACCTCCGCGGATCGCCAGCTAAATAGCGGAGCCTCTCAAGCAGGCGGCCGTTTCGCGCGAGGGGGAGGACTCCCCCTCTTGCGAGGAGTCGCTTCCTTGCGCGGAGCCGCCTCGCTACGCGGACCTGCATCCCTACGAGGCGCTACATTCTTACGAGGCCCCGCATTCTTACGCGGACCCGCATTCTTACGAGGCGCTACAACCTCGGGAGGCGCCGCAATCTTACTCCTGGCCGCCACCGCCTTCACCACGTCGAGCTTCGCCTGAATCGCCAGCCGGTTCGGAGCCACCAGTTTGTAACTGGTCACCGCAAGCTCCGCCACTTCTTCCCAATCGAGCTTGCCAACATCCAGCCGCACCGCCACCCAGCCGCGCGTGCCCACATACGCCGGCATGTAATACCGCTCCGGATGCGCCTTGATCAGCGCTTCGTTATCGCCGGGCAGCACCTTGCACGCCACGCCGATAATGCCGTCGCCGTGATGATTATTCAAATAGTAGGCGAACACGCTGTCGCGCACCAGAAACGTGGCGTGCTGCGCGTGCATCTCATACCTGCCTTCGGGCAGCGCCTTGCAGATCTTCATCAGCCGGAGCAGCCGGCCGTCTTTGGTAGGAACCTTTTTCATGCTATTGGCGCGCTTTCTTCTCTTCGCCCCACATCAGCGGGTCCGGACCGGAGAGGGTCAGGAATTTCTGGTAAGCATCCCGCGCATCGCTCGCGCGGCCTTCCTTCTCCGCCAGAACGCCCCGGAGGTACAACAACCGCGGAATGTAGAACGCGGTATAGGGCGTGAGTCCATTGGACGACGGCACCGGATTGCCCCGCAGCAGCGCCGACGCTTCCTTCACCCTGCCCGTCTCCAGGTAACACCAGGCGAGCATCACCGGCAGCCCTTCGTCGGCCGTCGGCGTACCGTTCTCCCACATCTGCCGCAACAGCAGCAAGGCGGGTTGGAACTCCTGATTGAGCAGCAGCGCGTAGGCCAGCGAGAAGTTCTTGATCGCCGTCTGCTGCGCACCCGGGAATTGCTGCTCGGCCCGCACCGCCCATTCCGACGAACTCGCCGGAGGCAGTGTCAGAAACCGCGCCACCAAAGCGTTGCCCGCCGAACTCGCACCCGCCAGCGAAAGCGCCTTCTGTGCGAGACTCGCAGCGCCCGTGCGATCCCCGAACATCAAACTCCAGATGGCCAGTTCGGAATAGGCCCGCGACGCCACTTCGCGCAGCGGCCCGCCTTCATTGGCCAGCGCGAACGCGCCCATCTGCTGCGCCGCCGCTTTCCGCCGCCCTGAGATCCACGTCCACTGCGCGCGCCGGTATTCCACCACCAGGTCTTTCGACGCCGCCTGCGCCGCCAGATAACGATCGGCCAGCGCATTGGCGCCATTAACATCCCCGGTCA
Source organism: Candidatus Solibacter sp. (assembly GCA_039934035.1). Taxonomy (GTDB): domain Bacteria; phylum Acidobacteriota; class Terriglobia; order Bryobacterales; family Bryobacteraceae; genus Solibacter. The sequence goes on along the minus strand of JBDTMZ010000156.1, from coordinate 82,122 downwards.
ACAGGTGCGCCAGCGCGGCCTTGATCAGCGGTCCATGATTCTGGAAATTGGGATCCTTGCGGGCCGCTTCCAGGTACGATGCCTCCGCCTCGCTGAGACGCCCTGCCACCATCTGCACGTCGCCCGTGGAATCGTGCGGGTTGGCCTCTTTGGGACGCAGTTCCCCATAGCGCTTGAGCGCCGCCAGCGCCACATCGAAATCGCCCGCCTGCCCCGCGGCATAGCCGGTGGAGTTCAGCAGCCCAACATCGTCTGGTTCGAGCTCGGAGGCCCGCTGGTAGGCCTGCTGCGCCTGTTTGAAATCGTGGCGATTCATCAGCGAATCGCCCAGGCTGCGCCACACGTTGACATCGCCGCCATCCAGTTTGACCAGCTTGTTCAGCGCGCCGAGACGCGCTTCCGTGTTGCCGCTCAGCTCCGCGATCTCCAGTTCCAGACGGGTGCGGTCGAGTTCGGGAAGCGCGCCGGCGCGTGCCAACGCCTGTTCCAGCTCCGCCGCGGCGCCCGCGCGATCCTGCCGCTGTATCTTGAGCTGCGCCTTCAGGCGGTAGGGCGCGACAAAACTGGGGTCCGCGGCAATGGCCGCACCGGCCGCAATCTCGATCACCGCCGGATCGCTCGCCTCCAGCGCTTTGGTGTACGCTTCCAGCGCCTGCGGGCTGCGCGTGCTGTAGGCGCCCGCCTTGCTCGAAATGGTGCGCGCCAGTTGCGTCGCCGCGCCCAACACGTCGCCCGCCGCCACCGTGACTCGCGCCGTGCGCAACACCTTCATCGTACGCGCGTCCTCGATGGTCAGATCCACTTCCAGCCGCCCGTTGCGAACCGTGTAATTGCCGTAGGCAAGCTGCGTCGCTCCGGCGGCCAGCGCCTGATTGCTTTCCGAAGAAATGCCGGGCGCCAGAAACGACCGCACACCGAGCAGCCGGTCCATCAAGTGTATCCCGGCGGAGGAGATCACCTTGGGGTTGCCCGCACCGGACAGACAGGTCGCCACCACTTCGGACATGGCACGCCCCTGCCAGGTCAAGCTATCGTCGCTACTCAAATTTTCGAAGCGAACGATGGCCAGGCGGTCCGGGGCGATGGCGCCGCCTGTAGGCTGACGAATGCAGCCGGAACTCAGCACCGCGAGCCCCACCGTAAGGAGGGCCGCGCAACTCGTAACGTCCCACCGGGAGGGACTACAGGACACGCGGTTCCAGGGTTAGCAGTAGTTGGAACTCCGGCAATTCGCGCAGCGAAGCGAACGCCGGATCTTCGGGCAGCTTCTTGCGTTCCTTGTAGCCTTCTTCCAGCGCTTTGCGCAGATACTGCAAGGCCAGTTCGCTGCGGCCATCCTGCGCATAAAGCACCGCCAGACCGTAGTGGAACTTCGCCTTTTCCTGCACGCTGCGTTCCTGCAGCATCACCCCGTACGCGCTATGATGCTCGAACACGTTCGGGTCTAAGCGCATGGCCGTGCGGAATTCCTCCGACGCCAGCTCCAGTTGGTTGCGGGCGAAATACGCGGTGCCCAGATTACTGTGAATCGACGCCGAATTGGGCGCCAGCTTGATGGCCTTCTTGTACTGCGAAATGGCTCGGCGGTAGCTCTTGCCTGCGTAATACACCGTGCCCAGGTTATTGACAGCTTCAGAATACTTCGGATTCAGCTTGATTGCCTGCTCGTAGTTTTTCTTGGCGCTGTTCAATTGCATCATCTGGTGGAAGGCGATGCCGGTCTTGTTGCGCAGCACCGCATCCTTGGGCGAACCTTCCTGGAACGCCTCGATGGCCTCACGGTACATTTTGCGAGCCATGAGGATATCGCCACGGCTTTCCGGGCTCAGCACGGGCCTTGGCGCTTCGGCCTGCGGGGCATGCGTGCCTTCGAGCATCGCGTTAGGAATGATGGTTCCGGAAATAGTTAAATCTTTCTGCGCGTACCCAAGCGCGACGCTTAGGAACGCGAGCAGCATAATGGACCAATGTCGGTTAGCCATATGGCCCCCTTGACTGTTATTTAAACACACGCAACAGACGCTGGAGTATGCCCTTCGACTCTCCCTTTTTGTTATCTTCCTTTTGCGCTGCCTGGGGATCGGTGGCAGGCGGTGGCTGGCCCGCCGCCTGCCGGGCGGCGCGGCTCGCGGCCGGTTCGGTCACCTGGCCATCGCCGCCGGACCCGGTCACGGTCGGCATTCCGCTGCGCGAAGTCGCGGCCGGTGTGGCCGCGGGCGGTGAAGTATCCCACCCGGAGACCGTGGTTACACCGCCTCTCCCCCCGTGGAGCGGGCAAACTCCAACCGGCTCAGTACCTGCAACGTAACTCTCCGAACGGGGACGCGGACAGGCGCCCGACGCCGGCATTCCGGAATCGGAGCAGATGGTGATGGAAGTAATGCCCTCGGGAGCGTTAAATGGCTTCACGTCACGATATTCGCGATATTCCAGGGCCCGCTTCATGAATTCCGCCCAGATGGGCGCGGCCGAATGGGCACCCTCGAGGTTCAATTCGCGGTTATCGTCGAAACCCACCCAGACCACGCACAAAAGTTCACTCGTGTAACCGGCGAACCAGCCGTCATGCGAGGTGCCGGTCTTGCCCGCGGCGGGGAATTTGAGATTGAACTTGGCGCGCACGCCCGCCGCGGTGCCCGTGCGCAGCACTTCTTCCATCAGGCTGGTGGTGAGGAACGCGATCCGCGGATCCACCACCTGTTTCTCTTCCACCTTGTTCTTGAACACCACCTTGCCGTCCTGCGAGCGCACCATGGACAGAAAACTCGGCTTCAGGTAGTCGCCGTGATTGGCGAAGATGGTGTACGCCCCCGCGGCTTCCAGCGGCGTGATCTCATAGGCGCCCAGCGCCACCGCCGGCGTCGGATGAATCTTGTAATTCATGCCGGCGCGGTTGGCCATGTCCACCACTTTATCGAAGCCCACCATCTGCCCCACCTTCACGGTGGCCACATTCAGCGAATGAGCCAGAGCCGTGCGCAGCGTGACGGTGCCCATGAATTTCTTATCGAAGTTGCTGGGCTCGTAAGGCGGCTGGTTGTCATAGTAGAACGTGGTGGGCTCGTCCACCACCGTGGTGGACGCGGTGAAAACGTGCGCGCCGCCCTCCACCGCCGTATCCAGCGCGGCAGCGTAAACGAACGGCTTGAAGATCGACCCGGGCTGCCGCTGCCGCTGCGAATGATTCAACTGGCTCAGCCCGTAATTGCGCCCGCCCACCAGCGCCTTCACCTCGCCGGTATGCGGATCGATCGCGACCAGCGCAACCTGCGGCGTGGGCGGCGTCTGTCCCTTGAAACGGCGCTGTTTCTTAACCTGTTCGTCGACACTCGCCATGCCCGCCCGCACCGCTTCCACGGCGGCGCGCTGTAGCCGCATATCCACCGTCGTATAGATGCGGAAGGCGTTCGACTGCAGCTCCGTATCCTGGTACATGCTCTGCAGTTTGTCGTTCACCATGTCGATGAAGTAGGGCGCTTCCACACTGGTGGAGCCCGTCTTGTTGACGGTGAGCGGCGCCTCGATGGCAAGCGCGTATTCGCGGTCGGTGATCACCCCGTTCTGGCGCATCAACTGAAGCACGATGTTGCGCCGTTCCACCAGCCGCTCGGGATGGCGGAAGGGGTCGAAATAGCCGGGGCGCTGGATCATGCCGGCCAACTCCGCCGCTTCCGGCAGGGTGACCGAGCCCACGTCTTTTCCCAGGTAGGCTTCCGACGCCTGGGCGAGCCCCACGATGTGGAACGTGCCGCGCATGCCGAGATCCACCTGGTTGGCGTAGTATTCGAAAATGTCCTCTTTGGACAGCTTCTGTTCCAGTTGCAGGGTGATGATGAATTCGGCCGCTTTGCGCTTCCAGTTCTTGTCCTGGTTCAGGAAGAACATGCGCGCGGTCTGCATGCTGAGGGTGGACGCGCCCTGGTCTTTCCGCCCCTCTTTCACGTCCACATAGACGGCTTTGAGAATGCGTATGGGGTCGAACCCGGCATGCTGGAAGAAGCGCTTGTCCTCGATCGAAGTCACCGCTCCGACAATCACCTTGGGAAGGTCGTGGAACTTCACCATGCGCCGCTTCTCGCGCACGCTGCTGATCGCCTGAATCAGCTGCGGCTCCAGCTGATACTGGTTGCGCGCCGTATTGTCCTGCAGCGAGGTGATCTGCGAGATCTTGCCCTTGACGAAACGGATGAGGCCGGGCTCCTGATCGAAGTAGGAATCGGTCTGCGGGAAAATCTCGATGGAATCGGAGTGAAGCTGGTAGTAGCCCACCGGATTGCTGCGCGTTTCGGTATATCCGGAGCGGCGCAACTGCATGGCGACATCGGTGGGGGTCAGGACATCGCCCACCGCGACCGATTCGGGCGCGGCGAAAATCTTGGCGGAGTTGGCAAACACCCCGGCCCGCAGGCGTTCATCGATGATGCGCGCGTAGCGGGCATAGAAATACGTGAACGTGCCCAGTCCGGCGATCACCAGCACCGAGAAGAGGATGATAAAGATGCGCCCGGTGGGCCCCAGCAGGATGCGCGTCAGGCCGCTGCCCCGTGGAACCCGCAACTTCATTTTCTGCCGGGGAGTCTTTTCGTCGGTTCTTGCCACTACTGGTAATTCTCTCATGACCACGGCGCGTGCACGCCGCGATCAGCGGCTGCCGGCGCCGGGATAGAAGTGCAGATCCACCGTATAGCCGGGCAGGCTGACCCGAACGAAGTATCGGACATCGATGCGAAGCTCTCCTGTGGATCGAATGATGTGCACGTTGTCTGCCTTTACCGGGAGGTCCAATTCACGGGCTTTGGCGAGCACATTCTGACGGAGTGCCTCATCGGCAACGTTCCGGCTTTCGACGTTCCGTGTAATTTCTGCCACGTACGACTGGAGCTTCAGATTGCCGATATAGGTGGGTGCGAACAGGATGCCGAAACCGGCCAGGGCGGCAAGCACGAGCACGGCCGCCGCAATCCGCCAGCGGGGAACAGGCTTCACGAGTGGTCGCTTTCCTTACCCGGCGCCGTCAATTCCGCCCAGATATCGTCGGAATGCGGAGTCCACTGGACGGAGGCCGCCCCGGTGAGATGCAGATCGTCTTCGCGCAGGGTACCGTGGCCGTAAGGGCAGATGTATTCGATCTGCGGATGGCCGAAGAGCAGCATCCGGCTCCAGGACCCTTTCGCGATGGGCATGCGCAGACGCCGCAGGCAGACGCGGCAGCGATACCGCTGGTCCTTGAGGGCGAGGTACACGGCGCCGGCAAAAATCAGGAAGGCGAGCAGCAGGGCGAAGTCGCAAAGCAGAAACGAGAGTCCTTCGCGGGCCGGCGCCAGTTCGTCCGTATCCGCCGGGAAATACCCGGCGACCAGACGCATCGTCCATAGGTACCACACCACGGCAACGGCCAGTTTGGCAACGAACCATGCCCAGTAGCGCATACCGAATAGACTCTCCCGGTCCCCATTTAGTTTCGGACGATGGGGGGCGCGCGCAGGGTGAATTCCTTTCAATTCACAAGATCAGCCAGGCTTATCCTGGTATTCCCAAGTCGCCAAGAAACCCCATGGCGCCTCGCGATCGCCGGTCTTCCCTCCAATCCTGCGCTATTTGCGAGCGGCGCTGGGATCGCCAGTCGGCGGCGGCGCGTGATCTTCCCTGGCCGGCTCACCCAGCAGTTCGCGCAGGATCGGCTTCAAGCCATCCGCCCAGACCTGATAGCCCTTGAGCGCCGGGTGCAGATTGTCGCGATTCATCATGCCTTCGTTCAGTTTGCCGTCGGGACCGGCCAGCCTATCGTTCACATTCAGGAAGCGGACCTTTTTCCCATCGGCGAGTTTGGCCAGGTTGGCGTTGATCTTGTCGATGAGGGGCACTACAGCCATGTTGTCGTTGCGCGGGAAGATGGCGGTGAGGATGATAGTGGCGTTGGGAGCCTTCTCCTGCATGGTCTTCAGCACGGCCTGAATGCCGCGCGTCACATCGGCCACCCTGGCCTCGCCTCCATCCGCCGGCACCCGGTTGCCGACGTTGTTAGTGCCGCCCAGGAAGACGATCACTTTGGGATTGACGCCATCGAGTTCGCCGTTCTGCAAACGCCACAGGATGTTCTGGATGCTATCGGCGCCCCAGCCGAAATCGGCGGCGTTCCAGCCGAAGAAGTTCTCCTTGAAGTTGGCCAGGAAGTCGGGATAATCGGTGGCCCCCCAACGGCGCGTGATGGAATCGCCTTCAAAATAGACGTCGATGCCGCCCTTGGCCGCTTTCTCGAGCAACTGCTCGTGCGCGGTCTTGGAATTCTGGTCGGTGCGCGCCACGGGCTGGTCGGCAGGCACCGGAGCAGGCGGTTGAGCGAGCGCAACGGCCGCAAAAAGAAGGGGCAGGGTCAATCGGCGCATATTGTTTTCGCCCGCAATTATATCTCCCGGCGCGCAACCTCGCCCTAGAACAGCAATTTCGATTTCAGCTGCGCCACTTTCGCCGCATCGATGCCTGGAACCTTCTGTATGTCCTCCACGCTCTTGAAGTCGCCGTTCTGCTCGCGATATTCGAGCAGTGCGCGGACTTCCGCCACCGACAGTCCGAGCACGCCGCGCAGTTCGGCGAAGGGCGCCGTATTGATGCGGACCGGCGCGCCTTTGCCGAAATACTTCGTCAGGTACACCACGCTCGCGTCGATCTCTGCCGGTGTGCCCTGCGCGCCGCGCGACACCATGTCGGCGACGGACTCGCTCCACTCGTCGGCGGTCATGCGGGCTTTGCGGAAATTGCCGGAATCGTGGCAATCCAGGCACATCTTGACCAGGGCCGCCTTGCCGGGGCCGTCGGGCAGGCCGGCAACGTCTTTCGGATCGGCATCGGGCCGGCACAACGCGACGAACGAAATTGCAAACAGTATCAGGTATCTGGCGTTCACTTCACACTCCCCCGTAAAAATCGCATCAGCGCTTCCCGCCCCAACGGCTCGAGTATACCGTTGCGATTGCGAGCGAACGCAGCCGTCGGCGTGGCGCCAAGGGCACTGCCCGCGAGCCGTACCAGGGCGAGAGCGCTTCTCATAGAGTCTTTCGCGGAATCGCGCAGCCAATCGATTTATGGCTGGCAACGCTCACGGGCCTGCCGCCGAGCACGGCGTCCAGCACCTGGCGTACGTAGGCCTGCGTGGCCTGCGGGCGCTGCTTTCCGAAATCTTCCACCCGGTTGTCCACCGGTCCCAGGTAGAGCAACTTGCCGTCGGAGGCGAGGATGGCCACCTGCGGCGTCACCGTCGCATTGACGTGGCGCACCAAAATCTGTGTGGGGTCCAGCAGCAGCGGAAAAGAGTAGCGGTACTCGCGCGCATACTTCGCCACCTCCGCCTCGGGCACCGCGGGGTCCGCCTGCACGGCGTAGAATGCGATGCCGCGCGCCCCGTAAGCTTCGCGCAGACGATTCATTTCGGGAACATAGCTATTGCCCACCGGACAATCCGTGGTCACAAAGTAGAGCACGATGGCCTGCTGCGCGGACCATTCGGCCGGCGAGTGGCTGCCGCCGGCCGTGTCCCGCAGCCGGAACGTGGGCGGCGCGGCATACGAGAGATCGGATACAAATAGCAGGGCGATCAGAAATTTTGGCAGCATCCCGTACCATCCATTTTCGCACCGGATTCCGTATACCAGTCAAATGACAAGCAATCGCGTTCTGCTGCTGGCACTCGGCAGCGCCGTCCTGGCAGCGGCGCACCCCATGGGGAACTTCAGTGTGAATCACTTCGCGCGCCTGGAGCCGCAGCCCCACGGCATGGCCATCCACTACGTATTGGACCTCGCCGAAATTCCCACCTTCGAATGGTTCCAGCAATGGGGGCCGGGGGCCAATGCGCAGCAGCAGGCGCTCGAGCAGGCGCGCCTGTGGGCCGCTAACCTGGCCGTCACGGCGAATGGCAAGCCGGCCAAAGTCACGGTGGTGCGCGCCCAGGTCAAGCTGTCGGAGGGAGCAGGGAATATGCAGGTGGCGCGAATCGAAGCGGACCTGCGGGTGGACGCGGCACTGGGCGCGTTCACCTATGAGGATCGCAATTACCAGGGACGCAGCGGGTGGAAAGAGATCGTGACGCCAGGCGGAAAAAGCCGCAGCGCCGAACTGACGGCCTACCCACAGGACCCGATGCTGGCCCCGCCGCAAGATTTGCAGGCTGCATTTTCGTGGACCGCTCCTGCCGCCCCGCCAGTCCGGCCGGCGGAGACAGGGACCACGGAAGCACCCTCGGTCGCGGCGGTTCCGGCGGCGGCTCCGGCAACCCCGGTGGACCCGGCAACGGCGGCTGCCGCCACGGTAACGGCAGCTACAGCCGCGGCGCCCGGGCAGGTCGTGAAGGGCGATTATCTCTCGCGCCTGCTGCACCGCGAAGACATCGGGTGGGGCTTGATGTTGATCGGCATCGCCGTGGCATTCGGCCTGGGAGCGATCCATGCGCTGTCGCCTGGCCATGGAAAGACCATCGTGGCGGCATACCTGGTGGGCTCGCGAGGTACGTTCAAGCATGCCATCCTGCTGGGCGCCATGGTGACGTTCACGCATACCATCAGCGTGTTTTTTCTCGGCTTCGTGACCCTGTTTCTTTCGAAGTACGTGCTGCCCGAGAAGCTGTTTCCGATCCTGGGAGCCATCTCGGGCTTGAGCATTGTCTGGGTGGGAGCAACCCTCTTCGTGCGCCGCCTGCGCGCGCGACAGGGCCACCACCACGCCCACGGGCCTGCTCATGATCATGCGCATTCTCACAATCACGATCATTCGCATGATCACGATCACGCACATGATCACGGGCACCTTCATCACGATCCAGTGCATTCGCATGATCACGATCACGCGCAGGATCACGATCACGCGCACGATCACGTGCATCATCACGGCGACGGACGCGCGCACAGTCACGTTCCGGAGGGGGAGATCACTCTGGGCAGCCTGCTGGCGCTGGGCGCGAGCGGTGGCATGGTCCCCTGTCCCTCCGCCCTGGTGCTCCTGTTGAGCGCCATTTCGTTGGGACGCGTAGGGCTGGGATTATTCCTGCTGCTCGGCTTCAGCGCGGGACTCGCCGCGGTGCTGATGGGAATCGGCGTACTGGTGCTGTCCGCCAGCCACCTCCTGCCGTCGACCGGCAAGCTGACGCGCAGTCGCGCCTTCCAACTGCTGCCCGTAGCATCCGCCGCAGCGATTACCTGTGCCGGCGTAGTGATGACCGGAGTGTCCCTAGGTTGGAGAATCTAGCCGTGTCGGTCCCGGATAAATAGCAGGCACCGGTGGGATGGGCCATCGTTTTCCGTGGCCCGTCCATGCGCGTCGCGAAGCAAATAGATCCTTCACTTCACCGGAGAATCTACCCGCGGGCACGAGCTTGAGCCAGCCGCGTCAGCAGGGGCTCCGTCAGAGTGGCCTCAATATCTGGCGTAATCAATCCCGCTTCGTCCAGGTCGTTGATATGCGCTTCGTCCTTGGCCCGGAAACTGGTGAGCTTCATGCGCACCAGATCGGCCAGCGGAACCAGGCGGACTCCCTGCAAAATGCGGCAGTCGCCCATAGCCGGCACAGTCTCGGAATATTCCGTCCGCACCCGTTCGCCGGAAAAAATCAGATTCACGGCGCGGCGGGCAGAAGGCTGCCCTGCCTGCACCAGCATATCGATTCCGGCCACATGTCGCAGTTGCAAGCCGAAAGGCTCCACCGCCGCCGCAATCCGCGCGAGGTCCGCACGCCGCACGGTGATGTCGATGTCCTTCGTGAGCCGTCCGGCATCCGGCTCCGCCTCTTCCACATAGAGATACACAGCGAGCCCGCCCACCAGGCGATATTCCAGCCCGGCGGCGGCGAACGCCGCCTCTACCCGTCCTGCCAGGTCAAAGAGTTGTTCCACGCGTTTCTCGAAGAAGCTGTTGACGAATACCGCCACGGCATACCTCCTCGAATTATCGCATCCGGCCGGCAAACAGCGCGGCCGGGTAACCAGAGTGTCCTTAAGATCGCCTCCCCAGGGTACCCATAAACAGTCTGAGACCTTGTAAGATAGGCATTCAACAATCCATATGGCCATGGCCCAAACAACCCCAGGCGCGCAGCCCGACGCGTCGCGCTATCTTCCCCTCCTGCTCGCCCTGTTCGCAGGCAGCGGATGCTCCGCCCTGATCTACGAGACCGTCTGGTACCAGATGCTGCAACTCGCCATCGGGTCCACTGCCGTATCCCTCGGCTTCCTGCTCGCCACCGTGATGGGCGGGCTGTGTATCGGTTCGCTCTGGCTTCCGCGCACTCGCCGTTTTGACGGCATGCATCCCCTCCGCGTCTACGCCTACCTCGAATTCGGCATCGCGGCGACAGCCGTCGTGGTCCACCTGGTGCTGCCCCTGATCAACAGGGCATACATCGCCGGAGCTTCGGCGGGCATGCCGGGCTTCCTGCTCCGCGGCATGCTGGCGGCGGTCTGCCTCCTTCCGCCCACCATCCTGATGGGTGCGTCGCTGCCGGCCATCGTACGCTGGCTGAAATCGACGCCCAACGGACTCTCCTGGTATGGCACGCTCTACGCCGGCAATACGGCGGGCGCAGTATTGGGCTGCCTGGTGGCGGGCTTCTACCTGCTGCCCGTGTACAACATGGCGATCGGCACCTACGCCGCCGCGGCGCTCAACGTGGTGGTCGGTCTGGTCAGCCTTGCCCTCGCTGCACGCACGCCGAATGAAGCCACGCTGCCCGAACCCGCCGGAGACGCCATCCCCGCCGGCGCCGCCAGCGATGAAACGGCCGACGGCATTCCGCGCTGGGCCATTTACGCCGCCATCGGCATTTCCGGAGCCACCGCGCTGGGCGCCGAAGTCGTGTGGACCCGCCTGCTCGGCTACCTGCTGGGGCTCACCGTCTACAACTTCTGCATCATCCTCGCCGTCTTCCTCGTCGGCCTCGCCATCGGCAGCGCCATCGGTTCGCAAATGGTCCGCATCCGCCCTGGCCTCGCGCTCGCCTGGACGCAAGTGCTGCTCACTCTGGGCATCTCCTGGACCGCCTGGATCATCGCCAAATCCCTGCCCTACTGGCCCATCAATCCGTTGCTGACCATCAGCCCCTGGCACACCTTCCAACTCGATATGGTGCGCTGCCTCTGGGCCATTCTGCCTCCCACGCTGCTTTGGGGCGCGAGTTTCCCGCTGGCCATCGCCGCCCTGGCGCGGCCCGGTGACGACCCCGGCCGGAATGTCGGCTCCGTCTATGCGGCCAACACTCTGGGCGCGATTGTGGGCGCCCTCGGCGTCAGCCTGGTGCTGATTCCCTGGATCGGCACGCAGGATTCGCAGCGCACCCTGCTCTGGTGCTCCATGCTCGGCGGCGCGCTGATCCTGGTGCCCTACGTGCGCAAAATGAAATCGCCCGGCGTATCGGCGGCCCTCGCCGCCAGCGTCATGCTGTGCGCCTGGCTTTCCTCCAGTCTCTCCGCCGTTCCCGGCGAACTCATCGCCTATGGCCGCCGCATGGCCGTGAACATGGGCCACAGCGAAGTGCTGTATACCGTCGAAGGACGCAACTCCTCGGTCGCCATCACCCGCTGGAACGACGGCGCCATTGAGATCGACGTCAACGGCCACGTCGAGGCCACCAGTGAACCCTACGACATGAAGTTGCAGCGCATGGTGGGCCATCTGCCCGCCGTCATGCACACCACAGCGAAATCCGTGCTCGGCATCGGCTTCGGCGCGGGCGTCAGCGCCGGCACCTTCACCCGCTATCCCAATATCGAGCACATCACCGTCTGCGAAATCGAGCCGGTCATCCCGCCCACCTCCACCCGCTTCTTCGGCAAGTACAACTACGAGGTCTACAAGAATCCCAAAACCCGGGTCGTGTTCGACGATGCGCGCCACTACCTGATGACCACCGACGATAAGTACGACATCATCGCCAGCGACCCGCTCGACGTCTTCGCCAAGGGCACCGCCGCCATCTATTCGAAGGAGTATTTCGAATCGGTGAAGCGCCACCTCAATCCCGGCGGACTCTTTACGCTCTACGTGCCGCTCTATGAAAGCGATGAGCGCACCGTTAAAAGCGAACTGGCCACGTTCTTCGAGGCGTTTCCGTATTCCACCATCTGGGCGAATACCGTGAACGGGCAGGGCTACGACATGGTGTTCATGGGACACCTGGAAAAGCCCGTGATCAACCTCGACGAAATTCAGGAGCGCCTGAACCGCCCGGATTTCGCCCCGGTAGCGCAATCGTTATTCGAAATCGGCGTGACCTCGATTGTCGATCTGCTCTCCAACTACGCGGGGCAGAATGCGGATCTGAGCGCGTGGAGCGCGGGCGCGCAGATCAATCACGATATCGATCTGCGACTGCAGTATCTCGGCGGCTGGGGCATCAACTCCTCCATGGAAGACCGGCTCTACCGGCAGATACTTAAGTACCGGCAGATGCCCCAGGGCCTGTTCATAGGCTCGCCGGAAAGAGTGCAGGCCCTGATGTCGGCGATTGCGGCCACGGCACGCTAAAGTCTTGTGGGGCAGGTCATCGTTGTTTGTGGCCTCCGCCCGGTGGAACAGGTCATCGTTCTATATGGCCTACCCTCCGGGTGGAACAGACCATCGCGCAGCGTGGTCTGTTTAGGCGACCGAAAGGTCGCCAGCGCCCCCACTGAAGCATTGCCCCGCCTGAAGCCACTACCGCCCAAGCCCGCATCCCACTTAATCGATCAACCCATTGCGCAGTGCAAAGCGAACCAGTTCATTAATACTGTGCAAATTGAGCTTTTCCATAATGCGGCCGCGGTGCGCGTCCACCGTATAAACGCTGAGGTCCAACACCACGGCGATTTCTTTATTCGTCTTGCCTTCCGCCAGCATTTGCAGCACCTCGCGCTCCCTGCTGGTCAACAGATCGATGGGATTCGTGACGTGCTTCCGGTAATCGTCGAGCACTGCATTCGACACCGCCGGACTCAGATAGCTTTCGCCCCCCGCCACCGCGCGCACCGCCTTCACCAGATCGTCAGCGCCGGAATCCTTCAGCAGGTAGCCGCGCGCCCCGGCGCGTAGAATCTCGCGCACGTAAACCGAATCCTTGTGCATGCTGAGGGCGATCACGCGGATATGCGGATCCGCGGCGAACAGGCGGCGCGTGGCCTCGATGCCATTCAGTTCCGGCATGGCCACGTCCATCACGACGATGTCGGGTTTGAGCGACGTGGCCACTTCCACCGCATCGCGCCCGTTCGCGGCCTCGCCGACAATTTCCATGTCCGCCTGCGCGCCCAGAATCATCTTAAATCCCTGCCGCACGACAGCGTGATCGTCAGCTAACAGGATTCGTATGCGTTTCATTTTCTTGTAGGGGAACCCGCACTTCAATTAGAACACCGCCGCCCGGGCTCGACTTTACCGCCACGTCGCCGCCGGCGCTGCGCGCACGCGCCCGCATGCCGATCAAACCCAGTCCGCGGCCCGCCGGAGCCTTCGCGGCGAATCCTTTTCCGTCGTCCTCAATCGCCAGGTGGAATTGCCCGCTCCCGGCGTTCAGCTTGATCTGCACGTGCCTCGCCTCGGCATGGCGCGCGATATTAGTCAGAGCCTCCTGCGTAATCCGGAAGAGGTGCGTCTCGACTTCATCCGGCAGGCGGCCGGAGTGAGTGGAATCCACCGTCACCTCAATGCCGGTACGCATGGCGAAGCCCTCCGCCAGCCAGCGAATTCCCGCCTCCAGGCCGAAATCGTCCAGGATGGTGGGACGCAGCAGTTGCGACATCTGGCGTACGTTGCCGATCGCATCGTCCACCAGGTGGACGCAATCGTCGAGCCGAGAGCCCTGCGGCGCGCCGTCCCCACTGGCAACCAGCGTGGTGAGATTGGTCTTGATAGCGGTCAGCGATTGGCCCAGTTCGTCGTGCAGTTCGTGAGAGAAGCGGCGCGCGGTGGATTCCTGGTCTTCCAGCATGTGCCAGGAGACGCGGCCGAGTTCGGCAGTCTGAAACTCCAGGCGGCGAATCAATTGCGAAACCATCGCCACCGTGATCACCGCGAAGATCAGCGCCAGCAGGACGCTGGCGCCCGCAAACAGCAGCGAGTTGTCGCGCAGCCTCGAAGTGCGCCGCTCGATCTGCGATTGTGCGCTGTTCAGCTTGCGATACTCCGCTTCCAGCAGCCGCGCCACCACACTGGTGAAACTGCCGTGAAAACGGAACAGATCCATGGAGGAAAAACTCTCGGGATAATCGTCGGCCATCAGGCGCCGCGCCTCGCGCGAAAATTCCAGCGACGAGCGATTCAGCCGCTGCCATAAATCGTGTTCGGACGTGCGCGCGCCTTCCTGGGAGATGCGCGCAATGTCGCGGTCCGCCTCGTCCAGTTGGCTCATGATTTGGGTATAGTTGACCGAATCGGGATCGCGCGCCAGGACCGAGAAAACCTCGCTGAGTGTGGTCTGCTGGCTGTGCAGTTCGTCGATCAGTTCGTTGGTGACGGATTGTTCCCGCACCAGATTCCTGGTGTTTTCCTGTATGGACTGTATACTGCGAATGCCCACGATGGCAGCAGCCACCAGCAGCACGGTCACCAGCGTGAAGCCGGCAATCAGGACGCGGAAAATGTTCTGCTGCGTGATCTGCCTGGGTAGCATGGCGATTTCAGTATCGCGCGGCGGCCGGGAGATAGACATCCCCTGCATGGGCTAACCGCAATTCCTAATGAACATTAACCCCTGTGCCCCCGAATTGGTGGGGTTGCATAGCGTACCGGGGCTATCGAGTTTCCGGCGCTCCGGGCGCACTATGGGATTGTGAGCGGGCGAGAAAAAAGCCCGCAGGAGAAAAAAACAAATGAAACTGACAATCGCAACCATCGCTCTCGGCCTCGCCGGCCTGACCTTCGCCCAATCCGCGCCGCCTGCCCCGGCTCCGGCCGACAAGCCCGTCGCCACCAGCAAGGCGAAGAAGCACAAAAAGGTGAAGAAGACCAAGGCCGCCAAGACGACGCATTCCAGCGCCACCCCGGCTGCCGCGCCGGTGAAACAGTAGTTTCGAACTCAGACAGGAGAACACGCGCCATGAAGACCACCATTTTCGCTCTCGCTCTCGGCCTCGCCAGCCTGACCTTCGCCCAGACTCCCGCTCCGGCCCCGGCGGCCAAGTCCGCCCCGGCAGCCGTGAAGTCGCACAAGAAGCACGTGAAGAAGACGGTCAACAAGTCCGCCAAGGCGAGTACCGCCAGCACCGTGCACGCGCCCGCGAAATAGCGCCGCGGGATCGCTTGCCTTCCTCCATAAACCTCCCCGCCGCCCGGTAGCCTGGGCGGCGGGGCTTTTTGCATTCCCCACCAGAAGCGTTCCTCGTCGTTGCTTACCGTCATTGCCGCGGCGCAGGACTGCCTCAACTTCCAGATCCCGATATCTGCAGGACCGCGGTGGACTACTTCAGCTTCCCCAATTGCCGCTGCGCCAGGCGGCTCCAGCGCGCCGTATAGCGACGGCGGTATCGCGGCGCCGTGCGGTCGGCCTCCACCGCGCGGGCATACGCATCGCGCGCGCCGCCGGAGTCGCCGAGCCCTTCCAGTGCCTGCCCCAGGTAGTAGAGTCCCTCGGGATCGTACGGCCTGCGCTCGATGTAGATGCCAAGTTCGTTACGCGCGTCCGCATACTGGCGGGCCGCCACATAGACTGCGCCGAGCTCACGCAACACTTCGCTCAAACTATGCCGTTCATCCAGGTTGACCACCGTCTGAAAATATCCCAGCGCGTCCTTCAGCCGCCCCTGTTCGCGCCCGATGCGTCCCAGTTGGAAGTGCGCATCCACCAGCGCCGGATCGATGGCGATGGCCTTTTCAAAACGCGAGATTGCCTCGCTGACCTGCCGGCGCTGCTGATGAATCAGCCCCAGCTGATACTGCGCTTCCCCATCGTGAGGATTGACCACGGCGGCTTGCAGCATGCGGCTGAAATTCTGCTGCCTCCGCAATCCCGCGCCCAGGTTGGATACTTCGCTGCCCAGGTAATACCAGGCGAAAAACAAAAAGAAGGGCGACGCCAGCATGCCGAGTAGCATGTGCAGCGGACCCCAGATCAGGGCCGCCGCCGCCAACGGCACCCAGGAGAGCGCCACCACGCCCACGGCCGTGCCGCTCTCCACCCCGAAGACCGTGCGCACCGCAAAGAACATCAGCAACGCGAAATACAGCAAAAAGGGAATCGCCAAATATTGGAAGGGCACCAGCGTGGAAGCCAGCGCCAGCGGAAATTCCGTGGCGGCGAATGCTGTCGCCGTACACGTCAGCAGCGTTGAATAATCACGCTGGAAGACGACTCCGGCCCCGCCCAGTCTGCCGATCAGCGTCGCCAGCAAAAGAATGCCCGGCACATATACGATCGCCAGCACGAGTAGCGGCATGTAAAAGCTGAACGGCAGAAACGGCACGCAGAATTTCAGCAGCAGGGTCGCGGCAAGAGCAGCTACGGAGGCGAACAGCAAACTGCCGCGGTCGAGAATCGCGCCCATCGCCGAGGCGGGTCGCAGCCAGATCTGGATCAGCAGCACAAATGCAGAATAGCAGGGGTGCCGGGGCCTGTTGTTGATGGGCGTTGCGCCCGCGAAACTTCGACGAAAGACCCAATCGGAGCCGCGACCGTAAGGGAGCGATTCTTACTACGACCCCTGTCCTGTCCACGCAAAGCCGGCATTCTCCATCCGAGCCCCCGCCTACCTCATGCGGTCCGCCCAGCGCAAATACCGCAGCAACTCCCGCCGCTGCTGCCAGGCGAATTTCCAGAATTGCGCGAACGTGATTTCGTCCGCGTGCACGCCCCAGTACGTCTCAATCCGCCACCGCAGATACGGACTCCGCCACGGACGCAGCCGGTAGCCGCGCGACAGACGCCACAACATGCCGAGCATTATTTATTGGTCTTCGCGTCCGGCGTCGCATAGTAGCCGCTACGCGTACGCACGCTCGGTCCGCCCGCCGCCTTCACCGCGATTTTGATGGCGCGGAACGTCCCGTCCATGGCCGAATTCCGCGGCGAATATTCAATGATGTACTGATTGCGTATATCCTTCGCCACCTGGTGCGCGATCGCGTCCACGTCCGCCACGTCCACCGGGAAAAACGTCTTCCCGCCTGTGGCCTCCGCCAGGTTGTTCAGCGCCTTGCGGGCCCGCCCCGCCTCCCCGCGCTCTTCCTCCGCCAGCAGCCCCACTCCGTAAATCAGCACGTCGCTCTGGTGCGAATCCTTCATGATCTTCTCCAGGCTCGCGATGCTCGAATTGTCGTTGCCGTCCGTGATCACCACCAGTACCTTCTTATCACGGTGCGCCTTCTTCAGGTGCTGGATCGACATCGCGATCGCATCGCGCATCGCCGTCCCGCCGCGCGCGTCGATGCGTGCCAGGGCCGCCTGCAGTTCCACCATCTCGTTGGTGAAATCCTTGTCCTTCGGATTGTCCAGGTAGGCCGTGTCGTTGAAGTTGACGATGAATACTTCGTCATCGGGGTTGGAGTCCTTCACCAGGGCGAGCGCCGCGGCCTTCACCTGTTCGAGCTTGTTGCGCATGCTCCCGCTGTTATCGATCACCAGCCCCAGCGATACCGGCACGTCCTCGCGCCGGAAACGCCGGATCTCCTGCTTGATCTTGTTTTCGTAAATCGTGAAAGCGCTCTGCGGCAGATTGGTGACCAGGTGACCCGTCTTGTCCACCACCGTGGTGTGGCACACCACGATGCGCGTATCAGAGCGGAAAATCGTGTCGGCCTCCGCTGCCGGCTGCAGCGTCTGCCCTCGCAGCCCGGCGGCCAAAAGAATAAACAGTGGGAAGGAACGCATTATTTCGAGGTCGCTTTGGGTTCGGCCGCTGAAGCGCCAGCCTGGTCGGGAGTCGCGTAATAGCCGCTGCGCGAGCGCACCGTGGGATTCCCGGGAGCTTTGGCGGTGATCTTGATCTGGCGGAACGTGCCGTCCATCGCCATATTCGTCGGCGAGTACGCGATGGTGTACTGATTGCGAATATCGCGCGCCACCTGATGCGCGATCTTTTCCACTTCGCCCGCGTCTTTCGGAAAGAAAACATCGCCTCCGGTCGCATTGGCGAGCGCCTTGAGCGCACGCTGCGCGCGCTGCGCCTCCCGCCGTTCTTCTTCCCCCAGCAGGCCCACCGCGTAAATCATCACTTCGCTCTGCTGCCCCGCTTTCACCAGGTTTTCCAGGCTCACCATGCTGGCATTGTCGTTGCCGTCGGTCACCACTACCAGCACCTTCTTATCCTTGTGCGCCTTCTCTTTCAGGTGATCGATCGACATCCGGACCGCGTCGCGCATCGCCGTGCCGCCGCGTGAATCGATGCGCGTCAGCGCTTCTTCCATTTCCTTGATGTCGCTGGTGAAGCTCTTGCCGTGCGGGTTGTCCAGAAACGCTTCGTCGTTGAAATTGACGATGAACACTTCGTCCTGCGGGTTGGAATCCTTGATCAGCGCCAGAGCGGCAGCCTCCACTTTGGCGCGCTTGTCGCGCATGCTGCCGCTGTTGTCGATGATCAAACCCAGCGAAACCGGTACGTCTTCGCGCTTGAATACCTTGATCGGCTGCACCACTCCGTTTTCGTACACCGTGAACGCTTCGCGCCCCAGGGTGGTCACCAGATGACCGCTCTTATCCACCACCGTGGTGTGGCAAACCACTTCCCGTGTGTCGGTGCGGAAGACCGGTTGCTGCTGCGCCCAAAGGGTCCCGAGGGTGACTATCGCCGCGGGTGCCAGCACTCGCCACGCGCTACTGCGTGGGCGCATAGTATCCCTGCTTCCAGAACGGCCGCAGCACCGGCATGCCGCGCGGTTGCACCAGCCTGACCTGCACCCTGCGGTACTTGCCGTCGCGTGTCAGATTCGTCGGGGAATAGCCCAGGATGTATTGATTCCGCAACTCCACGCCAATCTTGGCCGCGACGTCCGGCAGTTCGTTCAGATTGTCCACCTGATACTGCCGTCCGCCGGTCTGCTCCGCGATCTCCGTCAGCATCGCCGGACCGGACGATTCCTCGGGCGTGCGGCTTCGCCCCCCAGCCATCTCGTAAATCCCAATGGCGTAAATCTGCACGTCGGCTTCCTTCACCAGCGCCCGGATTTCGCTCTCGCTATACCGGCTGCTATTGTCGCCGCCATCGGAAATCAGCAGCAGCGCCTTGCGCGGATTCTTCGCCTTCTTCATTTCGTGCAGCGCCATGTAAATCGCGTCCAGCAGCGCGGTCCGCCCCTTCGACTGCGTGAACGCCAGCTTGTTCTGGATTTCCTCCAGATTGCGCGTGAACGGCTGAATCAGATTGGCCGAATCGTTGAACTGCACCAGAAAAAATTCGTCTTCCGGATTGGCCAGCTTAAAGAACTGTGCCACCGCCTGCCGCGATTTATCCAGCTTGCGCCCCATGCTGCCGCTGCAATCGAAAACCACGCCCACCGAGAGCGGCGCATCCTCGCTCGAAAACTGCGAGATTTCCTGCGGCAACTTGTCTTCCAACAACTTGAAATTTTCCTTCTCGAGCCCGGTAACGAATCGGTTCAACGGGTCCGTGACGGTAACCGGAATCAGCACCAGCGTGCTGTCCACCCGTATGTTGGCGCGTGGGCGAGGTTCCGTCTTTTCCCCGGGTTTCGGTCTCACTTCGAGGTTCGCCTGCCCCCAAACTGAACTAGCCAGGCTAAGCCCCACGGCGCAATAAATCAACAGCTTAACGGAGGACGGCAGCATATCGGCTGGCCAGCCTTTCTTTCCCAAGAATAACATAGGCGATTTATGGTAAGATCCTCTGTGCCGCGTAAAATTCTCGGCGTCATTCCTGCCAGATTTGCTTCCACTCGTTTCCCCGGCAAGGTGCTGTCCCTAATCGCCGGAAAAACTATGTTGCAGCACGTCTATCAGCGTGCTTCCTTAAGCAGCTATCTCACCAGTGTCATCATCGCTACCGATGACGACGCCGTCTTCCAGGCGGCTCGAAAATTCGGCGCGCGTGTGCGTATGACGCGCGCGGACCACGTCTCGGGTACGGACCGCGTCGCGGAAGTCGCTTCCGCCGAGGATGCCCCCCTGGTGGTCAATATTCAGGGCGACGAACCGTTGATCGATCCGGCTGCCATCGATGCCGCCATCCTGCCGCTGGTCCACGAGCCGGAACTGGTCATGGGTACCCTGAAGAAGCGCATCGAAGATCCTCGGGAAATTACCGATCCCAACGTCGTGAAAGTGGTTACCGATCAGGCCGGAGACGCGGTCTACTTCTCGCGCTGCCCCATTCCCTACGACCGGGATCGCGCCGGCAGCGTGCCTTATTTCAAACATATCGGGCTATACGTGTATCAAAGGGAATTCCTGCTTTCCTATTCGGCGCTGCCTGTAGGACCGCTGGAAACCACCGAACGCCTGGAGCAGTTGAGGGCTCTGGAGAACGGGTATCGCATTCGCGTGGTGGAAACCGAATACGAATCGCTGGGCGTGGACACTCCGCAAGACCTGGAACGAGTGTCCAAATTATTCGACGCCTCACTGCTACAGAGGATGGAAAATGGCTAAATACATATTTGTTACGGGCGGAGTGGTCTCCTCTTTGGGGAAAGGAATCGCTGGCGCCTCGATCGGCTGCCTGCTGGAAAGCCGTGGACTCAAGGTCACGTGCCAGAAATTCGATCCTTATTTGAACGTGGATCCGGGCACGATGAGCCCCTTCCAGCATGGCGAAGTCTTCGTCACCGATGACGGAGCTGAAACCGATCTCGACCTCGGCCACTACGAGCGCTTCACCCACTCGCGCCTCACCCAGGCCAACAACCTCACCAGCGGCCGTATCTACGAGCAGATCATCGCCCGCGAACGCCGCGGCGATTATCTCGGCAAAACCGTGCAGGTGATTCCCCACGTCACCAACGAAATCAAAGCGGCCCTCAAGAAAGTGTCGGCCGACGTGGACGTCGTGATTGCCGAAATCGGCGGGACCGTGGGCGACATCGAATCGCTGCCGTTCCTCGAAGCCATCCGCCAGATGCGCCACGAAGAGGGGCGCGACAATACCCTGTTCGTGCACGTCACCCTCGTGCCCTGGATCGCGGCGGCGCAGGAATTAAAGACCAAGCCGACCCAGCACAGCGTCAAGGAACTGCGCGCCCTCGGTATCCAGCCCGACATTCTATTGTGCCGCTGCGAGCGCTTCATTCCCGAAGAGATGAAACAGAAGATCGCGCTCTTCTGCGACGTGGATGTGCGCGCCGTCATCACCGCGCGCGACGTGAAAAGCGTGTACGAAGTCCCGGTGGTCTTCGCGGCCGAGGGCGTCGACGAGATCGTGATGCGCCTGCTCCGCCTGGAAGCTGCTCCCCGCGAACTTACCAAATGGAGCGCCATGCTTGACAAGCTGAACAACCCGCGCGGCTCCGTCGATATCGCGCTGGTCGGCA
Organism: Candidatus Solibacter sp.; assembly: GCA_039934035.1. GTDB lineage: Bacteria > Acidobacteriota > Terriglobia > Bryobacterales > Bryobacteraceae > Solibacter. The sequence continues at coordinate 60,694 of JBDTMZ010000156.1, read as the reverse complement.
AGTACGTCGAATATGAGGATTCCTACAAGAGTTTGAAAGAGGCGCTGCTCCACGGCGGCCTGGCCCATCAGTTGAAAGTCAACATTCACTGGATCGAAGCCGAAGGCGTCATGGGCGAAGACTGGGAGCGTCAGTTGGATAACTTCGATGGCATCCTGGTCCCTGGCGGCTTCGGCAAGCGCGGCATCGAAGGCATGCTGAACGCCATCAAATACGCGCGCGAAAACAAAGTGCCCTATTTCGGCATCTGCCTCGGTATGCAGACCCTGGTGATTGAGTTCGCCCGCAATGTCTGCGGCCTGGACGCTGCCGATTCCACCGAGTTCAATTCAGGCACGCCCCACCGCGTCATTTTCAAGCTGCGCGAGCTCAAGGGCATCGACGAGTTGGGCGGCACCATGCGCCTCGGCAGTTGGGCCTGCCGTTTGGCCGAAGGGTCGGTCGCGTTCAAGGCCTACGGCGTCCGCGAAATCAACGAGCGGCATCGCCACCGCTACGAATTCAATCGCGAGTATGAGGAGCGCCTGAAGGCCGCCGGCCTGAAAATCACCGGCGAGACCCCCGACAACACCTACGTCGAGATCTGCGAAATCGCCGATCACCCCTGGTACCTGGGCTGCCAGTTCCATCCCGAATTCAAGAGCAAGCCCATGGAACCGCATCCGCTTTTCAAGAGCTTCATCGGCGCCGCCGAAAAACAACGCGATCGCCGCCAACAGGCGCTCGAAGAGCCCTTGTTCTCCACCGGCGAATTCTCGTCCCCGGGGTTCACGCGTGCCGATTGAGTTTGCGGATTTTAAGCGCCGCCTGGTTCTGATCGCCGGACCCTGTGTCATCGAAAGTGAAGAGCACGTCCACCTTATGGCGCGCGGGATTCGCGAAGCCGTGGGGGATTTTGTCTTCAAGGCCAGCTTCGATAAAGCCAACCGCACGTCCTTGGGTAACTTTCGCGGCCCGGGTTTGGAGGAAGGCCTGCGCATTCTCGGCACGCTGAAGCAGCAAGGCTATCCCATCCTCACGGACATCCACGAAACCTGGCAGGCCGAGCGCGCCGCCGAGGTGGCCGACATTCTGCAAATTCCCGCCCTGCTCTGCCGCCAGACCGACCTCTTGCTCGCGGCGGGACGCACCGGCAAAATCGTCAACATCAAAAAGGGTCAGTTCGTCGCGCCCCACGACATTCATCGCGCGGCGGAAAAGGTGGCCTCCACCGGCAATACCCAGGTGGTGCTGACCGAACGCGGGTCCAGCTTCGGCTACAACAATCTGGTGGTCGACATGCGCGGGCTGAAAATCATGCGCGATGGCGGCTGGCCCGTGATCTTCGACGCCACCCATAGTGTCCAGTTGCCTGGCGGCGCCGGGACCGCCAGCACAGGGCAACCGCAATTCATCGCCCCGCTCGCGCGCGCCGCGGTCGCCGTCGGCATCGACGGAGTCTTTGTCGAAGTCCACGACCATCCCGAGCAGGCGAAAAGCGACGGCCCCAATTCGCTGCGCCTCGAACTGCTGGCCGATTTCTGGAAGAAACTGCTGGCCATTCACGAACTCGTGGGTTGAGCCTTGCGCCGGGAGCGAACTGCTTTCAGCGCGGCCATGTCCATGCACTGGTTTGAATCTTCAAAGAACTTGTGTTGCTAAATGCTGCCTGTGCAGGCGAGCGGCGCTCGCCCTCGAAGCTGGCACCCATCCCCCCTACCGCAGCACGCCAGTAGCATATTCAATCGCCACGCGCTGCGCCTGGTACTCATACAGCGCGCTCGTATTGGAGATTTGCGCAGACGTCAGCGCCAACTGCGCCTGACTCAATTCCACAATCGAACCCAAGCCGAGATCGTACCGCGTCTGCGCCAAATCGAGCGCCAACTGCGCCTGCTCCAACAACTGCTTCGTCAGCGCCATCCGATCATAAGCGGTAGTCGCATTCAGCAAAGCCACCCGTACATCGCGCGCCACCCGATTCTCCAGATCACTCACATTCTGCGCCGTCGCTTTCGCCCGCAGGTCCGCTTCCGTACGGCGCGCCTTATACAGTCCGCCATTGAACAGCGGCATACTCACATTGACCCCGATCGCCCCATACCGGTTCGGCACCGCCTCATACGCCTGCGGCACAAATCCGGCGGACCCAATCACGCCGATACTCGGCAGCGCCAGCGCGCGTTCCGCCTTCGTAAACCGCTCCGCCGCGCTCTCCTGCAACCGCAGGTCGCGCAGTTCCGGACGGCTCTGCATGGCGGTGCGCAGCAACCCGTCCACCGTATCGGGCAAGGCCCCGGGAACGCCTTCCTCCACCAGATCGAACGAGCGTTCGTTCGGTAGTCCCATGGCAGTGGCGAGTTCGGTTTCGGAGTTCTTAAGATCGTTCTCCGCTTGCGAAAGCAGCAGCCGCGCTTCGGCCAGATTGACGTTCGCGAAGCTGACATCCAGCGTGGATTTCAATTTGCTCTCCGCCAGCGCGCTCACCTGATCGGAAACCAGTTTGCGCGCTTCCACCGTCTGATTCGCCACCCGGAGCACCGCGTGAGCTCGCAGCACCGCGAAGTACGCGCGGCTCACCGCCAGCAGAATCTGCGCGCGCGTGGTTTCCGTCGCCTCATTCTGTGCCTGGGCGCGTAGTTTGGCCATCGCCACCAGATTGCTCGTGCGCCCGAAATCGGTCACCAACTGGCTCACCGTGAGCCCCGATCCCAGACGGTTGTAGACCACCGGATTGTTGAGCCCGCCGGCCGCCAGGCGGCTGCCGTTGTCCGCGCCGACGCCCGTCAGATTCGCCGTCAAAGTCGGCTCATAGGCGGAGCGATATTCCAACGGCACCTGTTCGGCCGCGCCCGCCAGGAACCTTGCCGCGCCGAATTGCGGATTGTTCTGAATGGCCAGCTTCTTCGCATCGGCCAGCGTCAAATGCATCGGCGCCTGCGCCATGGCGCACGCCGACATCAACATAAGCAAGGAATACCGCATACTATCGAGACCTGTCGTAGACCATCACGTACGCGGCCGGCACCAGAAACACCGTCAGTGCCACGCTGACCGCGAGGCCCCCGAGAATCGCGCGTGCCAGCGGCGCGTACGCTTCGCTGCCCGCGCCCAACTTCAACGCCATCGGCAGCAGCCCGATGATCGTGGCCAGCGAAGTCATCAGCACCGGACGCAGACGCACGCGGCAGGCGAGCCCTACCGCATCGCGCACGCCCATGCCTTCCCCGCGCAGATGCCGCGTGAATTCGACAATTAAAATGCTGTTAGAGACCGCGATCCCCACCAGCATCACCACGCCCATCAGCGACATCACGTTCAACGTGGTGCCGGTCAGCCAGAGAGTCAGAATGACCCCGGTCAGCCCCGGCGGCACCGCCATCAGAATCAGGAACGGATCGACAAAAGACTGGAACTGCGCCACCAGAATCAAATACAGCAGCACCAGCGCCAGACACAGCCCCAGCGCGAAACTGGTGAACGAGGCGCGCATCCCCTGCACCATCCCACGCAGCGACACCTGCAGCCCTTCGGGAACCTTGGTGCCGGCAATCACCTTGTCGATGGAGGCCGCAATCACTCCGAGATCTTCGCCCAAGGGGCGTACGTACACGTCCATGGTGCGGCGAAGCTGATAATGATCCACCTCGGTCGGCGCACTCAGCCGCCGTATGTTGGCGATCGCGTCCAACCGCGCCGGCTGCGCACTTGCGGTGCCGCGCAGCGGGATGGCCCGCAGGTCGCCGAGGGTCTGCACCTGGGTCTCCGGATACTGCACGGTCAACATGTAATCGTTGCCATTTTTCGGATCGATCCAGTAGCTGGGCGCAATCATCTGGTTGGATGTCAGCGCCGTAATCAGGTTGCCGACCACCTCCCGCTGATCCAGGCCGAGTTGTCCGGCGCGCGTGCGATCGACATCCAACTGCAGCGCGGGGTAGTCGATATCCTGCGGGATAAAGACATCCGCGACGCCGGGGATCTTGCGGATCTGCGAGGCCAGCTTATTGGCGGTGGCGAACGCATTATCCATGTTCGTGCCGGCCACCTGCACGTCGATCGGCGCGGGCAGCCCCAGATTCAAAACCGCGTCCACCATGCCGCCCGATTGGAAGTAGGCGCGCAGTTCAGGCAGTTCCTCCGCGATCCGCCGCTTCACCCTCGCCATGTATTCGTAACTGCCCGTCTTGTGCCCCTCCTTCAGGCTCACCTGTACGAAGGAAGTGTGCGCGCCGCTATTGCTGGTATAGATCGAAGAGAAGCCGGGCGCGGTCCCGATGTTAGAGACGATCATGTCGAGATCTTCGGGCGCCACGCTCTTGCGGATCAGGTCTTCCACCTTGATCACTTCGCTTTCCGAAATCGCGATCCGCGTCCCGGTTGGCGCCTTCAGATTGATCAGGAACTGCCCGGAATCGGTGCGCGGAAAGAAGGAGAGTCCGAGGCTGGGAAAGGCGGCGAGGCTGGCCACGAAGCAGAGCCCGAACAGGGCCAGCGTGACCACGGGCCGCCGCAGCGCCGTTCCCAGCAGGCGGTCATAAAACTTGAGAAAGTCTTCGAACCGGTCGTTGAACCACAGGTTGAAGCGGTCCGTGAGATTGCGGCGTTTGGGCGCATGATCGACCGTGACCGGCACCTCGCTAGACGGCGTGCCGTGGTGAGCAGGAGCCTTGATGAAGCGCGCGCAAAACAGCGGCACCACCGTCATCGCCACCACGTAAGAGGCAACCAATGCGAGCACCACCGCCAGGGCGAGCGCGGTGAACAGGTAGCGGCTCACGCCATAAAGGAATGTCACCGGGAAGAACACCACCGCCGTGGTGAGCGTGGCCGAAAGCACGGGCAGCGCCACTTCGCGCCCGCCTTTTTCCGCCGCAACCTCCGGAGCTTCGCCGGCCTCCAGATGCCGGTAAATATTCTCCAGCACCACCACCGAGTTATCGATCAGGCGAGAAAAGGCCAGCGCCAGTCCGCCCAGCACCATGCTGTTGATCGACCCGCCTCCGAAGCTCAGCGCAATGAAGGCCGCCAGCGCCGATAACGGAATCGAGAAGAACACCGCGAGGGTAGCGCGGAAGCTGCCCAGAAAAATCAGAATCAGCAGAGACGTCAACAGCAGTCCGATTCCGCCTTCGTGCAGCAGCGTCTCAATCGCGGTCTTCACGAAGACGCTTTGATCGAACGCCACTTTCGTCACCAACTGCTTGGGCACGTCGAACAGGTTCGCCACCGCGCTCTTGATGCCGTCCACCACTTCGATCGTGTTGGTATCGCCGCCCTGCTTCAGCACCGGCACGTAGACGGAGCGTTGTCCATCCACGCGCACCAGGTTGGTCTGAATTTGCTGCGCGTCTTTCGCGACCCCGATGTCGGCGACCCGCACCGGCGCCTGCCCCACCGTCTTTACCGGTAGCTGATTGATCTCGGCAATGCTGCGCAGTTGGCTGTTGGTGTAAATGTTGTAATCCAACTGCCCGATCTGCACATCGCCCGCGGGCAGAATCAGGTTCGCGTTGTTGACGCTGCGCACTACGTCCATCAGGCTGAGTTGGTGGGCTTCCAGCTTGAACGGGTCGGCGTACACCATGATCTGCCGGTAGCGTCCGCCGAACGGAGGCGGCACGCTGGCGCCCTGCACGCTCGCAATCTGGTTGCGCACTTGAAACTGCGCCAGGTCTCTCAGCTTGGTTTCGTCCAAGCCCTCGCCCTTCACCGTGACCAGGCAGACCGGCAGGCTGGACGCGTCGAACTTGAGCACCACCGGTGGCAGCGTGCCCGGCGGCAGACGCCGCAGCTGGGCCATCGCGAGATTGGAAATCGTGGTCACCGCCGAATCGGGATTGGTGCCCGGCTGGAAGAAAACTTTGATGACGCTGACCCCGGGCAGGGAGCGCGATTCGATATGTTCGATGCCCGCGCCAAGCGTGAAGAAGCGTTCGAAACGGCTGGTGATGTCCGCCTCGATCTGCTCCGGCGGCATGCCGTTATAGAAGGTGGCGACTACCACCACCGGAATGTCCATCGAGGGGAACATGTCCACCGGCATGCGCGCCAGTGCGCTCACGCCCACCACGGCGATAATCAGGCAAACGACCACGATGAAGTAGGGATTACGAATGGCGAAACCGGACATGGAGTTACTCTTTTACGACGGCCAGGACCGTGAGTTTGGGATGCACCGCTTCGCCCACCTGCAGACTGGCGCGGCCGGCCAGCACTACCTGATCGCCCGCGCTCAAGCCGCTCTTGACCTCCACCAGGTCTGCCGTTTCCAGCCCGGTTTCGATCTTGCGCACTTCCACGCGATTCTGTTGGTTCACCACCATCACGTCTCGCGCCGCGCTCACCGCGGCCGAAGGCACCGCCAGGACACGATTGCGCTGCGCCAAGGTGAGATCGACTTCCGCGTACATTCCCGGAATCAGCACCATTGAGGGATTCGGCACATCGACCTCGGTGTCCATGGTGCGGGTCGCCGGATTGACCTTATCGGTAAAACGGGCCACCACACCCGGGAACGCGCGGTTCAACGCGGAGACACGCACTTCGACGCGTTGTCCGATGTGCACCGTGGCCACAGCCGATTCCGGCACCGGCAGAATCAACCGCAGCCTGCTGTTCTGCGATAGCCGCGCCACCGGCATCGCCTGCGTTTGCGATGCGGTGCCCGCCTGAATCATCGACCCCATATCGGCGTAGCGCTTGGTGATCACGCCGTCGAAGGGGGCCGTGACCTTCGTGTACTCCATCAGCGTCTTCACCTTCGATGCGTCGGCGGTGTTGACGTGGACCTGCTGCTGCGCCGCCGCCAGGCTGGATTTCGCCGACGCGATCTGCGCCTCGGCCACCAGGTCGCGGCTCTTCGCATCATCGATTTCCTGCTGCGCGATCAAGCCTGGCCGCTTGGCAGAAACCGCGGACAACCGTTCGAACGAGAGATGCGTCATATCGTGCACGGATTGCGCCCGCTGCAACTCGTCTCTGGCGCGCGCCACTTCGGCGGACGAGCGTTCCGTGCTGGCATCGGCGCGGCGCAGGTCGTCGTGCATCTCCGGCACTTCGAGCGTGGCCAGCAACTGTCCCTGGCGCACGCGGTCGCCTACGTCGAAGTGAAGGTCCTTGATGTACCCGGCCACTTTGGCCATCACATCGATTTCCTGATAAGGCTTGAATTCCGCGGTCAGTACCAGATTGTGGGCCAGATCTTCGGACGTAACTTTGGCTACCGCAACGGTGGGAATGTCAGGCGCGGGGGCAACAGCGTTCAACTGTTTGGAGCAGGACGAACAAACAAGCACACTCAGACACAAGAGGAGTGGGGCGGCAAAGCGCGACAGCACCATGCCTGATGATAGGGGGACTCCGCCGGGGAAAGAATACAATAGAGGCCGTACAAGGGGCGGCCCAATAGAGCCACCCCTTTACCTTCGTTTACTTTACGGACTGTGCCAGCCGGCGTGCCACCTGCTGGGGACCGGTGGCGTAACTCAGCGCCATCGCCGCCCAACTGGTGGCCGCCGCCGAGATCCACTGGTCGTGACCGTAAGGCAAGCCGCTTTCGAAGTAAGGTTGGAACTTCGCGGCCCGGCTCTTCACATGCCAGGTACCATCCGCAGCCTGGGTTTGCAGCAGGTACTGCACGCCGCGGCGATAGATCGGATCCGTCACTGGAAGGCCCAGTTCATGCAGCGTGTAAAGCACCTGACCCGTGGCATAGGAGTCGGTGGCGATGTCGGGGGTCTGCCCCCAGCCGCCATCTTCGCGCTGCAGCACCATCAGCCGCCGGATTCCCGCCTCGGTGATGCGCCGCGAGGCGCCCGCCCACTTCAGTCCGAGAAGCTGCATGTTGAGGTCTTCGGTGGTCTTGGGTGGATTCGCCGCCAGCCAGCGGGCGGCGCGCTCAATTCGCTTTTGCAGTTCCGCCTTACGTCCCGGCTGACCGTACACTTGCAGCAGGCGGATTCCCATCGCGGTGCGCGAGAAATCGCCATCTTCCATCGGCGGACGTCCCATGATGCCGAAGTGCCAGTTGCCGGCCGCGCGCTGTTGCGCCACCACGTTGTGCACCAGTGCATCGGTGCTGGCGTCCGGCACCACGTTCTCACTGACCATTTGCATGCCGCCGTAAAGCAGGATATCGACCACCGGCGGGTCGCCGCGTTGCAGCAGCGGCTGCTGGAGCCCCGCGAGGAACAGTTGCGCGCCCTTAATCTCGCCGGCCTTGGCTTCGAGGTTCACCGGCACGTGATTCGCATAAGCGGCATTCACGGCCATGGAGGTGAGGTTGGCCGCATGACAGGCGCCGCAGCCGCCTTCCTTAAAGAAGGTAGCGCTCCCTTTTTGCAGCGTCGCAATGGCGCGCGCCGCCGCCGGCTCGGGATCCAATTTGCCGAGAATCGACGTCGGAACAATCACGCGGGCATTCTCCGCCTTTTGCCGGGTGAGGCCGAATTCACGAAGAATCGCCGGAGAATTGTACTTCTTCGCCCAGTCGGTAGCCGTGGCGCCCGTGTTGTCTTTCATGCTCAAATCGCTGCCACGCTGAATCAGCAAATGTACCGTGCGCGCGTCGGGATGATCGGTCGCCACCGACGTCATCAACGGAGTCATCTGGCGCACGTCGACCGCGTTAATCTTGGCGCCCGCATCGAGCAGCATCTTGACCACGTCGGGCCCGCCGCCGACCGAAGCCAGCATCAAAGCTGTCAGATTGCCGATGGCAAGTGGTCCGTTCTTGGCCATCTCGAACTTCTCCAGCGAGACGGCGTTGACGTCCGCGCCCTTGGCGAGCAGCATCTCCACCGCTTTCAGATTGCCGTTCCCGGCAGCCCACATGAGCGGCGTGCGACCTGCCTCATCCTTCTCGTTGACCGGAACATTCTTCTCCAGCAGAATGCGCAGCGAGGCCAGATCGTTCGATTGCGCGGCCGCCACCAGTGCGAGCCCATCGACTTTGGCGCCATGTTCCACCAGGAAACGCACCGTGGACGACGACCCATCGTTCGCGCAGGCCAGATACAACGCGGTGCGGCCCATTTTCGATTTGGCATTGACATCGGCGCCCGCGCCCACCAGCAGGCGCACCTTCTCGGGCTCGGTGATGCCCCACATCAACGGGGTGGCGCCGAAATCGTTGGCCGCGTTCACTTCCGCCCCGGCGGAGAGAATCGTCTTCAATGCCTCCACGCTGCCGTTGGCGGCCGCGTAATGCAGCGGAGTGGTATTGTATTTGTCTTTTACTTTTACGCCCTTGGTGTTTACTAATGCATGCAGCATCGGCATGTCATTCTTCCGAATGCTTTCGTAATATTGTTCGGTGGTCTCCGGGGACTGAGAAAACCCCGATACCGCCAGCAACCCGCCAACCAGCGCAAGCGCCCCCATCCTCAATTGATTCCGCATATTTCCTCCTCCTGTATGGGTTACGCGCATTATGCCAAAAAACCGGCTCACATACATCCCCAACCCTGGGAGATAATGTCTGAAGGTTTTTTTCTATGAGTGCATCTTCCGCACCGGACGTAACACAGCTGCTGGTTAACTGGAGTAAGGGCGATCAGGCGGCGCTAGAGCAGTTGATGCCGCTGGTATATGGCGAACTTCGCCGGCTGGCTGGCGCCTATCTGCGCCGCGAGCGCAGCAACCATACCCTGCAGAGCACGGCGCTGGTCCACGAGGCCTTCATGCGCCTGGTGCACCAGCAGGATGTGCAGTGGCGCAATCGCGCCCATTTCTACGCCATCGCCGCCCAGATGATCCGCCGCATTCTGGTGGACTATGCGCGTTCCCAGCATGCCGAAAAGCGTGGGTCCGGCGCCATCAAACTGGCCCTTGACGAGGCCATGGCTGTTCCCCAGACGGGCACCGACATCGACCTGCTGGGCCTCAACGACGCCCTCGACCGGCTGGCGGAACTGGACGAGCGCCAGGGACGAATCGTCGAACTGCGCTTCTTCGCCGGACTCTCCATCGAGGAAACCGCCGAGGTCCTGCACCTCTCCCCGGCCAGCATCAAGCGCGAATGGCAGACCGCCCGCGCCTGGCTGTTCCGCGAAATGACACGCACCCCGGCGAACCCGGCCTGATTGATCCCCAGCAGCCGTGCCCGCCACCTTCCGCCGGCCGGCCCGCACGGCATCGCATGACGAATACCTGCCATCTGTCCCGCTCCATTTCCGGAGTAAAATAATTCCGTGGCTGTCCCCCTCCCCAGAACCGCGGTATGACGAAAGAAGAGTGGCAGCACGTCAAAGAAGTCCTGCATAACGCCCTGGATGTTCCACGGGCGGACCGCTCGGCTTTCCTCGATCAGGCGTGCAACGGCAATACGGAACTGCGCGGCGAGGTGGAATCGCTGCTGCACTCCCATGAAGAAGCCGGCACCTTCATCGAAGAGCCCGTGGCGTCCGCTCCGAAACTCAGCGCGCCCCCGCCGGACAGTCTCGGCATCGGGGCCGACGTGGGCCCATACCGTGTTGTGCAGTTGATTGCCGAGGGCGGCATGGGCTCCGTGTACCAGGCCGTACGCGTGGACGATCTGTATCGCAAAGTGGTCGCCATCAAAGTAATTCGCCGCGGCGTGTACGGCGATTACGGGCTCAAGCGCTTCGACACCGAACGCCAGATTCTGGCCCACCTGGACCATCCCAATATCGCCAAGCTGCTGGATGGCGGCGCCACTCCCGACGGCCGCCCCTACTTCGTGATGGACTTCATCGCCGGCACCCCGATCGATGAATACTGCGATACCCACCGGCTGACTATCAGCGAACGCCTGAACTTCTTTCTCACCGTCTGCTCCGCGGTCCACTATGCCCACCAGAACCTGGTGATCCACCGCGACGTCAAGCCGCAGAACATTCTGGTCACCGAGGAAGGCGCGGTCAAACTGCTGGATTTCGGCATCGCGAAACTGCTGGACTCCGACACCATTGGGACCACGGAGAACGCTACCATCACCCTCACCACGATGCAGGCGATGACGCCGGAATATGCCAGTCCAGAGCAGTTGCACGGCGAGAAAGTGACCACGGCCAGCGACATCTATTCGCTCGGCGTGCTGCTCTACCGCCTGCTGACGGGGCACCGTCCTTACGCCCTGGAATCGCGCTCCATCGAAGAACTCTGGGACCACATTCGCAACCGGCCGCCGCGCCGTCCCAGCACGGTGATCCGCACCAGCGACAACGAAATCACGCCGGATTCCATCGCCAATGCGCGCAACACGCGGGCCGACCGCCTGGAGCGCCAACTGGCGGGCGACATCGATAACATCCTGCTGATGGCGCTGCGCAAAGAGCCCGAGCGCCGCTATGCCAGCGTGGAGCAGTTCGCCAACGATCTGCGCCGCCACCTGCAAGGGCACCCCGTGAGCGCGCGCCCCGACACCCTGCGCTATCGCACCGGCAAGTTCATCAAGCGGCATCGCCGCGGCGTGCTGGCCGCGGCGATGTTCGTAGTGACCCTGGTGGGCGGCATTTTCACTACGTCATGGCAATGGCACGTGGCCACCCGCGAACGCATCCGCGCCGAGAAGCGTTTCCAGGACGTGCGCGGCCTCGCCAACGCGGTGCTGTTCGAATTGCACGACGCCATCATGCCGCTGCCCGGGTCCACCCACGCCCGTGAATTGCTGGTCAAGCGCGCACAACAGTATCTGGACAGCCTGGCCAGTGAGTCCACCGGCGACGACGGGTTGCAGCACGAACGCGCCATGGCGTACGAACGCATCGGCGACGTGCTGGGGCTGCCTGTGCAGGCCAATCTCGGCCTGACCGCCGAGGCGCTGGTCAGCTATCGCAAAGGCCTCGCCATCGAGAAGGAATTGCTGGCCCACAACCCCACCCACGAGAACCTGCGCCTCGATGTCGCGCGCATGTACAACCGCATCTGCCGGGTGGAGCAGAGCACGGGGAACTTCCCTGAATCGCTGAACTCCTGCAATCAGGCGGCGGCCATTCAGAAGGAAGTACTCGACCGCCATCCCGACGACGTCAACTTGCGCGGCGACCTGGCATCCACCTACCAGAATGTGGCCGGCTCGTACCTGGCCATGGGAGACTACGCGCGTACCGAAGAGCAGCGCAGCCGCGCGCTGGCCGAATTCCAGGAACTCTATCGCAAACAACCGGACAACGAAACATTCCTCTACGGGCTGGCCAACGCCTACCACCGCATGGCCAATCTGCAGGAGCAGACGAAGCATTATGCGCAGGCCCGGGTCAACGTGTTGGAAGCGATCCGCCTGTTCAACATCTCGTCGGAACGCTATCCCAAGGACATCCGCAAGCGTCTGGACTGGACCTTCGCCCAACAGCGGCTGGGCAGCATTCTGATCTCCATGGGCGATTTGAAGGGGGCTCTCGACGCATTCCAGCAGACCCTGCCGATTCGCGAGCAGTTGCGTGCGCTCGATCCTCGCGATGCGCGCGCGCAGCTGAATCTGGCGAACAGTCACGCGTCGATCGGCTATGTATTACTGGAGTTGGGGAAGGCGCGGGACGCCCAGGATCATTTCGAACAGCAGCGCAAAATCGACGTCGAGCTGATGAAGTTGGACCCGCTGGGAGTGTCGTACAACTACAGCCTGTCGGAAGCTTACGAGAATCTCGGACGGGTGGCGCTCAAGCTCGGGCAGAAGGAACGGGCGCGGGCGCTCTTGAAAGATGCCCAACAGATTTACGACGATTTGAGTGCGCGCGGCGCCATCTCCGCCGAGTACTCGCAAGTGCCCGCCCGCATTCAGAAAGAACTGTCGGAAGCAAAGTAGCGGGGTCTTCGATGGAGATGCTGGCAGCAAACGGCTGCTTCGCACCGCCTGAAGTCGGCGGTCAAGGCGACCTTCGGTCGCCCTAAACAGACCACGCTGCGCGATGGTCTGTTCCACCGGGCTCCGCGATTCCGCACTGCGCTTGGCCAAGAGCGCAAAGCGGCGCCGAGCGCCGAGCGCTGACCGCTGAAAGCTGAAAGCTGACCGCTGCCTCCGTCAGAAGCTCACCCGTCCGGCCAACTGCACGGTGCGTCCCGGGCGGGCGCTTGTGACCGAGCCGAAATCCGCCGCGCCCAGCGTTGCTCCGGGAACGTTGAAGTTGGCGTGATTCTGGATGTTGTAGAACTCCGCCCGCACGTCGACCTTCACCTTCTCAGTCAACGCCAGCGATTTTTCGAGCGTCACATCCGTGGTCAACAAGTTCGCCCCGCGCAGGCCCGAGCGCGGCGAATTGCCGAACGTGAATTGCGCCGGAGCCGCGAAGGCCGAAGTGTCGAACCAGCGCCCAATGCTGCGCTGATCGCCGGAGAGCGACGCGCTGCGCAGCAGATTGGGGCGCAGGGCGCCTGCCGCGAACGCGTTAGTCGTATTCGCCGACGTGATCACCGTGAACGGCGCGCCCGATTGCGCCGTCTCCAGCAGCCCCAGTTTCCAGCCGCCAAATACGGTCTTCACCGCGCGATGGCTGCGCAGCAGGGGCAGTTCATAAAGCAGCGTGAGCACCAGGTGGTGCGGCACGTCGCTGCCGCTCAAGCCCTTGTCCAGCCGCCGATTGTACGCGTCCATATAGCTGCCCGTGGAGCCGTATTCATTGGCCGATTCCACGTCGTCGATGAATTTCGAGAAGGTGTAGTGAGCCAGGAACGAGAAGCTATTGGCAAAGCGTTTTTCCGCGCGCACAAAGGCGCCGTGATAGGTCGAATTGCCGATCGATGGGTTGATCCACGCCACGTTGCTGAACTGCGGGAAGGGACGGCGGGCCTGCGCATCTCCCGGCCCCATCAATTGCGGCGCCACCTGATTCAAACTCAGGTCGTTGGCCGTCAGATGATGGCTGATGTTGGCGAGGTAGCCCACTTCCACCAACAGTCCGCTGCTGAGTTCGCGCTGCAGGTTGAAGTTGTACTGATAGGAGACCGGCGCCACCTGGCCGGGATTGAAGAAGCCCACCGAAGTATTGGGCTTCGCGCCCGCCGGCACCGCACCGAACGCCGGTGTCAACGCCGGACGAGTCACCGCGGGGAAGCCGTCGCGCAAGCGCAGCGCACTTTGCAGGTCGGCCTGCGCCACCACGTAGCTGGCCGAAGTCGAAAAACCCAGGGACGCCACGTCGCCGATGGTGTTGCTCACCGTGGGACCGAAGAAGAGACCGCCGCCGCCGCGAATCACCGTCTCGTGCTTTCCGGGCAGGCGGTAGGCGAAGCCCAGGCGCGGTCCGAAATTATTGAAGTCGGTGCGGAAGGCGCGCTCGGGCACGCCGTTGACGCCCGAGAACGTCACCACGCCCGGCGTACCGGACACCGGATTGATGGCCAGCGGATCGAAGGAGTTCTGCTTGTTGCCCTCGACGCGGCGCGGCACTTCCACTTCCCAACGCAAGCCCGCGTTCACGGTCAGGCGATCCGTGACGCGCCAATCGTCCTGCGCATACAACGCCACGTAAGAAGCGCGCGAGGGAATCTTGTCGGACACCTGCACCGAGGCCGAGTTCACCTCGCCCAGCAGGAAACTGGCCAGGGCATTGCCGGTGCCGGAAACGCCGGGCAGGCCGGTGATCAGCGGGCTGATACCGAAGTTGCCAGCCGACCCGCGGTCGCGAATTTCGTCGTTGGCGCCGGCGCGGTACTCCACGCCGAACTTCCACGCATGACGGCCGCGGTTCCAGGAAACCGAATCCAGAATCTGGCGATCGAGAATCGGCGTCTGGAAGCGGAACACCGCGGTCGCGTTGCCCAGCGTGGCATAGCCCGGGATGGTGAAGGCCGGGAACGCGGCGCCGCTCACACCCTTCAAGCCGATGTCCGCAGCGAGATCTTCGCCGAAGCCCGGCCGGGAATCCAGGAATTTGCGCCGCAGGTAGGTCACGCGGAGTTCGTTCACCAGGTTGGGGCGGAAGATGTGGGTGTGCGCCCCCAGCATGCTCTGCACGCGGACGTCGGTGATGTCGCCCGCCGGGTCGGCCGCGGGGATGCCGTAGGTGCCGGAATTGTTGGTGGCGCTGTTGTTGATGTAATAGCGCGCGGTCACGAGGTCCGCCGGACGGAACTGGTGATCCAGGCGGGCCACGACGATGTCGCGATTCAGGCGGTTGGCGCTCGATCCCACGAAATTGTTGGCATTGGTCGCGCTGCCCGCGCGGTTGGGCAGTGCGTAGTAGCGCAGCGCGGCCAGGGCAACGGGGTCGAAGAGGTTGACCGGAATGACATTGTTCTGAAACGGCTGGCGCACTGTGCCCACCGTGGTCGTCGGATCGTAGATGGTTACCGGTTTGCCGGCGGCGCTGCGCAAGTCCGAAAAATCGCCGTCGCGATTCAACAGGGTCGGCACCGTGGAGGTGGTGGTGTCGCTGGTCAACTGCCCGGTCCGTTCCCAGGTGAGGAAGAAGAAGGTCTTCTCCTTTTGGATGGGACCGCCGAAGGATGCGCCGTACTGGTTCAGGCGGATCGGCGGACGGGTCGCCGCGAAGAAATTGCGCGCGTTGAAGACATCGTTCTGCAGCGATTCGAACAGGCTGCCGTGGTACTGCGAGGTCCCCGAGCGGGTCTGCATGGTGATGACGCCGCCCGTGGAATGGCCGAATTCGGCGGAGTAGTTGTTGGCGATCACGCGGAATTCCTGCATCGCGTCCACCGGCAAACTGGTGAGTTGCTGCGGACGCGTCAAGCCCACGGCGTTGGACACGTTGCCGCCGTCCAACGTGAAATTCTGATTGCGCGCGCGGCCGCCCGCCACGCTGAATACGGGGTAGTTTTCCGCCGTCCCGGTGCCGCTATCGATCATCACCACGCCCGGCGCCAGGGCGGCCAGCGAACTGGCCGCGCGATTGGGCAGCGGCAGCCCCGCCAGCATTTGGCGATTCACCGCCTGGTTGATGTTGGAGGTCTGCGACTCGGTCACCGGCGCCGCTTCCTCCACGTTGTCCGTGGTGTTGTTCCCGCCGACCTGGAGAATCAGGTCGATATTCAAAGTCTGGCTGACCTGGAGGGTCAGCGGACCACGCGACAGATGGTCGAAAGCGGGCGCGTCGGCTTCGATCCGGTAGCTGCCGGGCACCAGCGCCGCTACCCTATATAGTCCCTGGCTGTTGCCCAGGCTCTCCACCTGAATCCCGGTTTCGAGGTTGGTGACCTTGACGCGGGCTCCGGCGATGACGGCATCGGAGGCATCTTTCACGGTCCCGGAGAAGGTGCTGTTGCCGCTCTGTGCACACAGGCAGGCGGCCGTAAATAGGAGTTGGAAGGCCAGAAAGGGGGGCCGTTTCGTGTGCATTGTATAGTTCATTGATAGAGAATAGTACGATTTGGGGGCAGGCGTCAAGAAAATCCGAAGCGGCAAAGCCCGGAAATGATGTGAAACTCCACATTTTGCGTCTGAGTGTCCGCCCCGACTGTGGAACTATTCCAGATTGTGGACTGACCTGATATTCAGATAACGTAGTCTTTATTGATCTCTGTTGTGAATCGCAGTCGAGTTTCGCAACAAGGGGGTCAGTAACGGGGGAAATGCCGCGTTGGCGGCAGGTCCGGTCTCGCTCGATTCCTGACTCCCTCATTGCAAGGAGTGGTCATGTTGAAAAAGTTCATTGGTGCAGCGGCCGCGTTGCCGTTGCTTGTCATCCTCATGCCGTTAGCCGCACAGAAGGCCCCCAACGCCGGCTACAGCAAGCACGAAAAGGCAGCGTATGCGGATCAAAACGTTGTCAACTATGTCCGGCCGGGCGTCAAGGTAAAGATTCAATCCGCCTCGATCGCCGCGGACGGCACCATCAAAGCGCGCCTCACCATCACAGATCCCAAGGGTGTGGCGCTCGACCGTGACGGCATTGCGACACCGGGCGCCGTCTCCCTGAGCCTGATCGCCGCCTACATCCCCGCGGGGCAGACGAAATATTATTCCTATTCCACTACTACATTGAAAGCCTCGCTTCCCGGCAATACCAACGCGGCGCAGATCCAGGCCGCCAACGATTCCGGCGGCATCTGGACCAAGAATGGCGATGGCGATTACACCTACACTTTCAAAACCAAGGCGCCTACCACTTTCGACACCAAGGTCACGCACGCCATCGGCGTTTCCGCGCGGCGCGATCTCAGTGAATTCATCGAGCAGGAAGAATGGGCGCAGGTCGGCAACGACGTCTTCACGTTCGTGCCCGACGGCTCGCCCGTGAAGACGGTCCGCGACGTGGTTCCCACCCAGGTCTGCAACCAGTGTCACGATCCTCTGATTGGCCATGGCGGCTCGCGCATCAGCATGGACCTCTGCATTCTCTGCCATACGCCGCAGACCGTGAATCCCGACACCCTGCACTCCCAGGACATGTCGGTGCTGGTGCACAAAATCCACATGGGCAAGAATCTGCCGAGCGTGGTGGCCGGAACGCCTTATCGCATCTGGCACCGCAACGCGTGGAGCGATTTCTCCAGCGTCGGCTTCCCTTCGGGCGTCGACGAACTGAAGACCTGCACCGTTTGCCACCAGAAGGGCACCCAGGCCGATATTTACCTGAGCGCTCCCAGCCGCACCGGTTGCGGCAGCTGCCATGACGATGTGAACTTCGCGAGTGGCAAGGGTCACGTCGATCTGCCGCAGGCCAGCGACAAGGAATGCGCCAACTGCCACAAGCCCCAGGGCGAACTGGAATACGACGCCTCCATCAAAGGCGCGCATATGGTGGCCACGCGCTCTTCCCAACTGGCCGGCGTCACCTTCAACATCAGCAAAGTGGACAATGCCAAGCCAGGTCAGAAGATCAGCGTCACCTTCGCCGCCAACGACAAGACCGGCAATGCGATGGACATCAGCAAATTCGCCCGC
The DNA here is from genome assembly GCA_039934035.1 of Candidatus Solibacter sp. Taxonomy (GTDB): domain Bacteria; phylum Acidobacteriota; class Terriglobia; order Bryobacterales; family Bryobacteraceae; genus Solibacter. The sequence goes on along the minus strand of JBDTMZ010000156.1, from coordinate 42,909 downwards.
CTGAGCCTGGTGCTTTCCGGCTCCACCGCGGATTTCAACGGCTACGTCACCGAGGATGTCCGTAAAGCGACGCCGAGTGGCCGCGAATACGTCTACACTTTCACCACGCCGCTGCCCGCGAACGCGGCCGGCACCTATGCCGTCGGCATCGAAGGCTACATGAATACCACCATCAATCCGAATACGGTGAATGCTGTCGTGGTTCGCGATTTCGGCTTCAACAAGGTCTTCTCCTTCGGCATCAACGGAGCCAAGGCCGTGCCGCGCCGGCAGGTAGTCAGCCAGGCGCTCTGCAATAGCTGCCACGAACGCACCGTGTTCCATGGCGGCAACCGGCAGAGCGTGGAATTCTGCGTCCTCTGCCACAACCCCGGCGTCACCGACTCCTCACAGCGCAAACAGGGCGACATCGCGGAATCGATCAACTTCAAGACCATGATCCACAAGATCCACACGGGCGAAGAGTTGACCACCGATTTCACGGTGATGGGCTATAACGCCAGCACCAACAATTACAACGAAGTCGCTTACGTGGGAGACCGCCGCGACTGCGTCAAATGCCACCTGCCCGGCACCTATGACCTGCCGCTGCCGGATGGCCTGATCGAGCAAGCCACGCCGCGCGATTACCTGAAGGTGCAGGGACCGGCTACTGCTGCCTGCCTCTCCTGCCACACATCCAAGGCTGCGGCGTCGCACGCGCTGACCAACACTTCTTCGCTGGGAGAAGCTTGCGAAGCGTGCCATGGTCCCAACGCGGAAGCGTCCGTGGACAAGGTACACGCCCGGTAGTTCTGAGAAAACAGATCGAAGACCTGAAGCGTCCATGGGGGCGCTTCAGGCCTACGATGCAGTAATCGTTTCCCGCCCCTTTCCTTGCTATCTTTAAGACACTACAGAAGTTTGTAGTGAATCACGCCGCCCCGACCGGATATACTTCGACACAGCAACAAATTGTGGGAGCGCGGACACTGTCTCTCGTCCGCATCCGTGAGGGGTTATCCATGTTGAAACGCGCAATACTCTGCGCCTACGTGTGTCTATGCGTAGGCACCTCGCTCTATGCCCAAACCGGTGTCGCCCAAGTACAGGGAACGATTAGCGACGCCACCGGGGCGGTGATTCCCAACGCTGCCGTGACTCTCGAGCACGTGCAGACCGACCTTAAATTTCAAACCACTTCCAACGACGCAGGATTCTATGTATTTCCCTCCCTGCGCACCGGCGATTATGTGCTGACCGTGGTGGTGCCGGGCATGCAGAAATGGCAGGGCAATGCGGTGCTGGCCGCCGGACAGCGCGGCGTGATCGACGCCAGGGTAGAGATTGCCAAAGCGGCCGATCAGGTGACGGTAGCCGGCGACGTGACTCCGCTGCTGTCCACGAGCAGTCCGACGGTGGCCACCATCGTCGAGCGCCAGCGCATCGAACAATTGCCGCTCAACGGACGGAGCATTCAGACGCTGTTGCAGATCGCGGTGCCGGGTCTCGAGGGCAGCTCCTCGCAGCCCAAAGTCTACGGTCTGCGCGATTCCGCCATGGATCTGGTGCAGGACGGTGTGAATCTGCAGGACCGCAACACCGGCGCCATCCAATCGCGGCCTCCGGGCCTGGATACGATTCAGGAATTCCGCGTGGAAACGGCCGTTTCGAGCGCCAAGCTGAACCGTCCGGCCAGCGCCATCATGATCACCCGCGCCGGCACCAACGTGTATCGCGGCTCGGCCTTTCTCACCGGCCGCAACAGCGGCTTCGGCGTGGCCCGCCAGCGTCAGGACACGTTCACCAAAGCTCCGCACCTGGTGCGCAACGAATTCGGCGCGACCCTGGGCGGACCGGTTTACATCCCGAGAGTCTATCAGGGCAAGAACCGCACCTTCTTCTTCGCCGCCTGGGAAGAGATGCGCAATCGCCAGGCCAGCACCACGCAGTCTGCCACCTGGACCGAGGCCATGCGCCGCGGCGATTTCAACGGCCTGATCGACGCGCAGAATCGCCGCATCACGTTGTACGACCCGTGGTCGGTCGGCGCCGCGCCGAACTATACCAAGACGCCGTACGCCGGCAATCAGTTGCCGATTGCCAGGCTCTCGCCGATCGCCAAGTATATGTTCGGCGTGACCCCGCTGCCTACCAATACCCTGAGCCCGCTGGTGGGCTCCAACTACTCCGGCCTGCAGCCCACCGTGATCGACCAGCGCACGGTGACCATCCGCGGCGACCATCGCGTGAGCGATAGCGATCTCGTCTTCGGCCGTTATTCGCGCGGTCTCAGCGACCAGATGAACCGCCGCGCCTTCTCCACCGGCGGCTTCCCGATCACCACCGACAACCTGTACAACCGCGAGACCTATTACGAGATGTCCAACACCATGATGGCCAGTTGGACGCACACGTTCAGCCCCGCGCTCTTTGTGGAGAACGTGTTCACCACCTCGCTGATCGACTGGCAGTACAGCCTCAACCAGCCGAGCGCGCAGCAGAATATTTCCGCGCAGTTCGGCACACCGAATCCGTTCAACCAGAATGGCGCGCCCTACATCAACAACGCGCTGTATCAGGGCGTGAGCCTGAACGGCATTGTGCCGCGCAGCCAGTTCACCAAGGTCTTCAGCGGCGAACAAAACTACTCGTGGAACCGCGGCGCGCACCAGTTGGAATTCGGCTGGCGCTATCGCCAGGAAGTGCTCGATACGCTGCCCGATGCGCCGGAGCAGTCGGTGCTCTCGTACGCCAGCAATGCCACCGCGATCTACAATCCGTCCACCGGCGTCGCCTACGGATCGCAGGCGCAGACCGGCGACAACGGCGCCAACTTCTTCCTGGGCATCGCCGATTCCTACGTACAGCAGCGGCGTCCGCAGAACTTCAATATGCACGGCAAAGACATCTCCGCGTACGTTCAGGACAACTGGAAGATCCGCCATAACCTCACGCTGAACTTCGGCCTGCGCTGGCAGTACCTGGGCCCTTATCTCGACAGCAACGGCATGATTGCCGCCTGGGATTTCCCCAGCAAGAGCCTGGTGCGCTCGGTCACGACGCAGCAGCTGATCGATAGCGGCTACACCACCAAGGCGATCGCCGATGGCTTCGTGGAAGCCGGCGTCAAGTACACTACTCCTAACGCGGTCGGCCTGCCGGACAATATCGTGCGCGTCAGTAAGCGCGATTTCACGCCGCGTGTGGGCTTCGCCTGGAATCCTCACTTCGGCAGCCGCAATCTGGTGGTCCGTGCCGGCTACGGCATGTACTACTTCCCGATTCCGGCGCGTACGTTCAGCGAATTGCGTTTCAACCCGCCGATGACCGGCACCTATCGCATGAGCTGGAACGATTCCGCCTTCACCACGGACGCGCTGCCCAACCAGCTGCTGCGCTTTGCTCCCGACGTGATCACCGGCGTCAACTCCGCCAACGCCATCCGCATTGCGGCTCCGGCGCCCGGCATTCAGATGACAGCGATGAATCCCGACCTGCCCACGGCGGCGGCCCACGAATTCAACTTCACCATCGAACACGAAGTGGTGAAGGACACCGTGGTGCGGGCCGGCTTCGTTGCCACCGCCGGCCGCAACCTGGAAATGATGGAGTTGTTCAACCGCAACCCGGTCAGCAACTACGTCTGGTACACCACCACCGGGCTGGCGCTGCCCACCGGCAAATACGCCGGCACGGCGCGCCGCGCCTACGATCAGACCGTGCTCGGCGACGTGCGCGTGTACAGCAAGTTCGGCTACTCCAACTTCACGGGCATCCAACTGGAAGCCGAGCGCCGCCTCAGCAAGGGGATGGCAATGCAGTTCTTCTACGTGCTGAGCAACTCCATGTCCACGGGAGCCACGCCGTCCCAGGGCGGCGATTTCACGCAGAACGCCATCGACCAGCCCGACCGCTTCCTGCCCGGCGCCTATCCCAAGAGTGTGGAAGATCGTGTGCGCTTCTATCGCTACTCGCGCGATTCCGATATTCCGAAGCACCGCATTCGGTTCAACTACCTGGTCGATCTCCCGGTGGGCCGCGGCAAGAAATTGTTCGGCAATGTCAGCCCTATGACGGACCGCCTGGTCGGCGGCTGGCAGCTCGCCGGCTACGGCTCCACCAACTCCCGCTGGTTCGCTCTCCCGGCCAACCAGTGGGGCTCCTTCGGCAAAGTGGAAATCTACGGGAAGGACAACAAGGTGGAAGATTGCCGCGGCGGCGCCTGCTTCCAGAGCATCATGTATTACAACGGCTACCTTCCCGCCACCGTGGTGGGCAACTCGAGCGGCGGCTGCGCGGCCAGCGCCACGGCCTGCGTGAAAGGCCTGCCCTCCGGCTACGCGCCGGTCATCCAGCCGGTCAACCCCGCGGTAGTGGGCGCCAACGTGGATGCCAACTTCAACAACACGAACAATGTGTACGTGAGACTGAAGGACGGGTTCAACCAGTTGGTCCCCTTGGATAGCGGGCTCAACCCGTACCGCAATCAGTATGTCAACGGTCCCTGGATCACCAATCTCTCCGCCAGCATTTACAAGACCGTGAACCTCACCGAGAGGCTGCGCCTGCGCATCAATCTCGATGCGTTCAACGTTCTGAACCAGCCGGGCATCGGCACGCCGAGCACGGAGGGCCTCATCAGTCTCCGCAATTCGGCGCAGGGCACCCGCGTCCTGCAGTACACCGCTCGCATCACCTGGTAAGCTCGCGGGCTTTTGGGTAGTAGAAAGGGAGCGTGGAGCCGGAAGTTCCGGTTTCACGCTCCCTTTCGATTGTGTGCCTGCCGCCCGGGGCTCACAGCCACTCGTACTTCTTCAGCGCCCACAGCAAGACGCCCGTGAATCCCGCCATCAACAGGAGCACGATCCCGAGGGCGTGCGGCGATTCCGCCCCCGGCAGTCCCTTGACGTTCATTCCGTAGATACTGGAAACCACCACGGCGGGCAGCGCCACGGTGCCCAGCACGGTGAGCACTTTCATCACCTGGTTGGTGCGGTTGGCCACGGAGGAGAGATAGACGTCCAGCGCGCCGGTGAGCAGGTCACGCAGCATTTCCACCGTGTCCAGATTGCGCGCCACGTGGTCGTAGACATCGCGCAGGAAGGGCCACATGTCGCGCCGGATGAAGAGCGACTCGGTGCGCTGCAAGTGGCTGGCCACGTCGCGCGTATTCACCAGAACGCGGCGCAGTACGATCAGACTGCGCTTGGTGGCAAACACGCCGGCGAGGGTTTCGGGAGTGGGCCGTTCCAGCGCCTGATCTTCCAAGCCGTCGATGACCTCGTCGAAGTGATCGAGCACGGGCAGGTAGGTGTCCACCATCTGGTCGAGGATGCGGTAGTAGACCTGGTCGGCGCGCGTATCGCCGGTGGAAACTTTTCCCACCTGCTCGATCAGCGCCTGCATTTCGGGGCAATCGTCTTCCAGCACGGTGATGAGATAGTTCTCGCCGAGGAAGATGTCGAGATCCGCGGTCAGCAGAACGCCGCCGCTATCCAGGCGCACGCCTTTCATAACGGTGAAAACGTAGCCGTTGTTCTCTTCGATTTTGGCGTTCTGATTGCGGTGCCGGCAATCTTCGATGTGCAGCGGATGCAGGTCGTAGCGCTTGGCCAGGCGATCCAGTTCAGGATCGTTGGGATCGGAAATCTTATGCCATTCCATCTACTGCCAGCATAAGCCCCCTACGCGTGCGTCTGGACTTTGGACATCTTGTGGGGCCAGGGATTGGTGCGGCGCGTCGGTTTCTGCAAGTGGCATAAGGTTGGAGCCGTGTGCCACATTTGGGATGCGTCGTTCAAGGCACGCGCCGCCTTAAGGCGGCGGCAGGGTGAAGGTCTGCCCCACAAAAAGTTCAAGCTTCAGGGACGAACGGAGCTAGGCAAGGGCGACCTTGGGTCGCCTTAAACAGACCACGCTGCGCGATGGTCTGTTCCACCGGCTGCGGTGGGACAGACTCCACAGGCGAACGGAGCTCGCCCAAAGCCACTTACCGCTCGATGGTGACGTGCGCCTCGTCGAGCGCGTAGCCTTCGTCCCGCGCAGTCTGTAGGGCGAGGCTGCGTAGGTCGGCCTCGCTGGCGCTCTGCGGGGTCTGGTCGCATTGGCGGCGGATGACCTCCGCCCCTGCCTGAATCACCACCTGCCAGTGTTTCTTCGCGGCGTTCCACTCGACTTTCGCGGATGCTGTCTGTGTCATCGCTCGTGCTCCAACCACAGAATACACCCGGCACCGGTCGCGAAGCAGTCCGGCGGCGGACGAGGACGTCCGCACCACGTTCCACCTGATTGCGCTTGACGTATATCCGTAATGGATATAGTATCGATGCGTGGCGAAGAAACGGACGGCGCAGGCTCCACTGACTCCTGCGGTGCTGCACATTCTGCTGGCGCTTTCGACGGAGGAGCGGCACGGGTACGGGATTATGAAGCAGGTTGAGGCGGACTCGCAGGGCAAGGTGAAAATGGGCCCGGGGACGCTGTATGGCTCGATGGGGCGAATGATGGAGGCGGGGCTGATCCGCGAAAGCGATAAACGGGTCGATCCGGAGATGGCCGACGAGCGGCGGATCTATTACAAGCTCACGGGCGAGGGGCAGGCGGCGCTGCGGGCGGAGTTGGATCGGTATCGCGGCGTGGTGGCGGTTTCGGAAGGACGTTTGTCGTATGGCAACTGACGCCGCGATTCGCCCCTATCGGGCGTGCTATGCATTGCTGCTGCGGCTGTATCCGAAACCTTTCCATCAGCGGTTCGGAGAAGGGATCGCGCAGACGTTTCACGACCTGTGCCGGGAGCGCCGGGACGCCGGGCGGGGACTGTTTGGGTTCACAATGTGGATCTGTTGCGAGACGTTGGTGGGAATTGTCAGGGAGAACGTAACTCATATGACACAACTGAGAAAGACGATGCTGCGTGTGGCGCTGGTGTCACTCGGCCTGTTGATGGTGCCATTGGTGGCCTCGCAGGTGGTGGAGGGATGGAACTGGAACGCGGGGAGTTTTGTGTTCACGTACGTCCTGTTCTTCGGGACGGGGATGGCGTATGCGCTGATCTCGAGGAAGATGGGCGCGTGGGCATACAAGGCCGGCGTCGGCCTGGCGCTGGTGGCTGGGTTCGTGATGGGGTGGGCGACTATGGTCCATATGTCGGAGTCTGACAATCCGGCGAATCTGGTGTACTTCGGCGTGCTGGCGGTGGGCGGAGTGGGAGCCTGGCTGGCGCGGCTGGAAGCGCGAGGGATGGCTCGGGCGTTGTTCGCGATGGCGGCGGTGTTGGCGGTGGTGGGAGTAATTGCACCGAGGCTGTCGCCGGACGTGCTGCCGGGGCCTGCGGGAATCCAGACCATCACGCTTGGCGTGTTCGTGGGGTTGTTCGCAACGGCGGGTCTACTGTTCCGGCACGCGAGTTTGGCGGAATTGAAGTAAGACCGAAAGCGCGGTGGGGAATACGCTTGACCCGCCGGAATATCTGGCGTAGCGCGCCCTGCAACCCATCGAGTTCCCCTCGTTACACGGCGCGGCTCCCAAAGCTGGCAAACTGTCTCGCGATTTCTTACGGGCCCCGGCACGCATGGCCCGGCGCGTTCGCACCCGCTGGCAGAACGGCTAGTCGTACCGATCCGTCGCGACCCTCCGCGAGCGCAGAACGGTGATGCCTCCGTAAAGGACGAGTGGCGGGATGGGGGAGCAGATCTGGAAGCAGGTGCCGTGCCGGAACCCGACGGATGGGGTTCTGCTGGGGGTCCTCAACGGGATACCACCACCTTTATCCCGTAGGGCGAAACAGGTTTCGCCTTCTCCGCGGTGGCGGGAGCGGACGTAAGCAATACGACCGATTTGCCACGCAAGGCATCGAGGACTGTGAGTACCATCTGGAACGGCACTCGAGAATCGGCCTTCACATACACGGTCTGGGCTTTCAAGTTGCTGAGCGCAGCGGCCTGGGTGGGTTCGATGCCGGCATACACTTTCCCTTCCGCGGTTATGGCTACCACCGTGGCATCCGGCTGGTCGGCCGCGCGCATCTCCACTGCATGACCCGCGGCGGCCAGCTGAACGGAAACGCCTTTCCGTAGTAACGGCGCCGGGGAATCCTGAGCACTCGCTACGCAGATCAGGATTGAACTAATGACACACACTTCAATCAACGACTTCATGACGTAGGTTCCTTTCTGTATGGCGATCTTCGTGGGAGGGCCTGCGATTCTCGCAGCTCTATTCCCCGATCGACGGCAGGCCGCGGATTTCGTCGATCTCGTGCTGTACTTCTGCCGCCTGGGCGAGGCGGCGCCTGATGCCGATTGCCGCCCACCCAGCGAGGAGGACAAAGACGGGGAGCGCATCCCAAAGACGGCCGGGAACGATCCTCTTACTGAGGGCTGCCGCGGAGAGGATAGCGGCCAGCAGCAAGGGGCCGTGCCAAATCCAAGCGCTTCGCAAGTGGTCCCGGCGGCGGAGCAATTCCGCGCGGTAGTGCTCCAGACCGGTGCTGGCAAGGGCGCCGGGTTGGGGAGTCTGGCGCCGGATTGAGTGGCGAAACCCGAATACGGTTACGGCGGCCCATAGGATCACTCCCAGACAGCCAAACTGCAACAGGCGATCCCGTTCCGGCGCAAAACGCCAGGCCACGACGCAGGCGAAGAACAGGGCTGCGGCGATACTGCCGATGATTTCGGAACGGGTGGTAGAAAACAATGCCGTGGTTCGTCGGGTGGTAAAACGTTCCATGTCCACGGGAGTCTCCTCTCCGGTTTGATTGAGCCACGCGGCCCTCACTTCCGCCAATTCGCGGAGTTCACGCATGCGACTGTTCCTCCCGCATCCGGTGCGCCAATATCTTTTTGATTCGATGAATCTTCATGGCGATGTTGGCAGGTGTGAGACCGGTGATCTCCGCGATGGAAGCGGCATCCATGCCTTCGATGTAAGAAATGATGATCTGCCTGTCCAACGGTCTGAGTTGGAGGATGACCTCCTGAATCTCCCGCAGCGCCGTCCCCCGATCCACGTCGCGCGGTTGCGCCACGTTTTGCAGGGTCCGTTCGATTTCCTCGAAGCTGACGAGTTTCGCGTTCACGCGCCGTTCACGAAGGACGTACGACGCCGCCGTGTTGTGGGCTACACGCAAGGTCCATGTCTTGGGTGAGCATCGTCCGTCGAAGGCCGCGAAGCTTCTCCAAAGCTGAAGATGGATCTCCTGCCTGAGGTCGCGGCGTTTATCCGGGTCAGCCTCATAGCCGGCGGCAAGCCGGTCCAACATGCGACCATACTCGGCGACTGCTGTCGTGTAGAGTTCGTTCTGTTCCGGCGGTCCGGAGCCTTTTGCGCCGCGCCCCATGATACCTATAGTCGATGCTACCCGGCCTTTATAACACTCCCCGTAATCTCAGACGCATTTTCAGAACATCCGGCCGGCGACTGCGCTTTCCGGATGGATGGTAACAGGAGGTGGAGGGCCTGCGGCCGGCCGTTTGGCCCAGTTTCCGGTTGGTGCGTGATTCAGCTGGTGTTGACTGCTAAAGAGACTTCAAGCCTTCGGTTGCCCGCCTGCCAGCGAGGTTGTAGGCTGGAACGCCCTACGAGTTCCGGCCACTTGCTTGCCGGCATTGAACGCTACCGGCCGCTCTTGGAGATAATTGGCTCCGGGGGAGATGATGGAATCTCACAATCAGTGTCCGAAATGCAACGGCGAAATGAAACAAGGGTTTATTCTCGATCACAAAGATTACGCATCTAGCGTTGTGGCGCAATGGCAGCCAGGCGAACCGCAGAAGTCTTTTTGGCGCGGAGTACAGTCTAAGGACGGTCCGCACTATGAGATCACGGCTTATCGTTGCACGGGATGCGGCTATCTAGAGTCGTACGCGAAATAGGAAACAGGCCGGGATTACCGCGCCGGCCCTTTCCCCGGCGATATCCCGCATGAGATCGCCGATCCTGAAACCTTGGTCGAGGTCTGGAAGCGACGCTCGGAGAGCAAATCGCCGACCTGTGTCGGCGCATTAGTGGCGGCCCAATTCCGAGCTTCCCGATAGGGTAGAATCCCAACATGTAGTGTGAGGGCCACCGTTTGTGCAGCGTACGGTGGAACGAGGCTGTGAACATATGGCTTACAGGTTTGTGACACGGCGCAGGTGCGCGCGCACCCCCGTTTTCCTTCTTGCAGCTTTTTCTGTGCTCGCCGGTATGGCCTTGGCGCAGGAGCGTTCGCCCTTTACACCTAATATCCCAAAAACCTGGGACGAGAAGATGCTCGCGAATTGGGCCACGCCCCTGGCAGGTCTCAATATCCGGCCTTCGCACATTTCGGCCGAGCAATATTACGCACTGCCGGTGGACAACCTGAAGACCTATCCGGTCTACCTTTCAGGCCGGGAGCCAGAAGGGTACTGGCAGATGTTGAATTCGGTCGGACCGAAACCGATGATCGAGCCCGAAAAGCTGAAGACCGAGGCCGACTGGGTGGCGGCCGGGCACATCGTCTTCGTGGAAATGGACCACGTCCACCTGCGCACATACGACCCGAAGTTCATCGAGGCTGCCAGACGAGGTGAGTCGGCTTTCCCGCGGTCTGATGGCACTGCGGCTAATTTGAGATGGGTGCCGACCAAGGATGGCGTCGCTCTCGCGTTTCCGAATTGCGCCAATTGCCACGTAGCACAGTTGAAAGATGGAACCGAGGTCGTCGGCGGGTCACTCCTGGCGTACCCGCAGCAGCGGACCGGACCACCCGGTCCGTCGCTCATCAACCAGGTTCAGCTTGCGATGGGCTACATAGATGGGGGTTCGCCGATCCGGATGACCTCCGGGAGTCTAGGTTCGCGCCTGTACCAGGCGTTCGGCGTGCCGTGGAACCCTAACGATCCCCACGCGAAGTTGAAGACCGCTTCGCAGGCGGATTATGACCAATGGTTTGCCGCGGGCTTGCGGGGTGGCGCACTACCCCGCTGGAACGGCAGCTTTTATTTCCCGGCCAAAATACCGGATATCATCGGCATCAAAGATCGAAAGTATATCGATCACACCGGCACCCACCTCAATCGGGGCATCGGGGATCTGATGCGTTACGCAGCCCTGGTCAGTTGGGCGGAGAGCACGGATTTCGGATCGCACAAGATACTGGAAGAAAATGCTGAACTACCGCGCGCCAGGCGATCGGACGAGGCGCTGTATGCCCTCGCCCTCTACATGCAGTCGTTAACGCCGCCTCCGAACCCGAACCCCGTGGATGAGAGCGCGAGGGCCGGAGAGAAACTCTTTCGCCGGGAGGGGTGCGGAGGTTGTCATGTTCCGCCGCTTTATACCAGCAACAAGCTCACGTTGGCGCAGGGCTTCACGCCGCCCAACGGGCTTCCCTCAACGCTGGATGTATTGCCCGTGTCGGTGGGCACCGACCCTGGCCTCGCACTCAACACCCGTAAAGGGACGGGCTTCTACAAGGTGCCCTCGCTGAAAGGCGTATGGTACCGCGGCCACTATCTGCACGACGGCTCAGCGGCCAGCCTGGAAGAAATGTTCGATCCGGAACGCCTCAGCGACGCGCATGTCCCGGGCGGCTACGCTCCACCCGGCGTGAAGAGCCGCGCCATCAAAGGCCACGAATTCGGGTTGAAGTTGAACCCTCAGGAGCGGGTGCAACTGATCGCGTTCCTGCGCACACTTTGATCTCGGCCGTCCTAACGTGATCGAGGCCGTTGACAGACTGCTGTAAGCTGACTGATTATATAGCTGTCGGATATCGACATGTCGAAACAGCAAACTGAAGTGCCCTACGGAACGCTGGACCTGCTCATACTGAAGACCCTGGAGACGCTGGGAACGATGCACGGGTACGCCATCGCCCGACGCATCGAACAAGTGGCGGGCGAGGCCATGCAGTTGAGCCAGGGCTCGGTCTATCCCGCGCTCATCCGCCTCCAGCAAGAGGGCTGGATTGCCACGGCCTGGGGAATCTCGGAAACCAATCGCAAGGTAAAGTTCTATTCGCTGACCCGCAGCGGGCGCAAGCAGCTACTGGTGGAAGTGGCGCGAAGTGGACCCGACCCTGCCGCTGGGCGACGTCGCGACCATGGGGCAAGTACGCGACAGCACGCTCTCGGGCACGAGCAGGCCGGCAGGGCTCATCGGCGGATTCGCAGCTATCGCGGTCCTGCTCGCCGGAATCGGCCTTTACGGCGTGGTCTCGCACGCCGTTACACAGCGCCGTCGGGAGATCGGCATCCGGATGGCGTTGGGCGCCCGGTCGCGCGATGTGCTCTCCCAGGTATTGCGTGACGCGCTCGCCATGGTTGCGGTAGGGCTTGGGTTCGGATTGCTCGGAGCTTTTGCCCTGACAAGAGTGATGAAGAGCCTCCTCTTCGAAGTCTCGCCGCTCGACCCTCTTGCGCTGACCGCTGGGTGCGTCGCGATGATCCTGATCGGCGTTCTTGCCGGTCTTCTGCCAGCCAGCCGCGCGGCGCGCGTGGACCCTGTCACGACTCTTCGTGATGAAGGCTGATGAATCGCTTCATCGTCGCACCGGGTTTTTTTCTTCCCGGACGCTGGCGCGTTTATGGGGAGTAGTCCGGCTGCGTCTTCAGCAAGGTGGCCAACGGGGGAACTTCCACGGCTGCATCACGCAAAGGCACTTGAGTGAAAGGTTCAGTGTTTAAGCTAGCCGTCCCGAGGGTTGCGTCGATGGTTCTTTAACGATTCTTAGCGGGCTCTTTCGGTGCGCTCTCAATGGTCGCCGCTTTCTCGTTAGACGCACAAGAGATCTCTCCAACTCGGTCTCGCGTTGCAAAACCGGCTTCCACCTTCATAGATTCAGGCCAGTTTCGCACGTCGGCATCAACTCTTACAAACTGACGGCTGAGCCAATCTTTTCGCAAACTCATTTATTCGATTCCTCCGGCAGTAAGCCCTTTTTTTCCATTTCGTTCTTAAAGTCCTTGAACTCTTTTTGTTCGGCAGCCATCCTTGCAACGCTGTATTCAGGAATATTGGGAAGAGATCCGGATCGACGCCATGCCTTCACAGTGCCGTCCTTGTTCTTTCTGCTGCGACCGGCCAACGCGAAGAGTTCCGAGTACCGTTTTGGGGCTATACCGACAAACAGTTCGAATGGAACTTTGTCACCGCATTGTCCCTCTCCATCGACGATAATCGAATCCGAATAGAGTTCACCTACAAGACTCTTTGCGTATGGCTCGAGATAAACAACGCGTCGGATTCCCGCTGCAACGATATGCTTGGCACAGTCGTGGCACGGAAACGTTGTCGTATAAAGAACACAATCTTTAGTTGCAAGGCCGTGTCTAGCTGCGTCGGTTATCGCGGCCATTTCGGCGTGAACGGCGCGTACAAAATCAATTGTGCTCGTGAATTGGGCGCCCTTCATGATCGGCTGTTCGCCATCCTTGCCGTCTCGTAGCGCCTCCTTGACCATTTCCGTCACAGGAGTGGCCTTTTTGGACTCAGCAAGCCACTGATTTCTCTGTAGGCGGTCCAGGATATCCGCGAGGAGATTCTCCCTCATCCTATCGCTGGTATCATATCCATTACGAAAATCGCGCCCATCAAACGTATCATCGTCCCAATATGAGCCGCCGCAAAACTTGGGTACTTCGTTGACTCCTAATCCAACTACTGTCCCATCGCTCCGGCTCAATGCCGCGCCGACTTGGCGAGCAAGGGAAGCAGAGCGAAATGCTGCTCCGTTCGCGCAGAACATTCCTTGTTCATCTCTTGCAGGTGTATGGAATGTATTCCCGAAAAGGAGTTCGATAAATCGTGAAAGCGATTCCGCCATTCTTTCTTCTTGGGTCGAGTCCACAATAATGTCGGCCAAAGGGAACGTGTCACGTACGTTCTGGCCGGAATCTCCGGATTCTGCTTCATCTCGTTTCAATAATCTCTCGGCCTCAATTAGGTGCTCGGAGATCTTGTTAGTAAAGTGGGATTCGGCAATCTTGGCTGCAACGTTTTGAAGGCGTCTAGCCCTGGGCGCGTGCGCGCCAACTAAGAAAAATGTCGGACCGTAGATCTTCCGAAGGGTTTCGACTTCTTTCGGGCGTTTCAATGACCTCAAGACGTGAGCAAATCTGGGAATGGATACGTTGGCGTCACCCACAACTGCGTCCCGCGTGTCAGCAATCGCACCGATACCGAGAAGGGCGACGGCATCGTTTCGTTCGAGGACTTCACAGAACTTGTTACCAGCCGTCATATGGCTGTCGACCATCTGATCGAAAGAGCCGTCTTGCAGGAGCGACCAAGGCTCGTTCGGCAGGTCACGCATCAGTTGGCTTAGACGATGCACCTCACTCTTGTACTCCACCTGGCTCAACACGTCTTGTAGCACACGGCCCACCAGATCGAGATCGGTGCCGAGGGGGCCGACCAAACCGAAGACGAGTTCGGGTCCCTTCGGATTGTCTGCGCCTTGCATTATGGTTAAACCTAGTTTTACACCATTTCGCCTGCTGTGCCAATGCCCTACTCCATGCTGTATCCGGTAGTCGCATGACTACTACATGATGTGCTTGCTGGGCTATAATTTATCAGCGGGATCACAGGCTGCGGCACCATTCAGATCAAGGTGTCGGCATTCCGGCGCTCTTTGGCTTCGTCGGAACCGAAGCGACTAGCCGGCGGCTTCGCGGGAACCGGGCTCACGACGCGGCTGGTTCGAGGCCGATTTTGTCGTTGACCGCATTTCGGAGTCGCTGCTTGCAGCCCAGATATCGCTCCGTCGTCTGGACGCTCACATGGCCGAGCAAGAACTGGATCTGCTCAAGCTCTCCACCAGCTTCATGACACAGCCGGGCGCAAGTACGTCGTAGGTCGTGTGGGGCGACATTTTCAATGCCCCACTTCGAAGACACCACTTTCACGACACCCCAGATGACCTTGGGACTGAAGCCGCTCTTTCCGATGCGCTGAGCCTTATTGATGGCCCGAAATATCGGGCCGGCGGTAATTCCGGCAGCAGTCAACCAGGTGTCGATTGCCGCTTTGACCCAGCCGGGCATTGGTACAGTTCGCACGTGCCCGCCCTTGCCGACAAGGTCTGCGATTACCCAGTGGTCTTCTCGTTGCTGCAGACCCTCGACGGCGAGCCCGGCGGCCTCGGCTCTCCGGAGCCCGCATCCGAGTAGTACTGCGACCATGGCGTAGTCACGCTTGCCACGCAGATTGCCATCGTCGAACCCCGCGAGGAGTCGCTTTCCCTGTTCCGCCGTCAACCAGTTCCCAATCCGCATCCCATGCTTCTTCACGCCCTTAACCCGCCGGATACCAGCCGCGAGATCAGGGCTTAGAAGCCCGCAATCCGCGGCCTCGTATGCCAGCCTGCGAATGGCGGCTAGGCGGAGGTTGATGGTGGAGGACGCATATTGAGACTGTTCGAGGTTGATCCGGTATCGGGTGACTACGGTCTTGTTGAAGGCGAGGCGGGGTTCGGAGCAGTACCAGTCGATGAATTCGCGAATGGCATGATCGTAAGACCGTTGGGAACTAAGCGAGGTCAGGCTGTTGAGGACCGCCGATTTCGACTGTTCGAGATCGGGGAGTTTCAAAACCGTTTTCGGATTGCGTTTGGGTTTGTTCTTGGCCATTCCAGCAGTTTGACCCGGAAGCTCCAGGAGGTGATACCAAAGCATGCTGTGCGCTTGCGGAGAGTAAACCTGCGATGCCGCGAGAACGCGCCGGACCGCCGGCAATCACAAGGCACAAATTAACGGCAGAGTTGCGTGGCGTTAGACAACATGGCGTCTGACCCCCTCCCGGCCGAAGCGTTAGAAATTGCTTTACAATGGAAACATTCTCCTCCTGGGATGTTTTATGCTGCCGATGGAATTGTATATAGATGAAAGCTACAACGGCCACGTCTTTTGCATCGGAGGTTTTCTTGCGCCTACCAGCCTCTGGCAGGCAACCGCGGATCGGTGGCAGACGCGGATCGCATATGAGAACCGGAAGTCTAAAATCAAAGGGTTCCCTTTGGTTTCTCGGTACCACGCAACGGACTGCGCGAACCTGAAGCGCGAATTTGACGCAAAGAACGGCTGGAACATCAAACGTCAAATCGCACTGACTAAACGGCTGTGCGAAATCATCAGTGAATCCGGGCTGATTGGGATAGCCGTGGGTGGCCGGATCGCGGACGCCCGGGCTCATTTTGATCCCACGGTGAATACGGAGTTCGAAACCCTGTATGACTTGTGTTTCCGAATGATCCTCGTCATCGCAGACAGCGTCGTGAGGGAGAATTTTTCAACGGCGACGGTCAACGTTACCTATGACCAAAGTAAGGCATTCTGCGGCTTAGCCAAAGAAGGGTTCGACACCCTACTTAAGGAGCAACAGCAACGCGCGCTCCATGGGCCGTTCAAGGCACTGGCCGATGCCGATTCGAGGGCCTGCATACCTTTACAGTGTGCAGACTTCTTTGCGTATGAGGCCCTAAAACGATTGGACGGTGTCCGGCGTGGTAACGAAATGATCAGGAAATCGCTTCAGGCGGTAATGGGGGATAGAATTACCCTACGCATTGAGCAGTTTACCGGTCAGAACTTTAGTGACATGCATCGCATGGTGGAGAACAAGATTAACGGAAGGCCGGTCGGGGAAGGGGTCAGTTCCAAACTGTTGATCAGCGTCAGTTCATAAAGGAGCTTTGAGCTGCGACCACGTGTTGCAGCACAGCACTGGCGCTCTGCACAAACACCACTCCACTGAGCAATTATGTGCAAAGTGAAGGCTGATCGGGGTTCGGTGATCCGGCCGTACACCGGTGTCCTGCCCGGTTTAGTAACGACAAGTCGCATCCCGCAACGCACCTTCCGAACCGCGATCCGGCGCCTAAGCGACGCACCGTGGGCGCTTGGTCGCACCCTTGGCTAGCGTGCAGGCTCCGGCCGCCTCGCGCGCTGTGCCAGATAATGCTGGTCGAGCGCCTGCCGGACCAGCGTCTTGATCACGGCTTGGCGGCTCACATTGAGGTCCTGCGCAGCCTGATCCAATTCCTCCAGCATGGCGGTCGTGACGTCCACGTTAACGCGCTGAATCGGTTGAACCATGCGGCCTTGGCCCTTGAAGAAATGAGAAACATCCTTGCCTTGGTCCGCTAGCCGCGCGATTGTGTCGGCGGAAACCGGTTGCGTAGACTTTCGAGTTTTCTTCATATCGTCGAATCTCCTCCTTTGTCGACCTCCAAAGAGTGACAAGGTGCAGAACTTCGCCCTCTTCGTCTCGGCGGATTTCAAAAATGACCGAATACAGCCGGTCACCCACCCAGCCGACGGCCAAAAACTGCTCTGGAACGTCGGATCGCTAATCGAGCCAATAAGGTCGTGAGAACAGCTCACGCGCCTCTTCAAACCCTAATGCCGCGCCGGGGATTCTCCCTGAGACGCTTGCTTTTTCGAAGATCGAAGCTGAAGCGCATCTGATATGACTGTTATACCACTTTGGACCGGTCAGCCTCCAGGGAGGAGCGACCCTCAGTCGGCTTGTCACCGCTGACCACAGATCTCGGCGCTTTGACGGGAAACGCGCGATAGTGAGATGCGGCCTTCAGCGAATAAATCCACTGTAAAGGCGACGCCGAAGCTCCAGATATCCGCACGCTTATGCTAATCACGAAACGCTGCCCGTCCGCACTGACCGCAAAACGATTGCCGCTACTCCCGTTTGTCAGGAGAGCCGAAATCGACCGCCCGGAGATCAACGTCATGCTGAATTGGACGGAGGCATTGCGCAGATGAGCCCGCGAGAAAGCCTCGCCCCTGGCCGCATCAACCCGGCGTTGCCAGCGGCGAAGGCCGGCCCACCCCGCAACTCTTAGCGGTGAATCCGCCGGATCGTAATTGCCGGCTTCTGATGCAAGAATCGGCGGTGCCTGCCAATGCGGGTGGATCGAACATCCGCGGAGCCAGTTGGGGCGACGACGATAACATTGTTCTCTCGCGCGACACTCAGTCGCCATTGACCCTATGGTTCGCCCTGCCATATCGGCGTTATCGATTGTTGAATGCTTGCTGTCATCCAAGGTAAGTATTTGTCGCGGCGGGGAGGCATCGTATGGTGGGTGAACGCGGGTGGGGTTAATTCAACGGAATCCCGGGCATTCCCCCGCAAGGACGAAGCCCGGACAGGAGACCAAAATTGCGCAGACACTATCTTTGGCGGCTAGGGGAATTGGGAGTATTGGCCGCTTTGACCCTTGGGACGCTTCCGGCGGCAGTCGTCACTTTCTCGGGAGCAGTGAGTTACGGGTCCGACGGCAGTGGGAATTATAGCAGCGGCATTACCGCCACAGGCGGATGCTGTCAGGCGATCGTTGTGGAATACGGGATTTTCAATAGCGGGGCGAATGCCGTCTCGCTGCCTTTCGCTCTCACGAACGGCAGTAATACCCTCTTCCTCTCGACCTCGGATTGGACTGCCGGCTTCGGCGTATCTACCGGCGCCCTGAACCTGTTCTTCGACGGCGGCAGTTTGCCGGGCATTTCCGTATACGGAACACCAACTTTCGACATGACGGTGTTTCCATCGTTCACAGTGAACTCTGCGTTGAACTCTAAGGACCTCGGAAACGGTACGGTAGCCGCAAGCGGGACCAGCGCCTATACGAACGGTGGCATCACCGTGACCCTCGACGGGATGCAGTGGGTGGGCGGCAGCGGTTCCGACCCATACGATGCCGGACTGACGGTAGTTCGTGTCGACCTGACAGTGACCGAAGCAGATGGAGCGGCGACGCCCGAGCCAGCGACTTTCGCACTGTTCGGCGGCGCCCTGGTGGTGTTGGGCGCCACTCGCCTTCGCCGCAAGCAGTTTCTTTCACGGTAGTTTATAACCTCGTTGGGGCCGCGCTTATCCCGCGGCCCCACCCATCACAATTCCCTCCCTCCACGATGCCTGCGAGCAGCATGCTGAAGTTGGAATTTCCCGCGCGTATCTGAAATCGTTCACCAGCCAGCGGACCATTTCAGTGGTGGCCAGCTGTAGGGCGCGGTCGAGTAAGGGGAGCTCAGATTGCCATCCGATGCTGATCAGGTAGCGCCAGATTCGCTAGCGTGTGAGTAATCCCCATTTGATCGGCTTGCCACGTGAGGGCGGGTAACGCGCCACTTCGGAGAATGCTGATTGTGGTCCGGCTGCCGTGCGACATGATTACTCCCGAGAGACGTGCTTGCATCAGCGAACCGCAGTCCCGAGTGGATCGCCGGCTATGGCGCAGTGCCTGACCTGCCCTCGCCGGCGTCAGTGCGCCGCCATCCACGCCGATCCGGCCGCTGCGCCTTCTATTGTTTGTCCCACTGAACAGGGCCGTTGACGAAGCGGCTTTTCAGCTGGGTCAGCAGTTGCGCATTACCGCCGGACAAGTATTCGTAAGCGTCGTCCCACTCCTTCCCCTGCTTCCAGCCGGTCTGGGTGAGTGTCACACGAGTCCCATCGCCGGAGGATTCGAAATCGAACACCGCGGTGGTGCCGGTGCGGCGCACCTCGGGGAATTTCTCGGGCGCCATGGCGTGGATGACCAACTGCTTCCCGGGCTGAATAGTCTCGATCGTGCCACCGCCCGTCGCGCCGCCGGGATAGTGGACTGTCCAACCGCCGCCGGGCTGCAAATCCACGGTACATTCCTTCCAGAGCCAGGTATTCAGGCCGGCGCTTGTGGTGAACGCCGCCCACACATCGGCGGGTTTCGCCGGCACCTCCACCTCGAACTTAAGCGCTTTCGGCGAATCGAGCTTCGTCACCTTCACCGCCGCCGGACTCTTAAGGGCATCCTGGGCGAAGACCACGCTCGAAACTGCCAGCAGCAACAACAACCTCTTCATCACTTTGCTCCTCTTTTGCGGCCCGTCCGAAGGCAGGCGAAATAATTGCGTAACTGCGACACCGATTGGTCGAACGGCTCAATCCTGCGGTGCGAACGCGCCTGCAGGACGCCACCCTCCATCGTGCTCAAAACCAGCGTGGCCAGCGCATCCAGATTCGTGCCTCGCCTCAGCCTGGGACGCGCTGCTTCCAGGCACCCGCGCACTGCCTGGGTCCACGCGCTGAAATTTCGCGCGATTAACTGATGCGCCGGCAGGTTCTCCGCTTCGATTTCCAGCGCGAGCCGTCCTAACGGGCAGCCGTAGCGGCACTCCGTGACGATCAGCCGCTCCCGATACCCTTCGAGGATCGCGAAGATTCGTGAGATGGGATCCGCCTCCCGCGCAAACGCGGGTTGAATTACCACCGGGTCCAGACCTTCCAGATAACTCTCCAGTACCGTCAGCAGCAGCGCCTCCTTGGACGCGAAGAAATGGTAGAAGCTGCCGCTGTTCGCCTCCGCTCGCTGTAGGATTTCCGCCATCCCGGTCGCGGCATAGCCTTTCTCCCAGAAGAGATGGCGCGCCGCCTCGAGCAGGCGAGTGCGTGTACCGGTTATGGACGATGCGACTTGAACGGTCATTCAATTAATTGAGCGATCATTCAAGAAGACCATATCTTTGCGCGAGACGCAATACTCTTTACGCGTGCAGCGGGTTATGCTAGGGCATCAGATCAGCAGGTGGTGGGAACCTCATGACGCAGCACATTGTATTGGTTGACGACGATAGGCAAATCGTTCGGTACTTGAGAAAAGCTCTGGAACAGGCGGGCTATCGGGTAACTGCCACGACTTCCGGTAAAGAGGCGCTGGCATCGATCGAAGCGGACATGCCGGACCTGTTGATCCTTGACTTAAACATGCCGGAGCCGGATGGCTTTGACCTCCTGCGGATCGAGCGCTCGAAGTTTCCCTATCTGCGGACGATCGTGATTTCCGGATACCTCGAGGGTGCGCTTCTGGAAGCGGCGGAGATCTTCGGCGCGGTGGCTACGCTGCATAAACCGGTAAGTCCCGAGGTGCTCATCGGCAAGGTGCGGGAAGTGCTGGGCAAGTAATTCCCGGGCCGACCGACCGTGTTACACTCCACAAACTGCGTAACTGGTTGGTTGCGCCCGGGGGGATTCTGAGTGTCGGCCTGCGGCGGTCGCGGACAGTAAGGAGATGAGATGAAAGTTTCGCGGCGTGATTTGAAGCTGCTCTTGCCGGCGCTCGCCGCCATGAGCGCGCGCGGGCAGCAGCGTCCGACGCTCCCTGCCAAGGTCTATCACAGCGGCCAGATCGAGTTCGAAGGAGATGCCAAAAAGAAGGGCCGCCGGTTCTTCTATGGCAAGACCCACACTGGCTTCAACCTGGAGATGCACGAGACCATCCTTGGTCCGGGCACCGAAACCCACGAGCCGCACATGCACGAGCACGAGGAGATTGTGATGGTCATCGAAGGGCGGGTAGAGGTCTATAACGAAGGCCGGAAGGAAATTGCTGAACCCGGCTCGGTCATCTATTTCGCCTCCAACGAGATGCACAGCGCGCGTAATGCCGGCACCACCCCCAGCCGGTATCTGGTGATCGAACTTCGCGGCAATGAGGCTTGAGCCCGCGAAGATTTAACTTTGATAATGGTTGACTATGCGTGCTTCGCCTGGAGTATGCTAGATCATGCGTTTTTTAGCCACAGTGTTTTTCGTGACGGCTCTGTCCGTCAGCGCTCAGGATGCAGCACCCAAGCAGGGTGGGGGACGCGGACCGGGTCAGCCACCCAGAAATTTGAAGGTTCTGAAGGCTGAGGACGAGCGCGCCGTGATGGGCGCTATGCGCGGCGCCCTCGGTGAACAGTGCACCTTCTGCCATGTCCAGGATCGCGCCAGCGACGAGAACCCCAAGAAGCTGGTTGCCCGCAAAATGATGGAGATGGTCAACGATATCAATTCAAAATTCCCGGACGGGAAGGCCCACGTTAGCTGCTACACCTGCCATCGGGGCAAGACAATGCCCGATATGGTGCCGCCTCCGGCCCAGTAGTTCGAAACAACCTCTACACCATTTCCCGTCGCTGCCGAGCCTCGCAGGCCGGCAGCGATGCTTTATGTCCGCCCGCCTGCACCACTCCGCGATTCCGGCATTCGCCCCGCCTTTTAGTACCATCGCAATCATGCAGATCGACCGCAAGTACACGGTGGAGACGCTGGCGCGCCTCGTCCAGATCAACTCCGTGAATCCCGCGCTCGCGCCCGGTGCGCCCGGCGAAACGGAGATCGCCGCTTACGTCGCGGAGTCCCTGCGCGCCGCCGGACTGGCCGTCGAAATCCTGGAACCGGTCCCCGGCCGACCCAGCGTGCTGGGCCGCATTCCCGGCAGCGGCGGCGGACGCGGCCTGATGTTCAACGCGCACTGCGACACGGTGGACGTCGCGGGCATGGCGGAACCCTTCAGTGGCGCGATCCGCGACGGCAAACTCTACGGACGCGGCGCCTACGACATGAAAGGTTCGCTGGCTGCGTGCATGGCCGCGGCCAAAGCGCTGAACGGCCTCGCCCTGCGCGGCGACGTCCTGGTGGCAGCCGTGGCCGACGAAGAGTACGGCAGTCTCGGCACGAGCGACCTGCTATCGCGCGTGCGGCCCGATGCGGCCATCGTCACCGAACCCACCGCGCTCGACGTCTGCCTGGCGCATAAAGGGTATCTCTGGATCGAAGTCGCCGTCACCGGCCGCGCCGCGCACGGCAGCCGCTTCGAACTCGGCATCGACGCCAACATGAAGATGGGGCGCTTCCTCGCCGAACTCGCCCACCTCGAGCGCGACCTGCGTACCCGTCCGCCGCACGCCCTGGTGGGCCCGCCATCCATGCACGCCGCCACCCTCCATGGCGGCAGTGGACTCAGCACCTACGCCGCGTCCTGCACCCTCGAGATCGAACGCCGCACCGTGCCCGGCGAAACCGGCGCACAGGCGGTCGCCGAAATTCAGGCCATCGTGGACCGCCTGTCCGCCGTCGATCCCGATTTCCATGCCGCCGTGCGCCCCTTCTTCGCGCGCGACCCCTTCGAAGTTCCGCCGGGCGCCGCCATCGTGCAGGCTGTGGGCCACGCCGCCGCCCGCGTGCGCGGCATGCCCGCCAGACACGTCGGCGACACGCCCTGGATGGATGCCGCACTGCTCCAGGCGGCGGGCGTCGAGACGGTCGTATTCGGACCGGCCGGCGCCGGCGCTCACGCGGACGTCGAATGGGTGGACGTCGAGTCGGTATTGACACTGGCGGAGATCCTCTGCGAAACGGCCATCGACTATTGCGCCTGAATTTTGGCATACGCTAGTCTCATGCAGAAAGGCCTGCCCTTTGGTGCGAGCACCATTCCATCCAGCGGCTGGAACGTCTTGCGCGACGACCTTCACTTTCCCCTGATGCTACTCAAAGAGTCCGCCCTGGCGCACAATATCGCCGCCATGGCGGAGTGGTGTTCGGCCCGCGGCTACCTGCTCGCGCCCCACGGCAAGACCACCATGTGCCCCCAGCTCTTCCGTCGTCAACTCGATGCGGGAGCCTGGGCCATCACGCTCTCGCATGCGTCTCAAGTCCTCGCGGCCGTCGAGCACGGGGTCCAGCGAATCCTTATCGCCAATCAGCTTACCGGCCGCGCCAACGTGCACTCCGTGGCCGCCGTCATGCAACGCGATCCGCGGCTCGAAGTGTATTGCCTCGTCGATAGCGTCGCCGGCGTCGAGCACCTCAGCGGAATGCTGCGCTCCTCGGGCCTCGCCCGCCCACTGTCCGTGTTTCTGGAGGTGGGACGCACCGGATGGCGTACCGGCGTGCGCTCGTTGGAACAGGGAATCGAAGTAGCCCGCGCCATTGCCGCGCAGCCCGGCGTGCTCCAGTTGGCGGGCATTGAATCCTTCGAGGGACTGGCCTCCGAACCCGCTGCCGCGCAGAGTTTTCTCGCCGCCATCGCCGCGCTTTCCGTCCAACTTCCGAGCAATCCCGGCGCGGACCCCATTTTCAGCATCGGCGGCAGTTCTACCTGGATCTCGTGCACCTCGCCTTGGAAGGACTGCCCGGGACCTGGAAGAAAGTGGTGCGCAGCGGCTGCTATATCACCCACGATCACGATCACTACGAGGCGATGCAGCGCGCCGCGCTCGACCGCCGCCTCGCCGAACTCCCCACCTTCAAGCCCGCGCTGGAATTGTGGAGTTATGTGCAATCCATCCCCGATCCCGGACGCGCGCTGCTCACCTTCGGCAAGCGCGATTGCCCGCAGGATATGGGAATGCCGGTTCCGCTGAATGTGCCCGGGAAGATCGCGAAGCTCAACGATCAGCACGCCTATCTGGAGTTCCCCGCGGACACTCCGCTCGCGGTGGGAGATCGCGTCGCTTGCGGTATCTCGCACCCCTGCACCGCCTTCGACAAATGGCGCGTCATCCCCGTGGTGGACGACGCTTACAACGTGCTCGATCTCTATGAGACCTGCTTCTGAGCGCCCTTACCGCAGGTTCGTCAGCTGGGCCGCGTCTACGAGCCACGCCTGCCGCCCGCTGAGTTCCCTTACCGCAGCTTCGTCAGCTGAGCCGGGCGCGCATCCGCATCCACCAGCCACACCTGCCGCCCGCTGAAATAGCGCAGTAGCCCGGCGTCCGCATCGGACCCCATTTCGTGCGCCCAAACCACTTTCGCCGCATCGATCGACGCGGCGTTGTACACCCATTCCTCGAAGAAATTGTGGCCCGGACGATAGCGCACGATCGCCAGTTGCGGCCCTGGCATGCTTTCCAACTCACGCAGCACTCGGGCGCGCTGCACGTTGCCGGGGCGCGTGTAATACCAGGTCATCGGCCAGTCCGGCGGCATGTAGAAACTCAGCGGCTGCGCACAGGCGCGCAGCGCGGCCATGCCCACGCACGTCCAGACCACGGCTCGCGCGACCGCGGCGCCCGCCGCGCGTCTGGCGCGCAGGTGACGCATGCCCTGCAACACCAGGGCGTAAATCAGACCCGTCATGGGGGCGGCGTAGTGCGCGTAAAACCAGGTATTCACCGCGAACCCCGCCGCGCAGATCCCCCCGGTTACGAGCAGCGGCCGCACCCGCCGGTCGAGAATCAGCCGCCAGCCGAAGAGCAGCGGCAGCGCGAGCGCCGGTCCCAGGAAGAACATCCAGAACGCGCCGGTTTTCCCAATGGTGTTGTGCACCAGCCCCGGCAGAGTCTTGGCCTCCAGAAACTTCACCAGCTCCCAGTCGAGGTAGAATGCGCGCATCGCTTCGAAGGGATAATGCGGTGCGGGATTGGGCTTCTCCCAGAGGAAGATGCGCGCCGTGGCGTATTGATCGCGCGCTTCCTGATAGGGCATGCGCAACGGATTGCCCGTGACCCGCCAGTAGTAATAGCAGGTGCCCGCCGCCGCCAGCGCCAGCACCAGGCCGGCGGGAATCGCCGCACGCGCGATCGCGCGGCGGCGCCCCAGGCCCACCGCCAGATACACGCACACGGGCGCCGCCACCAGCAGCCCTTCGTACGGACGGCTGTGCGCCAAAATCACCAAGCCTACCGCCAGCAGTACGGCGTCGCGCGTGCGCACGCCACGCAGCAGGCGCGGCATGGCGCCAAGCACCAGCAATCCACCGATGGCGGCCGCGGCCCCTCCCCAGTAGCTGTTGACCCAATACCCGTAGAGTCCCAGGCGCAATACGCCGAGCAGTCCGCCGAGCAGCGCCCAGGCAGGCGGCAGCCATCCCTGCAACATCCACGTCAAAAGCGCGCACATCAGGGCGACGCTCACGCAGACGCCCGCCCACGGGTGTCCGAACATCACCTTTCCCGCCGCGAGAATCAGGCCCTGTGCCGGGTGATGCATGGCCGCGTAGGTCGGATGCTGCATCGTGTGCATGCTCTCGAAGTGCCCCCACATGGGATGCGTGGGATTGGTCAGGCGGCCCGACGCGAAGGTATCCGCCGCCAGCAGATAACTGAATTCGTCGGTGATGACCGGTTGCCGCACCGGCAGTACCGGCAATAGCAGCGCACGTGCCACCAGCGCTGTCAGGCCGGTGACCACCACGGCGCGCGTGCGCTGCCGCGCGAGCGTCTCAAAAGCGCGCGGAAACATCGGCACCCGGGACCTGCGAGAGAAAGCCCGCCGCACCAGTACCGCGAGCACCAGAAACTCGATGAGGTAGAACGCGTACCAGACTGCGTACGCCACCAGGCGGCCCGCATCGATCGGCGTGGAGAGTTGCAAGGCTTCATGGTAACCCTGAGTTCCGGGTCACTCAAGCTGCGACACGCGCCGCTTAACTTTCGATATCAATCGCCGTTTTCAATCGCCGATTTCAATTTCCATCGAGAGCAGCGCCGCCCCGAAGGTCTTGCCCTGCGCATCGGTCCGCAGCGACACCGTGCCACCACCGCCCAGCGCGCCGTGCAACAGGAAATTCAGGGCGCCGAGATTGGGCAGTTCGAAGCGCTCCACTTCGCCCTTCACCATCTCCCCGAAGTGCCCTTTCACGCGCTCTGCCGTGACCTCGCGAGCCAGCACCGCGTAATCCGCCTCGCGCAGCGCAATCACGCCGACATTGCAGGTATCGCCTTTGTCGCCAGATCGCGTATGCGCAATTTTCGATAGCGGCACTTTCATAAGCGTATTCTCCCATGTGCCTGCCGCGGCCGGAACAGCAGCAGGTCGAGGCTGAAGGTCAGGCGCATTGCCTGCGCCCGCTCCACCCCCATGGGACGGTAGATCGAATGCAGTGCGTCCTGCACCAGTGACGCCTCCAATTCGGCGGATGTCGTCGCCTGCCTCTGCGATTCCAACTCGAAGTGCGGCGCGAATTCGGCGACCGTCCGCTCGATGCGATCGCGACCCTGTCCGCGCAGTTCTTTCAAGTCCGCCACGCCCGGCAGCGCCACCAGCAACCGCCCGTCATCGCGCAGCACACGGCGGAACTCGCCGGCATTCATGCGCGCCGTGATCGACTGCACAACGCTGAACGCTCCGTCCGCATACGGCAGAAAGCGATCCGCATTGGCCACGATCCACTCGCACGCCGGATAGCGCCGCGCCGCCGCGTCGATGGCCGCGACCGAGATATCGACGCCGCTCGCCGCGCAGCCCGCCCGCCCCGCCAGATTTCCGAGGTAGTGGCCCTCGCCGCACCCGGCATCGAGTATCGCGTCGTCCGCCGCCAGCGCGAGCACTTCGCCGATGGCTTCGAGCAACGGCTGCGTGGCGCCGCTATCGTGCAGGCGCCGCCTTCCCGCAACCGCCGCATCGGTGTCGCCTGGCTGCCGGCTGCGCTTGTCCTGCGGCTGCAGCAGATTGATATAGCCGCTGCGCGCCACGTCGAACGAATGCGCCCGGCCGCATGCCAAACGGCTGCCGTCCCGCTCCAGTGGCAGGCGACAGCCCCGCACCGGACACCACAGCGTCACACCTTGCCCCGGAACTGAGTCACCGCCGTGCGCGCCCGCTTGCGCATCATCGCCTCGAACGAACCGCGCGGCACGTCCACCAACTTGCGTAGCGCCGCATCTCGCAGGAGGCGCTGCACCGCGTTGGGCATGTGCGACGCCGCGCGATCGAAGGCCGATTGCGAAGCCGCCCGCATTCCCGCAATCGCGCGGTAGTAGCCCTGCTGGCCCTCCACCTTTTGCGACCCGGTGACCAACGCCGCCAGCACCTCGTGGTTCTCCTCCAGGCGCACCACCACCGCACCCCACTCGTCGAGGAACGGACACAAGGGCAGCAGCGTCGCCGCGCTCTGCCGCAGCGCCTTCACCCCGCGCAGCGGATAATGCCGGTGGCCTTCCGCCGCGAGGCCGGTGTGCTGGTACACCTTGACTGCCAGCGCAAAACGCCCGCGCTCCGAAAGATGATCCATCAGCGGCGCAATCACCGGGGTGCGTTTCCAAAACCCCATGCCCTGCGTCAGGTCGCCGCGATTGTGCGCCAGCGTCATCGAAAGCCGCAGCACATCCAGTTCCGCGTCCTTCTCCCCGCATACCGTCTCAAACACCGCCTGCTCGCGATCGATCTCCGCCTCAATCGCGGCCTGCGCTTCTGCCGCCGATTGCGTGTCCCCCAGTTCCAGCAGCCTTCCCAGCCCGCCCGCGATCGCGCTCCACTGCTCGCCATTGTGACCGCTGACGCCGCGCACCGCCCGAATGGAGATGCCTTCCTCCGTCCAGCCGCGCGAAGCCAGCGCCAGCCCGAGCATGGGGCGGAGCACCTCCACGTCGCGCGTCTCCCGCCACACGATGCCCCTGATTTTGGTATCGACGTCGGTAGGTACAAAGGTCGCGACGGTGGCGTGATGGCATGCCATGCAGAGCGCGAAATAGTCCTGCAACTGCTCGCCATACGATAACTCCGGCCGCAGCATATTCCGCCAGTTCGCCAGAATCCGCAGGAAGCCATCGGCCGAATGCCCGAGTTCGATCAACCGCCCAGGTTCCACCGCCGGGAGTTTCAGGAACGGCGCCGTATTCTGTACCTGCGCGATGAGCGTCTCCGGGCCGATCCAGTGCGACCACGCGGCGCGCGGTTCCCTCGTGGGTTCACTGCTCGTGGGTTCACTGCTCGTGGGTTCACGGCTCGCGGCTTCAGTCTTTATGGGTTCCGTCAATGGGCGCTCTACTCCACTACTTCCACGCGAGTCACAATCTCTTCGCGCGGCAGCAGTGCCGGCCAGTAGGCCACAATCTCGCGCACCGGCGGACGACCTTCGCCAAACCCCGTGGCGCCGGGCGGACCGTTCAATACCAGGGGGATCAACTCGCGCGTGAAACGGTCCACGGACCGCTTATCGGCGCCGCGCACGCCGATCCGCAACTGCACCTCGGGCGGATCGGGATTCGGCGGCGCCACCGCGCCATGGCAGGCATTGACTCCGAAATACTCCGTGTAGATTTCGTCGAAGCGCAAACCAAGATCGGCCAACCGCCGCCGCACAATCGCGTCCGCCGCCTTCGCCTTCTCCATCGCCATCGGCCACGAATACACTAGGGTCCCGATCGCTTTCCACCCGTTCGCATAGCTCATCGAGAGCTTCAAAGATCCCGGCCTGGGACCCCCGCGGATCCCGCTCACCCGCACGCGATTCTCGCCATCCGCCGCCAGGCGCACGCTGGTGAAATCGGCAACGCAATCCGGAGTGATGTAGTTTTTGGGATCGCCGAGTTCATAGAGCAACTGCTCCTTCACCGAATCCACAGTGACGCGGCCGCCCGCCCCGGAGTGCTTCGTGACCACGAAGGTACCGTCCGCTTCCGCCTCCACGATCGGGTAGCCCACGTTCGCCATATCGGGAAGATTCTGCCAATCCACCTGGCAGTTGCCGCCCGTACACTGCGCGCCGCACTCGATGATGTGCCCCGCGATCGTGCCCGCCGCCAGCTTGTCGTATTCGTCCTCGCGCCAGCCGAAGCGATGCACCATCGGCGCCAGCGCCAGTGCCGTATCCGTCGAGCGTCCGGCAATCACCACATGCGCTCCCGTGGCCAGCGCCTCCGCCATCGGAAATGCCCCGATGTAGGCGTTGGCGCTCTGTATGCGCTCTCGGACCGCCGCCAGAGGCGCTCCCGTATCCATGTCGCGCAACTCGTAGCCCTTGGCCAGGAATTCGTCAATGCGCGCATACACGTCGTCGCCCAGCACCACCGCCACCTTTAGCCCCGGCGCCAGTCGCACCACTTCCCGCGCGCACGCCAGCGGATTCACCCCGCCCGCATTGGCGATCACCCGCACCCCGCGCTCCAACAGGTGCGGCGCGATGCGCGCCACCAGCGGCGGAAAATCGCGCGCGTACCCCAGCCGCGAATCTGCCTGCCTCTGCTTCTGCAGAATCGACATGGTCACTTCGGCCAGGTAGTCCAGCGCGAGGTAATCGATCGGCCCCTGCTCCACCAGGCGCACAGGCGCTTCCAGCCAGTCGCCCCAAAAACCCTGCCCGTTGGCGATGCGGATCATGTTCGCTCCCATGCCGGCGCACTCACCGGATGTTGCATGCACGCCTCCAGCGCGAAGCTCACGACGGCACGCGTCTCGGCCGGATCGATCACCGCGTCGCAATGCCCGCGCGCCGCCGCGTAACGCGCATCCAGCCAGCGTTCGTAATCGGCGCGCGTGCGCTCCACCTGCTCGCGCAAATCTTCCGGCAGCGGACCGCCCTTGTGTTTCTCCAACTCCGCGGCATACAGCGCCACCACTGCCGAGTCTCCTTCCATCACGCCGATCCGCGCCGTCGGCCAGCTGAACGTAAAGTGCGGGTCAAAGCCCTGGCCCGCCATCGCGTAATACCCTGCCCCGCTGGCGTGATTCAGCGTCACCACCACCTTCGGCACCGTGGCGCAACTCATGGTCTCCACCATTTCCGCTCCCGCGCGTATGATGCCTTCCTTCTCCGCTTCGGGACCCACCATGAATCCCGAAACGTCCTGCAGATAAACCAGCGGAGTCCCCAGGCGCTCCGCCTGCTCGACGAAGTACGCCACCTTGCGCGCCGATTCCGCATAGACGATTCCGCCGATGCGCGGCCGGCCCTGCGCCTTCAGAAATCCGCGGCGATTCGCGATCAGCGCCACCGGGCGCCCCTCCATGCGCGCATTCGCGCACACCATTTCGGGCGCGAACTCCGGCTGGAATTCCACGTAATCCTGCGCGTCGAAAATGCGCAGCAGCACGTCTTCGATCTCGTACGGCAGCCGGTGATCCGCAGGAAGCGCGCCGTACAAATCCTCTGCGCAGCGTGCCGGAGCCGTCGCTCCACCTGGCGCAGCTGCCGGCGCAGGCAATTGACGAAAGCGCTGGCGGATCATCTCCAGGCACGCCGCATCGTCCTTGGCCACATAGTGCGCCACGCCGCTGGTCGCGGTATGCAGGTGCGCGCCGCCGAGCGGCTCCGAATCGATCACCTGGCCGGTCGCCCCCTTCACCAGGTTCGGTCCGCCCAGCCCCATGAAACTGGTGCCTTCCACCATGATGATGCAGTCGCTCAGCGCCGGCAGGTACGCCCCTCCCGCAATGCACGGCCCCATCACCGCCGCGGTCTGCGGAATTCGCAGCTTGCGACGCATCAGCGAGTTGTAGAGGAAGATGCGCCCCGCGCCGTATTGCCCGGGAAAGATGCCGTCCTGATACGGCAGGTTCACGCCGGCCGAGTCCACCAGGTAAACGATCGGCAGCCGGTTGCGCATCGCAATTTCTTGCGCGCGCAGAATCTTGGTGATCGTCTCGGGCCACCACGCGCCCGCCTTCACCGTCGCATCGTTCGCCACGATGACCGCCGGACGCCCTTCGATGCGGCCCACCCCCGTCACTACGCCTGCTGACGGAGCCTGCCCGTCGTAGCGATCGTATGCGATCAGCAGGCCGGTCTCGAGGAAAGGCGACCGCGCGTCAAGCAGCGCCGCGATGCGTTCCCGCGCCGTCATCTTCCCGCTTTTGTGCTGCCGCTCGATGCGCGCCTGCCCGCCGCCTTCACGGAGGCGCGCCTCGAGCGTATGCAGTTGATCGACCAGATGGCGCATGTGCGCCTGGCGCGCGGGGTCCACAGGCACCTCTGCTATTTCAACATCGAGAAATCAGTCGGATCCATGAAGATGGAGTCGGGCGTTTTCAGCAGAATTTTGCCGTCCTTTTCCGAATCCGCGGCCACCTTCTGCCATTCCGGATCGGCGCGAAAGGCGGCCCAGTTCTTCGTAGCCTGCTCGCGGCTGGCATGGGAAATGACGTAGATCAACGTGGTCTTGGAGGTGGGGCCATCTTGTGGCACCCAGTAGCCGACGCTCTCCATGCCGTGGCGTTTGAAAATCTCGATCGTGTGGTCGCGGAACCGTTTCTTCAACGTTTCCAGCTTGCCCTCATTGCACGTGTAGGTGCGTAGTTCATAGACCCGGTTCTGGCCGAATGCAAAACCGGCGAGAAGAACGAGAAGTGCGATTAGTCTGGTCATCAGAGCTAGTGTACCGAACTCGGAAAATCGTTACGCTGCGTGGTGGGCGCCCGGCACCCACGCTTTCCTGGGGCCGGCATTCTTCGAGTGCCGTGATCTTCGCATCCCGCACCGCGATCGCTTCGGTGAGTTGAACCATGGCCGCCGCCGGGCAGCGGCCTCCGCATGCACCAATTCCAGTGCATGGAGGCGGGCCAGAACGCGGCCACCCGGCACAGTTGCGCACGGCACGCCAACTTGGGACGGCACGCCGGATACGCATTCCTGACGCCGGCCACCAGTTCCGACGAAGCACCAGACCGTCCAGGCCACCTGTGGGAACCACACGATATGTAATTCCCCGCCGCGCTCATTGGCCTCGCATCCTCCGCATCACCTTGCCGAACAGTCCTGCACCCGGCGCCTGCGCGTCTGCTGTCTGTGCCGCTGATGCCCGCGCCGCTGCTGCCTGTGCTGCTGCTGCCTGTGCCGCTGCTACCTGCGCGGCTGCCAGTTGGCTGCGCAGGCCAGTCAGTTCGGCCTCGCGGCTACCGATGTCGGCACGCAACTGTTCCAGTTCCACCGCCTGCTGTTGCAAAATCGTCAGGCGCTCGGCAGCGGCCGCGCTAGTCTGCTGCAGCGCAGCCAGGCGGTCTTCCGCCGCTTTGATGAACATCAGCCCGTCGAGTATGGCCAGCGCCATGCGCCGGCCGGGAGTCTGCAGGAGAGCCGCTTCATAATCCGCGGGTTCGATGGGAGTGATCGCCTGTCGCGATGCGACCACGAACTGGTCGTACCCGAAGAATGGAGGCAGCACGCGAACCTCCCCGAACCCCACCCGCGCCAGCATCCGGCGCAGGGAATCTTCGTTCATCAGGTTGATATGCTCCGCATGCAAGTGCGCCAGAAACTTGTCGCCACTGCGCTGCAACTCCTCCCAACTCCGCGTGGGCTGGTAAAAGCACGGCGTCTGGAAAATACAGACGCCGTCGGGCTTGAGGAATTCGGCGTAGCGCTGCAATTCCGCCACAGGGTCCAGAAAATGTTCGAGCACATCCATGGCGACCAGGACATCGAAGCTGCCGCGCAGTTCCGGGTAACGGTCAATCGGCGCCTGCAGCACGGGGACGTCGAAGGTGGCGCGCGCGAAGGCCGCGATGGCGGCGCTCATTTCGAGGCCGGTGGCCTGGTAACCGGCCTGGCGCATCAAGGCCACAAAGCTGCCGTGGGCACACCCGAACTCGAGCACGCGCTTGCCGGGCGAAACATGCTGCAAGAGGGCGGAAAGCCAGTACACGTTGCGCCCCGACAGATCCGCCCGGGAACGCTCTTCGAGCGAGGGCAGATTCAAATCCTTCTGGTGGCTGAACCAATAGTCACGGCCGTAAAACCCCTGGTCAAACTCGTCCACCTGCGCGAAATCCTCGGCCGGCGGTTGGCGCAGGAAGAGTGTGAGGCACTCCTTGCAGCGCAAATAGTCCGGCGAAAACGTCTCGCTCTCCGATGCGCCGCACCAGCAGGCCGCGGTCCGCGCCGGGCCGGCCGAAGCAGCGGGCGGATGGACAAGGGCAACCTCCATTGCTCGCAGTAGGGTGTCCAGCTCTCCGGCGTCCGTGGGCACGACGAGGATTTTCCGCGGCGGCACGCCGTAGCGATCCACTATTGCGTCCCTCGTCTCGGGAAGCGTGAGGACAATCCGGGACCGCACTGCCGACGGCCCAACCATGACTTTCCGGCGGCTCAGCTCCGCAGAGGTAAGACGCTCCGGGGAAGACTCGTGATCCAGATTGGGGATCCACGTCGCCGCTGGGACGGGACTCTCCATCGGATCGAGCACCGAAAACGGGCACAACAGCAGCCGGTGTGGATGCGCGAGAAGATAGCCACGTACACTCTCCGCCATTTCGTCGGCAATCGGAACACACAGTGCCGAGGGAGCGACGTCTCGCGCTGCCGCTTCTTCGCCAGGCCGGCAAAACACGGTCAACCGGCGCCCCTGACCGGCCTCCTGACGGTCCAGAGCGGCAATCATGCCGCGCAGGTCCGGGTCGATCGCAGCCGCAGCAGGCCCGGACCGCAGATTCACCGCGATAGGAGCGCTCATTCGGCCTGCTTCTTCAGTTCCGGGCACATACTCTGTCAGTATAAAGGTGTTATGCATGATGCCGGCAACATCCTGGAGCTCGCCGAGCACGCCACATACGATTTCCGGATCACAGCCAATCCGGCCGACCCGATGCGGCACCTGTTTGAAGACTGGCTCCCTTACTACCGGCTGAAATGGGCGATTGCCCGCGCACTCGCGCCCCGGCGGATCCTGGAAATCGGGGTGCGCTATGGGTATTCCGCAGCGGCATTTCTGGATGCCTGCCCGGGCGCTGAGTATCTCGGAATCGACGCCGATTCCGAGACCTTCGGCGGTATCAAGGGCGCGATCGAATGGGCCCGCCGGGTCACGCGCGGAAAGAGGGCGGAATACCTGGTTGCCGACTCCCAACAGTTCACCGAGTTTCCGGGCGGTGTCTACGATTTGATTCACGTCGACGGCCAGCAGGATGGAGCCGGTAGCCTACGCGACCTGCGCCTTGCGCTGCCCAAAGCCCGTCACATCCTGCTCGACGGGTTCTTCTGGACTCGCACCAACTTTCAGCACGTTTCCGAATTCCTCTACCGGGAGCGCGAATCGATCGAGAGCGCCGTCATTATTCCGGGTTACGCGGGAGAACTCATCATCACGCCACGCCGGGCGGCACCGGTCGGCGAAGGCTTTACCAAAGCTTATTTTCTCGATGGCGCCGCCGGAGCGGAAGACTACAAACGCGACAAGGGGTTCAGCCTGAGCGACGCGAGACTGCGGGCCGTGGCGGATCTCGCCGAAGCTGCCCCTGTTGGGCGGGCCGTGGACCTCGGTTGCGGCCGCGGAGAAGTGAGCGCGCGCCTGGCTGTGGCTGGCTACCAAGTGACGGCTGTGGACAATTCCGAGGATGCGTTGGCGCTGACAAGGGCGGCTATCGCGAATGCCGCTTCTGCGGCAGACAGGCCGTTGCGAATCGAGTTCGTCCGCGAAGACGCGGCACGCGTAGAACTGACGGGGCACTATGAAGTGGCCGTTGCCGCCGATCTTGCCGCTTACCTGACGCCGGCGGAGGCAGAGCGGCTCTATGCCCGCGTCAGCGCCCACCTCGCGCCGGGCGGGCTCTTCGTACTCCAGACTCCCAACGCCTGGCGCCACCGCTACGAACACCCTCGCCGACTGCGGGCAGCAAACAAGCTGGACGCCTACCTGCCTCTGGAGCAGCGCACGCCATGGGAAGAACGCTCGCAAATCCAACCGCAGTCGCCAGGCGGTTTACGGCACCGCTTGGCGGCCCACTTCCCGCACGTGCTG
The DNA here is from genome assembly GCA_039934035.1 of Candidatus Solibacter sp. GTDB lineage: Bacteria > Acidobacteriota > Terriglobia > Bryobacterales > Bryobacteraceae > Solibacter. Next base: position 7,744 of record JBDTMZ010000156.1, on the reverse strand, counting down.
CTGTGGTTTGCGACGGATCTGTCACATCCGTTTGAGAATCTGCGGCGGTGTTTTGGGATGGCGGAAATGCGCGCGGCAGGTCATCTGTTCGCTGTGGCATCCCACCAGCGGGTCTCGCCTGGCGAACTCCACGATCGTCTCGCCATGCTCCCCATCGCGCCGCCCATCGATCTGAGCCTGGAGTTACTGCGCGTACCCGCGGAGGCGCTGCAAGGTTCCCGTTTCAACGTTCGAGTCCGGCTGACGAATCGCAGCTGCATATCCCTTAGGAGCCGGCCGCCCAACCCCGTAGAGTTCACCTGCCACTGCTACGCGATGGACGGCGAGACTGCGGGGTTCGACGGGGCGCGCACCACCTTTAATGCCGTGCCGCCGGGGACGACCGGGGATTTCGACGTGTGCGTCCAGGCGCCTGCCGCCGCCGGGAAGTTTCGCTTTCGCGTTACCCTGGTGCAGGAATCCGTGATGTGGTTCCATCAGCCTCCGCAGGAGCTGTTCGCCGATTTCTGGCTGCCTGTGAGTCCCCAAGCAGTCCTTTCTTAGGCTGGCGATCTTGTTGGTTATGGTCAGGTGCGGGCCCACCGGGATTGGATCGGCTCCCACCCGGAGCGGCCGTGGCGATGGCTCAGAGATCACAGGATATCTTCCTGGAGCACCCGTCCTCCTGCGGCGTGTCCGACCAGGCGCAATTGGCGTACGCCATCCGGTGGTCCCACAATGACCGGCTACGGGGCGGAGTTGGGAAGCACGCCGACTGGCGCGGCGCCGTCGCTTGCAAAAGGTTCACGCTCCACGGGAGGCGCAAGGCCGCACCGAGTCGCAAGAGGGAAGCCTGCGGATTCACTGGCCGCCGCGGAAGGCAGCCTGCGCCTCGCCTGTCTTACCGGCGGCCGGAAACCCTGCCGGCCCTAGCGCTCGATACCGAGTTCGGCGGACACCCTGACCAGCGTTTCGATCAGGCGCTCCACGTGCTTCTCCGTGTGCGCTGCGGTACAGGAAATGCGCAACAGATTCTGCGCCGCGGCCGGCCGCAATACCGGATTGATATAAATACCTTCTTCGAGCAATCGCTTGCACAGGCGGCAAAGATCCAGTTCCTGCTGCACGACAACCGGCACAATCGCCGTCTCCCCAGGCAGCACATTGAAGCCGCGCGCGCGCAACTCGTCGCGCAGCATTTGCGCGATGCGCAGCAGGTGCAGCCGCCGCTCCGGTTCCTTCTTCATGATCTCCAACGCCTGCCCCACCGCCGCCACGCTCGCGGCCGGCAAACTCGCCGAAAACACGAACGGGCGCGCCGTGTGCTTCAGATAATCCACCACCGCGCGTTCCCCGGCAATGAACCCGCCCACCGATGCCAGCGACTTGCTGAACGTGCCCATCACAATGTCCACATCGTCCAGCACACCCACATGTTCCGCCGCGCCGGCGCCCGTGGGCCCCAGCACGCCGATACCGTGCGCTTCGTCCACGTAGGTGCGGGCGCCGTACGGCTTGGCCAGCTTCATAATGCCGCGCAGGTCGGCGATGTCGCCTTCCATGCTGAACACGCCTTCGCTGACGATAAAGATCTTTTCGTCGGGCGGGCAGTTTTCCAGGCACCGCTCGAAGTGATCCATGTCGTTGTGACGGAACCGCACCGTGCGCGCCGGAGAACGTAGCGCTCCCTCCACCAGGCTGGCATGCAGGTTGTGGTCGCAGATCATCACGTCGCCCTTCTCGGTCAGGGCGCTGAGGGTCGCGTAATTGGCCTGGAAGCCGGTGCCAAAAATGATTGCTGCTTCTTTATGAACGAAGGCGGCCAGTTCCGCTTCCAGTTTTACGTGAAGGTCCAGCGTCCCGTTGAGCAGGCGCGACCCGCTGCAACCGCTGCCGTATTTCTTTAGTGCCTGTACAGCCGCTTCTTTTACCTTGGGATGCGTGATCAGGTCCAGGTAATCGTTGGACCCGAACATCAGCACTTTGCGGCGCCCCATACGGACTTCGCCCGCTCCACAGCCTTCCCGATCACCAAATACCTCGAAGTACATGTAGAGCCCGGCGGACTGCAAATCACTCGGACGAGTGAAATTCCGGCACTTCTCGAATATGTCGTTCGAGCCGCTGCCTTTTCTTTTCCCGGTGATGTCGCTAGTCGATGCGCGCATGATCCTCAGTTCCAATCATAAAGTCGATATGTCTTATACCGTTGGGCTCCCATCACTTCTAATGAGCGATTCATGAGCACGTTGTCATCTAGAATCCAGGACATCTCACAGTCGCCATACCCCAGCTTCCGGGCATTCTGAACCAGCGTGGCATAAAATGCCGCCGCCAGTCCGGTAGCCCGAAACTCCTCGACGACCCCGAGGGCAAGGACCCGCACACTTCTGATCAAACGTTGATAATACAGGATTTTTAACAGCCCCGTAGGGAACAGGCTCCCGTTCGCCGGCTTCAGAGCCTGATTCACGTCCGGCAGCGCCAGCGCAAAGCCAGCCATCTTGTCGCCGGCTTCGCCCACCAGCACCAACTCGGGCTTGAGAATCATCTTCATCTCTTTGCCCATCAGGAAAAATTCCTCGCGCGTCATGGGAATGAATCCCCAGTTACGCTGCCATGCCGCGCCGTAGACTTCCCAGATCTGCTCTACCTCCCGCTGGAAATTCTTCATGTCGATGGGACGAACCTTGACGCCGGTGGTCTTGAGGACTTTCTTCGCAACCCGATCGATCTTCGCCGTCTCTATCGTATTGGCGTTGCTCAAATACGCGTACAAATCCTTCGCCTTTGACAGCCCCACCTGCTCCATCAACTCCGGATAGTACCGGGGGTTGTAAGTCGTCATCACCATTGGCTGTGAATCGAATCCGTCCACTAACATTCCACACTCGTAGTTCGTGGATGGGTTGACCGGTCCGCGCAGGAACCTGGCCCCCCGCTCAAAAACCCACTGTTTCGCCTGCTCCAACAGAGGCCGAGCCACTGTTACATCGTTCACGCACTCGAAAAAGCCGAAAAAGCCGGCGCTTTCCTGGTGGAACCGGTTATGGTTGCGGTCGATGATGGCCGCAATCCTGCCCACCACCTCTCCATTCCGCCGCGCCAGAAATAATTCCACTTCGGCGTTCGCATAATATGGGTGCTTCTCGCGGTCTAACAACTCCTTGACCGCGATCCGCAACGGCGGAACCCAATACTTGTCGTTACGGTAGATTGTGAAAGGCAGTTCCACAAAGTCGTGAAGCGCGCGCTTCCCAGCCACCGCTGCGATTTCAATACCTCCCAATCATAGCCCCTTTGGAGAGAGCCTTTGATACAGCTTAGGCGCTGTCCAGATCAGAAACGCAGCCGTGGCGATCCCGCCCAACAAGTCAACCGTATAGTGGTATCGAAGATAAACTGTAGCAAAAATGATGCACGGAGTGTAGGCGAAATAGAGCCAGAACCAGCGCTTCGAAAGCATTCGACTGCCCCACCACGCGAGGATGGTGAGCTCTGTGTGCCCGCTGGGAAAACAATCGTAATGCGCTGATTCCAAACGGTCCAATGCGCTCTGCATCCCCTGAAACAACCACAATCCCTGCAAGGGAAAGTGCTGCAAGTGCTTTAACAGAAATCGCGGTCCCCGCGCCGGAACCAGCAGATATCCCACGTAAGATGCCAAAAATCCCAGCGCTATTAAAAAGGCATAATATTGGAACTCTTTGAATTGCCCCCGCCGCCACAATTCGTACGCCACGTACAGCACCGCCGGCACGAACAGCGTATAAGCGATTTGCAGAAACTCTGTCAGAACCGGCGAGTGGATCCGCTCCAGCCAAACCGTCGGATTGGCGCCCCAAATCCGGTAGTCCAGATTAGCCAGCCCCTGGTCGGCATCCGTGCTCCGGATGGCCGGGATGAACAGCGCCATCTCCTTGTAACAGGACGCCACGTACGGCAGCGCGTACCAGTGACGGAATGCCCACGACGTTGGGTTCGGCCGCTTCACCTCGTACACCAGCACCGCCCCGGCGATCAGATTCGCCGCCAGCAAGGCCGCCGCGAACGGCAACTTACTCCACCAGCCCAGAATCACAATCGCCGCGCACGCGAAATAGGCGAGGATCACTTTATCCACCGCCCAGAAGCGCGTGTCGCTTCTCAGTACACCAACCAACCCGCCTCCTTATACCAGGCCAGCGTTTCCGCCAGGCCCCGCTCCAAGCCGGTCGGCGCCACGAAGCCCAGTTCGCGCGCGGCGCGCGAGGCATCGCACGTCCATGCCATGCAGCACGCCTCCGCCACCTTTTCCCGCGAGATGATGCCGGGCGTACGCGTCAGCCGGCTCCACATTTCGGCGCACGCCCCTACGGCATGCGCCACGAAAGGCGGAACCGCTACTACCCGCGGATTCTTGTGCATGATGCGCGCCGCCGATTCCCCCAGTTGCTTCCAGGAAACCGGTTCCGCGTGCGCCAGAAAATAGCTGCGGCCGCTCGCCTCTGGCACGCGCAGGGCAGCCACCAGTCCCTGCACCAGATCTTTCACATAGATCGCGCTGAACCACCGCTCGCCGCCCGCGATTTCCAGCACCAGTCCGTTCGAAATCGATTTCAGCAACTGGAACACATCCGTATCCCTCGGACCGTAAACCACCGGCGGACGCACAATGACTGCGTCCGGAGCGAGATTGCGCACCACGCGCTCGGCATCGAGCTTCGATTTTCCGTAATGCGTCAACGGGTGGGGTTCGGCATCTTCCCCCACCGGAACTCCCCCGGACGAGGGGCCGATCGCCGCCAGCGAACTGACGTGCACCAGCCGAATCCCGCGCCTCGCGATGGCATGCGCCAACTGTTCGGTGGCGCGCACATTGCCGGTGTAGTAGTCGTCGGGATGCAGCGCCTTGGTAACTCCTGCGAGATGGATCACCGAGGCGGCGCCGCGCAGCGCCTCTTCCAACCCGGCGCCGCTTGCCAGGTCCCCGTACACGACCTCCACCCTGCCTGGCAGAGTGCGTGGTTTTCGCGAACGCCGGACCAGCGCGCGCACCGGTTCGCCGCCCGTACTGAGTTGCTCCAGCAGATGCGTACCGATGAAGCCGGTACCGCCTGTCACCAGAATCATTTATTGCGGCGCACTACGGAAGGCCACCACTCCGAAATAGCTCTCGGCGGTGGTTCCCGTGTGCTGGGAGTTGATTTGCAGCCGCACGCCCTTCACGCGAGGCGCAGGCTTGCCGAAGGCGCGCTGGTAATCGGCAGCGACGTTACGGCTCTCCACAATCCACTTGTTCGCCTCGGAGTCGCCGGATTGGCACACATACGCGTAGATGCGCACCAGCGGAATGTTGCTGGCGCTCTGCATCATGCCTTTGGGCGCGGTGGTGTCCCAGATATAGGTGAGAATTCGTTTGTCGGTGAAGGCAACCAGTACCTGCGCCGCCTGATCGTCGCTGGAGGCGCGCCGGAAATCGCCGCCCGCGGGCAATTGCGCCACCTTCCAGTTCCACGTCAGAAAGGGCATCTCGACGGGGTCGACATCGACTGCGTGCTCCAGTGCGAAGGAACTCTTCACGCTCTTCAGGTGAAGGCAACTTTCCGTTTCGCGGCAAACCGAGATCTCCGGTCGGCCGTGATTCATCTTGATCTGCCAGTCGGCAGGCAAGCGGCCGGCGCCCCAATTGGCCGTATTCAAAACGATAAAAGCCGGGGGGGAGGATCGAGCCTGGAATAAAAACCCAAGAAAGCTGCAAAGCAGCAGAAACTTTTTCAAGAGACCTCTCACGCGCGGATTTTCCGCCGTGCTCCCCATTACTATCTCATGAATCCAGCGCGCGCCGCCACTGCCGGGAGCCCGTAAAAAAAACCGCTCCCTCACGGTGGCGGCTCTGCAAGTCATTGAATCAACAGAGCAGTGCAAGTTAGGAAGCGGATTTAAAATCTTTTCGCGGGCTGTGAGAGGTCCTCTGAATCCTGCTGTCTCTTATTGCTTGTCGCGCGTCTTTTCTTCTACTTTGGTCGCCGCTTTGTGGGTGGTCTTTTTGACCTTATGCGTCGCCTTCTTGGCAGTCTTGGCCGTAGCCTTTCCTGTTTCCTTGGCTGCCTCCCCGGTAGCCTGTCCCGCCTGCTTCATATCGCGCCCCGCTTGTTTCATATCCTGTCCGGCAGTCTGCGCGAAACCAGCCGCACCCAAGAGCAGGGCGATGGAAAGAACTTTCGTTGAGAGTGTCATGCGGAAGGAAAGTGCATTTCTGCGCCCCATGTGCGATCACTTACTTTCCCTGGCGTGACTGAATCGCGTTTTCCGTCAGCAGTGCCTGCTGTGCCACCGTGTCCGGCATCCCGGGAACCGGACGGGCGAAATGCTGCACGGCTTCCAGGTCGTCCGCCTGCCCCACCAGGTAGAGCGCTCGCAGCGCCTCCCACACGTGATTCTTGTCCGCGCCGAGTTCCGCCAGGGAGTCGCCCGCCGACACCGTCTGCCCCTCCCGCCGTTCCAGCGAACGTACCTCACCCGGCGCTTGGGCCCGCACTTCCACGCCGCCTACCCGCGCCAGCAGCGTCCCCGGATTGACGTAATCTCCAGGTTTCAAGCGATACTGCACCGCTCCCGCAACCGGAGCGCTGACCGCAAACGGGCGCAGCATCGCCACCAGTTCCGCGCGCGCCGCAGTGTCGCCGAAAGCGGCCAGGCTCAGTGCCGCATTGCGCCGCACCATTGGCGCCCGGTCGTGAAGCAGTTGCCGCAGCGCCTCGTGAAATGGCGCGTACGTGCGGTCCTGCCCCATAATCCAGGCGGTTGTTTGACGGATCTCCAGGTTCGGACTTGCCGCCTCCGACACGACCTGCGGATACCATCGCGCGCCGTTCTGCCCGCGCGCAACCCGCTCGCCCACCTGTACCAGAGCGTGTTGGATATGCCGCGGCTTCGAGCGATCCGCAAAATACGCGTCGATGTCGGAATTCGAAAGCTGGCGTCCGAACCAGGTGTTGTACCAGAAGAGAAAGGGAAACAGAACGAGCGCCAACGCGAAGAGCGCGATCAGCAAATACGCGCGCCGCCCGGGACGATGCGAAACTCGGGGACTTTCCGCTGCCATGCGAGAATCATCATACACCCGCCGACCGGATTATTCGAACAGGTCCGCGACCGGAACGACCGTCTCCGGATTCTCCGTGCGTAACTCGCTCACCACGTGCATCTCACTACCCGTGCAGCGCCAGGCTTCCCGGGTCGCCGGATCCAGAATCCACACGTATTTGACTCCGAAATCCAGGTAGTCCTGCACCCGCTCGCGCATTTCCGACAGGCGATCGTCCTTCGATAGGATTTCGATGCAGATGAGCGGCGGCTCGGTGAAGATTTGTGCCGGCTTACCCTGATCCACAATCACACAGACGTCGGGCACGCGAAATCTCGTGGGTGCCACCTGCACGCGCTGCTCCGGAACCACGCGGATACGCCAGTCTTTCCGACGTGCATAGTAGTAAGCACTCACCGCCATTTGAAGACTGGCGTGATCGTATTCGCCCAAGGTACGCTCCAGAACCACCCCGTCGACATAATCGCAATCCGGGCGGTAACTGGTGCTCAAATATTCGCGGACGCTGACCAGAGACCCAGTGGCCATAAGTAGACTCCACTCCTAAAATAGCAAAACCGCCGGCCCCACCCTAAAGTGAGACCGGCGGTATGCCCAACTCCATGAACTGCTTTTACTCGGCCAGCGATTCTTCGCCGGTATCCTCCGGAAGCCCGCCGGCGTACTGCAGCCGCG
>JBDTMZ010000155.1:0-20221 GCA_039934035.1 Candidatus Solibacter sp. | reverse complement strand
GGGGATTGTGGTGACCCAGGACTTCGCCAATCTCATCGAGGGAGGCTCCCTGCCGTACACCTGGAGCAAGCTCATCAATGATATCGACGGCCCATCGAGGGCGAATGGGGTAGCCTACCAGGACGTGTACAACCTCAGTGCGGAGCGCGGAGTCGGCGGCTACGACACGCCCCACAGGTTCGTCGCCAGTTACGTTTATCAGGTGCCGTTCGGGCGTCACGGAAAGTACCTAAGCAGTGTCGTTGTAGTGAAAGATCTGTTCGCCGACTGGCAGGTCTCGGGAATCACGGAGTTTCAGGTGGGGCTGCCGCTGACAATCACACAGAGCTTCGCGGCATGGGGTCCCAATACGCAGCGGCCGAACGTGGTGCCCAATGCGAATCCCTCGCTGCCGCGCGCGGACCGGACGACAGCGCGGTGGTTCAATACCGATGCCTTCGTGGCCTCGCCGGCCAACACGCTTGGGTTCGCGCCGCGGTTTCCGTTGCACGGCCCGGGTGTGAACAACTGGGATCTGTCGCTGATGCGCGACTTCCGCCTCTACGAACGCCTGAAAATGCAGTGCCGCGCGGAGGCGTATAGTGCCATGAATCACCCGCAGTGGGGCAATCCAGGCAACAATCTGAGCAACCGGAATACCTTCGGCGTCATCACCAGCGCCGGCGGCGCGCGGTCGATTGAACTGGCACTGCGCTTCTTCTTCTAAACTTCAAGGTAAATATGCGAACTCTGACCATCACCCTCTTGCTGTTCGGCGCCGCCGTGGCGCAGGATAGCCGTGTCGTCGCCATCTCGCACCGCGGTGAGCATCTGCACCATCCGGAAAACACCATGCCGGCCTACCGAGCCGCGGTCGACGCAGGCGCCGACTTTATCGAAACCGACGTCCGAACAACCTCCGACGGCAAACTCGTGATCATGCACGACGGCAGCGTGGACCGGCGCACCAACGGCCACGGCGAGGTCGCCAATATGATCTTCGACGAGGTTCGCAAGCTGGACGCCGGCATCAAGTCCGGCGAGCAGTTTGCGAATACCCAGGTCCCCACGTTCGACGAGGTGCTGGCGTACGCGCGCGGCAAGATCGATGTCTACATCGACGCCAAACGCATCTCGGCGGAAGATCTGGTAGCGGCCGTGGCCAGGTACGGCATGGAAGATCATGTGGTGGTGTACGGCAGCATGGAGTTGCATCGCGGCATTCAGAAGCTGAACCCGCTAATAAGGGTTATGCCGGAAGCGTCAAACCTCGACGTGGCCACCAGAATCGCCGAAGAACTGCGCCCCAAGGTGATCGCATTTGACGCGCGCGATTTTAAGGATGACGTCATCGCCGTGGCCATCAATTCCAAGGCTGGCATTTTTGTCGACCGCCTCGGGCCGGCGGATACGCCGGAGTCCTGGGAAGACGCCATTCGCCGCGGCGCCACGGGTATCCAGTCCGACCACCCCGCCGAAATGGTGCAGTTTCTCCGCTCCAAGGGTTGGCACAAGTAGCGTCGCACGGCAAGGTTTGTCCGCCTGCACCGATTCCAAAATCTCTGGGTTCGCGGGCTGCCGGTGTAACTGAACATTTACCTACTTGTAATCGTCTGTGCCCATCGCGCGAAGATGTTGCGTGATAACTTTCTAACTAGCCACACTAAGCCATCAGTCTACGGTCGCAGCCAGAGCCGAAAACCGGTCCGGACTGCAATTCCATAGGTGTGCCTAATCATCGTCCAGGAGCTGAGCCCGAACCATGTCCTCCAACATCTGTGTGTCTCTTTTGCTTTTATGCGGTGGGTTGAACGCGCAAGTGGCAATCGTGAACAACGCGAGCTTTCGCGGCGATCAACCCGTGTCGGCCGGCTCATGGGTAGCCGCCTTCGGGGCCTTTGCTGGAGTGTCGACTACGACCGCCGGCGCGTTCCCGCTGCCGAAAACGCTGGGCGGCGTCAAGGTCACTGTGGCCGGCGTGGACTCTGCGCTTTATGACGTGCGGTCGAGTCAGCTCACTTTCCTCATTCCGTATGCAACCGCACCCGGGCTGCAGGCGGTCACGATCACAACGCCGTCGGCCACGGTAACCGGCACTGTCCGCGTCATTTCCGCCGCACCGGGGCTGTTCACGAAGGACACACAAGTACCGCCCAAAGGCGCGGTACGCAATCAGGACGGGGCCACCGAGAACTCGTCGTCGGCTCCGGCCAAACGCGGCGAAATCATTTCAGTCTACGCAACCGGTCCAGGGGCGCTCAATTCGAGTGTGCAGGACGGCGTGGCGCCCGGTGCGACGCCGTTGGTTACCACCAAATCCACTCCCCAGGTTTTCATCGGTGGTGTCGAGGCGCAGGTCCAATTCACAGGCTTAAACCCGGACGCACCAGGCCTGTGGCAGATCAACGTCTTTGTGCCGACGCAGTCCTTCGTCACGGGTCGCGTCCCAGTCCGCGTCTTTATGGACGGCGTGGATTCCAATGAGGTGTACGTTTTTGTCCAATAGCCACCTGCGCCTCGCCCTGGCGCTGCTGATAGCGCCGGCGGTCTATTCCCAAGGGACTGGGAGTATCGCTGGTTTTGTTCTCGACGGGCAGACTGGCAGGCCGATTACCGGCGCCGCGGTTGAAGTCAACGGCAACCGGACGCAGGCGATGATTACCGATGGAGACGGCCGCTTCACGATCGCTATCTCTGCCGGCAAGTACGAACTGCGCATCACGTCTCCCAACTACTCGCCGGTGGTGTTGTCCGAAATCGCTGTCAAGCCTGGCGAGACTACCGAGGCCAGCACGGTAATGTCGAACAAATCGCTGGTTACCACGGTTGATGTGGTGGAACGGGCGACTGCAGTGGGTGCTACGGCCGAGGCGGTCTTGCAGGAGCGGAAGCTTTCGGCGGTGGTCAGCGACAGCATCGGCAGAGAAGAATTGAACGCGGGCGCGTCATCGGACGCGGCGGGAGCCTTGCAGAAGGTCACCGGCGTAAGCGTGGTGGGCGGCGGTTTCGTATACGTACGAGGTCTGGGAGAACGTTACAGTTCCACCCAACTCAATGGAGCCGCGATTCCGACGACCGAGCCGGAAAAGAGGGTCGTTCCCCTGGATTTGTTCCCCGCAAGTCTGATCGAGAACATCAAGATCGCCAAGACCTATTCGCCGGATCTCCCCGCCGAGTTTTCCGGTGGTGTGGTGCAGTTGCAGACCATCGAGTTTCCGACACAGAGGGTCTTCAACCTGTCGGTCAAGACAGGATTCAACACTGCCACCACCTTCAACAAGTTCCTGAGCTACCCCGGGGGCTCGGGCGATTTCTTCGGGTACGGCGGCGGATCCCGCGCGATTCCTCCTTCCATTCCGACCGATGCACGCCTGTTCCCGGGACAGTTCACCAAGCCCGAACTGCAGACTTTCGGCCAGGCGTTCTCGAACAACTGGGAGCCGACGCCCGTGGACTCGCAGCGTCCGGCGTTAGATTGGTCGGCCTCGGGCGGCGGGACGTTCGGCCGATTCGGCATCGTCGGCGCCATTAGTTTTACTAACAAGCCGCAGACGCAGAGCGAATTGCAGAACTATATCCGCATGGGCGCCGGCACGCCAATTATCTTCACTAACTATCCCGACTTTCGCGAGTATTCGGAGTCGGCGAAAGTGGGGGCCATCTTCAATACCGCCGTGCGTCTGACACCCGGCAACAAGCTGATCTTCCGCAACACTTATACACACGATGCCGACAAGACGGCCCGCGAGTTCTCCGGCTACGATGGCGGCGTCGATGGAAACATCTTCTCGCAGCGTCTGCGGTATGTCGAACGGTCGCTCTTCTCCACGGGCGTGGAGGGCGACCACTCCATTCAGAAGTGGCGCAACAGCCTGATCCACTGGCAATTCACGTATTCAAATTCGCAGCGCAACGAGCCCGATCTCCGGGAGGTTCTGCGCAATCAACTGCCCGATGGCAGCTACAGTTTCTCTGCCTCTGGATCGTCCGGCATTCGCTTTTTCTCCGACCTGCATGACAAGATTTACGAGCCGCAAGCGGACTATTCCATCCCGTTCTTCAAGGGCGGAATCTCCGGATTGTTCAAGACCGGAGTGCGGGTCACGGTACGACGGCGCGATTTTGGCGCCCGCCGCTTCATCTACCAACCGCAGCAGTTCACTACGTTGGATCTATTGCTGCCGAGCAACCAGTTATTTGGGCCCAGCAATATCCGTCCCAACGGTTTCCAGATCACGGAGTTCACCCGAGCCACAGACACATACCAGGCGGAAGGAAACATCTTTGCCGGATATGCGATGGTGGATCTCAGCTTTGGCGCCCGCTTCCGGGTGCAGGGCGGCATCCGGATTGAGGATGCCGAACAAAACGTGATCACGTTCGACAATCGCGTGCCGAACTCTGCTCCAGTCAAGGCCGCTTTACAGAATCGCGACCCGGCGCCCGCCATCAACGCGATCTACTCAATTTCGAAGAAGCAGAACTTCCGGCTATCGTACAGCCACACGGTGTCGCGCCCGGATTTTCGCGAACTCTCCCCCTTCGATTTCAATAATGTGCTGGGCGGTTTCGTTACCGCCGGGAATCCGAATCTCAAGCGCGCGCTGATCAGCAATTACGATGCGCGCTGGGAGTGGTTCCCCGGGGGGAATCAACTGATCGCGGCCAGCGTATTCGCCAAAACATTCAAGAATCCAATCGAGCAGACGATTGTGCCATCGAACGACCTGCGGCAGACGTTTGTCAACGCCAAGGGTGCCCGGAACGTGGGTTTCGAACTGGAGTTTCGGCGCTCGCTGGCATCGTTCAGCCGGCGGCTACGGGAGTTCGCGGTTTCGGCCAACTTCACCTTCGTGGATTCGAACATCGAGATTCAGCCTGAGGACGCAACGATTGTGACTTCACAATCGCGGCCGCTGCTGGGCCAGTCGCGCTACATTGCCAACGCAGTGCTGCAGTGGACGCGCCCCAAGTGGCGAAGCGATGCGAAGTTCTATGCCAACTACGTATCGCGGCGGGTTTCCGACGCTGGAACATTCGGTGTTCCCGACATTTATCAGGAAGGGAACACGTTCCTCGACTTCGTCTATCAGTACAGGCCGGGCGGCGAGAAGGGGAAGTGGGGCATTCGTTTTGAGGCGGAGAATCTCGCCGATAACGACTACCGGTGGACGCAGGGCCAATTCGTGCAGCGCGACTACCACCTGGGCAGGACCTTTCAAATCGGTTTCAGCTATTCATTTTTCTGAGAAGCAAAAGAGGAGAAATCATGCGAATTCAATCGTTGCTGACGCTCAGCGCTCTCTGGGTGGTGTGCGCGTCCGCGCAAGATCTTGCCTCGGCGAGCAGAGTCGCTAAGGCGAACCTCGCCGCCGGACAATCCGCCGCCGCGATCTATAACGGACCTCGTTCCAGCGTGGCCATGTGGATCTGGAGCGACAAGTATGTCTACCAGGGGGGCCAGAGTTTGGCACTCAAGTGGACGGTCAAGCCCAACGGAGATCTGTATCCCTACACGACGTTCGTGTACCGGCAGAATAATCAGACGGGGAAGAAGACCTACCTTCCGGGCGGCACCGAGGCCGCCACAGACATCAGCGGCAACACCGTGGCGCAGGGCTTTCAGCCGGCGCCCCTGGCGGCGGCGAGCAAAGCGGTGCTGATCGGGTCCGGCGGGAAGTTCCCAGCATTGTCGATCCCGAATGAATTGGGAATGCACACGTTGGTCGTGCAATTTCGCGACTACACGGGTACGCGAGTGCTGAAGAGCGCCTATATGAAGATCGGAGTGGTGAAAGGGGCGACAACCATCACCGGCGACATCACCGCAGACCGCACGCTCACCAACGATACCCAGTGGGATCTGAAGGGCATCGTCTTCGTGAAGAACGGCGCGACGCTGACGATTGAACCCGGAACTTTCGTGGTCGGTGGGACGGGGACGACGCCCCCTTCCGCGTTGATCGTGACTCAGAACGGGAAGATCAACGCCAGCGGCACCAAATCTCGGCCGATCATCATGACGAGTTCACTACCCTTCGGACAGCGGTCGCGCGGCGATTGGGGCGGCTTGGTTATGCTTGGCAAGGCGCCCATCAACGTCGGCGGCAACATCCCGGGCGGTACTGGGATATGTCCGGCGGAGGGTTGCAAGAATGCGCCTGGCACGTTCTACATCGAGGGCCTAGTGGGCAATCCGGACACGTTGTACGGCGGTACGGACCAGAACCACAATTGCGGCACGCTCAAGTATGTGCGGGTGGAATTCGCCGGCACGATTCTCTCTCCCAACAACGAATTGAACTCCTTTACCTGGGGCGGCTGCGGCAAGCAGACCGTGGCGGAACACCTGCAGGCGATCTACGGAAAAGACGACTCCTTTGAGTGGTTCGGCGGCACGATGGATGCGAAGTGGCTGGTTGGCGGGTTGGGCGCGGATGACTTTACCGACTTCCAGCTTGGCTGGACCGGACGCGTCCAGTTTGGTCTCATGTATCAGAGCCCGGACTCTCCCGGTAACCGCGGCATTGAGGGCGACAACAGCGAATACGACCAGGCCGGCCTGCCGTATTCGAACCCAACGTTCTACAACGTCAGCTACTTCGGTAGCGCAAAAGTCGGCTTCGACGAAGCCAACGCTCCGGGGATCTTCCTGCGGCGTGGCGCGCGCGGATCGTTCAATAACCTGGTGATATCCAACTATTACAGCCCTTGTATGGATATCAGCGATGCCAACACTCAGGCCCAGGCGGATCTGGGTAACGTGACAATGAACGGCATTCTCTGCTGGGGCAACAATGTCGGGACGAAGGGCGCCAATACCCTGGACGGACAGATCGGGTCAACCGCGGCGTCTTCCGTATACAACCTCGCGTACGCTCAGGGCCAAAAGGGCAGCGGCGCAGGAAAGAACATTGTAGTCGCCGATCCCTTGTTCGCCCGGCCGTTCGAATACAGCGATCCCGACTTCGCGGGTCTGTTCTCCAGCCCGATCTTCCGCGCGGGCTGGGTCCAGCCGCCGGACGACGGGTTCTTCGATCAATCCGCCCGGTTCCTGGGTGGCATCGGTGACGATGATTGGACCGAAGAGTGGACGTTCTGGGTCATCGAAACTGATATTGGGTAAGGAACGGCCGCAACCGCGCCGCCGGGCTTCCCCTCGGGACCGGCGGCATAAGACTCTAGACCTTCGACCACTTCTGACGGACAATATCGGCGTAAGTGCCCTGGTCAACCGCCCCAATGACGACGCCCTCACGGAGAACTCCGTGGAGGGCGTCTTTCAGTTTGTTCAAAGCTCTCAGAGTACAACCAACACTCACCGTATCCATGGGTGGTAAGTGACTGGCGTGGATAGCGGTCCAGTCGAACTCGAAGGCGTTTCGCGTGCCTCCCGTAAGGAGCAGGGACAGCCGATTCAGCCTGGCGAGTAATGCCGTACGCTGGGCATGCCCGTGCCGGGAGAGGAAGCGAATGACCAGTTCCTGACTCGGATTCTGTCCATGGGAGGCGGGCGCGTTTGGTACGGGGCGACCACTGAAATCGTCCGGGCATCGCGGCCCCCCATGCCACCGCCCCGCGGTGACTATCGACGCGGTACGTAGCGCATCGTCCGCGGTGAAGGGCGTAACCCCGGCTTCCACACTGCGCCGGAATAGGGTATCGTTCACCATGCTCGGGCTGACCGCCTTGTCCAGTACCCGTGCCGGTCTACGGATGGGATTGATCAAGGGACCCGGAGAATGGCCGCGATAGGCCAACCAACGTTCGAGCGCCCCATTGGCGATCGGTAGGAGGCCAACGACAAAGGTGCAACACTGACGAATAACGGCAATTTCAGATGTGACTAGATCGACATGATCAATCCGAAGTGCCACAACGTCCCGCGCCCGTAGACCTGCCCCACAGACCATTGCGATAATTGCGGCGTCGCGGGCGCCGTACACGCGTGGGTCGCGAGCCGCTACGTCAAAGACGGCGTCGCGTTCTTCCACTGAAACTGGTGAGCGCCGGCGTTGATGAGCCCCATTCCGGTCCAAGAATCCCTCCCCTATAGATATAGCCGAGTATAACCGCCTTGAGTCTTTGAATGCTCCCGACGCCCGCGATAGAGCCCGCAATCACGTGCGTTGTCGACACGGGCTGGTGGAGAAACGTGGCAATCAAAATCGAAATCGCCGCCGCCGTTTCTGCGCAGAAGCCGCCGCGCGGCTTGAGGCGCGTCAGCCGAGATCCCATGGTATGTACGATTTTCCAGCCCCCGCTCAGGGTTCCCAGGGCGATCGCCGCGTGGGCCGAGAGTATCACCCACATGGGTACATGGAAGGTACTTTGATACCCGGACGCCACCAGCACGCCAGTGATGATTCCCATTGTCTTTTGGGCGTCGTTCGTGCCATGCGCGAAGCTGTACAACGCCGCGGAAGCCAATTGCGTCTTTCGGAAGTAGCGGTCCATCTTGGAAGGGCTGGACCGGCGGAATAGCCAATAGATGCAAATCATTAGGACGTAGGCCAGCACTAGTCCCAGTACGGGCGCCAGCACGATGAACATGAGTGTGACCGGCCATTGTCCGACGATCAGGGCCTGGAAGGCGTGTTCCGGTCCCATCTTGTACGCCACGTTTGCCATGGCGGCGCCGGCGTACCCGCCAATGAGTGCATGGGACGAACTGGTTGGCAGCCCAAGCGAGAGGTCGCAGCGAGCTACTGCACGTAACCCAGACTTTTCAGGCGTCTCAGGTCTTCCGGCGCCAGAGTCTGAGTCTGACGGGATTGCGGCGGCATACTCCGCATCCAGAGAGACAAGCGATCGCCCAATTGCGCTGCCCGTTCCGCCTCCCGAATGTATAGATTGCGCGTTTCCGCCGGGTCATTGCCAAGGTCGAATAATTCCCGCCGGCCGTTGCTGGTGGTGATGAACTTGTAAGGCCAGGAGAAGATCGCTCGCGCCGTGCAGCCGTTCGGGCAATCGGGGGAGTGTGCGACGGGGCAAGGGAATGTCTCGGCAAAGATCTCCCGGTCCCTGTCCTTGTAAAGACTGCGGCCTTGCATGGTAGCCGGCGTCGAAACGGCTGCCGTCTCCAAAATAGTAGGCGCGACGTCGGTGAGGCTCACGGGACGGGGTTCCGTTCCCCGCAGCTTCTGTCCCGGGTATTTGACCAGCAGGGCCACGTGCAGCAA
This sequence comes from Candidatus Solibacter sp., assembly GCA_039934035.1. Classification (GTDB taxonomy): domain Bacteria; phylum Acidobacteriota; class Terriglobia; order Bryobacterales; family Bryobacteraceae; genus Solibacter. The sequence goes on along the minus strand of JBDTMZ010000155.1, from coordinate 11,060 downwards.
GTTCTGATAGGGCGAGTTAGCGTGGCCCACGCGATTCCGTTCGCCGAAGGCCTCACCGTGGTCCGAAGTGATGACGATCATCGTATTGTCATAGGTTCCACGTCGCCTTAACCAGGAAGTGATCTGACCTATTTGGTGGTCCAGATAGGCGACTCCGCCATCGTATTGCGAGACGCTGTGCGAGCGGTAGCCTGGAGCCTCGCCTCCTGTGACTATGGCATGCTGTTGCAACTCCAAGTCATCTTGCGTGGTCCCCGGCCTGCGCCCGGGAAAGCGCGAGTTGTGGGGCGCGGGGGGCACATACGGAAAATGGGCGTCCATGTAGTTGACAAACGCAAAGAGCGGCGCGTTAGCTTTCAGGCGCGAGGTTTCGGTGAGCAGCTCGGTGTTGATGTCTTCGCCCATGGCGTAGAGGCGGTCGAACTGGGCTGTGTCGAAGACCAGGCCGAGCGTTCGCCGGAATCCACGGCGCAGCATGAAAGCGTTCTCGGCAGCCAGTATGGGAACCGGACGCGGAATGTGGAACTGGTCGAAGCCACGCTCCAGGCCGTAGTCGGCCCGCAGATAAAGATTCGCCGCGACCCCCTGGGTCTGGTATCCGGCTCGTTGCAGTAGTTCCGCGACTGTCGGGTAGCGATCGGTAATGGCGCGGCCGTAGGCGGCGTTGCGCGGATCGCAGTAGGCGCCATGCCAGCTCGGATACATACCCGTAAATAACGACGCGTGGGAACTCAGGGTGATATCCGAGGCGGATAATGCGTTGGAGTACACCATGGAATCACCGGCGAGGTTCTTCAGATTCGGTGTGGTATCGCGATCGTAGCCATACACTGAGAGATGGTCGGCGCGTACCGTGTCCATGACGATCAACAGAATGTTGGGGCGAGTACTTTGTGCCGGCTGCGAGGACGCGGCTTCCAGTCCAGACGGCGCCGGGCGACCGAGCGCGAAACTCGTTACCACCAGAAGTGCCGCGGTCCCGACTGTCGCGAACCGCAGCGGCGCCGCGGGCAGACTCGCCTTCCTCCCTACAAAGACGGCGACGGCGGCACCTGTCAGCAGGAGCGCGGTCAGTGCGATCGAAGCCACTTTCACGGGGGCGCCCAACTGGCTGGCGACCCCCATTTCCTTGAGTACGAGCTGTTGACCGAGACCGAGCAGCAGCCCGGGCATCACCCAATAGCTGGTCAGCCATCCCGTGGCGGCTCTCAAGCGAGGGACCAAAAGGAGCACGCCGAACACGACGGCGGCGGCCAGCAGCAACGGACCTCTGGCCTGAGGATCGAGCGCCAGATGCAAGCCAAACGCGAACAGCAGGGTGAAGGTTGCCGCCGCTTCCACCGGCAGGCTTACGCGCGAGCGCAAGAACCACACCGCCGCCCCGACCACGGCGCCGCAAACGGAACCGGCGATCAGATATCCCAGCATAAGGGCGGCGGTGAGGGTCCAGTGCCAGGAACTGAAAACGGCATGCGGCCGGACCAGCCGGAACACTACCGAAGACAACAGGAATTCCAGGAGCGCATACGCCGACCACACGGCTGCTCCGTGCAGTGCGCCAGCGGCGGCGTTCCGACCAAGGCCTTTGTGCATATAGAAATCCAACTAACCAAACTACGCTCGAATTGTGAAGGCGGGATGACACTGTGCCGGTCTTTGGACGCGATCACGCCGAATTGCGGCCCAGGCGCGTATTTGTTATCGTTCTTTAGTTCAAGTGTCATATTCGGGGCGTAGCATTTCAGGGTATGGCGCAACGCTCAATCGGCAGCAACGCACAGGAAACCCCGGTAGGTACACAGGGCAACAATTACGTTCTCATCATTTTGGACAGTTGCCGCTACGACACCTTGCTGGAGGCTCGGCCGAGAACGATCTGCAAACTGGGTCCGCTTGAGCAGCGGTGGTCGTACGCGTCGTGGACTGCGCCCTCGCACTACAATCTGTTGTCTGGTTTGCTGCCGCACCACAGCCCCAAACAAGTGTTTGCGTCGGACTATTACAAAAAGGACTTCCTGAAGTTCGCGGTACGGCTCGGCATTGAGGGCGTCGGTTTCAAGTCCCTTATCCCGAAGCTATACTTTCCGGCGTTTCTGAAAGAGACCCTTGGCTATCGCACCCACGCGATGGTGTCGCTGCCTGTGCTCAATCCCCGTACGATCCTCAACCACGGGTTCGATACGTACCGCCTGATGGACAAGCACAACGACATGCGAGCCATGGTCCGTGAGATGCGCTTTCCGGAGGACAAGCCTTCGTTCTACTTGCTGAACGTAGGCGAGACCCACTATCCGTACGCGTTACCCGACGAACCTCCCGAGGAGTGGCCTCGCATCAGCGGAATTCACGGCGTTTTCAAGCATCTCGACGACGAGATCGTCGGCGGAAAGCTGAAAGAGAGCGGCAGCCTGTTTTTTGGCCGGTCGAAGTGTCGCATGCTACGTGACCGGCAAGTCAAGGCTGTGCAGTATCTCGATCGGGTGGTGGAGGAGTTGCTCGACATTGTTCCGAAAAACACCTACATCACGATTACGGCGGATCACGGGGAGCTGTTCGGCGAGTCTGGATTTTTCGGACACGGTCCGATCATGCACAAGAAAGTTTTTGAAGTTCCTTTTCTGGAAGGCAAGGTTCGATGAGCTTCCCCTTCCATCCTGAGATAGCTTATATTGGCCCGGGCGCCGGCTTCGCCTTTTTGGGTTCGTTCGTGAGCATTCTCAGCGGAGTGCTGCTCGGCCTGATTAGCTTTCTCTTGTGGCCTGTCCGGGTACTATGGGGCGCGATCACCGGCCGGCAGGGATACAAACTAGCCAAGGTCAGGAAGCTGATTTTCCTCGGGCTCGATGGTCTCGACCCGGGCCTCGCCGAACGCTACATGCAGGAAGGCAAGCTGCCAAATTTCAGCCGCTTGCGGGAGCAGGGCAGTTTTCATCGTCTGCGCACAACCTTTCCGGCGCTTTCGCCCGTGGCATGGTCGACGTTCGCCACAGGAGTGAATCCGGCCCGCCACGCGATGTTCGACTTCCTGAATCGCAGCCTCAGTTCCTATATGCCGTATCTCTCTTCTTCGCGAGTCAACCAGCCCGAGAAGATTCTCAAGATTGGCAAGTACCGCATCCCTCTAAGCCGGCCGGCCGTGGAAATGCGGCGTAAGAGTAAGACGTTCTGGCAGATCCTCGGGCAACGTCAGATTGCCTCCACCATTCTGCGCGTGCCCATCACCTTTCCCCCTGAGAAGTTCAACGGTCGGCTGCTTTCGGCTATGTGTACGCCCGACCTGCTGGGCACACAAGGCACTTTCGCTCTCTATACCACGCGAGTCGGAGGCGCCGAGATGGAGAGCGGCAACCGCATGCCGTTGCGGCGAGAGGAGGGCCTATGCCACGGGGTTATCCTCGGGCCGCCTAACGCCCTGTACGAAGAGGCTGCCCCCATGGAACTGCCGTTCACGTTGCGGTTGCGCAGCGACGGCGACGCGGATTTCCAAGTCGGCGAAGAGTGGCACCATCTGGCGGCGGGCGAGTACAGCCCTTGGGTCAAGCTGACTTTCTCCGCCGGCTTGGGAATCAAGGTGCGGGGGATTGCGCGATTCCTGCTGACCGAGAATGCGGAGGAGGTGTCGCTCTACTCCACCCCGATCAATATCGACCCGGAGGAACCCGCACTTCCCATTTCGCACCCGTCCTACTATGCCGCCTACCTCGCCAAATTGCTGGGCGCTTTCTCCACGCTAGGCATGGCTGAGGATACTTGGGCGCTCAACGAGCACGCCATCGATTCTGACGCTTTTCTGAAGCAGGCATACCTCATTTTCGATGAGCGCAAGGAGATGTTCTTCTCCGCTCTCGATCGGACGCGCCGCGGTGTAGTGGCCTGCGTCTTCGATACTACCGATCGCGTGCAGCATATGTTCTTCGCGCAGAAAGACGGCGGGGGCACACACTCGCGCGTCATCGAAGATCTCTATCGCAAGGCCGACGAACTCGTTGGCCGGGCTATGACCTATGTGGACTCGGAGACGGCGCTGTTTGTGTTGTCCGATCACGGTTTCACGTCCTTCGAACGCGGCGTGGATCTGAATGCCTGGCTGCTGCAGAACGGCTATCTGACGCTGAAGGATGGAGCGAGCGGCGCAAGTTCCTACTTGAAGGACGTGGATTGGAGCCGCACTCGCGCCTACACATTCGGACTGGCGGGAGTGTACATCAATCAGAAGGGGCGGGAAGCGGAGGGATTCGTCGATCCGCGCGAGGCGGGGGCACTGAAGCGCGAACTGGCCTCGCGGATTGGCGGTCTCTACGACGACCAGCTCGAACGGTCCGCGGTCCGTCAAGCATGGCCGTCGGATTCTCTCTATAGCGGACCGTACCTCGATGCGGCACCCGATGTGGTCGTGGGCTACGCCGCGGGATACCGCGCGAGCTGGGATTCGGCGGTGGGTAAGGTGACGGCCCACGTATTCGCGGACAACGATAAAGCTTGGAGCGGCGATCATTGCGTCGACCCGCACCTGGTTCCCGGCGTTCTATTCTCCAACCGGAAAATCGAGGCGGTCAGTCCCGGAATTGAAGATCTGGCGCCGACGGCGCTGGATCTTTTCGGCATCGAACCGCCGCCGCATATGGAAGGCAAATCGCTGCTCCGGCCTCAAGCACAATCGGTAGAGCAGGAGGTGGCTGCGTGAAGTGGGGTGCCGTTCTCATCGTGGCCGCGCTGCTTCTGGCGTTTGGCTGCGCCGGCCGCACCACCAGGGCCGCGGGCAAAAAGATGATCGTGCTGGGCGTGGACGGCATGGATCCGGTTTTTGTGGAGACGCACCTGGCCTCTTTGCCGAATCTCAACCACCTCCGGCAGACCGGCGCGTTCAAGCGGCTGGCCACTACAGTGCCGCCGCAAAGTCCGGTGGCATGGTCCAGCGTGATCACGGGAATGGACCCGGGCGGCCACGGCATCTTCGACTTCGTACATCGCAATCCGTCGACGAGAATGCCTGTTTCCTCGATGGCCGAGACCACCGAGCCTACGCGAACGTTCGGGCTTGGACCGTACCTGATCCCCTTGTCGGGTGGCGGTGTGCGCACCCTGCGCGCGGGCCGCGCCTTCTGGCAGGTACTCCAGGAAAGAGGCGTGAATTCGAATATCGTTCGCATGCCGGCGAACTTCCCGCCCGCGGAATGTGAGAGCGATTCGCTCGCGGGCATGGGCACGCCCGACATGACAGGCTCCTTCGGCACGTTTTCGTTTTATACGGACGATCCGGCGGAGCGGCGCGATAAGGTGCCGGGTGGGCAAATCATGCAGGTAGCGACACGCAACGGACGCGTCGAACTATCAGTTCCTGGCCCACCTAACCAGATGCGCCGCGACCACCAGACGACATCGGCGACTCTGATTGTGTCCGTCGATGCGGCAGGTCAGGCCGCGCGTTTCGATACCGGCGGCCAGCAGTTCATACTCCAATCGGGCGACTGGTCCGGCTGGGTGAAGGCGGAGTATGCCTTGATCCCGCACGTCAATAGCGTCCGTGGTATCTTCCGCGTGTACCTGCAACAACTACGCCCCTATTTGCGTGTGTATGTGAGCCCGGTGAACATCGACCCTGAAGCTCCGGTCTTACCGATCTCCACGCCGCACCAACATAGCCGCGACCTCAGCGATTCCGTAGGGCCATTCTATACGCAGGGAATTGCCGAGGAGACGTCCGCCTTCCGAGCCGGAATCTTCTCGAAGGCTGAATTCCTTACACAAAGCCGCAAAGTTCTGTCGGACAGCCTGAAGCTGTTTCGACACGAACTCGACAGATTCCAGGATGGCCTCTTCTTCTACTACTTCTCGAGCGTGGATCAAAACTCGCACATGCTGTGGGGACGGCACGAAGACGATCTGCTGGAGATCTACGTGGCGGTAGACCAAGCGATTGGTCTTGCCATGGCGAAGGCTGGGACCGACACACCATTGATGGTGATATCCGACCACGGCTTCGCGCCTTTCAACCGGGCGGTTCACTTGAATTCATTCCTGATGCGCGAAGGATTCCTGGTGCTCGACGATCCCGCAAAGGTTGGAGACGAGGAATTGTTTGCCCATGTGGATTGGAGCAAGAGCGTTGCGTACGCGATCGGCCTCAACGGCATCTATGTAAACCAGGATGGCCGCGAATCCTCGGGAATTGTGCCCGCGGCCGATAAGCGGCAGGTGCTCGATAAGCTGGCGGGGGCTCTAGCCAACTTCAAAGATCCGGTCACCGGTGAACAGGTCGTTGAAAGGGTCTATTTCCCCGAACACGAGTTCGCCGGGCGCAATCTGAAATACTCTCCGGACCTCCTCGTCGGCTTTCGCCGCGGATACCGTGCCTCCTGGCAGACCGCTCTCGGCGCCGTGCCTCGCGACGTAATGGAAGACAACACTCAGGCATGGATCGGCGACCACTGCATGGCGGCGGATCAAGTTCCGGGCGTGCTCTTCAGCAATCGCGCTGTCCGAGCCGCGTCGCCGCACCTATGGGATATCACGGCCACCATTCTGGGCGAATTCGGAGTGGCTAAGACTAGCGGAATGATCGGGCAATCGGTTTTCTGATTATGGAGATTATTAACTGGTTGATCGACACTGTCCTCCTCGGGGCACACGTCATCCTTTCCTTCCTGCCGCCCGTTGCGGGGCTCACGTGGCTTGCGGCAGTGGTGGGCGCCGGGATGGTATGGATCTTTGGCAGGACCAGCGATCAGGCCGCCGTGGCCAGGGTCAAGCGTAGGATTCAGGCGGGCATGCTCGAACTCAGGCTATTCGTCGATGAGCCTGGTATCTCTCTGCGCGCGCAGCGCGGATTGATTGGCGCCAATCTGCGCTATCTGCTTCTGGCCCTGCGTCCAGCGCTGTGGATGATGATCCCTGTCGGCCTGCTGCTCATTCATCTGGGGGCTTTCTATGAGCGCGCGCCGCTCCCGCTCGGCGAACCGGCGATTGTGACCATGGGCATGAGTGATCTGTGGGACCCATCCTCTCCGCCTCCGGAGTTGATTGCGGCGCCGGGCGTGGCGGTCCTCGGTTCGCCGGTGAGGATCCTGGCGAGCCGCGAAGTAAGTTGGCGTATCGTCCCTAATTTTACAGGGTCGCGAACTTTGCGGTTTCGGTTCCACGGCGAGGTCGCCTCGAAATGGATAGAAGCCGGAGGCGCACACGGCTTTGTTCCGGGGAAAAGTGTCCGGTCGTTTTGGAGTTCGGTTCTCTCGCCCGGCGAAGGCCGGATCCACGCTGACTTCGCGGAGTGGATCGAGATTCGTTATCCGGAGGCCGACTTTCGCGTATTTGGCGCCAGGGTCAATTGGCTGGTGTGGTTCCTGGCAGTTTCCATGGTGGCTGGATGGTTCCTGAGAAAACGTTTTGGAGTAGTAATTTGAGGAGGGAAGAATGCTCGGATCGTCGATTAAGTTGAACAGAGCTTTGTTGGCCAAGGTTAAGAAATGCGCCGATGACGGCGGCTACAGCTCGTCGCAAGAGTTTGTAGAGCACGTGCTCGAAAAGGAACTCGCCAAGGTGGAGACTTCCGCCTCGGACGAAGAGATTGCCAAAAAGCTTCAGGGGCTGGGATACCTGGACTAAGGTGACCTGTAAGATCGAGCTTGAAGAAGTACTCTGGGCAAGAGTGAAGAAGTACGCCGACCAGGTGGGGTACAGTTGTCCGGAGGAGTTCGTGCAGCACGCCGTCGAGCGGCAGATGGACAGCGCGGCATCGCCGGATGGAGGTCGGGAATCGGCAAGAAAGACGCAGGGACTTGGCTACGTGGACTTCGGGCGCGATATCTAGTTTTGGTTTCGGGGCCGGCGTCACATCACGTGCCGGAAGACCCAGAACAGGCCCCCGGATAGCGCAATCGAGGCGGGGAGGGTCATCAGCCAGGCGGCACCTAATGCGCGTAGCGTGCCCCACTGAAGACCCGAATGATTTGCCGCCATGGCGCCGGCCACACCGCTAGTCAAGACATGAGTGGTGCTCACCGGCAGTCCAAACCGGTCCGCCGCGAGGATGGTTGCCATCGCGATTACTTCCGAAGTGGCTCCCTGGGCATAGGTCAAATGCGACTTGCCAATGCGCTCTCCACGGTCACTACGATGCGCTTCCAGCCAACCATCGTTCCCAGCCCAAGGGCCAGGGCAACGGCCACCTTTACCCAAGTGGGAATGAACTTAGTGGCGCGTTCCAGTGTGCGCCGGTAGTTCCGGATCCGAGTGATCTTGGTGTCGAGAACCGAACCGCGCGCGTCAGCCATAGAGTGTCCGAGAATCCCAGGCTAGCAAGCGAGGGTTGCAGCCCCGTTACTTCGGAATTCGCTATTACTCCTCGGGCCTCTCGTTCTCCACCGCCTATACGCTCGCCAAGCATCTTGCCGACAATGCCGGTCCGAATCCCTCGGGCTTTGCCGGCGAGACGGGGGGCAGTGTCACCAACTCGCTCGACCGGCGCGGCGACCGTGGCAACGTATATGCCACCCGGCGCCATCGCTCGATTACGACCATGGTCTACGAATTGCCGTTCGGCCGCGGACGCCAATTCCTCACTAAGACGAATCGCTTGACCGACGCTGTTCTGGGGGGCTGGAGTCTATCCTCGATCCTAACCCTGCAATCGCGGCCCTATCTGACGCCGACAATGAGCGGCGGCGACCCTTCCGGCACCAACGCTCCCAATCGCGGCACGCAGCGTCCCGACCGCATCGCTTCGGGCAGTATCTCCAATCCCAATGCCGACCTCTGGCTGGATCGCAACGCGTTTGTTTGTCCGGGGCGTGTCACGGGCGCGACTCAGTTCAATTGCAGCGTGGGTGTGGTTCCCGGTCGCGACCCGAATCCCATCGGTCGCTTCGGTAACTCAGGCGTGGGGATCATCGAGGGACCCGGTTCCTTGAGTTGGAATGCAGGCGCCAACAAGCGCTTCCAACTGGCGGAACGCGTCGGATTGAAAGTGGAGGCGACGTTTACCAACGTCACCAACCGCGTCAACCTCGGCGATCCGAAGCTCAACGTCACCAACAAGAGCTTCGGCAGGATTACCAGTGCGCGAGGCGGTGAGTTCTGGGGTGGACGGATCGGACAAGTCTCCGCGAGATCGTCTTGCTAACCAATCTGATGGAGTTCGGCTCCACCACCATCGCCACGATCTACAAAGAACGCTGGAAAATCGAGCTGTTTTTCAAAGCTCTCAAGCAAAATCTGACCGTGAAGACATTCGTCGGCACCAGCGAGAACGCCCTACGTATCCAGATTTGGACAGCCTTGATCGCCCTGCTCCTATTGAAGTGGCTGCACCATCTCTCCAAGGCCAACTGGTCTCTGTCCAATCTGGCTTCGATGTTGCGGCTGAACCTGTTTACCTACCGTGAATTGACCCAATGGCTCGACAATCCCATGGGCACCCCACCCCTGATCCCGGTCGCCGAACAACTTACCCTGGCATTGGTATGACTTGGACAGGCCGCGACAATTCAAACCGGAGACCTCAACCCAAATAACCAACTGGAGTCCGTCCAACACACATGTTTTCAGCAGGCCGCGCTACTGGTCTGCCCCGTCTTGGACAGTAGTGATTCGTCATAGCATCGACCAGCTTATCCGCGTCTGTCGTGTCCGACGACATCGCAGCCGCCATCTTGAAGAAGATATCGGTTTGGTCCATGTAGCCGGTGAACAGAAATGCGCCCGGTCCTTCGGCGGTGACTGGCACACTGGAGCCGGTATGGTCACCGGTGCGGAAGCCCACCGCGAGGCGGCGGATATCAGCGCCTGAGTTCACCGGGTATCCGGTTGCCGCATCCAGCTTGTACGCCGGAGAGCCATAGTAGGTGGAATAGGTGCTGGTCCACGGTGCCTCGGTCGGATTGCTCGCCGCGAAGGTTCCGGGCATGCCCGCACTACCGCCATTGTTCGATGCCGTGGTGCTGGTGTTGACGAACGGCAGTCCGGCGCGCGCGTTCGAATAGGAGTCACCCCACACCGTGAAGTCCTGGGCGCCGCCTGCGGTCTTGATGGCGACCTTTTCGCTCTTCGTGCGGTCGAAGTATTCCGCATCCGGCGTATTGCTCACACCGATGATCGACATAGACTGGTCGTGATCCGCTGTCACCACAATCAGCGTGTCCTTGGTGCTGCGCTTCGACGCCCACGCGCGCGCCACGCCCACAGCTTTGTCGAATTCGATGGTGTCCCAGATGGTGCCCGCCGCCTGGTTGGGATGAGACTGCTTATCGATCGACGCGCCTTCCACCATCAGGATGAACGGCGGCGACGCAAAGCCGCTGCTCAAGACCTCAATCGCCTTCTGCGTCATCAGGTCCAGCATGGGCTGGTCGCTGAATGTTCCCAGGTTGGCGGCAGGCTCCGACGCCGGACGCGCTAATTTCAATTTGTCGTAGGCCACATCCATGTTCACGTCGGACGCGGTGGCGATCCCGTTGCTCGCGGGCGCCGGTGAAACCGAGCCCTTGAACAGCCCGAGCGTGGGCTGTCCATAGGTGACCGCGCGCAATTCAGTGGCGTTGGTCACGTAGCGGTAGCCCATAGACTGGAACTCGGCGATCAGATTGCGCTTGTCGGTGCGACCCGCCGCAGTGAACGGATCGGCGCCGCCGCCGAAGATCACGTCGAACGCAGGCCTACCGTCCAGCATCGGATTCTCGCGATACTGGCGCGCGATTTCCAGACGCGCCTGCCGGTAGCCGACATAGGCGCCCTGCACCGCGGGTGTGGCGTCGGTAATCGCAGCGGTGCTGACGATGCCTGTGCGGTAACCGAAGCGACGCTTGAGATACTGCCAGAGGTTCTCTACGCGCGGGTTGTCCGTAATCGCCGATAGCGTAGCGGCGTTCTGCTGGTCGGTGAAGCGCCATTTGCAGTCGGTGCCGTCACCCAGGGAGTTGACGGCGTTCAGGAAGCTCTTGTTGCCAGTGGCCCATGCGGTGCCCGTATTGGCCGAGTCCGGCACGATGGAATCCGTTCCAATCGGCCACCCCGGAGCGACCGCTGGAGCAGCGGAGGAGCAGCGGAGGAAACGCCCCCCAGCCGAC
>JBDTMZ010000154.1:0-37765 GCA_039934035.1 Candidatus Solibacter sp. | reverse complement strand
ACGGGTCTGTGCGGGGGGCAGCGGGTAACCGCTGTCCCTACCGCGACTCCCACCACGTGGCGGCGCCGTGCGCGTCAGGCCAGCTTAGCCGCCGCCACCATGGCCTGCCCGAGTGCGATGCCGCCATCGTTGGGTGGTACCTCGCGATGCAGGAAGACTTGGAATCCCGAGCCGCGCAGCGCGTTGACTGCAAGTTCCAGCAGCCGCAAATTCTGGAACGTGCCGCCGCTGAGACACACACGCTGGAGTCCGCTTTCGCTGCGCATACGATTGCACATCTCGTGAATCGACGCGGCAAGCGTATGGTGGAAGCGCGCGGCGATCTTGGGCGCGCCCTCGCGGCCCTGTACAATCTGCCGCATCATCGGGCGGAAATCGATCTCGTCCGCCGTGATTTCGAAATCGTAGCGCGCCTCGCATGAGGAGTCGGCGATGGCCTCCAATTCGATCGCCGCCTGGCCTTCGAAAGTGACCTCGTTGCGTACGCCTGCCAGCGCCGCCACCGCGTCGAACAGGCGCCCGCACGACGAGGTCATCACCGTATTGGTACCGGTTTCAATCATCCGCCGTACCAGCCGCATGCGCGCTTCGGGCACACCTCGCAGGCGCTCCGCCGCGCCCTCGTAGGCCAACGCGGACCGCCAAGGCTCGCGCACCGCGGCATCGCCTCCGGCCAGCGGCGTGTAGCGCAAATGCGCGCGGCGCGTGAAACCCTGATATCTGGCGAGCAGGAACTCGCCGCCCCAGATCGCCCCGTCATCGCCATATCCGGTACCGTCCAGCGCCACGCCGATGACTTCGCCATCGAGCCGGTTTTCCGCCATGCAACTCGCAATGTGCGCGTGGTGGTGCTGCACGGCGATGGGCTCCACGCCTTCCATAGCCAGCGCATAGCGGGTGCTGAGATACCCCGGATGCGGGTCGTAGGCCACTATGCGCGGGGTCACTCGGAACAGCTTGCGGAGGTTGGCCAGGGTTTCCTCAAAGAAGAGCAGCGTCTCGTAATTTTCCAGGTCGCCGATGTGCTGACTGAGGATCGCATGCGTCCCCTTGGTCAGGCAGAAGGCATTTTTCAACTCGCCGCCGGTGGCCAGCAACTCCGGCAGCGCGCGCCCGGTGTCGAAAGTCTGCGGCACGTAGCCGCGCGAGCGGCGCATGACGCGCGGCTCGCCTTCGAAGAGGCGGACGATGGAATCGTCCGCGCGCATGTAGATCTCGCGATTGTGATCGAGGAAGCGGTCGGCCACGCCAGCGAGACGCAGGCGCGCATCCTCGTTGTCCACCACGATGGGCTCTTCGCTCAGGTTGCCGCTGGTCATCACCAGCGCGTCGAACGGGGCACCGGCGAACAGCAGATGGTGAAGCGGCGTGTAGGGCAGCATCACGCCGAGGGTGGGATTGCGCGGCGCGATCCCGGCCGGAAGGTTGGCGCCCGCGGCCAGCGGCAGAATCACGATGGGACGGCGCGGACTGCACAGGGCGCGTGCCGCGGCGTCGTCGACCAGGCAAAGCGCGCGCGCCGCCGCGAGATCCCGTACCATGACGGCGAACGGTTTGTCGGAGCGGCGCTTGCGGGAGCGCAAACGGTCCACCGCGTCTGTATGGCGTGCATCGCATGCCAGGTGAAATCCACCGAGGCCTTTGATGGCGACAATGTCCCCGGCCGCCAACCAGGCTTGCACCGCCTCAATAGGGTCTGAGAGCGCCGGGCCGCATGCTGCACAGGCGTTGGGCTGGGCGTGAAAACGCCGGTTCGCCGGGTCTTCAAATTCCGTATGGCAGGCCGCGCACAGGGTGAAAGGCGCCATCGTGGTGAGCGCGCGATCGTACGGAATATCGCGGACGATGGTATACCGCGGCCCGCAATTGGTGCAGTTGGTGAACGCGTAGCCGTGGCGGCGATTGGCGGGGTCGTGGACTTCGTCGATGCACTCGCCGCAGGTCGCGATGTCAGGCGATACCAGCGAGAAGCGGCCGTCCTCCGCCACGCTCGTGCGGATGGAAAACCCGGTTTCGCCGGTGCAGGGAAGGGAAGAAGTCACCGCCAAGTCCTGGACCCAGGCCAGGGGAGGCGCCTGCTCGCGTAACGCCGCCAGAAGGCCATCGATGGCCGCGCACTCGCCTTCCACTTCCATGAGCACGCCCGAGGAATCGTTGCAGACCCACCCTGCGAGTCCGCGCTCCATGGCCAGGCGGTAAACGAATGGACGGAAGCCCACGCCCTGCACGATGCCCCGCACGCGCGCTTGAAGACGATTCCGCATCCCCGCCCAGGAAACTACTAAGCCACCGATTGATTCAATGATTACCGAGCCGCAACCGTGAGGGAGCGATCCTTACCACGGGCCCGTTGGACGCGTGGCCAACGATTTCTATTCTCCCTTACCAGTAGCCGTTGCGGAAGATAGTCTTTTGGCAGGTGGAACAAAACTCGGCGCCTTTCACGTCGAGCCGTTCCACGCCATGGCTCGACGACATCACGCAGCGCCAGTCGTTGCAATGCCGCAGGCCGAAGGTGTGCCCCAATTCGTGAGCGCCCTCCTTGACCAGCCGTTCGCGATGCAACTCCGCCCGCGCCGGCATGCCGTAGAACTCCTCCTGCAGCCGGGCGATGGAAACCACCGCGCAATTCCCGTCCAGCTGCGCTTCGCCGAAGACGAAGGTCAGCACCGGGACGTACAGGTCGCAAGCGGTAACGCCGAGCACGCGGGCATCGAGATCACTAGCCTTCTCCATCTTCTGGAGAATGGCCGTGGAGTAATACTGGTGGCGGTTCTGGTCGAGCGCAAAGGAAAGGTCGAACGTCTCCGGCCGTATCCGGCACGGCGTGCGGAAGGTGCGGGCCAGGGTGGCCGCCAGATGCTCCAGCGTCACCAAGTCCGGTTCCAGAGGGCCGCTCCCATTGGACATCGGTATTAAGTGAATGGGTTTCACCGCAATCCGTAGCGCCGTAGTTTGTTGTACAGGGTGGTGCGATCGATGTCGAGAATGCGCGCCGCTCGCGACAGGTTATGCTGCGTTTCGCGCAGAATGCGCTCGATGTGCACGCGCTCGATATCGTCCAGGGTCTTGCCGCCTTTAGGCTCGTCCGCCTGGAACTGGAACGAGAAATCCGCCGGGCGGATTTCGTTACCGCGACCCACCACGAGGGCGCGCTCCACGGCGTTCTCCAGTTCGCGCACATTGCCCGGCCAATCGTGGCGCAGCAGCACTTCCACCGCGTCCGCCGAAAGTTGCGGAACCTGGCGGCTGGTGGCCATGCAGAACTTGTTGAGGAAGTGCGCCACCAGCAGGGGAATGTCCTCGCGGCGTTCGCGCAGCGGCGGCAGGTCGATGCAGAAGACGTGCAGCCGGTAGTAGAGATCGGGGCGGAACGTTCCGTTCTTGACCAGCGTTTCGAGATTCTTGTTGGTGGCGGCGATGGCGCGGAAATCCACCTTGAGCTGCTGGTTACCGCCCACGCGCACGATTTCCTTTTCCTGCAGGACGCGCAACAGGTCGGTCTGCGTCTTGAGACTGATGTCGCTGATCTCGTCCAGGAAAACGCTGCCGCCGTCGGCCACTTCGAACTTGCCCTTCTTGCGATACTGCGCGCCGGTGAAGGCGCCTTTCTCGTGGCCGAAGAGTTCGCTTTCGAGCAGCGTTTCGGTGAGCGCGCCGCAATGCACGGTGACCATCGGCATGTAGCGCCGGGGTCCGGCGGCGTGGATGGCCCGCGCCACCACTTCCTTGCCGGTTCCGGTTTCGCCCGTGATCAGCACGGTGGCCTCAGTGGGCGCCACCATCTCGATCAGTTCGGTGACCTTGCGCATCGCCGGACTGCGGCCGATCAACTCCGTACCCGGCGCCGCTTCCTGCAAGTCTTCGCGCAGGCGCACCACCTCGCGCTGCGCCCGTTTATGTTCGAGGGCGTTCGCCACCAGGTGGGAAAGCTCGTCCGGATCGACCGGCTTGGTGATGTAGTCGTAGGCGCCCATCTTCAACGCCTGTACGGCCGTTTCCACGCTGGAGTAGCCCGTCATGATAATGACCGTCAGTTCGGGATCCGCCTCGCGCAGGCGGGTCTGCAACTCCATTCCATCCATGCCGGGCATCTTGATATCCAGCAGGGCAAGATCGAATTCCTGGTGCTGAATGACGTCCAGGGCCTCGCGCGCACCGCCCACCGGGCGTGCCGTATAGCCCTCGCTGGTGAACCACTTGCCCAGCGAGTCGCGCACCACCAGTTCGTCGTCGACGATCAGGATTCTGCCTTTGGTTCTAGTTGCTGCCGCTGGTTCCACTGCGCTCACCATTTGATCCTCCCATTACTGCCGCTACCGGTTTTCGTGGCGTCACTTCTTCGCCCCTACTGTCACCGCCGCCATCGCAGGCAACGCTACCCGGAACTCCGTCCCTTCGCCCGGTTTGCTCCGGACGGAAATCTCACCTGCGTGCTGCTCGATAATGCCGGCCGCCACCGCCAGGCCCAGGCCCGTGCGGTTCAGGTCTTCCTTGGTGGTGAAAAAGGGGTCGAAGATTCGCGGCAGCACGTCTTCGGGAATGCCTGACCCGGTATCCTTGATACGCACGATTGCGCGCTCGCCGTCTTCGTCCATCTCCGTGATCACCTCGAGGGTCCCGCCCTTGGGCATTGCCTCCGAAGCATTCACCATCAGGACGAGGACCACCTGCTGAATCTGATTGCCGTCGCATTCGACGGGCTCCAGCCCTTCAGCGAGGGTTTCCTTGAACTCGATACTCTGCATGTCGAGCTTGTGCTTCACCAGTTGCACGGCGCGGTGCACCACGGTGTTGAGGTCTTGCGGCTCGCGCTGGCTGGGCGCCTGGCGTGAAAACGTCAACAGGCTCTTCACCAGCTCGCCGCAGCGTTTACTTTCGTGCTCGATGGTTTGTAACTGTTCGGCGAGCTCGTCGCGCTGCGGGAAATCCAGTTTCTGCACCGCGCGGAGGGTGAGGCGGGCATAAGTCAAGATACCAAATAGAGGGTTGTTGATCTCGTGCGCCACGGTGGCGGCGAGTTTGCCGACCGAGGCCATTTTTTCTGAGGTGAGCAGCGTTTTGTGGACCTTCTCCAACTCCGCCGTCTTTCGGCGTACGCGCTCTTCGATCTCCGTCTGCACACCTTCCACCTTGGCCGTCATCCGGTTGAAGGATTGAGCGAGGTCGCCGAGTTCGTCGTCCGAACCCTCCGGCAGGCGGTAGGTCAGATCGCCGTCGGCCACGCGGTGGGTGCCGGCGATCAATTTCTTGACGGGCCGGTAGACCACGATCCAGATAAAGGCGACCGCCAGGCCGGCGCCCAGGATGATGCCCAACACCAGGAAATAGGCAAGGTTCCTTTGGTGCGCCGCCATTTGGCGGTCCACGGTATCGAGCGAGAGGTTGGCGTCGATTACGCCGAGCACGCGCTGCTCGGCGGGGTGTACGTGGCAGGCGGCGTTCGAGCATTCCGGCAGGTTTTCCACCGGTTGGATCACGGCCAGGACGCTGTGGCCCTGTTTATCGGTGAAGCGGCGCGCGCGGTCTTTGCGGTTCAAGCGTTCCAGCGGAGCCTCCGCCCGATGGCAGCCGTAGCAGGCCTCGGAGCGCTTGTCGACGACGGTGCCGGCTTCGGCGGTTTCGGTGGAAAGGGTGATGCGGCCTTCCTTGTTGAACAGGCGGATGCGCCGGACGCCGCTTTCGCTGCCCAGTCCGCGGATGATGGAGTAGAGCGCCTCCCGATCGTTGTGCAGCATCTGGTAGTGCGTGCTGCGCAGGATGATGTCCGCCACCCGGTAGGCCGATTGTTTGATCAACTCCTCGGAATTGGCGCGCTGCATGCTCAGGTTGAGATACCCGAACAAAGCGAAGAACACCGCCGTGCTCGCGATCACCGCGATCGCGAGCTTGGCGGCGAGCCCGAAGCGAGTTGATTTGAGCAAGGCCATCAGACGGCGACCGGATCTTCCTCCGTTTCTTCCTGCGGGGCGGGCACATGCTCATGGCCGTGCGCCTCGAACACCGGGAAGTTTTGGGCCACGAAATGGAAGATGGCGAAGCCCGCCGCCACGATGGACAACGTGATCGCGATCTCGCTCCACTTCGGCACATAATGGGTACCGCTGCCAGCCTCCAGACCGGTGATTCCCACATTCAGGCGGTTGGCCATGAAGCCGAAGACCACCATCACGGCACAGGCATATAACGCCCCCGGCCGCATGCGGACCTTGCTCTGGTAGAGCAGTACCGTGGGCACCACCATCAGGGCAATTTCCAGCCAGAAGAGCCAGGTTTCCGTCCGGTTCACGGCCAGCAGGCCGAGCACATGGCGGTGGGTCATATCGAGAAAACGAACCCAAAGATAGACGCTCATCAACACCGCGAGCACGCGCCCCATACTGGCCAGCAGCGGCAATTCCAGCGCCCGCCCGAAGGCCCGGCTGGAATGCCAGCTTTCAAAGATCGTCATGGCGAGCCCGACGGCGATGGCCGACATCCAGAAGAGGAGCGGCAGGATCGGCGTGTACCACAGGGCGTAGAGTTTTTCCGGCACGATCAGAAAGAGCGTGCCCAGGGAACTTTGGTGGAGGGTAGAGAGCAGGACGCCGAGAATCATCAACGGCACGGAGATGCGGTGGATCCACGCCAGCGGCTTATGCATGCCGAATTTTTCGAACACCACCGGCAGGAATTCCAGGAACAGCACGGTGGAATAGAGGGTCACGCACCATGCCACTTCGAACATGACCGAGTGGGGATTCCACATCACCAGGGGGTGCCACAGGCGGTCGGGGCGCCCCAAGTCGTAGAGCAGGCCCACGACTACCAGGGTATAGCCCAGGAAGGCGGTGAGAATGGCCGGGCGCAGGACGGGTTTGTAGGTCTCGATATTGAAAATGTGGACCAGTGCGACCAGGGTGAAGCCGCCGGCCGCGAGCCCGACTCCGCACATGACATCGAAGCCAATCCAGAGGCCCCAGGGGAACTTATCGCTGAGGTTTGTGGAGCCGCCCAGACCGTACATGACACGGAGGTAGGTGGCATACATGCCGCTCATCATAATGGCAGCGAAGATCGCGCGCCAGACCGTGATTTTAGGCAGGGAGACTTTCATTTGCGGCGGCCCTCCTTCTTTGCAACTTCGGCACGGCGGTTGGTGATCCACCAGATCCCGCCGAGCAGTACGGTTCCGGTGGACACGACGTCGGGAACCAGTTCCAGCACGCGCCATGTGGTCTCGGGGAGAGCTTCCATCGGCAATTTGGTACGCAGCCCGATCTGTTCGAACGGGACTGCCGAAAGATACAGCACGCTGGTACCACCCACTTCCTGCACGCCGTACACTTTGTCGATGTAGGCTTGGGGTTTTTCGGCGATTCGCTTCTTCGCCTCGGCCAGCAATGCATCGCGTTCGCCGCAGATGGTGGCGCCGACGGGGCAGGCGTCCGCGCAGGCAGTCTGTTTGCCCTGGATCTGGCGGTCAGAGCACATGTCGCACTTGCGCATCCGGGGCAGGCGCGCATCCCATTCATAACTAGGCACCTGGAAGGGGCACGCCTGCATGCAGTAACGGCATCCCATGCATTTATCGGCGTCGTAGACCACCGGTCCGAGGGCGGTCTTCTGAATCGCGCCCACCGGGCAGACCGAAGCACAGGCCGGCTGAACGCAGTTCATGCACAAACGCCGGCTGTAGTGTTCGCCGTGGGTTTCCACTGCGGTCAACTTGTGTGCGGAGATTTTCTCCTCGGCGGCGACCTTGTCGTTGTACGGCAGTCCCCAGCGTTCGGCGCAACCGCTTTCGCAGGCTTTGCAGCCGATGCACAGGGTACTGTCGTACAGAATGGCCTTAGACATAATCAGACCCTCAAATCCTTTTTAGCAGATATCGACCCAAAAGTGTAGCAAATCTTTACAACGACCCGAAGTTTCAACTACTTGGTGAGGAAGAACTCGGCCGTAACTTCTTTCCAATCGTGATCCGGCAGGGCGCCAAGGAGATCTTCCGCCGGACGTCCGCCGTCGGCAGCAACCGCACCGGCCAGGTTGGGTTGACGGGCATACAGGCGTTCCACCGCTTCGCGCATCCACTCGCCGACCAGCACGCGGGGAATCAGGTTGCGGGTAGTGTTCTCTTCGTCGGGAACATGGACGCTCATCAGCCAGCCTTTGCCGTAGGGTTCCTGGCGCAGGAGGGCGGGATTCTCGATCACGGCCGGGTTAATCGCCATGACTTCGCCTTCGGTCGGGGAGACCATTTCCGTCTTCTGCCCGTCGCGAATGAAGGAAACCACCTTCTGTCCCTGCCGGATCCACTGACCGGGCTTGGGCAATTCGATATGTTCAACCTTGCCGACCAGGGCCGCGGCAAATTCGTCCGCGCCGACGCGTACTACGTTCTGGCGTTCCCGCACCAGCCAGCTATGGCCGCTGTGATAAGAAACATTTTGAGGAACCAGGAAACCATCGACGTACTCGGAATCAGGCCGTGCAGCGACGGTGAGGGCTTCCGCGGAAACAGTGCGGAGAACCTTGCGGCTGTTCAACGCATAATCGAGAACGATGAAAACCAGGAAAGTGCCGAGAACCAGGAGGACTGTCATTTTGTTTATACCGCCTTTCGTTCTCTATAAAGGCACATCAGGTGCCAAACTCCGTTGCCTTTTGAGCCTTTTTGCGTTGTAGAATCATACAGTTAGCGGTGTGGAAGTTTGCGACAGGTGGGGCGCTGTAGAGTTCCACTACAGCGAAATCCCGCGGCACGGACTTATCCGGCCTCGAATCAGCGACCTGGGACCACTGTTGTGTTTTGCGGGGTACTTGTCGCATGTTTCAACACTTCGGTCCCGCCTGGACGAGTGGCGCAGGCGGCCTTGCTTCCCGCGGGAACCAGCCGCCGTCATTTCCTGCGATTCCCCTGTTGCGAAATTCAGCACACAAGGAATAGCGCGGGCATGAACAGCACGCCATCCACCAGGGCCCGCCGCAGATCCAGCGGCCAACGGCGGTCCACCACATATAAGAAGATAGTGGCGAACAGGCTCGCGGCGATTGCCTGATACCAGCGGGAGCCGCCTTGCATTCCCTCCCAGGCGCAAGTGATGGCCAGTGCTGGCACCCAACAAAGGTAGCAGCGCCCCAACCGGACGATGATCCGGTTGGCGTCATTGGGCAGGGCGCCGCGCAGTTCGCGCCACTCCCAGAAATCGATGGCCACCAGGTTGGCGAGACACATCAGGAAATAGGCGGAGGCCGGACGCCACAGAGTATGCCACGGGGCGGGGGAGTTGGTGATGGCCACCAGAAAGGTGCCCACGGTAAAGAGGGCGGCGACCAGCAATTCCTTGGGGACACGCAGGTTGCCGGGCAGAGCGTGGAGGGCCCCGAGGTAGAGGGTCACTCCGGCCAGCACCAGCAGTCCGTTGCGGAAGACCTGGGGACGCAATAGTTCGAGGCTGACCGCGAGGTCGGCCGCGAGGGCGAGGGCGAGCAGGGCGGCGGCCGTACGGGGATAGTCGCGATAGGCGCGGTGGCGCGCCGGTTCGGCGGGATAGGGTGCTGTGCGGGTATCGAGGATGCGGTCCGCCAGATAGATGGCCCAAACCGTGAGTCCCAGGGCGAGGCGACCGGCCGGGCGCAGCGGGATCTGAAAGGTGCGGGCCAAGAATGCCTGCCAGAGCATAGCAATCCACGGCGCGTCCAGGCTAAGGACGTTCGGCCAACTCCAGACAGGCGGCATCCAGCCACTATCTTATCGGTCATCGTAAATGCGGCGGTCATCGCAAATGCGGCAGGCGCCGTACAATCGAAGCATGTCCGCCGCTGAATGGAACGCCCGCCTATACGATTCATCGCACGGCTTCGTCTGGCAGTTCGGGCGCGACCTGCTGGGAATGCTCGCTCCCCAACCCGAGGAGCGGATCCTCGACGTGGGCTGCGGCACCGGGCAACTGGCCGCGGAAATCGCGCGATCCGGCGCGGGCGTTCTGGGCATCGACAGCTCCGCTGCGATGATCGCCCAGGCGCGGGTCAAGTTTCCCGCAATCAGCTTTGAAACCCGCGACGTGCACGCTCTAGCCTTCGACGGGGAATTCGACGCCGTGTTCTCTAATGCCGTGCTTCACTGGGTGAGGCCGCCCGAGGCGGCAGCCGCCGCCATGATCCGCGCCGTGAGGCCCGGCGGGCGTATGGTGCTGGAATTCGGCGGGCACGGCAATATCCCGATCTTGATGTCGGCGGCCTGCCATGCCTTATCCCGCCTGGGGGTCGCCGATCCGGAGCGTCTGAATCCGTGGTATTTCCCAAGCATTGCCGAATACTCGGCCATTCTGGAGGCGAACGGGTTGGAAGTCTCCTACGCGCAACTGTTCGACCGTCCTACCGCGCTGGAGGATGGGGAGCAGGGGCTGGCCAACTGGTATCGCATGTTCGGGGGCACGTTTCTCGGGGCCATTCCCGACGCGGCCCACGCCGATTTTCATCGAATGGCAGCCGAATTTGCCGCGCCGAGCCTGTGGCGGGATGGCCACTGGACGGCCGATTACCGCCGCCTTCGCATTGCCGGGCACAAATAGCCCGCCAACTTGCGAACCGGACCGCCTGTCCGGACGTAACAACATTAGGGTGCGGAACGAACTGCGCCATGCGGTGCGCGGACTCCTTGGACGCCCCGCGGTTCGAATAGCGATGGGGGCTTTCCCGGCGTTTCGGGGAACGGACCGTTTCCTATTTCGACGAATCGCCCCGCCGGTGATAGAATGAGCCTTCAGCATCCGATTCCAGGCACAGGAGAGCGGGATGGCGTCGTTAATCCAGAATCAGTTCGAGCAGAACATTGTTACGACCAGCGTGGATCATGTATTTAACTGGGCGCGCGAATCTTCCATCTGGCCGTTGACTTTCGGACTCGCCTGCTGCGCCATCGAGATGATCGCCGCCAGCACCTCGCGTTTCGATATTGCCCGGTTCGGCGCTGAAGTTTTCCGTCCCAGTCCACGCCAGAGCGATCTGATGATTGTCGCCGGCACCGTCACGCTGAAAATGGCGCCGGTGCTGAAGCGGATTTGGGACCAGATGCCCGACCCGAAGTGGTGCATCTCCATGGGCGCGTGCTCGAGCGTGGGCGGACCGTTCAATACTTATGCCGTGCTGCAGGGCGTCGATAAGATTGTTCCGGTGGACGTCTATTTGACGGGCTGCCCGCCGCGCCCCGAAAATCTGTTCTACGCGCTGATGAAATTGCAGGACAAAATCGATCAGATGACCACCCTGGTCAAACGGCCGACCGAAGTGCGGCTGGACGAATCGATGCTGGAAAACTTCAAGTCGCAGATCCGCATCGCGCAGACGCAGCACCCTGTATAACCGCGTGTTCTACCGCGATTCCGAACGAATCTACCGGGTTTCCGAACTGGATGCCATGCCGTGGCTGCTGCATGGCTTTGGCACGCGCGACGCCGATATTCCGGCGCTTTTCGCGCAGTTGGCAACGCTCGAGCAGATTCACTCCTCGACCTGCGTGGCTGCCGGGGGGCGCCAGGGAACTCTGGGCGAAGGCGACGCGCTGCTGGAAAACCAACCCCACAGTGTGGTCGCGGTGAAGACCGCCGATTGTATGCCGGTGCTGCTGGTGGACGAGCGTTTGCAGGCGGTGGCAGCGGTCCACGCGGGCTGGCGCGGGACGGTGGCGGGAATTGTCGGCAAGGCGGTCGCGGCGATGGTGGAGAGGTTCGGCACGCGCGCGGAGGATTTGCACGCGGCGATCGGTCCCGGAATCGGCAAGTGCTGCTACGAGGTTGGGGAAGAGGTGGCGGCGCATTTCGGGAGGCAGGGAAGAGGGCATATCGACCTGACGGCCGCCAACCGCGGCCAGCTGATCGACTGCGGCGTAACGCCCGAACGCATCTACGCGTCGAATCTCTGCACAATGTGCCGGGCGGACGAGTTCCATTCCTTCCGGCGCGATAAGGAAGCGGCCGGGCGTCTCTATTCGTTTGCCGGGATCCGGTAGGTCACGGGCACCGCTTCCGTGGCGCGGTACATTGAAAAGAGAGGCCAGCACATGTTCACGTGGATTTGTCCGCAATGCGGTCGCGAAGTTCCTCCGGCTTACAACGACTGTCCCGATTGCGCCAAGAAGGCGGCTGAGGGCGGGGCTCCGCCGCAGGGCCAGGCGCCCGGCCAACCGGCAGTTCCACCCCCTGCGGAATACCCGCCGCTGCCGGGTCCGCAATATTACGCGCAGCCCACGCCGGCGCCTCCGCCGCAAGCGGTACAGCAGCCGATGCAGCCGCCGCCTCCGCAGCAGCCGTATTATCAGCCGCCGCAGGGCCAGCCGCAGTATTATCAACCGCCGCCGCAGGGTCAGCCTCAGCCGCAGTACTATCAGACGCCTCAGCCGAAGGGCGGATTGAACCTGCCGGTCTGGCTGATGACGATTGTGTTCGCGCTGGCGATTGCGGGCGTGGTGTTTGGGATTCTGTGGGCCGTCTCCTCGAATCGCGGTTCGGTGGGGAATGGGCCGGCGCCCAGCGCGAGCGTGGAGAATCCAGCGGCCAAGCCCGGCGCCAAGACGAATCCGCTGCAGAAGTATATCGAGATTTCCGGTGTGCGGTTCGTGCTGGATGCCAAGAAGAAGACGCTGGCGAAGTTCGTGGTGATCAATCACTCCGAAGCCGATATCAATGGTCTCGCCGGCAATGTGACGATTTGGGGACGCACCCAGAAATCCGAGGAGGACGCGCAGGGGACGTTCACCTTCAACACCAATCTGGGTCCCTACGAGAGCAAGGAACTTTCGGTCCCGCTCGATACCAAGCGCAAGATCTACGAAATGGCGGACTGGCAGAACGTCACCACGGACGTTCAGATCACGGCTCCCGCGGGCGGGGCATAGAGCGCTTACTGCGCGGATGGCGGCAATTTAGCGAGGTTGTCGCGAGCTTCCTGGAGCATGGGGTCGACTCGCAGGGCGCGCTCGAAATCGGCGCGCGCGGCTTCGGTCTGGCCGAGCGCCTGGAGAGCGACGCCGCGGTTATTGATATTGCGGGCGTCCATGGGTTCCAGTGCCAGCGCGCGTCCGAATTCTGCCAGCGCGCCTTCCGCCTGTCCTTCGTGCAGCAGGATCTTGCCGGTCTCAGCTGCGATCGCCGGATCGTTGGGCGCTTGCAAGCGAGCCTTACTCAGCAGCTCGAGCCCTTTGGCGGCGGGCAGCGCGCGCGCCAGTTGCAGCTTCGGCCGAATCCTGGCGGGCGACGCTGCGACGGCCTCGGTCCACAGCGACACTTCGTTCATCCAAACCATCGTCCGGGAAATGCTCAAGGCGACTAGCACGACGGCAATCGCGGGGAGCATCCAACGCGCATTTTCGAGGGGCTTTGCGTGCGTGAGTGCGGAGGCGAGCAGGATGGCGAAGGCGAAGAGGGGAAGGTACATGCGGCGGTCGGCCGCCAGATCGGCGGCGGGAAAAATGGAGGAACTGGGCAAGAGCAGGATAAGGCCGGCGATCCACCAGGTGGCCCAAACGGGGTTGCGCCGGCGCAGCAGGTAGACTGTGAGCACGGCAAGCACGACCCAGGAAAGCAATCCGCTCCAGAGACTGCGGGGGATGTCGGGGTCGACCGTGAAGCCGTGGGGCACGATCAGCAATTGCAGGTAGCGCAAGATGGCGACGCCCTGCGCCAAGAGGTAGTGCAGCGGGGAAATGCCCGCCTGCACGCCCGCCGGTGCGCCTTTGACCACGGTGGTCGCCCAGATGACACGGGCGCCCGCCGCCAGGGCGAGCGCGCACATGACTGCGAGCGCCGCCTTCTTCCGCCGAAGGTCGGGCAGCACCCCGCGGGCTCCCAGCCAGACCAGGAAGAGCGGAAAGGCCGCGCATTCCTCCTTGGCCAGCAGGGCCACGGCGAAACAGGCAACCGCGGGCCAGGGGCGATCTTCCAGCCACAGCCAGAGTGCTGCGAAACAACCGGCCGCCGCCAGCACGATGCTGCGCGCCCAAACATAATCGACCGCCTCCGCCTGCAGCGGATGGATGGCGAAGATTACGCCGGCGAGCAGCGCCACGCGCTCCGGCAGGAGGCGGCGCAGACATTCCCAGGCCAGCAGTACGGCGGCCAGATGGAAGACGAGGTTGAACAGGTGATAGCCCAGCGGATCGCCCTCGCCCAGCATACGATTCAGCCAGAAGGTGAAATACGTCAGGGGACGGGTTTGGAGCGGCGCCCAAACCTCCAGCCAGCCACGGCCCGATTGCAGGGCGGGCTCCGAGAAAATGGCGTAATCGTCGAAGTGAAAGCTCGCACCCAACGAGGCTCCAAAAGCCAGCAAGGCGGCGGCGAGCAGAATCAAGCGCGCTTTCATGACCAAACCCCAGCTTACGTGAAATGAGGCGACTGGGATCGGCGTCCGACGAACCGGAAGACAAGTGCCATAATCGTCAGAGTGAAAGCAATCGAGCGAAGCACCCAGGGGAAGTCCCGCGTCACGCCGGCGAAGGCGGGCGCTGCCTCCGTGGGCCCCGCGAAAGTCAAACGGCCTAAGACGGCAGGCGAGCGCAAGCAGCGGATTGCGGAAATACTTGCGCGGCTGGAGCGGATGTATCCCGACGCGACTTGCGCGTTGACTCACCGCACGCCCTGGGAACTATTGGTCGCCACCATCCTCTCGGCACAGTGCACGGATAAGCGTGTCAACGAAGTTACTCCGGGGCTGTTTCTGAAGTACCCCACTCCGCAGGACTTCGCGGCGGTCCGCCCCGAAGTGCTGGCCGCCGACATACGCAGCACGGGGTTCTTCAATAACAAAGCGAAGTCGATTGTCGGCGCCGCCAAACGGGTGACGGGCGAGTTCAAGGGGGAAGTGCCGCGGACGATGGAAGAGGTGCTTACCATTCCGGGAGCGGCGCGGAAGACGGCGAACGTGGTGCTGGGCACCGCCTACGGGATCGCGTCCGGCATTGTGGTGGACACGCATGTTTCGCGGATTTCGAAGCGGCTCGACCTGACGAAGAATAGCGATCCGGTGAAGATCGAGCAGGACCTGGTGAAGATCATTCCCCCCGACCGCTGGATCAAGTTCAGCCATCAGATAATCCTGCATGGCCGCGCCTTGTGTATGGCGCGCGCGCCGGAATGCGAGCAGTGCGACCTGAATCCGCTGTGCTACGCCGCCGACAAGCACATCTAGCGCTCAGCCCGTGGAAGAGTCGTAAGACAACGCTTACTGAGGGCGCAGCTTCGTGGACTCCGCGACTTACATGGCCACGACCGTAAGGAGAGAAGCCTACGGCCACGCGGGCCACTGAACCAGATGACAATGCCCCCTCGTAACGGTAATTAAATCAACGGTTTGCCCTGAGTGTTCAAGGGAGGGGTGTTTGCCTCTGGCTGCTAAGTGAGTATTTACTAACTTTTTACAAAGGGGCGTACACCGGGCGGCTCTCCGCTACGTTTATCAGAGTAGGAGGAAGTAACAATGAAACGAGGGATTCTGGGTAAGTTTGCGATGACGGCGGCGCTGGTAACGGGACTCGCCGCAGCGGCCGACCGCGGGAATTCCCAGGCGCCGGCCACGGGCGCGGCACTCGAAAAGAGCGTCCGCCATGAGATTCTGATGTACCCCAAGTTGACGCTGTGGGACGACGTCCGCTTTCGCGTCAGCGAAGGCAATGTGGAACTGGTTGGGGCCGTCAATCAGCCATACAAAAAGCGCGATCTGGAACGCATCGTACAGCACGTTCCGGGCGTGAAGTCGGTGACGAATCAGGTCAAGGTGCTACCGCTCTCGCCGTTCGATGACGACCTGCGTATCCGTGTGGCGCGCGCCATTTACCGCGACCCGGTGTTGTCGCGCTATGCAATGGGTTCGATTCCGTCAATCCATGTAATTGTGGACAACGGCAAAGTAACTTTAACCGGCTTGGTGAACAGCGATATGGAGAAGCAGATCGCCGGTATCCGCGCTTCAGGCGCGGGCCTCAGCCTGGGGCCGGTGATCAACGAACTTCACGTTGAAAATCCAGCCAGGAAGAGCTGACCGGGAAGGGCGGGCGTTCGGCCTGTCCGCATCGCAATCGGTAGTTTGTTTCCAAAAGACGGCCCGCCCCAGATGGTGCGGGCCGTTTCGCTTTTCTGACGGCCGGGATGGCTGCCGGTGACACGGAAGAGGGCCGGGCCGCTGCTACAATCGGTTCGTGACTCGCGCACGCAATCTCGGAATCGCTGCCGGCGCCCTGTGCGCGGCTTGGCTTTCCGCGGGTTGCTCGCGCGAGGCAGAGAGCTTTACACCCCCGGTACAGAAGGCCGCGCTACTGGTTCCCAAGGCGGGCGAACTCGGCTATTTCCTGACCATGGCCGATCCTCATGCGGACGCCTACATCGTGCAGGATGTCGCACCGTCCGGACCCGGTACCTGGCGCTGGGTGTACGACCATCCGGTACTGCAATTTCTGGTGCCCGCGGTGCCGCGCCTGAAGTTCGTGATGGATTTCTCGCTCCCCGAGCGCACGCTGCGTGAGACCGGGCCCGTGACGCTGACGTTTTCCATCAACGGCCGTTTGCTGGACCGTTTGCGCTGCGAACAGGGCGGCGAATTGCACTACGCGCACGACGTTCCGCCGGACATGCTTCGCGCCAATGCGATCAATCGCGTGGCCGTCGATCCGAATCCAGTGTGGGTCTCCAAGGCTGATGGCGGACGGCTCGGCTTCATCCTCTCTCGCGCCGGGTTCACGGAGTAGGTGTGCAGGCACTGGCGATTTTTTTCGGTGCGCTCTTCACCTGTGCGGTCTCGCTCGCCATCGGCGGCTTGCTGCTGCGCGACGCCTGCCGCGACGCCGGCGTGCGTTTCGTCGCGGGCGCGGCGGTGCTGAGCTTGCTGGTGTTCCTGCTGTGCGCGGCGGGACTGGCATACCCCGTGATCTTTGCTGTCGCGGGATTGGCCGCGGTGGCGATCGCACTGCGGCGCGGCGGCGGCTGGGGCACGTTTGGCGGCGGAATTCCCGCGCCCCGCTGGCTGTGGGGCATTGCTTTCGGCGCGTTTGCGGTGCTCTATCTGAGCAATGCGATGGCCCCCGAGATCAGTCCCGATGGCTCCGCCTATCACCTGGGGCTGGTGGGGCGCTATCTGCGGGAGCACGGCTTCTCGCGCCCGGAGAGTCTGTACGCGGCGCTGCCCGGCGGCGTCGAAATGCTGTTCCTTTGGGCGTACGCGTTTGGCCGGCATTCGGCAGCGGCCCTGACGCACTTTGCCTTCCTGCTCGCGCTGGCCTGGCAAATTTTCGCTTACGCGCGCGGTCGCGGTTTTGCCGTCGCGGGCATGGCCGCCGCCCTGATCGTCTTCGCGAGTCCGGTAATCGGAATCGACGGCACAAGCGCGTATAACGACGTCGCCTTGTCCGCGATCGGCTTCACGCTCTTCCACCTGCTACAAATCTGGGACGAGAGCCGCGACCCGCGTCTGCTTTGGGCGATCGGCTTGACCGCGGGCTTCGCATTTGCCGCCAAGTATACGGCTTGGCCCGCACTGGTCTATGCCGTCGGTTTTGTGCTGGTCAAACAGCGGAAGGCGGTGATTCCGGTGGCGGGGTCCGCGGCGTTGCTGGCAGGTCCCTGGCTGTTGAAGAATTGGATCTACGTTCACAATCCGCTGGCGCCGTTCTACAACCAGCTCATTTCGAATTCTTTTGTGACGGTGGATTTTGAAGAGACGTACCGGCGACTGATGGCGTTGTATCATCTGAAATCGCGTTGGGAAATCCCCATGCAGGTTACAGTGCACGGGACCTTGTCCGGACTCTTGGGGCCTTTCTTTCTGCTGGCGCCTCTGGGCTTGCTGGCGCTGCGGAAAAGGGAAGGGCGGCAGTTGTGGCTGGCGGCGCTGGTCTTCGGTGTCAATTATTTCAGTAACATCGCGGCCCGATTCCTGATTCCCCCCGCTCCCTTCGTGGCACTCGCCGTCACCATCGGGTTGAGTGCGGTGCCGCACCTGGCGGTGGCGGTGGCGATGATTACGGCGGTGTTGTCGTGGCCCGCAATGGTCTCGCGCTATGCCGATCCGGCGGCGTGGCGATTGGCGCGCATTCCGTGGCACGAGGCGCTTCGCCTGTGGCCGGAAGAACGTTACCTGGATCGCTATCTGACTTATTACGATGTCGACCGGATGATCGAGGCCAAAACCGAACCGGACGCGACTGTATTCAGCTTCGTGCCGGTGCCGGAGGCCTATACGTCACGGCGCGTTCGGGTGGAATACCAGTCGGCGGCCAATCAGATTGCGGGCAAGATTCTGTGGACCGCGCTGGCGCCCGAGTTTGTGCCCACCTGGCGGCTCCGCTTCCGTTTTCCGGAGCAGGCCGTGCGTGGGTTACGCGTGGTGCAGACGGCCAGCGGAGGCGACTTCTGGAGCGCCGGTGAATTTCGTGTCTACCGGGGCGACCTCGAAATTCCGCGCACGCCAGTGTGGCGGCTGACGGCGCGGCCGTATCCCTGGGGGGTCCAGGACGCTTTCGACAACTCGCTGGCGACGTTCTGGATTTGCGGCGAGAAGCTGAAGCCCGGGCAGTTCGTGCAGGTGGATTTTCACGAGGAGGCGGTCGCGGACTCGGTGGAATTGGAGGCAGCGCCGAATCAGTGGGCCGGGCGCTGGAAGCTGGAAGGGTTGGATGCCGGGGGCAAATGGCGGGTGCTGTCGCCGGCGCCCGTGGCCAGCGATGCGCCCCGGCCGCTGGGCCTGCGCCGGGCCGTCACGCAGGAACTCAAACGCCGCGGAATCGACTATCTCCTTGTGTTCGACACCGATAATGGCGCGGACGATTTGCGGTTGAATACTGATCTGTGGGGGCTGCGCGCGGTGGGGTCGGCCAAACAGGCGCGGCTGTACCGCCTGGAGTAGACTGGAACGGGGAGCAAGCGGATGACGCTGATGTACCGTACGCTTTTGGTGGCATTATTTTCCCTGGCGCTGACCGTGGTATTGACGCGGCGCGGGATTCGGGACGCGGTGATCGAGGCGCTGCGCAATTTTCGCGGCGGACCTCCGGCGGGGATGCATCCGCTGCCCGGGGCTGATGCTTTTGTACTGCTGCGGAAGCGCTCCAAGGAAATCGTCCGGTAGTTAGGCGCCCTTGGTAGAAATCGCTCCCTCTCCACGGATGCGCCTCTATAAGTTAGTGAGTCAACGGCGTCGCTCACGTCAGTAAGCGCGGCTGCTCCGCGTCAGCTACTCATTCAGTAGTAACTATGATCCGATAAATTATCCTACTTGATAACTTATAGAGATATGGTTAAGTTAGAATTAAACTATGAAGTTATACTTAGGCGTGGACGGCGGGCAGTCCGGCACCACTGCGGTGATTGGAGACGGAGGCGGGCGAGTGCTGGGCACGGGCGAGGCCGGGCCATGCAACCATGCGGCGGCGGGCGAGGGTCGCGCTAAGCTCGAGCGTGCCGTCAAAGAGAGCGTGCATGGCGCCTGTGCGCAGGCCAGCCTGGACCCAGCCAGCGCCGCCTTTGAGGCCGCTTGTTTCGGCATGAGCGGCGGGCCGGATGACAAGCGCGAGATCGTGGCCAGCGCGCTAAGAGCCGAACACCTGATGATGACTGACGATGCGGTCATTGCGCTCGCTGGGGCGACGCGCAGCGGGCAGGGAATCATCACGATCGCGGGAACCGGGTCGATTGCCTTTGGGCGCAATGCGGCTGGACGGTCGGCCCGGGCCGGAGGCTGGGGGTACGTTTTTGGCGATGAGGGCGGGGCATTCGACATTGCCCGGCAGGCCGCCCGCTGCGCCTTGCGGATGGAGGAAGGCTGGGGCCCGCGGACCTCGCTGCTCGAACGGATGCTGGAGGCCACCGGGTCGGCCACAGCCAACCAGATGTTGCACCGGTTCTACACGGACGAGTGGCCGCGGTCGAGGGTGGCGACGCTGGCTCCGCTGGTGGACGCGACGGGGGTCGAGGGCGACGGGGTCGCGGCCGGTATCATGCGGAACGCGGCCCAGCAGTTGGCGATGCTGGCGGGGGCTGTGCGGGGAATGCTGTGGACGGGCGGCGAGTCCGTAGAGGTGGCGTACATCGGCGGAGTATTCGAGAGCGCTACGGCACGAGACGCCTTCCGCAGTCTGGTGGAACTGACCGACGGGGTGCGATGCGCGCCAGCGTGGCGGAGTCCGGCGATGGGTGCGCTACGCGAGGCTTACCGGAGTGTGGGTCTGGAGCAGGTGTTCGAGAGCGGCGCGTAACGTGGCGCTGGCGGACGGGTCGGCGAGGATGTGGCCGGCGGTGAGCTGATTGGTCGGGGGTTTCGGTGTCGAGATCGGGCTGAAGTATGGTCATGCGGTAGGTGGAGGCAGGATTCCAGGCGGGTCGCTCCGGGCTGTTTATTCGTGAGTTGACATAATATTGGTTATCGGAAACAGATGGCTGCCACGCATGACCCACGAGACCCTACAACGATATACGGGTCTCCAGTACAATGAAGGAGGCAACAGAAACCATGACACCCGACGACCTGCAGCAGATACGCGAGATCGTGGCCACCGAACTAGCCCAGGCTGAGGAACGCGCCGCCGAGCGCTCCCGCGACATGCGAACCGAACTCCTGACAGGTTTGGCTGCCTTTGCGCGCGGTAACTTCGCCCGCTTCCACTCCGTCGAGAGCGTCCAAACCGACACACAGACCCGTATCGCCGCCCTCGAAGAGCGCGTCATGAACCTCGAAACCCGCCGCCCCCCGCAGTGAATAGCCGCACCGCCGCAGACCAGGCCGCACAAATCGCGCCGGTCAGAGGGCGACTGTCGGTGGTTCAAGACACGGCTTGAGGGCTGGCTCGGATCCGAACGTCTGGGGCAAAGTTGCCGGTACCAGAAATTGCTGCATGGGGCCGGGCCCGAACCAATGCGAACGTCCGCGACGAAGTTGGCGGGCAAGCAAAAAACGGCCCGGTCTCCGCTGAAAGAGGCCGGGCCCATGGGAAGAAATTGATTCCTACTGGTCGGAAAAAACTCGATTAACGCTTGCCGTGGCCTCCACCTCCGGAATTGCCGCGCGGTGCATTGTTGCCGCCTCCGCCGCCGCTGTTCCCGCGTTGAGCCGGCGCGCTCTCTCGCGGGGAGCTTTGCCGCGGAGCATTGTAACTTGGCGCGCTCTGACGGGGCGCGCTCTCTCGCGGCGCGCTTTGCCGCGGAGCGTTGTAGCTCGGCGCGCTCTGACGGGGCGCGCTATTACTGGGGGCCTGCTGCCGGCGCGACTCATTATAAGAAGGCCGCTCCCGCACAACCGGCGGCGCAATCCTCAACGATTCCTGACGGTTAAAGCCTTGGCCACCGCCCGAGTTCGGGCGATCGGAATTAGGTGAGGAACGGAATTCCTGCCGCGGGGCTGCGGGAGCCTGACGCGGTTCGGGTGCCGAATTGCCGCCACCCTGAGCCGGCGAACCGAAACGCTGCCAGCCGCCGCGGTTCTCATTCCGGGGCGCGGCCGGCTGGTTGGCTTGCGGCGTGGCGGCGGGCCGATCGTTGGTGCGCTGCGTCTGCCCGTTTTCCGTCCTTTGAGAGCCGCGATTTCCAGGGTTGGGACTTTCCTGCCCGGCAGCCGGCTGCTGAGCCGACGGCGCACCGAAGCGCCGCCACCCACCGTTATCCTGGCCGCGGTTGGGCTGCACCGTCTGCGCGTTCTGTCTTCCCTGGCCCATACCGTTGCGCGCCGCACCGTTATCGTTGGGGCGTCCCGCCTGCTGGCCGGCGGATGCCGGGACCTGACTCATACCGCCGCGCTGGATCGGGTTGGGCTGCTGGTTCCGGAAGAACCGGGTGTTCTCGGTCCCGCGCGGAATTACCGACGCTTGCCGGTCAGAGAATCGCTGGTTGGCCGCTCCGCCGGTGAACGGCATGGCGCCGCGGATGGCCCCGACTTCGCGGATACGATCGCCGCTGGTACGGGTGATGTTATGGAACCGGCCGTTTTGGAAATCGTTCGCATTGACCGCCGTGATGCCGTTGCGCGTACGCGAGTTTCTATATATGTTCGTTACGTTTACGTTGGTGATGTTGACATTCCGGTTGAAGCCGCGGTTGCCATAGTACCCCCTACCCCACCATGGATGGAAAACCTCGTAAGGAGCTAGGGGAACCCAGCCAACGTTACCAAATCCGAAGCCCACGCCGCCTCCGCCGCCGAAGCCGATAAAGCCGACCAGGGCGGGCGACCAATAGTGCCGCGCACTGATCAAACCGGGGTACCAGCACCAGCCGAAGTTATCGTGATGAAACCAACGGCCGTAGTGGTAGGGTGCCCAGCCCCAGGGGTCGGAACTGACCCAAGTCCAGCCATACCAATCCTCCCAAGCCCAGCGGCCTTCCTGATAGGGAGCCCAATCGGCCGCCACAGTGGTGGGGTGCCACACGTAGCCGTATTCCGGTACGCTGCTCCAAGTGCCTGCCGAATCAAGGTCTTCCGCGCCATAAATTCCGGGACCGACGTACCGGGAACTGTTGGACTGCATGATCATGCGATCACGGCTGTCGCACCAGCGATCCCACTCGTCGAGCCCGCCGGCGGGCACCAGTTGGAATTCGGCGTCGCCTGCGGCGTTGCGCGCCATCAGGGTCTCACCGTTGTGTACCCACTGCGAGCCGTGAGGAGTGAATACCTCAACGTCGCCATCGCGAGCCGTGACTTGGGTTTCGCCCGCTTCGTTGACGGAGATACGGAAGCTGCCTTGGCGAGACGGACGTACCGAGACGCTTGGGGTATCGATTTCGACGTTGACTTCGGTGGTCCGCAGCATGCGGTAGGTCATGACACCGCGCGCGAGTTCCAACTGGTAACGGTTGAATTCGAGTTGCGCAAGGCGGAGTTCGGCGCTCGCCCCCAGACGCAGTACATTAGAGGCGTCGAATTGAACTTCCGTGCGGGAGTTGGGGCCGGTGGCCACGTGATCGTCGGTGAGCAACGGTGCATTGATGACGCCAGCGACCCATTCACCGGAATCGCCGCGACGAACGGATACATCGCCATTGATCAGACTGATTCGCGCCACGCCGCGCTGCAGATCGTCGGGATCCTGCGCGCGAACGGGAGTGACCGGCCCTGAGAGTGAAAGCAGGGCGCCAGCCAAAATCAAGATCCGAAACCCATAATTGCGTTCCATAACGGAGTCTCCCGAACTGCAATGCCATTTGAAGCACGCTCCGGGCCAATCATTTACCTTTTTGTTTTCAATTCAATAAGGGGGAAAGTGCAAGTGCGCCGGTGGCCGAAAACCACCACCGCGGTTGGGATCAATCATTTATTGGGCCAGGGTCAGACCGCGATCTCTATACAGCACATGAAGATGACGCTGCTCGATGAGGGCGGCGTCGGCCGGGGTTAGTACGTAATAGTCGTAGGTCTCGGTGAGCGGTTTGCGTTCGGCCTGCCAATTGGATTGCCGGTAGCGCCAGCGGTAGTAGTTGACGACGGGTTCGGCGTCCAGGCTGACGCCGAGCCGCACGTTCGCTGTCCCGGCCTTTTGGCGCAGGGACTTTGCGAGGGTGCGTCCGCCGGCGAACTCGGGCGCGGCAGTGTACATGCCGAAGGGAAAGATCGCCAGGTAGCAGGCGCACAGCATCGCGCAGAGTACCAGGTACGTGATTTGTGCAGCCTTCATGCGAAACTTCAAAATAATCGAGGTAACCAATAGCATCGACATCGGAACTAGGAAGACAGCGCCCTGTTGTGGAAACGGCGTGTGTAGATAATCGTGGGACAAAAGTAACAAGACGAAGCTCAAGGGGAGGATAGCGCCGGCGATCACCAGCAGCGCATCCTCGCGCCGGCGCCAGTAGCGGACGCAGAACACGAGGCCGGCAAGAGCCGCTGCCACGGCCGCAGCCCGGCCCCCCAGATGCAGGATTTCATGCGAGGTTCCTAGCGATAAATCGGCGAGTCCGTCGAGGGCTCTTCCCAAGCTTTTGGCTCCCACCGCGAGCGTGGCCCACTGCGCGCGGTTGACGGGCAGGATGAGCAGTACAAACAGGGTCAGAAACATGAGCTGTGGCAGCTTCTGACGGCGACCTTCCGCCACAAACCAGACGGTGGACACCAAAAGCAGTGCGACGGCGCACGCGGCGAATGCCAGGGACGCCACCACGCTGAGCCCGAGGCAGACCCCGGCCAGGTTGAGGTTTCGGCGGTTAAACGATTGAGTGGATTCGAGAATGAGGTAGAGTGCCCAGGTCCAGGCGGCCAGTGCCAACCCATAGCCGCGCGCCTCGCTCAACGCATCCACTACCAAGGGGTTCAAGGTCAGCAACCCGATCACCGAGAGAAATGGCAGCCCGTCGCCAAACCAGCGGCGCGCCAGGCGGTAGACCGCGAGCAGGTAAAGCGCTCCCGCAAGCAGGCTCGGGAGGCGCAGGGAAAGCTCGGTGAGGTGGAACCGAGCGGTTGAGATTCGGACCAGTAACGTATTGAGAACATGGTTGTTGATGTCGAAGCGGGAGAGCGCTTCGGCCCAGGGGGGTGCGACGAAGCGGTCGAAGTTCCAAGCCTCCCCCGGGGTGACGGATTGCGTCATGGCGCGCACCAGGCTGATGGCCAACAGCGCCCCCAGCAGACAGCGAGCCGCGATCACGGCGCGGGAGGCGCTCACGGGTTCAGTCGAGTCGGAAGAGGTGGGTTCCATTGGCTTCGCTGAGTTCTGTGATGCCCCAATATGCCGGGTACTTCCTCATGTCTTCGTATACCATGTCGCCCTGATTGATCAGGAGGTAACGCAGTCCGAGCGCCTTGAGGTCGCGCGCGGCGGAGCGCCGGATGCCACGAGGAAAATCGGCAAGGGCCGTTTCCACGGTGTCGGTGATGGGCACCCACCGGCCTGAATCGAGGAGGATTTCGACTTGGAGATGAGCGTTCCAGGCGGGAGCGCAGTCCAGTACCACCTCGTCCAGGGTTTGGGGTTCGGGCAGTTCGACCTGGATGCGCTGCCGCGGCGCAAGGTTCTCCCACGCGGACCAGCGGGTGGTGTAGCTGTTGTCGAAGGCCAGGGGCGACTCCCAGCCATTGGGCGAGGCGGAGACGCGCCAGCCGGGAGTACGCGGCACTTCCCTGCCCTGCGACCGCAGGCGGAACTCGGCCACGGTCCAGAACTCGGTACCGTAGGCAGCATTGCGAACCCGGACGCCGCGCGTGGTCACCGCTAAAAACTTAAAGTGTTGGGCATGTTCAGGACGGTGAGCTTGCGGAGTCCAAAGGATTTCCTGGGCCAGATTGCCCAGGGTCGATTCGTACGAGATGATGATCTCGCGATCGATATAGGCTTCCGGCCGCCCCGCGAACGAGAAGATGCGCTCTCCGGGCGGGACGTTGAGTTCGATGGGCACCTTCAGTCCAAACTCCGGGATGTGCTTCAGAATGAAAGGGTAGGAAGGCTCTTTGCGGAGGGCGGCGCGATAGGGGAACTCGGAAATACGCCAGTTCCACGGATCGCAGTAAGTGGAGAGTACCGCGGGCCAGCAGACGAAGGCGTGGAACAGTGCGAGCGCGGGAAGTGCTCCCGGCACTTCGGCAAAGGCAATCCCAATGGCCAGCGCTACAAACGGAGCCGCCGGAATCAGGAAACGGGTGCCGCTGTTGAGGTACGCCGGAAAGGCGAAAACCAGGGCAGCCAACAAAAGCTGGCGTCCAGACTTCAAGCGTAACGCGAGCAGGGCAAGGGGGGCGAGGAGAAAAGTGGGACCAAAGATCCCGCTCACAAGTCCTCCGCGGAGAGTGAGTTCCAGAGGAATCTGCCAGTTATGCTGGATGCCAGTGTAGTGTTTTAACGTTTCTGCATAAATACGTTCCATGCCCGGGTGGTAGAACGCGTTGGGGAAGAGAGAGTTGAAGAACGGCGCGAAGGGATTGCCGAGCCAGAAGGAGTTGCGCAAGGTCCAGGGGGCGATCAACAAGAGAGCGGGCAGGGCGACCAGCAGGAGATGGCGCAACCGGGATGCGGGCGTGCGCAATACCCAAAGGGCGGCGAAAGGTAGCGTGAGAAAGGCCGTGTACTTCGTGGCATAGGCTGCGCCAGAAAGTATTCCTATTAGTATTAATAGGTTAGTAGATTTTTCTTCGTCCCATACTTTAAGTAGATAAAAAACTGCATAAATCAGGGTTGCGGTCGCAATGTCGTTATACGCCGAGATGCCGTCTTTGCCGATGACTGGGGCGGCAAAGATCAGGATCGCGGCGAAAATGCCGGCCTTGGGGTGATGGAAGCGGCGTCCCCAGCAGACGATCAGTAGCGGGAGGGTGCACAGCCAGGCGAAATGGACGAGCGCGGCAGCGGAGTGGCGACCGAAGGCAAACGCGCACAGGAAGAGCATTTCGGTGCCCTGGGAGAGGTACGCGTACATGCTGGGGTAATGCCAGTCGAAGCCATGAGCTTTCCACATGCGCACGACATTGCCGAGGTGATAGCCGCTGCCATCAGGGCTGATTTCTGGGGCGAGTGCATTAAAGAAGTAGTAGACCAAATAGGCGCTAAAGATCAGATAAAACGGTACTAGCCAGCTAAATGAGATAGCCGGCAGACTGCGCCGCCGGGGCAAGCGGCGGAACTGATAGATGGCCAGAACGACCACGGCGAGGCCGCCCCACTGGAACACGCCTTTGCGCGCCACGTGGAGCGTGCACAGGATAGCCATGAGGAAGCCGAGGCATCCGGCGCCGGAGACGAAGCCGAGAAGGGCCGCCTCTCCGCGATAGAGCGTGAGCCGGAGACGCTGGAGCAGCAGGGACCCGAGCGCCAGACAGACCGCTACGGTGAAGGCCGCACCATATAGAATGTCCGCCACTTCCCTCATTTAATGGATGAAGCCCGCACTACGGAGAAGGAAAGAGAGTTGAGCGCCATCATCCGGGGATACCCACCGGGGAGTGGCTTCGAAGGTGACCCTGATGAACTTCCCTGCCTCGACGAGTCCCGCGGGAACGGGCTGGTGGATCTCGTAATCGCCCGCGCGAACACAGCGGAGCGTCCCCAGGATGGTTCCGTTCACGGCATAAGTGACGTTGACCGGCCCGGTGGTTTTGAACGTGACGGCCGGGACGGCGAATTCAGCGGTGAAGGTCAGGTGACTGGCATCGTTGACGCGAAATCGCAGTTCCGGGTAGACGAAGGCCCACCGCCGGAATCCGGCCTCCGGACTGATGTCGCGGACCAGATACTCGGGTGCCTGGGGATCGTCCATTTTGACAAAGGCGAGAGTGCCGTCCGGGTCGGTGCCGAGGTCGGTGGAACGCTGCGGCGGAGCGGCATAAACGCCCGGTTGACGCCCGCAGGAAACGGTTAGCAGCGCGGCGATGACCAGTGGCAGCGTGGAGCGAATCACGAAATGCGAGTATAACAGTCTGAGAGCGGTTAACAGGGGTTATACTGACTGGTTCCTCCAGGACTAAATGAACGGCCTGCTCGACGATCTCCGCTACGGACTGCGGGGGCTGACAAAACATCGGGGTCTGGCGCTGGCGGCAGTTCTATCGCTGGCGTTAGGCATCGGCGCCAACACGACCATTTTTACCCTGCTCAATGCCGTGTTTCTCCGTCCGCTGCCAGTCCTGGAGCC
The DNA here is from genome assembly GCA_039934035.1 of Candidatus Solibacter sp. GTDB lineage: Bacteria > Acidobacteriota > Terriglobia > Bryobacterales > Bryobacteraceae > Solibacter. The sequence continues at coordinate 10,196 of JBDTMZ010000154.1, read as the reverse complement.
GTCGCGGCTGGCGGCGCTGTTCACGACGGACCCGCGGATTCCGGGGCAGTTGCTGTGCTCTTATCTGAACTACGTCGACTTGCGCGAGCACAATACCGCCTTTTCTTCCCTGTCCCTACACGCTTCGATGACCGTGAACCTGACGGGCCGCGGCGATCCGCAATTGTTGATGGGGCAATTGGTGTCCGCCAACTATTTCCAGACGCTGGGAGTGAATCCGGTGATTGGGCGCGGATTCCGTCCGGAGGAAGAGACGGTGGGGACGACGCCGGTGGCGGTGATCAGCTACAGTCTGTGGCAGCGATTGTTCGCGGGGGCGGCGGACGTAACCAAGCGAACGGTGGAAATCAGCGGGCATCCATACGCGGTGGTCGGGGTGGCGCCCGAGGGATTCCTGGGGCTGAACCAGATGAACGGGGCCGACATCTTCCTGCCGTTTGGCGTGTACCAGCAGGTTCACCCGGTGGCCGGACAGGTAATGCAGCGCAGGGCGCTGTTGTGGTCGGCGGCCGGACGGCTGAAGCCCGGCATCACCATCGCGCAGGCGGAGCAATCGCTGCAAGGCATCGCGGCGGAGCTTGAGCGGGAGTACCCGCGCGAGAACCAGGGACGGCGATTCGTGCTGACCAGCGTGAGTGAGGCGGCGATCAATGCGCGCACGCGTCCGGTGGTTTCGCAGGCCGGAATTGTCCTGATGACGATCTCGGCTCTGGTGTTGCTGATTGCGTGCGCGAACGTAGCCAACCTGCTGCTCGCCCGGGCCACCGGCCGGCAGCGCGAGATCGCCGTACGCCTGGCGATGGGGGCAAGCCGGGGCCGTTTGGTGCGCCAGTTCCTGACGGAGAGTTTGGTCTTGGCGCTGGCGGGGGGCTTGGGCGGATTGCTGCTCGCCATCTGGGCGCGCGACCTGTTGTGGGCGATCCGGCCGCCGATGTTCAACCACGCGGGCTTCCACCTGGACCTGGACATGAAGGTGCTACTGTTCACGTTCGGGGTGGCGGTGGCGACGGGGCTGCTGTTTGGTCTGGCTCCGGCGCTGCGGACCACCCGGGCGGAACTGGCCAGCGATCTGAAGGACCGCGGCAGCATTCCTACCGGGATGCGCGGCATGTGGAATCCTCGCTCGCTGCTGGTGATCGCGCAAGTGGGTTTCTCGGTGGTGGCGCTGCTGGGCGCGGGGCTGTTCGGGCGCAGCCTGTACAACGCCGGGCAGATCCGCATGGGGTTCGACGCAACGCACCTGGGAATCGTGGCCTACAACGTGACCGACCAGGCGTACAACGAGGGCCGGGGCCATGACTTCCACCAGCGGGCGCTGGAGAAGGCGCTCGGAACGCCGGGTGTAATGACGGCGGCACTCTCGCGGGATACGCCGTTTCGCGTGGCGTTCGTGCGCACTATGATTCCGAGCGGCCAGGCAAGTGAGGCCGGGCGGGGTACTTTAACGAGCGTGGTTTCGCCGGGATACTTCCAGACGCTGCGTATCCCGCTGATGCGCGGGCGCGACTTCACGGCGGCGGACACGAAAACGACCCCACGTGTGGTGGTGGTGAACGAGACGGCGGCAGCGGCCTACTGGCCGGGACAGAATCCGGTGGGACAACACGTCAGTTTCGCGGGTGAGGGCCTGCCTGTGGAAGTGATCGGGGTGGTGAAGACGGCCAATTACCAGGCTGTTGGGGAAGCGCCGCAAGCGCTGGTGTACCTTTCGCTGCTGCAATATTATTTTCCGACGGTGGTGCTGTATGTACGAACCGGCGGCGATCCAGACACGGTGATGCCGGCTGTGCGGCGGGCCGTGCAGTCGCTGGACGGGAAGATGCTGCTGCAAACGGAGAGCCTGCAGACCTCGATTCGCGAACTGCTGTGGGCGCAGCGGCTGTCGGCGGGCCTGCTCGCGGTATTCGGATGCCTGGCGCTGCTGCTGGCGGTGATCGGCATATACGGTGTGATCAGTTACTCGGTGCGGCAGCGGACTCGCGAGATCGGCGTGCGCATGGCGCTGGGGGCGACGGTGGGCGATGTGCGGAGTATGGTGATGTGGGAAGGCATGCGGCTGGTGGCGGTGGGTGTGGCGGTGGGGGCGGCGATCTCGCTGTCCCTCGCGGGAAGCTTGGGGAGTCTGCTATTCCTTACCAATCCGCGAGACGGCCTGACGTTTACGGTGGTGCCCGCGGTGTTGGCCGTTACGGGGCTGGTGGCATGCTGGATTCCGGCGCGGCGGTCCACCAGGGTGGATCCTTCGATGGCATTGCGCGACGAGTAGGTCGCGCGATGGGGGGCGCGCGGGCGGGCGGATCTCTCTTGGCGCGGTGTTCGACGGGCGTTGAGGGTGCCTTGCATTGCTGGATGGCGGCGTTAGGGTTGCAGGTCACAGATGAGTAGGGCGGGCGGCGGTGTTCGCGGGCTGGCTCTTGCGGCGGCTGTGTTAGCACGGCAGACGGGTGCGTTGCTGGATGGGGGTGCGGGGGTCACATGGGCCGAGACGCGAGGGTAGCCGCGTAGTCCGTACCCCGATTGCTTCCGCCGGTTGGCTGGCGTAGAGTGAGGCTCATGGCTTTTTGCACGAACTGCGGCGCCAACGTACAGGGCGCCTTTTGTCAACAATGCGGCACGCCGTCGAGCGCTTCCGCCTCACAGAGTCCGGCCTTCCAGGCGGCAGCACCTGCGGCGGTTCCCATGGGTGCGGTACCCGCGGCAGGGATGCCGGCGAAGCGCAAGACGAGCATCGTGGTGTGGATTCTGCTGGCCGTCGGCGGATTGATCGTGCTGGGCATTGCCGGAGTGGCGTTCACGGCCTACTACTTTGTGAAGAATCCGGGCGTGGCGCTGGCCAAGGTGATCACAGCGTCCAATCCCGATGCCGAAGTGATCAGCACCGACACGGATACGCAAACCGTGCACGTACGAGACCGCAGAACGGGGCAGGAATTTTCCCTCTCGTTCGACGACATCAAGAACGGGCGGTTCAAGATCAGGGCGCGCGGAGACAACGGCGAGATGGCCGACGTCGAGATTAGCGCTGGCACAGGCAAGCTGCCTTCCTGGGTGCCGGTTTATCCGGGGGCGAAAGCTCAGGCCAACATTACGGCCAAGGGTTCGGACGCAAACGAGGGCGGCGAAGGCGGTGTGGTGACCCTGACCACCGGCGACGCGCCGGCACAGGTTTTCTCTTTCTATCAGAGCAAGACCAAGGAAATGGGCCTGACGGCGACCTTGACCCAGGTGAGCGATTCCGGCGGCATGCTAATGGCGGCGGATGAAGCCGAGCAGCGCAGCCTGCAGATTGTGGTGGCCGGCGGCGGCGAGACGACCGTCACGCTGACCTACGCACGCAAGAGATAGACCAAGTGTGCGCTGTCTAGCCGTGGCCGAAGTACATCAGCCAGCCCAGGCCGAAGAGCGCAACCAGGAAGCAGCCGAACGTGTATAGCCCGTAGTGCAGCCGGTCGCGGTCCGAGCGTTTGGTGACGACGCCCATGACGACGGACGTGAACACGGCAAACAGAATGGCAGCCTCGAAGTGAGAGAGATTCACCTTGGGCATTATTCTTTTCTCCCGGCGGCGATTTCGAAAGCGTCCACCATGGCGAGAATGTTCAGCAAGCCGGCGGTAACCAGGAATTTGGTGCCGTAATCGTGCACGTGCCCGGCGGTGTCCACCTGGCTATAGCCAAAGCAAACGCTCAGCAGGTAGAGGATGCCGGTGCACAGGTCGCCAATGAAGCCGCCGGTGTTGATAAGGGTGGTGAGCATGTCACCGTTCTGGGGCTGGAACATGGCGCCCTGCATCATCAGACCGAACAGGAACATGCCGGTGACGGAAGCCAGCAGGAGTGCGCCTCGCCCGGTGCGTTTGAGCAGAAAATGGCCGCCGCCGGGGATGAACCAGCCTAGAGCAACGGCCGGGAACCACTGGCCAATGGGCGGCAGGGGTGGTTTCTGCTGCAGTTCTTTTTCCTTAACCATATCGGGCTTCTTCTGATTTTAGCAGCATCGGCGCTGTGCTTCACACCAGGGAGAATGGCTGGGTCGAAAATCGGAACAAACCCAAATGCCCCTACCTTACCGCCGGATCCGCGTCACAAAATCCGGGTGGAAAACGTATCATAGGGGCAAGACCGCAACGCCGGTAGCAGGGTTACTCCGGCACCGTAGAGGACACAAGACATGCAGAAAGCCGTTTTGAGCGCCAGCCTATTGTTTTTAATCACGTGCGCCGCCTTCGGGCAAGGGGGTCCCACGTTTGAAGCGGCCTCGGTAAAGACCGCCGAAGCGCAGCCGGCCGGAATGATGCGTGTGATGATGCGCGGCGGTCCGGGCACGCCGGACCTGGGCCAACTCACCTATACCAACGTCACGCTGAAGAACGTGATTCAGAACGCCTACAACGTGAAGGGCTATCAGATCAATGGTCCGAAGTGGCTGGACAGCGAGCGTTACGACATCGTGGCGAAGATTCCGCATGGCACCACGAAAGAGGACTTCCGCCTGATGCTGCAGAATCTTCTGGCGGAGCGTTTCAAGCTGACCCTGCACCGCGAAAGCAAGGAGTTGCCCATCTATTCGCTGGTGGTAGGCAAGAACGGGCCCAAGATGAAAGAGGTAGTGGACGAAACGCCCCAGGCAACGGCGCCGGCCGCGGACGGCCCTACGGGCAGCGGTAGCGGACCCTCGGCCTTTGCGCCTCCGCCTCCCCCGTCCGCGCAGGCAGGTGGCGGTGGCGGCGGTGGGAGCTTCGGTCCGGGCGGCAGGGGCGAGGTGCCCTTTCAGATCAAGCCGAATGCCGATGGCACCATCAAGCTGCCCCCGGGCATGAAGGGCGGCATGATGATGATGATGAGCGCCGGCCGCATGCACTTGATGGGCAACGGGCAGCCGGTGTCGGTCATCATCGATGCCATCTCCAACCAGGTGGGACGTCCCGTGATCGACGAGACGGGCCTGAAGGGCAAGTACGACATCGACCTGGAGTTCCTGCCGGAAAACATGCAGGGGCCGATGGGGATGGGGGCGGGGGTGCCCATCGGGCATGAGGGCGGCGCTGGCGCTCCGATGGGCGCAGCCGCCTCGGAACCGACGGCGCCAAGCCTGTCGACCGCGTTGAAGGATCAACTGGGGCTGAATCTGGAATCGAAAAAGGGTCCGGTGGAGATGCTGGTAATCGATCGTCTGGAAAAGACTCCCATCGAGAACTGATTCCCGGCGGGCCAGGGAACAACCGCGTGGGGGAATGCGTACATGGAGGTGAGGACAACACCATGTACTGCACCCAATGCGGACTCGAAACACGGGTCGATGACCGGTTCTGCTCACGCTGCGGCAAGCGAACTGGCATCGGCCACATGGGAACCACCCACTCCCGGCCCCTGATGTTGGACAAGCGCAACAAGAAAGTGGCCGGAGTGTGCGCCGGCTTTGCCCGTTACATGGATGCGGACGTGATTCTGGTGCGCACCGTGTGGCTGGTCGTGGCGCTCGCCACGGGAGTGGGCTTCATCGCCTATCTGGCCGCGTGGATGATCATGCCGAGCGACTACGGGTACGTCGCGCAGTCCACTTTTGTGCCCGGTCCGCAGCCTACTTAATTTCCAGCAGCAGGACGGAATGATCGGAGACCTTCTGCTCGCGCTCGTCGTGTGAATAGCGGCATTCTTTGATGCGGGGCAGCAGGGATTGGGTGGCGAAAGCGTGATCGAGGCGGAAGCCAGCCGGTGGCACGCCGGCGCGCGGCAGGCTGTACCACGTGTACTCGCTGGCATCCCCGTGAAAGTGGCGCCAGACATCGACCCAGCCGAGCGCGGACAGGCGCGCGAAGTGTTCGGCGCACAGGAACGTGGCTCCCGCTTCGTCCACGCCGTGTATCCCGGTATTGAGGTCGCCCAGAATGAGCAGGGGTTTACCAGCGTGCTCTTCGGCGAAGGTGAGGAGCGCGTCCCAGAAACGTGTTTTGGCCGCACCCTCGGGATCTTTGGCGCCGGGCAGCGCCGTGATGATGTGCATCACGGCAATTCCGAACCCCTGTTCGGGAAGATCGACGTCCAACCAGCGCACGGCATTCTCCGGCGGGGCCGGATTGGGACGGCCGTTACTTACCGGAGTTCGCGACAGCACACAGATTCCGTTATCGATGCCGGTGGGACTGCTCGATACAATGTGCGGCCAACCGTTGGCGCCGAATGCCTGGCACAGGGCCATTCCGGGGCGCGCGCGAAATTCGCTGAGCGCGATCAGGTCGGGATTGTGGCCCGCGATCGCGCTGACAATGCGGACATCGCGCGTTCCGCCGCCGTGCTGAATGTTCCAGGAGAGCAGTTTCATTGCCTGTGATCGGTGACACCGTATTACATCACAGTGCCGCCTTGGATGCATTCAGGTTAGTAACTGACCTGGCGCCGGGGGATGGCGCGGGGGCGAGGCGGCGTCTCCGGTTTTGCTACAATTTTCGATCAGAAGGTGCCGTGATGAGACTCCGTATTGCCACGATTTTATTGGCCATGGCTTGCGGCGCATGGCCACAGGCTGGGGTGCAACCGGGTTCCGAACCATCGCCCATGGAAACGTTTGCGGCGCGTGCCGGTGCGCGCACCGGATGGTCCAGCGAAATCGCCAGGGTGAATCGGAATGGGACGCGCATGGTCCTCACTGCCCTGATTCTGGAGGATCGCGAACACCCGCCGGAGACCATGCGGGGCGTCAGGGTGGATCTTACGACGGCGGCGGATCAGGAGCAGATTTATCTGGACGAAGAGGCGGCGGCGCGCACCCAATCGGCGCTGCAGGAGATTGTGGATATGGCGGCGCGGCGCGGAGGTCCGCCGCCAAACGGCTGCTTCGGAGCGAAGGCCTTCTGGCCGCTGTACGACTGGCCGTGGAATAAATATCACGAGCTGAACGCCGACTACTGCGGGTCGGGGGACACCGCCGCACTGGTTCTGAGTGGCAGGGGCAGTCGCAGAAGTTTCCGAATCGCGGGCGGCGATCCGGCGGACCTCGCGGCGCAACTTGGGGATGCCATCGCGCAGTTGAAGCAGCACTAGCGAAGTGCTCGGCTCGCTTTGCTTAGAGGTCCGCGAAAGGAAGCGCCAGGATGCCGCGCGCGAGAGGTAGCGTCACCTCTCCAGAGTGGACCACATAGCCCGGGGCGGCAGGCTTGGCGATTCTCCCGTTGTCCGCCGCAGCCTCGGTATCGCTCCAGCCAATGGAACGCCACATGCGACGTCTGACGCTGTGCCGATCGACGTCCCAAATTCAGGCCAGGTCTACCGCGCGGGTGAACGCCTGCCCGTCCGCGATCCCTGGATCGAGCACTTAGCCTACCTCATGGACGGCGCGATCCCCATCGGCCGGTGGTCCATAGGTCTCGATCCTCTGCTTGGCCTCATCCCCGGTGTTGGAGATCTCATAGGGGCCTTTGTCTCGATGGTGATCATAGTCCGCGCCGTACAGGCAGGCGTCCCGCGTATTGCTATCACGCGCATGATGGCGAACCTCATGATCGACACCTTGGTCGGCTCGATTCCGATCTTCGGTGACGCCTTCGACTTCGCCTTCAAAGCGAACTTGAAAAACCTGAGACTCTACGAGCAGGCGTTGAACAACCCTCGTGCCGCCGAAGCCCGGAATTGGGCGTTCTTCATCTCGGTGTTGATTTTGGTCGCCGGCGCCTTAATCGCGCTCACGGCGGGGCTTGTAGCGCTGGCGCGGCGGGCGTTCTGAAATTTCGCTACGGCATCTTGCGCGAAGTGCCGGATGAAGGGAAAGGTGCGCTACTGCCGGTTCGCGCAGATCGGTTACGACGTGGGCATCGCCTTCGAGGAAGCGCTCAGTCCGAAGCGGCGACGGTTTAGCCCCAAACATATCCTCGACGTTCCGATTGGTGGCTGGTCCGGCAACTCGCAACTCAGTTGACGTTGACGTTGACGTTGACGGAATCCTCGCCCCGGTGACCCAGGGCGTACTCGCCCATTTCGTAGTGCGGCATTGCGGGCTCCAATTACCATGGTGAACCTCTTTCAATCGGTAGGCTGACTTCAAAGTGAAACCGAATCCTGGTGCGAAGATATCAGTCAGGTCGCGGCCCACGATTATGCGCAGGCTCTGGGCGACGACCATGCCTTCTGCCCAGTTGAACGAGTAATCGGCAGGAACCCGGCAAACCTTTAGGGTCGGCTGGGAGAGGCGTATACTCGACTCGATCAGAAGAGCTTGTCGAGCGTAATGGGCAACTCCCGAACGCGCTTGCCGGTTGCGTGGAAGACCGCGTTCGCTACCGCCGCCGCCGTCCCGGTAATCCCGATTTCACCGATCCCGCGCGCCCCATAAGGCGCGTGCTCATCTGGAATATTCAAGAACAAAACCTCGATATCGGGTACGTCCAGATTAACCGGAACATGATACTCGGACAGCGATGGATTCATGATCCGACCGCGACGTTCGTCGAACAGTGTCTCCTCGGTCAGCGCCATCCCGATGCCCATCGTGATTCCGCCGCGAAGCTGGCTACTGGCGGTTTTTGGATTCACTACCCTGCCGCAATCGAGGACGCAGAGCCATCGGGAGATCCGCACTTCCCCAGTTTCCTCCCGCACGCGCACTTCGCAAAATTGGGCGGCGTAGGAAGCCATGGAGTACTTCATCATTTCCATGGGCGGGCTCGACTCGGTTTCGACTTTCAACACATCCCGCCCGGCGCGGCGCAGGATGGCCGAGTAGGTTTCTCCGCCGCCCGCGCCGTCCCCTCGATACAGGCCTCCCGCGCGAGCTTCCAGTTGTTCATATTCGGCCCCGGCCAGCGGAGACTCGGGACTTTTCCGGGCCAGCTTGAGCAACTCCCGGTGAGCCTTCTCCACCGCAGTTTGCACGGCTGCAAAGATGCTCGCGGTCTGGTTCGACCCGCCAGCCATGACTGGCGAATCCGGCAGGTTGGAATCGCCGTAGTGAAACGCGACCCGCTCCAGCGGCAGCCCCAGACGATCCGCGGCGTGCTGGATTTGAACGGTCGCCGTCCCCATCCCCATTTCCGCCGCCGGCGTTTGAACCACCGCACTGCCATCGGCGCGAATGCTCAGCCGCGCCTTGATGGGAAACCGGTAATACGGATAGTACGCGGTGGCCACGCCCTGCCCAACCAGCCAACCGCCGTCACGTTGCGAACGCGGCTGGGGATTGCGCGTGCTCCAGCGGAAGTGCTCTGCGCCGCGGCGATAGGCTTCACTCAATTGCCGGCTGGAGAACGGCGTCCCCTTGGTGGGGTCCTTCTCCGGTTCGTTGATCCGTCTCACTTCGATTGGGTCCATGCGGAGCTCATAGGCGAGTTCGTCCATCGCCGATTCCAGCGCGAACGTCCCGATCGATTCGCCCGGCGCCCGCATCCACGTATTGGCCGGCGTGTTCAGGTTGACGATCTTCTGTTCGATATAGACATTCGGCGGCGCGTAGAGATGGCGCGCGGGAAAGGTGCATTGCTCCGCGTACCGCCCGTGCGTGGTGGTCGCGGTCAAACCGACATGCACCAGCGCCGTCAAGCTGCCTTCCTTTCCCGCCGACAGGGCCACGCGCTGTTCCGCCAGCGTCCTGCCGCCGACCACGCGATACACGCCCGCACGCGAGAGTGACAGCTTGACCGGCCGCTTTACCGCCTTTGCCGCGGCCACGCACAGCGGCGTATGATTCCACAGCCCGCCCTTGCCGCCGAAACCACCACCGACATACGGCGCCACCACCTGCACGTCTTCCGGGCGGAGCCGGAAAATCTGCGCCAGGGTAGCTCTCACGGTGTTGACCGATTGCGAGGAATCGAGCACGGAAAGCGTCCCGTCGGCGTTCCAGACGGCTGTAGTGGCGTGCGGCTCGATGGCGTTGTGGTTGTACCGGGGCGTGCGGTAGACGTGATCGACTCTTACGTCGCCCTCTTCCAAGCCTCTTTCGACGTTCCCCACCTTTAATACGGCCGGCTCTCCCATCACGTCGGATGGCCTCTCGGCGTGGGCCTTCAGTCCGTCGAACGAGAGGGCCGCCTCCGCGATTTCGTACTCTACCTCGACCAGGGAGGCCGCGTGCTCAGCCTGCTCCAGGGTTTCGGCAATCACTACGGCTACCGGTTGGCCGTCCCAATGCACCCGGTCGTCCTGCAAAATCGGCAGATCGCTCGCCGCCATGCCCTTGCTCAAATTGGCCAGGTCCACCAGGGGAGG
>JBDTMZ010000153.1:0-52615 GCA_039934035.1 Candidatus Solibacter sp. | reverse complement strand
GGTGTCAGGCTTCAGCCAACTACCGCTGCGTCGGGCGTCGTGCATAGTTCAGGTACTACAACCCCATTTCACGCATTTTTTTGGCTTCCGCGAATTCCTTTGCCACGTCCCAGCCTATATCCATCTCCGGCGCGATCTGTTTGAATGCCACGTACTCATAGCACAATAGTTGACTACCGCTGAAGCTCCCAGGCAGCGTCCGCAGTTGGTACTTGCTCTCGTGGGTGGTGTCGAAGCGGTCCCGCTGAATCGCAGCCGCAAGGTTGATGGCACCTGAGCGAAGCACTGCAAGGCCGCACCGGCCTTGCGCTTAGGGCGTAGCGAAGGTCCTGCGCAGCAGGCCACTGGCGGGGCTGACCTGGGTCTGGGACGACGCAGCCTCCATGCCAACCATGGTGAGGGCGGCAAACGCCCTGGGCGTCCTGGTCAGTAAAGCGGATCTCGCCGAAAGTTCCGGTGATGGCGGTACGCGTACTACAGATCCGGTGGTGTTAGGTGCTTATCGTCCCTGCGTTAAGCGGCACTTGTTTCAGGCAGCGCTTCCGCCGCTAGATATGAATCATCAATCAAATGGCGAGTTACCTGTGTAGAGAACCAGCGGCGAATACGCAGGGTGGCCTCGTGAATCTCCTCGTCATGGGCCAAGTAACAAACTGAGCACTCAGACTTGCGGTTCTTGCGTAATTCTGGCATTGCCGTCCTTTGGAAGTACAAGGACCAAGGTAAGCCCTGGCAGCGATTGGAACAAGATTCGTTGTCGTAAGCCGTTTCCTACTACCATGGATAGTAGCGGAATGTAGGCGGGGGATATGGCGCAGTGCTTCCCAATCAGGAGCAGCGTGGGGGGATGCGGGATGGGGTGGAAGCGGACGCGCCAATGATCTCGTCCCGGTTGGCCTTGTCTAGCGAGAGCCGATTCGCAACTCTACGCCTCGTGCGGAATCATCACCTACTACCCCAGCCGCTGCTAGATCCGATCTTTCCTGGCAACTCAAGCACAACTCCGCCCACGGCACCGCCCGTAATCGCTTAACGCTGATCGGTTCCTCGCAGGCGAGGCAGGTCCCGTATGTGCCATCCTCCATGCGCAGCAACGCGGTCTTCAGGCGGCGATGCATCTGGGTGTCGCGATTGAGCAGCGTCACCACGAGATCCCGCTCTGCGGCGAGTTGAGTCTGATCCAGAGCGTCGGCGCTTTGCTGGATGGCAATGTCCCCGCGCTTATCAGGGCGCTCCGCGATAGTTGACAGTTTTGCTTGCAGGGCAGACTCTAGCTGATCGAGACCGGTGTTGTTCATTGAATCCTATCGTTAGCTCACTATGGTCCAAAACTACTGCCGGAATACCAACGCTATCCTTGGATATGGGTATGGCGGAGCAGGGGACGCACCGGCCTCGTTTTGGGCTGGGCGACGGCCCGACGGAGCAGGCGCGCGGCAGGGGGGAGATCGGCTATCCACAGCACTCGCCGGTAAGGCCGTTCATGTAAACCACTAGTACCTTTACCCATCCTCGCCGTTATCACAAGCTGCTACGGTGATGGTGAGGAAAAACGTTAATGCGCTTAGTGCTGTTACTCGCTACTGCTGCCATGCTTATCGGTGGCTCTGCCTTTGGTCAGGCGAATAAGAAGGAAGTGCCCGTACAGGGTTATGAGAAGAAGGACGGTACTTACGTTCCGCCTTCTAGCCGGACGGCCCCCAACAAGACGGAAACAGACAACTGGTCCGCAAAAGGCAATACGAACCCCCACACCGGCAAGGAAGGCACCAAGACTCCCAAAAAGTAGGTGGTCTGCGGGAGGACACCATATAGGGTTCTCCCGTCATCTCTCCACGTAAACACATGGCAAGAAGACGAGGCGGCATTCCAGGTCTGTCTTTCTCCTGGAGGCGAGCGGTAGGGGTGTCAGCGGCCAAGGGGAAGCTTTCCAGGCAGATCGGCATCCCGCTCACTAGGTCCGGGCGACAGCGCAAATTCGGGAGGGCGGCGGGATGCATGGTCTTCGTTGTGGCGCTCCCGGTGGTAGGGTTACTCGTGTATTGCACAACGCGGCTGGTCTAGTATGCTGCCCTGTGACCCCCTCCTGTGTCCGCAGCGCCTTTGGACGAGAGCGGAGGTGCTGACCCGCCCCTCCCCCGTGCCGAAGTCCGCAGGGGTCTACGCTTGGTACTTCCGCAACCTCGATGACCTCCTCCCGTCGCAGGACTGCATCGGCTGCGGCGAGTTCCGCCTCCTCTACATCGGCATCTCCCCATCGCCGCCGCCCTCTAACGGAAAAGGTCCCAGCAAGCAGGTGCTCTATCACCGTCTCCGATACCACATGCAGGGAAACGCCGAGGGGTCCACGCTCAGGTTGTCGCTGGGGTGCATCCTGGCGGAGCAACTTGGAATCCAGCTCCGCCGCGTAGGGAGCGGCAAGCGGCTCACCTTTTCAGTAGGCGAGGCACGCATCTCCGAATGGCTGGAGGCGAACGCCAGAGTGGCATGGCTCCCCTGCGACCAGCCGTGGACCTTAGAGGCGCACCTGATCTCGACACTCAACCTGCCGCTCAACTTGGAGCAGAACAGCCGGTGCGGGTTCCACGCAGTTCTGTCGCAGTTGCGCCGGGATGCCAAGAGGTTGGCCAGGGAGTTGCCCATTGTTGGTGGGAAGTAAGAGGCAGATGCTGAATTGCAACGCCTCCTCAGGGCTTACCGGAATACGCTATAGGCGTGGAATTCCAGGTTGGCCGCTGCCGGGACCAGCCCCGGCTCCAGGGGCAGGCGCAAGGGGTTGCCGTGGAGCTTGTAATACTCATAACCGCTGGCCAATGTCTAGGTCGCGATCTGATCTGTGCTACGATGCCGATCCTTAAGGAGATACAACGCATGCGCCGTCTCTTTCCGCTGTTACTCGCCTTCCTGATGCTCACTGCTGCATCAGCCGTGGCACCGCTTCCAGAACCTGCGCCCCAGCAACAGCCCCAGACCAAAGAGCAAACAGTCTACGCCACCAGGACGGGGAAGAAATATCATCGCGCCACCTGCCGCTACCTCGCTCAGAGCAAAATCCCCATCACCCTGAAGGATGCAAAGGACCGTGGGCTTACCGCGTGTAGCGTCTGCAAGCCGCCTCAGTAAATGGGCTGGCCTAGGAGGTCAATCAGGGAGGTTGCAAGGCTGCGGCCCTCACTGCGTCCACGTAGTCCGCAGCAGCAGCCGCACGATCAGCGCAGGCCCCGCACCCTAACAGGTGCTCCTCCAACGCCGCAAGTTCAGCCTCATCTTTCACCATCCCTAGGTGGTAGCGCTCAAAATCATGATCGGCAATGTGAATCCAGTCCATGCCAGTTGGTGTAACCCAATCCAGATTATTCTCAAAAACATTTTAGCGGTTATCGTTGGTTATGGTCCTGTGAGTGCCCAGGGCCGTTCAGGACTGGTTTGAGGGTTGCGGGAAAGCCATAATGGCTTTGTGACCATCACCTACGCTAACGGGACCGTCGTCGAAGCCATCGTGCTATCCCATGACGAGGAGGCCATTCGCGCCATTGCGCCAAGCAGCCAAGACGTACTGGCCTTCACGCAGTTTCAGGGGATTTGGTTCTCCGACAAGCTTGAGCCGGTTACCGTCGAATTTGAGTGGCAACGCGGTGGCGCGTCCTCCTTCCCCGCCGTGGATGATTGCATTTGCCCTCAAGAGCTTGCGGCGAAGTTGATCCACATGCTGTTCGCGGACACGAAGGCGGAGGAAGTGAAATCGCACGCACCATCCGTTTTCACCCAGAAGGCATGCGGATAGGGCAGCTTCGGTTTGGTTGCGGCCATCCGGCAGGATGATCTCCGCCACCGTGCGCTTGTATCGGTCAATGTCCCGCACCTTGACGGTTACGATCTTCCCGAAAGCGAGGTCCCCGGTTAACTGTTTGGCGCGGGTGCCGAAAGCCTGCTTTGACTCAGGGCAGTCGATTCCCCAGAGCCGGATGCGCTCCAGCGCCCCGTCATGCATGACCTTGATGGTGTCACCGTCTGTGATCGCCACCACCTTGCCGCTGAAGTCTTCAGCGTAGAGCGCGACGGCCGCGATGGCCAGGAGGAATAGGCGGCGGCAGATCATCTGCCTGACTATAACGGCTGGCAGGGGCGAAAACTTTAGAGGTAGCCCCACCGGCCCCACAGGCTGGCCAGGTATCAGGCCAGCAGGTCGCGCCATCCATATGCCAGTCGCTCCAGGTTGTCGCTATTCACCCAGGTCAAGCCATCAATGGCTTCTGTTTGGGCGTAGGTGTCGGTGGCGGCGAAAAAGGGGGCCATTTCGGCGGGGAGAAAGGCGCCACCTGAGTGGTTACGCAATGAACTCGACCACGTCACACTGGGGTTCTCGATTCTCAGTTGGGTTGCCCTGCGGCAACTTTGGTTGCCTTAACGGCAACCGGCGACGTGTCGCCGACCGCAGGAGGTTGCTCTGATAATCATCGAAGTGGCAGCGCGAGTCAAGAAAAATCTTCGCGCCCTTTTCAGGCAGCATCGCAGCAGCGATTGATGCTCTCGCAGTTGGCATCGTCACCGACGCGGGGAGAGGTTCGCTGCCCCTGCCTGTTGCAGGAACCCCATCGGATCGGTAGACCCCTATGCCTTGAAAATCCAATCCTGAAGTTGATCTCGACGCCTCGCCTACGCTCCACTCACCGCCATCGAGCATTGGCGCCCTGGCCCCCACTGGCCCGCCAAAGTGGCCCCTTCGCCCGCCGCCACTAACACGTAGGCCCAGAACGCCACTCGATTGGACGCCTCGCGTTGGGACACGATGCCCTGCCGCTCCAGCGCCACCTGGATCTGGTCACCATGCCGCGTATTGCGCTCCGTCCATGCCGCCAAGTGCTCCACCGCCGCGATCCTGTCCCGCTTCTGGTTATTGCAGGCCCTATCGGCCAGTACGAAGTTGTGGCCCAGGTCGGTGCCGTAACGTGACCACGGGATGAAGTGGTCCACCTCCACGCCGCCCTTACTCAGGCCGCTGCCGCAGTAAAAGCACTGGCCCCGCTGAATATCCATCAGTACCGGTCTTGCCGCCGCCAGGGCGATCCTCTCGCTGCCGAACAGGAACTCGCTGAGATCGGTAGTCTCGCCAAGAATACCCAGGTTCTTCTGGCGTACATAGCGGAGCCACGCGCCCCGCACGAGGTCCGTAACCAGTGCGTAAAACTTGCGCAGGCAGAACGCTACTCCAGGCTTCAGCTCGATGGACTTGCCGGTGCCGGTATTCGCGTAGAGGAACTCCAGCACGTCGTCCCCAACGGTCTGGAGCTTCCAGAGCGGCATTACGCGGACCACGGGATCGATCTCGCGGATCAGGGAGCGCTTGGCGGATTGGTCCTTCAGAATCTTAGGCAGGGAATCGCCGTAGTGGCCCCTCGCAGCCTCCAGGACCCGCACTACTTTCGCTTGAAGGCCAGCGTTCTGTTGGAGCACGGCGGCGTGCCCCGGCGTCACGTAAGGCACCGCCTGTCGCCAGTAGTAACGAACGAACTTCTCCGCGATATCTTCAGTGCCGATCTGCATGGGGCCACCGAAGTCGTCACCCTTCTCTACAGCCAGATCGGCGAGGGAGATCAGGAGAGCGAATTTGTAGGTCGCGACGAACAGGCCTTCGGCCAGGAGTCGTTGCAGGTTCGCCAGGAACTGTATCTGGTAATCGGAGGTGGGTGGAGTCGGCGGCATTACTTTCTCCAGTAGGTAGCCTTCTCCGCGATCACCCAGCGGATGCCGCCACGAGGATCGGGCACGTCGCCGTGCCTTCGAGGTATGACGTGGACGTGGGCGTGGGGCACGGTCTGTCCCGCCGCCACGCCGTCGTTGAACCCAATGTTAAACCCGTCAGGGGGCTTGGGGCCGTTGTGGAGCCGCCGCCGCACCTCTGCCGCCAACGCCCAAATCGCCTGCTGTTCCTGCAGTTCCAACTCGTAGATTAAACTGACGTGTCTGCGGGGCACAACCAGCGTGTGGCCATCGGAAACGGGGAAGGCATCAGGGATTGCGAGGGCATCCTCGTGCTCGATCCAGATTCGAGAAGCGCCGATTTCGCAGAAGGGGCAGGTGGTATCCAAACCGGAAGGATAGCACCGTGCATCCTTATGTTAGTAACCGGCTTGGACGAGCGAGACGCGGACACCTAAACGAGCAGAGTGTCAGACTGCCGCCCGCCAGGAGTGTCCGGCTGTTTACCATCGGCAACAAGGACTTCGGGTATCAACTTGTGCTCTTATTTGAATGTCCGCCTGCTTTCTAATTTACGCTACAAAGGAAATTCAGCCGACATGGCAAGCCCGCTTTCGGTGAGTTTGATCCTGTAAACGTTGAAACTCTAGAGCCGTGTTGAGTGAAAGGCAATAGTGAACAAAATTGGTTGCTTGGCGCTCCTAAGAGTCGGATTATTTTCATTGTCCAGTGCAGACGCTCAGAGATGTTAGAGGCATTTGTGTGTTTAAACATTCGGGACGGCGGAGGGCGCAATGGTGGTGCGGGAGAAACTTATCTCTGGTCTACTCCGCTCTGGCAGGTTCGCCGTCGTCGATGGTACTAGTGGGAATGTCGCCGCCCAGTGCGAGAACGCAGACGCAACCGCTGACCGGCTTTGCGGAAGAACTTAGAGGGTATTTAATCTAGTGGGGAAGACCGGTCAAGTTTTCTGGTCAACGCCGAGCGCCGCCAAAAACCACGTCTGTGTCTGGCCTTCCAGCTCCAAGGCAGCAAACAGAGCAGTGAATGAGTGTTCGTAGTGGAGGACTTATGCGGTCGGTAACGAGTTCGCGTCTTGGTATGTTCATCGTGACGCTAGCTGCACAGAGCTGGGCGCAGCAATCTGACGCGACCACAATTTATTCGAAGTATTCAAAGAGCGTGCTGCTGATCTTTGTGAAATCCGCCGATACCAAGATTGTGTCCCAAGGGACTGGATTCCTGGTATCGGGTGGGAAGATCGTCACCAATCAACACGTTATCGTTGGCGGAACTCCGTTACTAGATTTAGGTGGCGTTAGGATCCCAGCCACAGTCGAATCGGTGGATGACCTAAATGACCTCGCGATATTAACTGTTACTGCAGAAATCTCTGCCGAACCACTAGAGCTTTCCGACAAGACCCCGTCTCCAGGCAGTAACGTGTTTGCAATCGGCAATCCGCGCGGTCTTGAGAAAACCATCAGCACCGGCGTCCTTTCAGGTGTCCGCACCGTGGGAAGGCGGGAACTACTTCAGATCACTACACCTATTTCTCACGGCTCCTCCGGGGGGCCAGTATTTGATTCTTCAGGAAAAGTCATCGGCGTAACAGTTAGTAGCATTGAGGATGGACAGAATCTCAACTTCGCTATACCCGCATCGGCAGTTATCAAACTCCTGAGGGGACAGGCCTTGATATCCGTCGATTTTTCCACGCTAGTGGAGAATGCCAAAATGCTTGTCGGGAAGCGCGAAAGTTTGCAATATTCCAATGATGCCGACTCTCCGTACCAGAAGAATCAGCGTGAAATCGTATCAGTGTTTTCATCTGCCGTGGAGCGTGCCGGGAAGACAGATGTCGCTGTATTGATTCAACTCTCAAATGACCTTGCGAACTTCTACCCAGATGATCGGAACGTTGCGGTACTCGCCGCCGAACGCGCAGTCCGTCTAGCACCATCCGCTGACAGCGACTTGGCGCTTGCGAAGGCGCTCAACGTGAAAGCGACGTTTATGGGGGAAGCGGAGGTCGAGCAACAGAAGGTTCTCCTAGAGCGATCCGAAAAGGCGGCACGCCAAGCCATAGCCTCGGCGAAGCAACCTAGTGCTGAAATGTTTTATTGGCTAGGGGACGGCCTGGAAATGCGGAACCTACACCAACCTGCTGACATTGCTCTACGCCGCGCTTTGGAACTGAACCGTGCGACTTCAGACGCAAATCAGCAAGGCCTGATACTTAGGAATCTCATCAGTGCAGCGGTAGGATTAAAGCACGCGGATGACATTGACCACTGGTTCTCGTCTCTAGTTACTCTCGGTGAAGCAAGCCAGTGGGACTGGGGTCGGCAAGCGCAGCGGCTTGACGCAGGAAAGCGGTTCGCCGAGGCCGGGGAGAGCTGGCAAAAGGCAGCACAATTCGATGATTCCTGGACTGACTGGTGCGAGGCTGCAGGCTCTTTTGAGTTAGCGTCTGACAAGGAAGATTCAACTCTATTTGCTGGACGAAAGTGCATCGCGTTAGGCGCGGGTAAGCCGAAATCCGAACTTCAGTTGTCACAAGCTCACAGGGCCGTGGCAGCAGTATTGAATGGTCGAGGTGTCTTTGAAGAGAGCCTCAGCCACGCGAAAGAAGCCACGGTTCTCGGTCCTGACGACGCCCATGCCTATGACGAACAAGCCGTGGCTCTCCTCGGTCTCCGGCGAAACCAGGAGGCTATCAACGCAGCGAAGGCGGCAATCCGCCTGTCTGACGGAAAATATGGCCTCATGCACTTTCATCTCGGTAGCGCCTATTTCGAGGCGGAGAATTGGCAGTTTGCTCGGCAGAGTTTTGAAAAGGCGGCAGAACTCAGGCCGAGTGACGACGCCGCCGCTTATAACGTTGCTCTGTGCCTCCAGCGTATGAGTGTATTCCTTGATGCTGCGCATTGGTATGAAGAGGTACTGAGGCGCAATCCCAATCACAGGGATAAGCAAGAGATTCTAAATCGTATTACAGTTCTTCGAAAGTGAACTGGAAACAGCCGCGTAGGCAGACTGGGCAGGTGAGGCACGGGACTACGATGCCGCCAGGAAGACGTGCCGGACCGGTGGGGTCTGCGGTCATTACACTCAGCTCATTTGGCGCAACACCAAAGATGTAGGTTGCGGCGTGGCGCAACGGGGTAAGTGGGAGGTGTGGGTGTGCAATTACGATCCGCCAGGCAACTGGGCTGGGGAACGGCCCTATTGAGTTGGCTTCAGGCGGTTTGCGGCGGCACCTGGGCCTCCAACTCGCGCACCCGCGCCCATAGTGCCCGATTGTTCTCCTTCAGCAACGCGATCTCTGCAATGTCACCGGCTGGATCGGCGCGGGTTTCCAGGTCGCGGATGAATCGTCGCAGAGGCCCCGGCAGGGCATTGATATGTTCCGCGTCGGGGACGAACGTGTCCATGTCGGTGGCCAACGCCAGGGTCACCAGGTCCATCAGGACGCCGGTGCTGACAGTGCCGACCTCAACGCCGCACTCGTCGCAGCGGAGCGTGGTCGCGGGATACGTGGGCCAGCCCTCAGGAAAGATGTAGCCGCAGCACTCGCTGCCGCCGCCAGCGCTCTGATGGGGAAGTCTGGGGAAACGATCCATGCCTCCAAGGTATCAATGAACCCGCATGGGGACGGAAGGGGCAATGCTATTTGGCAGGCCGTAGAGGTTGACTAGGGGTGGCGGTTCGCTTCTTCGCAGGCTTGCCCTTCATCGGAACCGGGGCGGTGTCCATGGGCATCTGGCCAAGCAAGGCAAATAGCCTGCTCAGGTTTGGCAGACCGGAAACAGGGGGCTTCGGCGGCTTTGGCATGTTTCATCTCCGCCCAGCGTTGCGCTGGTATCGCTCCACTGGCCCGTGAACGGCCTCAAAGGCCAGTTGTTGTGGAGATTTGTTCCTGGCTTCCACCGTCCCGTAATGTGCGATGTGTACCGTCACGGGAATAGTAAGTCGTCCATCGCAAGGATGGGATTGCGGCGAATCTTTCCACGCGGGGCGCTGATAGCGTTCAATTGGACCGTGGACCTCTTCAAAGTGCGCTTGATACTCGGATCTCTTGGGCTCCCGCCAACGGCCAGACAGGACCTCAAACGCAAACCATATTACTAGAATGGCGATGATCCAACCAGGGATGAACAACTGTTAGTCCCCTTCCACTAGCAACCCCTGCATTTGGGGCGGCGGCACCGTCCATATTAACAGGGGTAGCCCTGGAGAGATCCCGCTGGAGCCGCTTGTCGCAATCAATTCGCGGCACGGCTGGCGCGGAGGGCGCAAGGGCGCGCCCGCTTTTGGCGCGGCGAAGCGAACCCTTGCAGCACGAGCACCACCGTGCGATTTTGCGAATTGTGACAGGCGGGGACAGAGGGCGTCTCTCCCTGCATATCCCGCTGGTGAGCTTAGAGCGGGGTGGCCTCGCTTCTAAAGATAGTTGCGGCAGGTCCCGCAGCAACTCCATCGCCAGTTGGTCAACGGTTTAAAGTTGCGGCCCTTCTTCGCCTTCCGCTTCCCGATGACCCGCAGGAGATTCCAACCAGCGTCCCCGATCAACTGGTTATCGGAGCCAGGGAGTTGGAGCAAATCCAGTTCCAGCCTGAGCACGTAAAACGACGGCATCGGGATCGAGCCGTGAGGGCCAGTTTCCAATGACGCCACTTTGCGTCCGCCTTCCGGGGTATGGTCAATGGCGATGGGCGAGTGCGCTCGTGCCAAATGAGTTACGAGTAGTGCGCGTGCATAAGGTTCGGTGGAAGAAAGGCTCAGAGCGCCTCACTGCCATCCTGGCGCCGTCTGGTTAGATTCACTCGTCGCTCCCGTGCTATTTCCCCTCAACAAAGTGTCCTACGAAAATCGGAATGCCGTCCAGCCGAAGCGTTGACTTGGTGTCAAAGCGAAACGAGCGCCCGTCACCTGTGGACACCGTCAAATAGTTGAGGGCAATGCTCTTCCAGATATCCAGCGCTTTGTGGTCGTTTTGCATGACCAAACCGAAGACCGGCTCAACGACAGCTTGAGCCCGAAGTAGATCGCGCACGCTTAAGATGACGCCGTTACTTACCCAATTGGAATAAGCTACGTTCTGGGCAAAGGTCACGGCGGGATCTCCATTCGGCGTGAACCCAAGGAAGTTGGTTAGGTCGTCTGGAGTCGCCACAAACTCTATAGCTAAATCCGGTTTTTTAAAGAGTGAAGGGATAGAGCTGCCTAGATCTAACTTCGTAGCGCTGAAGTGGAGTACGATCAGTAACGATTGCGCGATCAGGGCCAATGGAGTGCCAGCTTTGGGATAGAGAGTCGAACCCTTTGCAATCCCGAAATGGCTAAGAGTCGGTGCCTCTCTGAGCTTATCAAACTGTAGGTTAAAACCGGGGGGTCCTGGACCTTCCCACATTCGCCGAACGCCGTCTACAAGCAGAATGTTACCCTGATGGGCAATGGTCGACTTGCGCGTATTCGCCATGAATTGGGAGATCTCCGCATCGTTCTGGTCGAGTTTGATTGAACCTCTGAAATACATGTTCCGCAGCGGCTCCAGTGCGCGTTCGCTTTGAGTAAGCACTTTGCCGACCGACTGCGTATTCCGCGTCAGTTCATGCAGGGCGGATTGCATATCTGAAGATATCGCCGCGGTAGTCCGTTGAGCTGTTTGCAATCCAGACGCTAAACCAGTTAGGCGACTTAGTTGCTCGGCGGTAACTGCATCCTGCGCCTTCTGCGCCCTAGCTTTTTCCGCCGACGCAGAGGTCTTGTCTCCAAAGTCAGCGACTATTGCCAACGTGGAGGCCATAACGAGTATAGCAATTCCGATTTTGCCATTTCGCGAAAGAGGTCGCTTACCTTCATGCTCTTTGTGGAAGTCAACCATCGTTGCATAGAGACCGTATGCAAGGGCCACCAGGCTTCCAGCCACCTTGAGAACCATCCAAAACGTCATCGCTTTGCCAAAGCTTTCATGATCACACCACGCCGACTGAAGCATCGTTACGATGCTGCCTTTGAGATTATAGAACACCACGCCCTGAGACTCGATGCCAGTAAGGGTGCATCGCGGACGGAAACGGCGTTACCCGAGACTGGCCGTCGAGAGCCTGCAATTCGCAATGGACGTTGCGACCCTCGCTGCTAGTTGAAGTGTAAGCACATCCCTGTGTGTGTTTTTTGGGACTGAGTGGAGACAAGCTCATTCTGGTGCCCAGCGTAGCAGGGACGCGGGTGCGCGTACTCAGAGGCTTTTCCCATTGCCGTGTGCCGGAACGTGCTGGAGCCGACGAGCGGCTTGATGGTCTTCCGCGACAGAGATAATCGCGAAGGCTTTCTTCACGCCACGCAAGGGCAGCTCCATCGGCATGCCTGCATCAGCACCGGCTTGGCATTACCACCGGCAGTTGAATTGTAACCACACTGCTAAGTTTTTTTGGGGGCTGAGTGGAGACACCCCCGCCCTGCGCATGCCCGCCCCTGCCCGCCCTGCCCTCTGGGGACAATCCGCCAGACTCAGCCCTCCTTCTTCGCGGGCTTCCTGGCATTCTCTGCGGCCAGTCGCTTCTCCGTGCGCTTTGCCGCTGCCGCTGTTGCCGCCTTCTTGGCACGGGCGGTGCGTTCTTCTTGCGTCATCGTGACTAGGCTGCGCTTGCCACCCTTGGACCCCATCGCGGCCATTACCTGCTTAACCAGACTTCGGGATATCTTTTTCGCCATACGGCGATTGTAGCACCTCACCGCTTAGGTGATTTGGTTACATTGAAACCACTAATAGCCAGGCCTTCATGGGATGCGTGGAGTGACCCCGAACCCAGGTGTGGGGCGGGTGGCACCCTTCGACAATGCCGCCAGTAATATTGCGAATTTTCGTTGACACACCTAAGCGATTAGCGTACTCTCGGTATGGTTCTGGTGATCGGGACGTAAAGCGTCTCGTGGGTCAGGACTGAGACGGGACCGTGACAGACGGCAATCTGCTACGGCCCCTAAACACCAAAGCTAATGGGAGCTTCAATGTCTACCAACGAGAATACCGTACAGAAGAGCGACGTTTACCAGAAGGTAACGGACGCAATCATCAATGCAATCGAAATTGGCGTGGGCCATTACCACATGCCCTGGACCATCAGACAGGATAAGGGCTTCAGCCCCATATCCGTTGGTTCCGGCAAACCGTATCGCGGCATCAATACCTTGGTTCTGTGGGCGCAAGCCCAGAGCAAGGGCTACGGCTCCGCATTCTGGGGCACGTATCAGCAATGGCAGGAACTGGGGGGACAGGTGCGCAAGGGTGAGCGTGGTTCGCCCGTGGTCTATTGGGGCACTTATGAAAAGCGCGGTGCCAACATCGAAGACTCAGAATCCAATCGCGGCCTATTCGCCAAAGGCTACACCACATTCAACATTGAACAGGTTGACGGCTGCAAGCTACCCAAACGCTTTGATCCGAAGCTCAGCCAGAATGAACGCATCGCAATTGCCGATGCATTTTTCGCTGGGGTTGGTGTTCAGATCCGCGAGGGTGGTAACCGCGCATTCTATCGCCCCGATACCCCAGAGGCGGTTTATATGCCGGGATTTGATCAGTTCCCAGACCCTGTGAATTACTACAGCGTGCTGGCCCACGAGTCTACCCATTGGACCTCCCACGATTCACGTTGTGACCGGCAATTGGGCAAACGCTTTGGGGATGCTGCTTACGCCATGGAGGAGTTGATTGCTGAGCTTGGGTCCGCCTACACCATGGCGCGGCTGGAACTGGAGTTGACGCCCCGTGAAGACCACGCCCAGTATCTCCAATCGTGGTTGGATGTACTCAAAGCCGATAAGAGGGCAATCTTCACAGCAGCATCCAAGGCGCAGCAAGCCGCAGATTTCCTCGTTCAGCAGGCTGGCCGATTGGCGGAGGTGGCAGCATGAAGGGCCGCTACCTGATCGCCATCCCCGTCGAAAGCAGGCGGGATGAAAAGCGGTTCGATTCCGCATGGGGGAGATTTGCGGATTTGTGCCGGTCATTGAACAGGGATGGTCTGCAATACGAGGTGGAAATGAATCTGGCGGGAACACGCCCTCACGTTGTGATCACCGCCAGAGGGACCGCGAAACCACCCAAACGGACCGCGCACCGATTGGCCTTGCCGCCCAGAGTGCCCGCGCAACGGTGCCGGGATCGTGCCCTAGAGGCCTCGTGGTTCCTGCCCGAAAATGCTGTAGGGCGGAAGAGCGGAACTTCCTATTGGGCAAAGCACCAAGCCCGCTATCAAGAGCTATCCATCCTGGCGGAGGAGTACGTCAGGGCAGATATGGAGTACTGGCGTGAGTTGGAATTGCTCAGTGGCCAACGGCAGCATTTCAAACCAGGACTCAGCGACGAAACCGCGAT
The DNA here is from genome assembly GCA_039934035.1 of Candidatus Solibacter sp. Classification (GTDB taxonomy): domain Bacteria; phylum Acidobacteriota; class Terriglobia; order Bryobacterales; family Bryobacteraceae; genus Solibacter. The sequence goes on along the minus strand of JBDTMZ010000153.1, from coordinate 38,526 downwards.
AGCCGATGATCAGGTGGCAGCATGAACCGCAAATGGCTGCGCTGGTACGAGGTACTTTTTCTCAAGGGGTTAGCCCATGCGCAAGTATTCGGCTGTGAGCTGAGCCTAGAGCAGTTCTGCGCTTCACACGCGCTGGAGGTTGATGACCTCGTGTCGCTTCGGGAGCACCTTGAAAACCACGGGTTCGAGGTATGACCGGCACTATTGGCCCCATACAGATTAAGGGGGCGGAGGTGGCTCCGTCCCTCCCATTGGATCAGGTGCGCGGTTTTGTCAGAGCCTCAAAGGCGGAATCCACAATTCGGGCTTACCAGAGCGACTGGCGGGAATTCTGCGCTTGGTGCGATGGGCACGCCCAGTGTCCATTACCTGCCTCTTCTGAAGCCGTCGCGGCGTTCATCGCAGAATGTGCGGGACGCCTAAAGGTTGCTTCGATCCAACGGAGGTTGAACGCTATCTCAGCGGCCCACCAAGCCACAGGGGCGGAGTCTCCCACGTCCTCCGGCATCGTGCGCAACACATTTAAGGGCATCAAGCGCACTCTGGGCACCGCCCCGGTACAGAAGGTGGCGGCATTGACGGAGGATGTTCGCGCAATGATTGAGGCAACTGATGAGGGCATCATCGGAGCCAGGGATCGCGCTATGGTGCTACTGGGCTTTGCTGGTGCCTTTCGCCGTTCAGAGTTGGTGAGCTTCGACGTGGGGGATTGCATCTTCGGCAGGGATGGGCTGACCGTGAATCTTCGCAAGTCCAAGACTGATCAGGATGGCCAGGGTCGCAAAATCGGAATTCCATTTGGGTCGTATCCACAAACTTGTCCGGTCCGCGTTATTCATGAATGGCTGGAGCTGGCAGGCATTACCACAGGGCCGCTGCTTCGTTCGATCAACCGGCACGGGCAGGTGAAGGCTGGGCGGATGGCTGGGCTGGAGGTGGCCAGAGTCATCAAAAAACTGGTAGGTAGGGCGGGTCTGGACCCTGCCAAGTACGCGGGGCATTCACTCAGGGCAGGGCACGCCACCAGCGCAGCCATCGCGGGGGCATCGGAGCGCAGCATCATGAACCAGACGGGGCACCGTTCGGTTCAAATGGTGAGGCGTTATATCCGCGATGGCTCCTTGTTCAGGGAGAATTCGGCGGGGAAGCTCGGACTGTAGCAAGAGCCTGGGGACACACTAAAAGGGGCGGCTGAATACCTCCGCCCCCCTTCTTCAAACACCGCCTTAGGTAGCGTCTCCCAAGTGCCCCATCCTCAACTCCAGGCCACTGTATCGATGCCAGGGTGAGTGCCACGAGGCAAGCAGGTGCGACTTCTCTGTGCCCCTTCCAATCGACAAAAATCGACAAGAGAGGGGGGACGGAGAGGATTTCTGGGACTACACGGTTTACCGTTTTTCAACTACTTACGGTATCCTGTTGACCGGGTTAGGCCTGAAAATGCTATTTTTGAAAACATGAACGACAGTATGGCACAGCCCGGCCTGGGGCTTGTTGGCGCAGAGGCTCCGGGCTGGAAGAATGGGCTGAGCTGGGTCTCCGCAGTTCTGCTGTGCGCGCTGTTCCTGCTTTCCGGGCTTTGGAAGATCACCGATGTGCAGGGCACGGCGGTGCGCATGGTGCAGGCCAAAGTGCCCGATTCGCTGGGGCTACCGGCCGCGCTGTTCTTCGGCATCGCGGAAACGGTGGGCGCGGTCATGATCCTGGTGCCGCGCATGCGCCGTTGGGGCGCCATTCTGATCGGCGCGATGCTGCTGGCGTTCCTGGCCTACTTTGCGATTGAGTACAACACGCTGCGCGGGGCAGATTGCAGTTGCATTCCGTGGCTCAAGCGGGTGGTGGGTCCGGGATTCTTCATCGGCGACGGAATCATGCTGCTGCTCGCGTTCTTTGCCGCTTTGGGATCGCGGCGGCCGGACGGCGTACGCCCCGCGATCGCGATTACGGCGGCGGTAGCGGTATTCGCTGGTGTCTCTTATGGAGTAGGCGCTGCGCGCGAGACCGGTACGCCGGCGCCGGCCAGCATTCTGGTGGACGGCAAGCCGCATTCGTTGAAAGCGGGCAAGATTTTCCTCTTCTACTTCGACCCGGCGTGCATGCACTGTTTCGAATCGGCGCAGCGGATGTCGAAGATGAAGTGGGGCGACACGCAGGTGATTGGGGTGCCGATCAGCCAGCCGCAATTCGCCGGGCAGTTCACGCAGGACACTGGATTCCACATCCCGATTTCCACCGACCGCGACAAATTGAAGGCGGTGTTCCCGTATGCCGGAGTGCCGGCGGGCGTAGCGCTCGAGAACGGACGCCAGAAGGCCGCTCTGACCAAATTCGACAGCCCGGAGCCCGAGGCCACGCTGAAGCAACTCGGCCTCATCGAATAGCGCTACCGCGGTGTGACCCAGGTCACTGGCCGGAGTCCGGACGCGGCATACCATAGAAGCAGTGAAACTCCGATTGCAGACCAACTCCCTTCGCCTGCGTCTCACACGTCCTGAAGTCGAACGTCTGCATGCCGGCGGCATCGTCGAGGAGGTGCTGGCATTTGCAGACGGAGCGACGTTTTCGTACCGGCTACAGAGCCGCCTGCAATCGGCCCCGCCCGAGGCAGTGTGCAGCCACGCCAGCATGACGGTCTACCTCTCGCGAGAGGACGCGGAGCGGTGGGCGACCAGTGAAGAAGTCGGCCTGTACGGCGCGAGCGGCGGGGTGGCGATCGCGATCGAGAAGGACTTTCGCTGCCTCGTGCCGCGCCCCGGAGAGGCGGAGAGCGGCGCATATCCTCATCCAGGGAAATCCTAAGGAGACAACATGCCCATCCAGATAGGAGCCAAACGGGAAAGCGATTTCGCCGACCCCATCGGCATGCTGAGCGATTGCCACCGGCGCATCGAGATGTTCCTGAACGTGCTGGTGCGAGTCACGGAAGTGGGGTCGCTGACGGGCGAGACGCGAAGCGCGTTCGAAGCGGCGCTGCGCTATTTCCGTGAGGCCGCACCGAAACATACGGCGGACGAGGAAGAGAGCGTGTTTCCACGGCTGCGCGCACTCGGCAAGCCGGAACTGGCGGCGCTGCTCGCGCAGGTGGATTCGCTGGAAGAAGAGCACGTTTGCGCGAATCGCAGTCACGCCGAAATTGACCGCTTGGGGCGTCTTTGGCTGGAGACGGGGGCGCTGACGGCGGCACAAGTCGCGGAGTTACTCGCGGAGTTGCGCCAACTGCAGGACCTGTACCGGCATCACATTGCCATGGAGGACACGGAGATCTTTCCCGCGGCGAAAGCGGCGCTCCCGGCGGAGGATCGCTCGGCGATCGGTATCGAAATGGCAGCGCGCCGAAACCTCGCCACAATCGCCAAGTAATCCTGCTGGTTCACCGGGGCATCGCGTCCCAGAGGGTCGTCCGCGCCGCCCACTTCGGGCGTGGGTTGCAGGGGAAGCGACCGCGTGGGTGCGACGGATGCTCTGCCGACCAAGCCGAGCATCGACTGATTGCCGACGCCGGCATGAACGCGGGAAGCAACTCTATGCTGCACGCGTTTGCCCTTGGGACGGGCGGACGACCGTTCGCCCTACTGCGGTCCGGCTGTCAGGCTCACCCGTGCGGCTCCGGCGGTACCAGTTCGCGAATCAGGCCCATCACGCGGTCCCAGCGCTGTCGGAATTCGCGGTATGCCTGGGGTTGGCCGGCGAGCACCTCGTCACGCGTCCTGCCGTCCAGCGGCACGATGCCCGTAGCGGTGGCGACGAGGCGGGAGTCCTCTTCGAAGTTATCGTGCCACGATGCGACGTCGACGATATTTTCGTCGCCGTCGCGCACCAGAATCCCGGTGGCCTCGGCATCCGGCCCGGTGTAACGCTGCCCCACCCATTTGCCGCCAGGAAGTTCACGCGAACGCAGCTGTTCGATGAAGGTCGCAACTCTTTCGGGATCGACACTCCCGAGACGGCGGCCTCCATCGCGCTGCATCCATTCGATCCGTCCGCTGCGCATGATCTGAATGATGAGCGCGTGTCCGCGGCAAATGGAAATAACGAGGGAGGCGTCAGGCACAGGTCCCCTGGGTACGTTTGGTATCGCGCCGCGCGGTAATCTGCCGCGTACATTCGGCGTCGGTGCCGCAATGGCCGAGATGGTTGGTCAGGCAGTTGGCTTCGGCGGTGTACGCCGTGCATTCCCCGGCGCGTGCATCCTTGCCTGCCTTCCAGCCGGGCCGCACCGCCGGCTTTCTGGAGTTTGCCGCCGTCAACCGGGAACGGGACGTCGATTCTTGTTCCAGTGCTTGCAGCATGCCTCCCTCCTCTTCCCCATTTTCTCAAAACGGAATGACCGTGTTCAGCGAGGCCCAATCGTTGAGCGGCGCGGCGAAGGCGCGATTGGGCGCGCGTAGATCGCCCTGCACGATGTTTCCGGTGATCGCGATGGGAGCAATAGCGGCCGCACCCGTGACATTAGCGAGCGCAGGGAAGGCAATCAGTCCGCGCTTCCCGCCCATCTGCCCCTGGTTCAGAATCACGTTGCCGGTCACCGTGATGGCGGCGAAGAAGATGATGATCACGGCGCCTTCGGACTGGATCGCCGCGTCGCGCTGGATCTGGGCGCGCAGTTCGTTGGAATCCGTCATGGCACAACTGGTGAGTTGGCGGTCCACCTGTAGGGTGGCTTCCTCTCCCCACATGACGAGGGCGTGCGAACCCACGGAGCCGGTGGTGACCACGCGCAGTTTGACGGCGAACACTTCGACGCGATTGTGGCTGACCTGAATTTCGGAGCGCAGACCGCCGCGGTCGGTGAACACCTTCTGCTCGATGGGTACCAGCAGGCTCCAAAGGAAGAACATGCGCTGGCTGGTATCTCCTGGCGGCAGGTTCGGAAACGGCTGAGTCGGTGGCACGGCGACTTCGAAGGTGATGCCCTTCAGATCTTCGAGCTCCAGCGAGCGGCCCAGGGTGGAGACGAACTGAATCACGGGGTCGGAGAGCAAGCCGAAGACCCCGGCCTGGTCTACCAGGATTTCCTTGCGCTGGATCAGGCGATCGAAGAACGGCATCGAGTGCAGCGTGAGGAACCAGAGTCCGCTGAATGAGCGGCGCACGTCGTTGGAGGTGGCGCGCACCGCGCCGATGTCGGCGAAGACCAGCGCTGCCGCTGTCATGCCGCCGAAGTTGTTGGACACGATGGTGGCGTTCTGCAGGGAAGCGGCCAGCAACTCGCCCTTGACTGTGCGCCCCGCCGGAGCCGGCGCGGGATTCGCGACGGCCACCTGCGAAGTATGCAAGTACCCAACGTACGCTCGGAAGTCGGCGTCCGTGAGATCGAACATCACATCCGAACGGTCCCGTTCCGGTGGCACGTCGAAGGTATTGCCGCGCAGTACCAGCCCGTCGATCGCTCCCGATGCGTGCACCGCGACGGCGAACAGGCTTGCCTGCCGGAGCGTGGAGGGCAGGGTGATGCGGCACTTCTCGATGGCCGTGCGTGTGCTGTTGATCAGGTGCACGCCGATGCAGACGCCGGTCTCGCCGAATTTCGGACCTTTGAGGGCGTCCATCTGGGCGGCGGTCAAGCCAAGAAGGCGGCCCATGCGCGCTTCCGCCGGCTCCAGGGCAAGGCCGTGCAGCGCCACGTTGGCGCCGGAAATTGAAATCATGCCGAAGCGGAACGCAGCGGTGGTGCGGCCGCGCAGGATCGCGCCGTCCGGGCACGATTCGATGGTGAGATCGTCTCGCGTGATAAGGATGGGATCACGCAAGACGTAGATGCCCGGCGTGAGGCAGATTTTGGCCGGGATCTTCGGAGGCAGCTTGGCGATGATGTCGTTGAACGAGACTTTCTCGAGATCATCGGGCTTCAGCGTCACCGTGCAACACCCGCCCCCCTTGCGTTTGGTGAGTTCGACGAGGTTGTCGAACTGCTCGCGGCAATCGGTGACCAGTTCGCCAGTGGTTTCCACCCAACTGATTACGGCGAGCGGACAGACCCACACGCGCGGGCCTTCCGGCGGCTGCGGGGCGACCGTATAGCGATTCTGGTACAGCTCCACCGGGGTGCTGGGACGGGCCGCGAACACCCAGAAATCGCCGGTATGCAGGGCGGCGGGCGAGGTGATGGTCACGGTGAGCCCGGTGTTGCCGAGCGCGACGGGAGTACCCGAGGTGTACGTCAATTCGTCTTCCCACACGCGCACGAAGAGCCGGGGCGTACCGTCGGGCGGCACGAAGCCGGTGGGGATTGCCGATGGCAGGTCGAGGGTCATGGCGTCGGGGTTGTAATCGGTGCCGAGCTTCATCACCAGGCCCTGCGCGGTGGCGATGAATTCGCCGTTGGCCATTTTCGCATCGGCACGAAGCAACTCAACCACCTGATTTTTGCGTGGGAAGTGGTACTGATCGACCGGCGGAGTCTGGAGTTTGATGGTGTCCGTGTCGACCACATCCGCGCGGTAGAGAAACGACGCATTGTCGAAGCCCCAGACGAACTTGCCCTCTGCGGAGATGCGCACACGAATCAGTTGATTCTCCGCGCCGAGATAGCCGCCAGAGGCTGCGGGCTCGCACGGTCCGGGAGGCGGACCCGTGGTGTCGAACGCCACCTGCAGGCGGGCCTGGGAGTTGAGGCGCATGGTGTTGGGGTCGAAATCCCAACCCTCCGCCGCCCAGATCTTGATCTGCGCGGCCAGGGCGGCAGCGCAATCGGCGCCGGTGGTATCCACGCGCACCACGCGCTGCATGAGGCGGGTGCGCTGGGTGGTGTCCGGCCCGCCGAGCGCGACCTCGCGGAGCGCCGAATCTTCCTGCGCGGAAATCTCGCGCTCTTCGAGGCGCAGGAAGATGTACTCCCGCTTGGGACCTTTCGCGGCGGTAGGCGTCAGCCAGTCGGGCTGCTGGAAATAGGTGACGCCGGGGGGCAGCGTGACGCGTTCGCCGCCGACATACATGGTGCCTGGGCCGATATTGAAATCGAAATTGGCGGAGGGATTGGTGAAGCCGATCGCGTAACCATCGTCCGGAGTGCCGACGGGGCCGACGAAATCGAGCGCCTCGGAGCGCTGCTCCTCTCCCGCGATCTCCTGCGCTTCGTTGAAATCGGCGGGGACAGTGACGCGTCCCTGCTGCGCGACTACGGAGCGATACTTCTGGTTGGCATCGAACGACAATCGATCACGATCGCTGGGCATTGCTCCTCCTTACACTTCTACGTGACATAAACCAGAACCGGCGCCAGGCCGACAGGCATAAACTCCTCCAACTTGAGGCGCAGGCTGCGTTCCTTGATCGCATTCTTTCCGCTGGAGAACGCGCCCATCTCCGAGCCATTCTGCGCGCCTTCGAGAATCGAGCCACCTTCAGGGGCGATCACGGCGCGGTCCGCTATCAGCGACAATTGCGCGTAACCGGGGCGGCCAAATTTGCGTGACGTGAAGATGGGCGCCGCAGGCCCAATCTCGACGCTCTCATAACGTTTCGGCAGAATACTGCCCGTGACCCAGGCGGAGAATCGCACGCAGCCTCGCTGCGGATTCTCTGTGACCACGAATTCGTCCAGAATGCATTCGCTGGCTTCGAGTTCGTGAATATTCATGCGGCCGAGCACGGTCACGCGGGTAAGAGAGGTGACGCCGTCCGCCATGGCAATCGCGGCATCGGCCAGCTCATGCGGAAAGGCTTCTTCCAGCAGGAGGCGATTGAGGCGCGCCAGTTCCGCGCCCGCGGGATTGCTGTTCTTGAGCGCGATCACGGCGGGGCTGAGCGGCACGTCGGCGAAACGCTGCGTTGTGAAGATGGCCGGCCCGGCGAGGGCCGCGTTCAAGGCAGTGACGATGCTCGTCGCGATGGCAGCGGAGGGCGGCGCTGCCGGATCGTAGGCGCTGAGCGCGGCTTTGGCGCCGGCCGGAAAGGTGGCGAGCAGGAACGCCGTCAGCGGCGTGTGCCCGCCGCCCAACTCTTTTGCGAGGCTGGTCGGATCCTTGATGTCGCCGGCGGTCAGCGGACCAAAAGCTGACGTCCGCAGCGATTGTAGGATGCTGTCGCGGGCCTGCAGGCTGGCGAGAATGCCATTATTGCGCGTGCGGATGGGACCTGTGATGGAGCGCTCGATCACCAGACTATTGACCGTGCCCTCGACCCACAGCGTCACAGGGCGAAGTTCGCGCTCATCGTCGCACGCCTTGTCGAACAGGGCGGCGGGCGCTCCGCTGGAGCCAGGGTCGAGCGTCATCGAACGCAGCGTGACCTGCTGGAACTGGCCGCGCAGAATGATATCGCCGCCGGTCACGAGCAGACCGTCGAGCGTCAGGGTGGAATCGGGCGCGCCCGTAAACACCCACTGGTCGCCCGGCTTCATGCGGATCACGGGACGCTTTTTGTTCTTGCTGACGATAGCGGCAGCGGTCGCAATGGGCCCGACGGTGGCAGGGGTAGCATACGTCAGGGAGTCGCCGATCTGCGTTGTGCCGGTGGCGTTCGGCGCGATGACGGCGCCGCCTGTGATCGGCGCGGAGACGGGCAGCGGCAAATCGTCGTCCTCGCCGCGGACCCGCCGGTCGTACGAACCCGCGCCGACGAAGGCGGAGAACCCGTAGTGATAAGTGCCGTAAACCTTCTGCCCGGCCAGCGGACCTTTGGCGTGGAAGCGTCCCCGCTCCGGGTAAACGTCCACGTTCGCCGGATCGGCGAGCACGAAACCGGCAACGCCCGGCAGCGTGTAGACACTGAGCGAACGCACGTCCTCCAGCGGATCGGCCGGATACAGCAGCGGACGAAAAATGAACTCGTTGGTGGCACGGCGCGCGTCCCAAAGGCCGTCGCCAATCGGCGTGGGCAGTTGCCATTCTTCCGGCGAGATCCACTGATCGCCATAGAGCTTCGATTCGCGGCGCGAGGCCGAAGCGAAGAGCGGAATGTCCCGGCCCGTCGGATCGAACGTGTACCAATCGTCGCAGCCTTTGACTTCGACGGGCGTGGTCTGGTCGAGCGGAAAGCTGGTCAGGCGCCACAGGAAAATGCCGAGCTTGTGGATGTTATGCCAGCCTGATTGTCCCTGCGCCAGGCGCACGTCGGCGAAGTGAAAGTACTCATCGAAAGCGCTGTGCGCTTTCTCCGCGCCATAGGTATTGCGCAGGTCGGCGAAGCCGCCCATCGCGGTCTGCGAGTAGGCGCCGACAAGTCCCGACGCCTTCTGAATCTTGTCGGGGTAGACACGCTCCACGGTGGGCCCGATGGCGGGGTCGAGCCCGTGGCGCGTGCGGCCCATATTGCGGAAGAACTCCACCACGCGGGCTTCCCACCCCGTGATGTCGCTGGCGATCTCTTCGAGAATCGCCACGGTGCCTTTGCGGCGGCGATAGTAGATGGTCTTGGCGACGTCGAGGCGCTGCCCGCGTCCGCTCAGGCTCGCGACCAGATTGGTGGCGAGCAGGTCCGCGATGTAGGGGATCACCCAGTCGTCGCAGGACTCGATGGACTGGTCTTCCCACAGGCGATCGATGCCGCGCCGCAGAATCGCGCCCTGCACGCCGATGCGGTTGACGATTTCGCGCAGGGGTCCAACGCCATCGAGAGCGGCAGCGTCTTCGCTGCGGTACATCGCCGGGATGAGCGACCACAGTTTGTCGGAATAGTAGATCTCGTAGTGGTCGGACTTAGGCATTGGGGGCCTCCTGTAGATTCACCACGAGATCTGCCGGGTCGAGCTGGAAGAAGCGGCCTTCGCCGGCGAAGGCTTTGTACCCATTCAGCAAATTAAACGAAAACGACTTGCGGCGCAGCAACAGTAGTTCGACCGAAGCCACGCCCGTCACGGCGAGGCACGCCGCGAAGATCTGGCTACGGAACAGGGTCTGGCCGATGCGCACCACGTTCTTGCCGAGCAGCCCCGCGTCGGGATCGTCAAGCGCGGCAATCAGCGCGGGCAGCACGTCGACAGAGCGGTAGCCGGGCAGCAGCAGGGCATCCACGCGCAGGCGGATCGGCAGGGGCAGCGCCTGCTGCACGATCAGCGGGCGGTTCGGGTCTGCCGAGCGGGCCAGGGCCTGCTGCGCGGCTGTGACCGCGCCGGGGGTATCGCCCACCAGCACGGTCACTGTGGTCTGCTGCCGCTCGGTATTGAAACTCCAGTAGGCCTTGGCGCGCACCACTCCAGGTGTGGCCGCGGCGATGGCTTCGTAATCGGCGCCGCTCACCGCGCGGCCAAAGGTCAACACCGATTTGGGGGCCAGTTGGCGCAGGCGGGCGGCGAGATCGGGATCGGAGCCGCCGAAAGGCTGCACGGGATTGACGATGCCTTTGAGCCCCGGCAGCGGCTTCAGCATGACGGTCAGTTTGCCAGTGTCCGGAAGTTCCGCACCGCTCTCGTAGCGGTAGCTGGCAGTGACGTTATTGGTGCCGGCAGGCAGACGCGCACCGCGCACGCCATCGCCGAACTGCACGTGAGTCTTCTGGTTTTCGTCCTCCTTGGTCACGAAGATTTTGTCGTCAGGGGCGGCGCCATAGAAACTCGACGCTTCGTGCCATTCCACGCCATCCGCCCAGACGCGCAGCGTGCTCTTGTAGCCCTCGGCCGTCGAAGGGTCCGCGGAGGCGAGATAGGTGAGCGGCGATTTCTTGAGGGTGAATTCCTGCCCGGCCACGGTGGCATCGCCGCTGCCCAGCACCTCATTGGGCACGGTCTTGCCGCGCGAGACATTCAGCACGTTGAAGAGCACGTCGAGCGGCGCACGCAGCACGGACGGTACGGTCGGCGTGACCGAAAGCGCAGCGGCCGACGACGAGACGACCGCGCCGGCGACGCCATCGCCTTGACCGTCTTCCAGCAGGACGGTCGCGCCGGCTGGAAGCAGGGGAAAGGCCGCGCCCGGCGCGGGCGTGAGTGCGAGCGGAGTGCCCGACGCGCTGCTGGCCGGCACCGCGATGGGCGTGCCCACATCGCGCCACAGATAGCGCAGGCGCGTCACGGAACGATTGGTGGTGAGATCGGCAGTGTCCACGGTGCCGCTGAAGCCGAGCACCGTGTGAGGAATCGGAATCAACACCTTGTCGGCCACGGGCACGTCGGGGTCCGGCGTATTGGCGAACCAGACTTTCTCGGAATTGCTAACCGCCAACACGGCGGTTAGCGAAGGCGAAGAGCCGCCTTCATCGAAGGCCACGATATCGCCCACCTGTATGTCGCGCGCCAGCGATGCGAGGTGCACGGTATTCGACGAGAAGATCGCGCCGTTGAACGCCCACAGTCCGATGGAATTGCCGCTGCGCAGAATGCGCAGGCCAGGCGCCGCTTGCGCGGGGGCGATAGCCGTGGTGAACGCGATGCGCGTATTCTTCACGCCGCGCGGATCGGCCTCGAGCGAGACGGACGCCACGGTGACGAACGCCGCAAAATCCGTGGAGGCCGCCGCCCACCCGCGATTCACCACCAGCAGCACTTCGCCGGGCGTCGCCGTGGGATTCTGGCCGGCCAGCAGAATGCCCGATGTCACCGCTCCGTTGGGCGGCGGGTCGGCATCGACCCGGTCGGGCAGGCCGGCCGTCACCGGCTGGTCTACTTCAAAAGTCTGCGGCTGTTGCCCGGGCCCCGGCTTGCTTTGAATCTGATAGCCCGCCGGAACGACGATGGGCTTGGGACCTTTGACCAGTGCGGCCACCTGCCCCGTCGCGCCGATCCCCGGCCGCGGGCGGTAGCCCAGAATGCGCACGATGCGGCGCGCGCTTTCTTCGAGGTCCGCCGTGCGCAGATACTGCTGGTTGGCGACGCGCTCATCGTAGAACGTAAGCACGTCGGCCACGTACGCCCACCATTCCAGCAACTGCACGGCCAGATCGCCGCTCGCGCCGGGTCGCCACAAAGTCAGCGCCTGCTCATTCGGGAGTGGCTGCAGTAGTGCCTCGCGGAACGTAATGTAATCGCCCATGCGATAGCGAATGGTGGCGAGGCCGGGCGGATTGAAAATGGTAGCGGGATGTACGAAGCCGCCACAGGGGCAGATGGGCTTGGGCGTCATTTGCCACCTTCCACAATGACCAACAGCGAGCCATTCTCGGGACGGCTGGGATTATTTTCTACCAGGATGATCTCGTTCTGGCCAACGGGCACCAGCATCGGCAGCGTGACGTAGCCCTTGGTGAACCCGCGGCGGCGATAGCGTATGGAAACCACGCCGCCGACGCCTTGCGCATTCTGTATGGCTGCCTCGAGTTTGCTGCGGTCGAGCGGTTGGCCGAAAGTGAAGTTGTCGGGATGGAAGAATTCCTTCGTGCCATCCGGCCGTTCCTGCATCGAGAGTGCGAGCAGGACGGCCGCCTGCACATCGCCGCGGAACGAATCGCTGCGCGCGCAGACGGTGACTTCCAGATCGAGCGCGGCATAGCGCGGAGACGGCACGTACGATTCGTAGCCCGCCAGCCGCGAGCGATTCAACAGTTGAATCAGTTCGACGCGTGAATCGTCCGCGACCTTGGTCGAATCCTTGGGATCGGGCGTGGTGAACACGGTGGTCCAACTGCCGGTCCAGCGGAATACGGTGCCGGCGCGCTGCACCCATGCCAGATGCTGCGCGATGGTCTCGTAATCCTGCCGCAGCACGGCGCGGTATTGAATGGCGCGGAACTCTTCGGGCGCCTGGCGGCGGATATTGAGCGCGGTCTCCGCGTCCTGCCCGCCTTGCCCAGCGAAGGGATTGTGCACGCTCTTGACCGGCACCGTGGGCGACTCCACGCGCCACACGGTATCAGGCGCGACATTGCCGGCGCGCCCGCCGCCAACGCGATAGGTCACGACGAAGACCGCGTCCTCCGCGGGGATATCGCCGAACACGCCATCGCCGAAGCGCACGGTGTCACCCTGATCGCCGTTGTAGTCCATCTGCGTGCTGCGGTCGGAGTTCGTGCCGAGGCGGGTGTAGTGGACCGGGTCGATGGTGAAGGCGGGGTCGAACACGTCCGCATCGAGCAGCCATCGCTGCCACTTCCAGGTCAGCGGATCGTCTCCGATGCGCTGCTCTTCGATTTGAATTTCGGGACGCGGACGCGCGCCCACGGTCTTTGAGGCCAGCCATGCAAGTCCAACGTCGCCCGCAGGTGTGCCCGCCAGCGGCGAGGGCGGCGCACTGCGCAGCAGCGAATACGAGTATACCGGCGCTTCATTAGGACCAGTGCGGTACACCGCAAGCGGCATCTGCCCAAACACGGCGGGCGGCGCCTCGATGCCGAAGGACTCGGTCGCCCGGCGTCCTTGTGTGGCCGGCACGAGATTGCCCTTCAGCACAGTCTTCGTCAGATCGCGGTCCTGCGTCAACGCGTCTTCACTGCGCCACGTGAGTTTGGTGATCTGGGTGCCGAAGATGTCGTCCACGTCTTCCACCGCGGGGAAATTCGCATCCAGTTGTACGATCTGCCGGAGCGCCGGGTCCGCGGTGGTCGCCGCCTCCGTTTCGACGAGCAGCAACTGGTCGGGTTGCAGTCCAAAGCCGTGGCCCTCGATCCACATGGTGGTAGAGCCCGCCTTGAGGCAGCGTACGCTGTCATCGAAGAAGTAAGGTTTGAGCTGGTTCCACAGGCTGTCGGCGGGATATTTTGTTGCGTCATCCAGCCCTTCGCCGATCTCGAAAAAGATGGACGTCGCGTCGGGCCCGGCAGCGCTCACCAGAGTGCCGGCGGGCACCAGCGACGGGTTGGCCATTTCCAGTTGCAACATCACGCGAGCGCTGGTCGCCGGCGCGGGTTCGTAATCCACAAGGCGGGCCATGCGCACCAGCGAGCGGCGCTGCGTGGCAGTCTCAAGGGCGGATTCGGCGGCCACGCGATCCTGTATGTAACTCAGGTCGTCACCGATGGCCGAAAGCGCCTCCATCATCATCACGCCGAAGTCGGCTTCGGAGCGTTCCACCCAGTCGGGATAGCGGAGGGCGGAAAAGTCGGAGAGCGCTTTCTTGAAGCTGAGGAAGTCTTTGGCGGTGTAATCGATGGGCGGCAACCCACCCAGCGGACCCGGACAGTTTGGGGGCTGTGCCTGGCAATCCAGCGGCGTATCGCAGCGAGCCTTGAAGGAGAAGCGAGCCTGCGAGAAGAACGGACTATCGAGTTTCGGACTGTCGATGGCAAGGGTGTACACCGAGAAATCGCCAGGCGCCGGAACGCGCAGCGTCAGGATGCAATTGCCATCGCCATCGAACGACCAATCCGCCACATTGTCGATGGGCAGCGGCTTGACCGTGGGAATACTGTCTCCGCCGGTAATCGTAAGGTGATCGTCCGCGAACGTGCCGGTGAGATCGACCGCGTTGAGGAAGTGGACGCGCAGCGTCTTCTGATCGTCGGCCGCGATTTCAACGAAGTCGATCCCGTTCAGGGTCGTGGAGAGAATCAGCGCGCTGCGGCGGTCCTTCGACATATCAGCTCACCAGTACCGCGGTCCGTTCTGCGGACTGGGTTTCGATCAGGATGTATTCGATATCGATGCGCAGTTCCCCGAGATCCGGATCGCCGCCCACTGTGACGTTGTTGACTTGAATCTGGCCAGCCAGCCAGCGATTCAGCGATTGCAGGACGATCATTTTCACGGAAGCATCGAGCCCCTCGTTGTGCGGAGCGAAAATCAATTGGCGAAGCCCGCAGCCGAATTCGGGCAGGTCGATGCGTTCGCCGGGTGACGTCAGCAACACCTGGCGAATCATCTGGCGGACGTGCGTGTTGTAGTCGGCCTGCTGCGCCTGCCGCGAATCGCCGTCAATGCGAAATGGAAACGCGTAATCATGCCGGATCACGTCAGATACCCGTTACCTTTCTTTGCGTGTTGACCACCATGACGGTGCCCTGCACTGCCTGGTCCGCGGCCACGCACAGGCCGATGCTGGATTCGGTGAGCGTCGGATTCTGCATGGCCTTGGAACGCGCGGCGGGCTGCACCCAGTTGACCATCACGCAGGGATGGGCAGTCGATCCCACCACGAACGGACAGCCGGAAATCGTAAACGTGTCGGAGGCGCGCACCAGGAAATCGCCGCCGCCCTTGGTGCGGGTGTTCGACGTGACGATGCTGACCTGTCCGCCATGCGGGCACATCAACATGCTGGAAGCATTCAGCAGCGCCGCGCCCATCAGACCACCTCCAGCGCGCCGCTGTTCACGTCCACCTTGGCGGAACTGACCAGCACCTTCTGCCCGCCGCGCTCGATCTGCACGCCGCTGGAATCGAGCGTGATCTTGTTGCCTGCGTCGTCGCTGATGGTGATCACGCTGTTGGCATCGTCGAGAATCAGCTTGTGCTTGGACGCGGTGACAATCACTTTGACGTCGGCCTTCGCGTCGGCCGGGTATTCGCCGTCGTGCCAGTAGCAGCCGGTCCAGATGGGCATCGAGACATCGCCGCCTTCGAATTCGATCCACACGCCGGAGCCCACTTCCGGCAGGAATGCAATGCCGACGTCCTTGCCTGCATACGGGACGCAAGGCAGGGCCCAGCCGCTCGCCTGCGTGCCGAGCACCGCGGGGACCTTGGCTTTGATGCGCATGGTCGCGGCATCGACATCGGTTACCGCCCCCCGGTACTTGCCGAGGTATTTGTGTTGCAGGCGCTCGAGAATGTTCATAATGGCTTGCTCATTCATAAGTCACCGAACCTTGCGCCCGCACTCAGAACAGGCCTCCCCCGCCCGCTGCCAGCGGACCCTGCGCATTGCGTACCAGCGAGAACTTCATAGTGTGATTCTCCTGATCGATGGTGTGCCGGACGCTCCACACCAGATAGTTGCCAGAATGAATGCTGCCCGCTCCGGCCACCGCCACCACAGTGCCGGCGCGCATCACCTTCTTCAGGCGCGCCAGATCGGTCTGCCCTTCGCAGCGTGCGAACCAGCCGGCATCGCCCAGCATCGCCTGGGCGCGCATCGAAAGGTCCCCGGCGTCGGACGCGGCGGCCGTAAGTAGCGCCTTGTTGGAACGGCCGGCAAACGCCGCCAGATCGCGATCGGCCATCGGGGCGAGCCCGGAATCGGAGGCGTCGCCCGACGCGCCATCTTCGTCGTCGGAGGCAATCAGCGCCTGGTTCGCAGCCACCTCCGACGGGCGCGTCACGTCCCATTCAAAGTCCACACCGTCGACGTTGCATTCATTCAAGTCGGTCACCTGCAGCGTGATCACCGGATCGCCATCCACCGTGGGCCGAACGAAATAGCCGGTACGCACGCCCGGCTCGCTGCCGCAGGCCACGCGCACGAACTTGCCGCCGCGGCGCGCCAGCAAGCGCAGGAATTGGATGTCGGTGGCGCGCTGCATGAGCGTATTCACGTCCTCCGTGTGCGAGGCCGAATCGCCGGAGGTATTCTCCGAAGCCGCGCTGAAGCCGTAATCGCCGAAGATCGAGTTCGCCACATCGCCATCCGTGACATCGGTCCACTCTTTGACCTTCTCTTCCAGATTCATCAACCATGAGGCGTCCTGGCCCCAGATGTGCATCTTGGAATTGAAGGCCCCGCTTTCCACATGAAGCTTGCTCGAAAGCACAAAGCCATCGAAGATACACTCCGCGGGCTGGCTCTCTGCGAACGCGACCACGGCCACATTCACGTAAGGCTGGAACTGGCTGTCGTTGATGAAACTGAGGTCGCCGCCGGTGGTACGGCTCACCGGCAGTTCCAATTCAAAAGCCCCCGGCATATCCAAGCTCTCTTCCACCTCCAGGGACGCCAACTGCGTATACAAATCGTCCGTCGCGGGTTCTCCATCGAACAACAGACGGAAGGCGTTGGGCATTCCTCACTCCTTTTTCGGCACGGCAACCAGTTGGGCAGCGGCCAGCGCACCGGGCACGATGGCGTTGTTGGCGTCGCACAGACGCCAGAACGTGGTTGCGTCATTCAGGTAACGGGACGCGATGTGATCCAGCCGCTGGCCCTCGCGGCGCGAATGATAGCCCAGCAGCACGGAACTCGCCGGCAACGGCAGGCGCGTCGCTGTAACCTGGCGCCCGTCCAGCGTGGTCACCGTGTAGCGGTCCAATTTCTCGTAGCGGCTTCCTTTGAAAAACATAGGTCTCCCTAGAACGGCAGCATGCCGATGATGGACTCCGCCGAATTGGCCAGATTGGCCACGGCCAAGGCCTCACGCAGCACCTGCGAGTACTCGTACGCCGCCTTGGCGACGAACTTCAGCGGGTCACCTCCGAGCTTGGACAGTTCCTCGGGCGTGAGCACCGTCAGACCCAGCGTGGCATCGGCATGAGTCGGATTCAGCAGCCCGTCGTACAGCTTTTCCGTGATGGTCAGCGTGGTCACACGCACCGGCACGATGCGCCCCGGGCCCCAAACGAAGATCACCACGGGGACCTGCGAACGGGGCACGGTTGGGTCGGCCGGCTTCTTGCCGCCAACGCCGCCTAACGAAACACCACCCGCGCCGGCCGCGATCGTTGCGGAACCGAGCAGCGAATCGGCAGCCGATTTCGTGGGGAACAACAGCATCTCCAGCGCCGCCAGGCGTGTATAGATGCCGGACGCGGTGGCGATTCCCTCCGCGACCGGGCTGCCATCGGCGATCATGTCGGCGGCATCGACCGCAATCGACATGGAGAACGTTTCTCCCGGCATGCCGCGCACCGCCAGCGGATTGCCGGGCACGCCGGCGGAGTGCGCCTGCGTCCAACTGTGCGTGATGGATTCGGGATTGTATTGGAAGATGATGACGTTCGGCAGAGGCACGAGGAACGTCGGCATGAATTGGATGAGAGCGCCGCGCATGTATTTTCCAGCCATCGTCAGACGCTCCTTTCGATGCTGCGCAAAATCTCCGCCGCGATGCGGTCGGCCAGATCGTACGCGCTTTCCCCGGGCCGGGCCGCCACTTCCTGCCGCAGCAGGGGAACGTTCAGGTCGCGCGACGGTTCCAGGCTCGCTTCCGACAGGCGTTCGGCCAGGCGTTGTCCCACGGCCGCGGCGTCGCCACTCGTCAGTCCGGTGAGGCGCAGGGTGAGGCGGTCAATGTGCATCATTGAAGCTCCTGCAACTCTGCGCCGCGCAGCACCTGCCCGTGCTTCTGCATTTCGCGGCGAACCGCGGCCAGAATGTGCCGCAGGCCAATACGCGAGCCTTCCTGCCGCGCGAGAAATGCGGCGCGCAGCGCGGTGGATTTGATGCCTGCGCCATTCAGATCGAGCTCGACCGCCAGTTTCTCGAAGGGAATGCCTCGCTCCAGCAATTCGAGGCCAATGGGCGTTTTTTCGTGGAGCGCCAGCCTCCACAGACGCAGGCGCTCGGCGGGCGCCGGCGGCAGGAAATCGATGATGAAACGCAGGCGGCGCAGGAACGCGCGGTCGAGATCTTCCTTGCGATTGGTGGCCAGAATCGCCAGCCCGTCGAACTGCTCCATGCGCTGCAGCAGGTAGTTGATTTCGATGTTGGCGAAACGATCGTGCGCGTCCTTTACTTGCGTGCGCTGGCCGAAGAGGGCGTCGGCCTCGTCGAAAAAGAGAATCACCTTGTCGCGCTCGCAGGCGTCGAAGACCTGTTTGAGACGCTTTTCGGTTTCGCCGATGTACTTGTTGACCACGCTCGATAAATCGACGCGGCGAATTTCCAGATCGAGCGAGCGCGCGATCACCTGGGCGGCCATCGTCTTGCCTGTGCCGCTGGGTCCGGCGAACAACGCGCTGAGGCCGCGCCCCAGTGGCGTCAAGCGTTCGAAACCCCACTCGTCGAGCACGGCGTGACGCAAGCGCACCTGCTGTTCGAGTTCTTCCAGGTGCGTCTGCAACGTCGGCGGCAGAACGATGTCCTGCCAGGTGTACGGCAAGGGGAGTGCGGTAAGCAGGTCGCCGGGCGCATGGCGAAGGAAGGCGCGGCATGCCTGGTCGAGCGCGGGCTCGCCGGCAGGCGCGGTCTGCAACGCCGCGGCCATCTCCGCGGGAAGCAGCGCCGAATCTTCCACCGAAGCGGAATTGGGATTGCCACCCAGGCGGCGCCAAAGGTCGCGGCGCTCGTCCTCCGTCAGACGGGGCAGCGTATAGGAGAGGTGAGCGACGCGACTTTCGCCCGACAGCGGAAGCTCCGTGGACACGCCGTAAAAGGTCAGGGCGACCTCGCCTCGCACGGAGCGCAGCGCTTTGAAATCCGCGCGTTCGGCATTGTGCCAGAAGATGGCGGAATCCGTGAGACGCGCGAGGCGCGCGGCGCGATGGGCAAGAGCGGGCGCCGTAGCGGTGTCCGAGAGCAGGGCTTCGGCGTCGACCGCCAGCAGGTTCACATCGAGGCTGGCGCAGAGTTGGCCGGCGAGCGAGCGGCGCCCCGCGCCGGACGGCGCAACAATTTCCAGTTCCAGCCCGGTCTGCCGTTCACTGCGTAACGCCAGCGCGATGGTGCGCATCTCACGCAGCGTGTCTGGGTAGAGGCAGTGCGACGGGACATCGCACCGCGGGCAGAGCCATGCACCCAAGGCGCGATCGCCGCTCTCCGCATCCATCAGCCAGGCGAGCAAGTGAGGATCTGCCTGCCACGGCGCAGCGGCTGCCCACGCATTGCCCGTGCCCTCCAGAGGGGCCGCCATCAGCCAGCGCACTAGAGGAGAACCGGGGCCAAGGCGGACCTCATCGGTCCAACGAAAGAGGCTGCGCGCGAGCCACAGCGTGGCGTGCGACGCGGTGGCATCGTCATGCAGATAGCCGCAGACGCGCCGCCACCAAGGGTCGTTCTCCACAGCGAGCGCGAGCGCGAGCAGGCCGGACTCCGCCGGTGAGAGGCCGAATTCCGCGAGCAGTTTGCGCCAGCGCGGTTCTTCGGCAGCGGCCCGGTCAGCCTCTACAATGCGGGCCGTGAGGTCGCGCGCTTCGGGGTCGGTGCGGTCGAATTCAGTTTCCGCCGCAGCGCGAGCAGGCTCATCGAGAATGCGATCGACTTCGGAATCGGAGATGGCGAGCCCTTGCGAGGAAGGCTGTCCCGCCTGGTTCCATTGTTCGCGCAGCCAACAGGCGCGCCTGCGGGCGCGCAATCGCACGGCTTCTAGAAACGCCGGCTTCGCACCCACCGCGGCGGGCATGGGGAAGGCCTGCCTCATAGCAACACCCACCATGACGGAGCGCTCTCGACACCGCTCACTCGAACGCGCAACCCGAAGCGGCCCGGTGCGAGGTTCGCCGGAGGCTGGAAGGCGAGGGTCGTGCCGCCGGCGCCGATCTGAAATTCGCCTGCCGCGGGCGGGCCACCTGCCTCCGTCATCGCAACCGCATCCAAAAGCACTTCCGTTTTGCCGGAGACGAACCCCAATCCGTTCACCGTGAATACCCCGGCCACCGGCGCGAGGATCGGCGGATTGGCCACACCGGTCAGCGCCGGAGCGATACTGACGGGCACCGAATTGGTGCGCGCCGTACCAGCGCCGCTGCGCAATTGATAGACGCCGGGCAAGGGCGAATTCGCCGGCACCGCGCCGATTCCCGCAGGCAAGTCGACCAGCACGGCGGTGGTGGTCTGCACTGCGGGCGCCGGCGCTTTCCAGGCCGTGACGTCGCTCTCGTTGGCGCCATCGGCGTCGAGCAGGAACAGTTGGTTGGCGGTCGCGATTCCGCCGCCGATCAGAGAGAAGCGTTGCCCTGGCGCGACCGCTGCCGGCGAAAGGTCGTAGGTACGCGTCTGCAGGCTCTGGGGCGTGCTGTCCGGCGTCATGTACGTGACGCGCGCATGCGTTCCCATGAGCTGGCCCGATTCCGCAAACGGCAGGCCAGTTGGATCGGCAGTCAGCGTGAATACGGTCGGCTTCTTGGCCGGCGCAGGGGTGGGATCGCTGGGCGAGATGAAGGCGATCGCGACCTTGTAAATGCTGGTGAGGCGGAATGGCGCAGACACCGCCTGCCACAGAATGCCTAGCTTATCGATGCCCTCCATCGAGAGCGTGACGGTCAGTTCCTCCCCGCCCCCGCCCAATCGCAGGAACGGCGTGTCCTGTAAGGCACGCATGGCGATGGTCAGCGCGTGCTGCTCCTGCACGTACTCCTTACCGGAAAATGCGGTGAGCAGGTAATAAAGCTCCAGGCCGAGGGGACGCTGGCGCGAGATTTCCGGCCCCGTGATATTGGAGTTGCGGGCACTCGGGTCGATGCCGACATAGTAGAGGTAGAGCGAAATCTTGCAGCCGCCACTCTCGGCACGCACGCTCTCGGGCATGGAACCGGAGACCACGAACGGAAAGCCCGGCGCGGCCGCCGTGATGGCGCTGCGCACGATGGCTATCAAGCGGTCCGTGATAATCGAAAGGTCGTTAACTCCCGTGGGCGGCGGCATGGGATTCTCAGGCCTGGTCCCAGCCGAAGCGCGAGAGATAGCCGCGCGACAGGGGGGCCTTCTGGTTTGCCCCACGCGGTGCGGCCGCGGGTGGGGGTGCCGATGGCGGCACAACGTGTATCTCAATGGCGCCAATGTGAATGGCCGGTCGGGCTTTGGTCGCCGAGGGCGGCAGTCGATCCTCCCTTTGCGCCGCCGCTACGGCCGGCCCCGGGCTTGCGATTTCGCGGCGAATATTGGTCGTGGCGGCGGCAGATGCGGACGCTGGAGACGCGCTGCCTGAAAGTGGCGAAATCGATGGCTCGGCCGGCGCCCTCTCCGCACCCGGAGGAGACGATGGGGAAAGTGGCGCCGATCCGGTGGCCTTTGCGCGGTGAGACCCGGAAAAGGCGAGAGGGGTGGATGGTCCGGCCGGCGTGGATTTCAAATGTTGCGCGGGCACTTCGCCGGCAAGCGGTGCCGATTCCGAATCCGAGGAAACACCTGCCTGGGCGGGCCGATACGATGCGAAAGCCTCGCGGAATCGATCAGTCTCACGGACGAACGGCGCGGTTGACTGGAGAGGTACCGGCTCAGCCGGCATCGCGGGCGGCTCCGCCTCCTGCTGTGAGAGAGCGGCGGAAGGCCGGCGCGGCTGGACCTCGGGAGTAACTTGCGCTATCGCCGTGGGTGCGGCCGCGCTTTGCCAGCGCTGCAAAATCCCCGACTGCGGGCGAAGCACTACGGCGCCGCGCGGTACCGTGCGCGCGATGGATTGGAAATAGGTACCCGCCTTCATGACACCACACCCGCCGAGGAGATCTCCACGTATTGGGCGCGCCGCTGGGCGGGCATGGCGAGGATGTCCGCCTCGCTCCACCGGTAGCGCGATGCCAGCTGATGCACGTCGCTATAGAGGTACGCCGCCTGATTGCGCAGTTCGGCCAGCACGAAGCGCTGCACGTCGAAATAGACAGGCACCTTCGCTCCACAATGCGGGCAAGGCGCGGTGAGCATACGCGAGAGGTTCGGCGCCAAACGCGCCAGTTCGCGCTCAATCCGGCGAACGGCGGCGCGATCTGCATCACCTTCGATGCAGCGGCACGCAAGCGTGCGGGCGGTGTCTGCGGAATCGAGAGCCTCGGCAAGGTCGCCCGCGGACGGCAGCCGGAAGCGCGCCGCCACGCCCTCCAGCGTGCGCCAGGCGTCCGCATTGCCATCCTGCCCTTCGGCGCGATGGCTGGCGAGGTAGTCCCGTATGCGGAAATCCAGATCGATGCGTTGCGCGCATGCCGGATTGGTACAGCGCAGATCGGTGCGCACCCGGTCGCCGAGCACGAGGGCGCGCAGTTGTAGCAGCAGGTATTCGAGGTCCGGAACGGGGAGCGTTTCGATCGCCACCTCGCCGTCCGGAAAACGTACCAGCGGTGCCAGGAAAGCCATGGCCGCACGGGTTTCATTCGACTGCGCCTCGAGAAGCAGCAGTTGCTCCCACCCAGTGGGAAGACGCAACGCTACCTCGATTTGGCTGACAGGAAGCCGTGGCATGGTCTCAATCCCTTGCGCTCCGCGTACGGACGCGCTGTTAGACTTCGGTGGGCTCGGTGAGGGTCAGGTCGTGTTCCCACCCTTCGTTTTCGAGCTTGATGTGCTCGAGCACCACAGCGTTGCCGCCGGCATCCAGGTCGGCGAGCGCCTGATATTCCGAGACCCAGCAACGATGCACCAGATAGCGATGCACGGGCTGCCCGGCCTCATTGAGCAGTTCGATGCGGATTTCCCTCCGCAGGCTCTTGAGCGATTGCGACGGCACGCCCTTGTCGAGCACCTGCGCGGCATTGGCCCATTCCTCGAAATCCTTGTCGTGCGTGACGCCGCGCTCCAGGGTGACGGGATCGTACTTGGTGCGGCCCAGACCTTTACGAATGATCATATTGCCGCCCTCTTTGTACTCGATAGGGTCCGAGGAGCGTTTCATTCCGCCGACTTTGCTTACACCAGCGACCGGAGTGCTGGATTGCTCGAAGTAGACCAGGAACCGGAAGTTTTTGTATGGATCGAAGCGAGCTGTGTTGACTGAAAACGGTTTTCCCATGAACCTCTCCTCAACTTACCGGTGAGCTATTGAGTCTGCCCCGCCAGTTGCGCGATCTTGATGATGACGAATTCGGCGGGCTTCAACGGCGCGAAGGCCACGATGATATTGACAACGCCGAGATCGATATCCTGCTGCGTCGTGGTGGTGGCGTCGCAGATCACTTTGAATGCTTTACTCGGGGTGCTGCCCTGAAACGCTCCCTGATTGAACAACGAGAGCATGAAGTTATCGATGCTGGTGCGAATCGCTACCCAGAGCGGCTCGTCGTTGGGCTCGAAAACAACCCAGCCCAGGTTGTTCAACAGAGTCTGCTCCAGAAAAAGTGCCATCCTCCGTACCGGTACGTAGCGCCATTGCTGGAACGCGAGGTTGTTGGTCATCTGGGTGCGCGCCCCGAACACCACGGTTCCAACGCCGGGGAAGCCGCGCAGGCAATTGACGCCCAGCGGATTCAACGTGCCATGCCGCTCATCCGTCATTACGCCGCGCTCCACGACGCCGAGCGTGTTATTGACGGTGGTCTCGAGACCCGCGGGAGCCTTCCAAACGCCGCGATTGACATCGGTACGGGCAAAAATGCCGGCCACCGAGCCACTGGGCGGAAGTTCCATGGTTGAGCCAAGGATAGGGTCAGAGACGCGCAGGTAGGGGAAGTACAGGGCGCCGTTGGCACTGGTCGGCAGGGCGCCGAGGAGGTTCGCGATCGGGGTGAGTCCCAGGCTCGAATCGGCTGCCGCCTGCCGCGGAGGATCGAAGATCAGGAAGGCGTGCTTGCGCTCGCAGAACGCAATCGCGGCACTCCAGATGCCGTTGTCGCTCACCCCCGGCATCACCATGAGGTTGAAGATTTGAACCTTGTCGAGCGATGTGTCCTGCCCGAAGGCGTCGGTAAAATCCTTAGCGGCGAACGAGGTGGCAAATCCGCCCAGATTCAACGTGAACGCCTGCCGGCTCGCCCCGGTAAAAGACGCACCGTACGCTCCGCCGGAAGGCGCCACCGTCACCAGGCTGGACAGCCCGTTGATGCGATTGTCGAGGAAGGTGGGGTCAGTGGACACTGTGCCATCGATGCTGACGCCTCGCAGCGTCTCGGCCCGCGCGCCGTACGCAATCGTAATGTCCGCGACCTTGCCCGCATTCTGCAGGTTGTCGATGGTCACGTTCATGGAAATCAAGTCGATGGGCTCGATGGCCGTAAACTTGACGCTGCCGACAGTGGCGCTGCCCTGCGGCAAGGGACCGAGATTGTTCCCGTCGCCGTCCAGCGAGACAGCCTGGAGCCCCACCACGTAGGCGGTCGACCCGCCGTTCAGATAGAACTGGTTGACCGCATAGGCGACATTGTTATCCACCATGCCGCTGGCATATAAGCCGCCGAATTCGCGCTCATACTCGGTGAAACTGAACAGTTGAACCGCCTTCTTGAAATTCTTGGTCTTGAAGGGATGGGTATAACCGACAAAGACTGCGATCGAGGTAGGCGCCGCGGTGATGGTGTGCGCATTACTCGCTAGTTCCTCAATATAGAGGCCTGGATAAGTTGGTGTAACCGGCATGCTATCTACCTCCTGCTGAAAACCCGTGCCAATCTTAATCCCACTCGGGGACTTACCCCGCCGCCGTGCCCGATGCCTGCAGGGCGTCCGACGCATCCGCGCCGCCGCTCAGCACCGCCGAGCCCGGGGCGGGCGTGCCCAGCGAACCCCCCGGAGGGGCGGCGATATCCACTTCGTAGCCGAACGCCGCAGTCAGCCCCGCGGGCAGCACCTGTGCGGCAGTCTTGCTCCATTTGGCCACGATGGAAAAGGTATGAGCTGTGGTGTCGACATCTTTGACCTCGGCGGTAGTCAGACTGCCATCCGCGCCGTCGCCCTTCGCCTGCAGGGTGAACGCGGTGCCGGCTCCGGCGTTCAGCGGGATGTCGGCGGTCGCCGCCGTGGCTGCCCCGGCGATGGCCAGCGCATACACACCGGCCTTCGGATCCACCGTGGCAGCGGGCGCGGCGCCTGGCACAAATACCAGGCCGCGGCGCTTTCCGTTGGTAGCTGACGTGCCAAGGACGGACTGAATGGTCGCGCCGGTGAGTCCGGTGTAGGTCTCAACTTCGGAGACCGTGGCGTCGAACTTGGGGCTGGCATCGGAACTGAAATTGGTGAACTGCACACCAATCGCATTGCCGTTGGACCCGGCGGTCTTGGCCTTAAGAACCATGACAGGCTTGGTGGCAGGGGTGGGTCCCGGCTTGATGAAACCCGTGGTGACGAGGTGTTTCAGGAAGGGATCGAACAGCGCCTGGTTGGCGGCGTAGATTGCGCCTTTCGCACTGATGCTGCCGTTGTTAAAGAAGACGTCGGAGACGGAAAGTGATAATAATTTACCGTTATTATCCATCAGTTCAATGGGACCATTCACAGTCGCCGGAGTTGTAGCCATCTCACCTCTCGCTTGCTGCCGACTTAGATCTCTCAGTGAACATACAGGAATTTTCCATATGCGTCAATTTCCTTTTCCGGATTTTCCGAGGGCGGCACTAAGCATTTTTATTGCAACCAAAGATCGATCAGGGATTTTCCGCAGTGCCCTTTCGCACTCTCCCTTGAGGGCTGGCCCTGAAGATACAGGAGAGCGCCGATACATCTGTCATGGGGTCTAAGTTAGGACTTATCCTGGCACCGGAATAAGTAGCATTTTTCACACCCCGCCTGTCTAGTACGGTGGTTTGCTGGGGATTCGCCTGTACGGTTTTTCAGTTGGGGCTGCGAGCGCGTCCCCGGTCCAGCACCGCTTAGCAGGCCACTGTACAGATCGGGGGAGTGGAGGCCGAGGTATACTTCGCCGGCTTGGCCAGGGGCTACGTCGGCCTGTACCAGTTGAACCGTCCAGGTGTCGGACGGCGCACCCACCGGGGATAAGGTTCCGGTGACCATCCAGGTCGCCGGACAAAGCAGCCAAGTCCGGCGTCACGATGGCAATCAAGTAGGGCGCGAATCATCGTCTCCGAACTGCCTCCCTGACGTCGATTGAACTGATACGATTGACGGGAAGGAGATCTGCATGAACCGCGTATTGCATGTTGGAATTGCTGCGCTGGCCCTCGCTGGCTTTGCGTTCGCTCAGGCCGCCCCCCCTGCACAGGGCAGGGCCGGTGGGCCGGGACCAGGCGGCCCGGGAGGCGGCCGGGGAAATTTCGCCCCCGTCGTCATCGGCCCCACCGCCCCGGTGCCGCCCGAGGTCACCATTCCCCGCCCCAGCCCCGACGAACTCGCACGCTTGAATGACGCGATTACCAAATGGGTGGCAGCAGAGAAGTCCGAGGTCAAACCGCTGCTGCTGAAATACGAATCGCTCTTGAGAGTGCCGGCTCCGCGCGTTAACGTGGCCACCACCTACACCCAAACCACGCAGCGCATGGGACCGCGCCACGAAGGCTTCGTCGAGCAGGCTAAGAAAGGCGACATCGACCTGCTGCTGAACGGCGATTCGATCACCGACTGGTGGGTGCAGGGCGACGCCAACAAGGCCATGTTCGACAAGTATTTCAGCCAGTACAAAACGGCCAACTTCGCCATCGCGGGCGATACCACCCAGGGCTTGCTGTGGGGCCTGAAAAATGGTGAGGGCCAGGGCTTCCAGCCCAAAGCCATCATGCTGATGATTGGCACCAATAATGCCGGGTCTTCCAGCGGTGCGGAAATCGCCGAAGGCGTCGGCGCCGTCGTGCTCGAAATGCGCAAGGATTTCCCGAATGCGAAGATCCTGATGCTCGCCATCTTCCCGCGCGGCATGCCCGGCGACCCCGTGCGCGACAAACTGGCCGAGGCCAACCGGATCCTTCAAAAGCTCGACGATCAGAAGCACGTTTTCTATCTGGACATTGGCTCCCAATTCCTCGATGAGAAAGGCGTCTTCCTGCCGGATTCGTTCCGCCCGGATAATCTCCACCCGGCGGCCAAGGGCTACGATCTCTGGGGCGCCGCGGTGAAAGACAAAATCGCCGAATTGATGAAGTAAGTGGCTTTCAGCGCTCAGCTATCAGCTTTCAGCCCCGGCTCCGGTGCCACCAGATTGTGTAACTGGTGATTTTTGGAAGCGGGGTGCGGACTGAGGATAGTTCCTGCATCACAAGCCGGCTTTCAGTTCTTAGCTCGCGGCGCGAGATCGCTCGCCCCTTGAGCTATTCTGGAGTGCTACCGACAAATGAACCTGAACCTCCCCTTCCGCCTTGCAGGTCCCTTCGGGCGGTGCGTGGGACAGCCAGTGAACGGAGTCAATGGTATGAATCGGAGTCACACCAGAACGGTACCGGTGCTCGCGGCAGCCTGCGGAATGTTGGCTTTCGTTCTGCATGCCCAGCAGACTGGGACTACAGGCCAGCCGGCCATAACCGTCATCACCGAGGCCGATTGCACAGCGGCCAAACTCGGTTCCGAAATTCCGGTGAACGCCATCGGTGAGCGCGTCTCCGCCGTCACGCTGAACGCGCCGCAATGGCATGCGGAAAGCGGCGCAACGCCGGCGTATTGCAGCATCGAAGGGAGTATGGCCGCGGTGGACAAGAGCCCTGACGCCCCGCCGATCCGCTTCGGCGTCGCGCTGCCCGCGTCGTGGGGAAAGCGTGCGGCGCAACTCGGCGGAGGAGGGATGAACGGCACCATACCGCGCTTGACCGGCGGAGTCGGGCGCGGCGGATCCCCCCTGCTGGCGCAGGGCTTCGCCACCTATGGCAGCGATTCCGGCCATCAGATGGGCGGCTTCGGCATGCCGCCGGGAGCGGGCGCGCGCGGCGGAGCTCCGGGAGGCATGCCAGGACGCGGACCGGGTATGCCCGCCGGATTCGGCGCGCCCAATCCCGCCGCACCGGGGGGCGCACCCCCTCCCATTTCTGCCGCTGCACCCGGACCCGGTCCGCAAGGCGCTCCCGCCCCAGCCGCACCGGGCGCCGCACCCGCGCCCGGACCTGCCGTCATGCCGGGACGCGGACCGGGCATGCCCGCCGGATTCGGTGCCCCCAATCCCGCCGCCGACCGCTGGGCGCTCAACGATGAGGCCGTCGCCAACCTGGGCTACATGCAGTTGAAGAAGACGCACGATGCCGCCATGGTCCTGATGCAGCGCCTCTACGGGGCGCGCCCGCGATTCAACTACTTCTTCGGGAATTCGCAGGGGGGCCGCGAAGCGCTCACGGTAGCGCAGCGCTACCCTGCCGATTATGACGGCATCTCCGCCGAGGTCCCGATCCTCAGTTTCTCGACCCTGATGCTGGCCCCGGAACTGATTCGCATTCAGGAAAAGCCGGCGGCCAATTGGGTTACGCCCGCCAAGGTGAATGCGATTCGCGGCGAATTCATGCGCCAGTGCGACAAGCTCGACGGCTTGGCCGACGGCGTCATCAACAACTACCCGGCGTGCCGGGCCATTTTCGATCCGCAGCAGGGCGATCCGAAACGCAACCCCTGGGGCGCCAAACGCTGTCCCGATAATGTCGATCCCAATCCGCAGGACACCACCGCGGCAGCCTGTCTCACCGACGGGCAGATCGCCACGTTGAAAATGGTCTACTCGCCGTATGCCTTTTCCACCCCCCTGGCCAACGGGGTACGGAGTTTCGGCATGTGGGTGCCCAATACCGATCCTTCCGGCAGCGGCTTGATCGCACCCGCCCGCTACCGGGGCCAGGAAGGCGCGGCCGCCAACGCTCCGGTGCACGGACACCTGGGCGTCTTGGGCGTTACCGGCTTCCTCATGCGCGACCTCACGGCGAACCCGCTCGATTACGTGGAAGGCGGCCCGCTCAACCAGCGCCGCGTGGAACTCTCTGCGATTCTCGATTCCACGAATCCGGATTTGAGCGCCTTCCGGCAGCGAGGCGGGAAGCTTCTGGTGGCCATCGGCACGAACGACACCCTGGCCTCGCCCGGCGCGCAGCTGGCCTACTACCAGTCAGTGCTCGACAAGATGGGCCGGTCCGCAGTGGATTCGTTTGCGCGCTTCTTCGTGCTGCCGCAGACCGATCACGGCTTGGGCGGCAGGACCTATGGTGTGGATGGCGACGGCAAGGAAGTGACGGTGCAGCCCATTCCTAATACCTATGACCGCGCCGGCCTCATCACGGCTTGGGTCGAGAACGGCAAAGCGCCGGGAAAATCGGTGACGGTGACTTCGGGAGAGCGCAGTCTGCCCATGTGCTCGTATCCGGAATTCCCGAAATACCTGGGCGGCCCGGCGGGAACCGCCAGCTCTTATACCTGCGCCGCGAAGTGACGGAACCGCGCGCATCCCTTCGCGCGAAGATCTCCGAAAACGAAAGCGACTCTATTTCGATAGATGGCGAAGGCCGGCCGGACAAACCGCTGCCGGCACGATCCCGGCCGATTATTGTCTGCGGGCGGACGACGGCGCCAACCTCAACATAGTCAACAAGGCGATGACTTGCCCAGGCACGCCGGGCTCGCAAGTTCGGCAGTCCCAATGGGTTGCGGCGGCGGCGGACCGCATGCTTCGTCGCGGCTGTTTACCGGCGGACCCGGGTTGCAGTTCCTCTCCTCCCGCCCACCGGGGCTCGCAATGCAGCCCGTGGGCTGCCGCGCTACTTCGACGTCCGCTTCCAGTTCTCGGTGTACAAGTCGCATACCTCGCGGCGGAGGCCTTCGCGTGCGACCGGTCCGGCATCGGTAAATTCGATATAGGCGCGTTTGGCTGGGTCGAACTTCGGCCAACGTGGCAGTCCTCCGCCGTTGGGGTCGCCGGTCTTGGCAAAATTCGCCCAGTACGTCTGCATCGCGGAGGAAACGCCTTGATCGGTGGCATCGTACTTGGGAGCGTTAGCGGCTCGGCCCAGCGTGCCGAAGACGTAGGCAACTTCGGTACCGTGCGCGGCGCCCGCCGCTTCCTTCCCCGGCGCGGCGCGCGTGAACTGGAACTGATACCCGTTGTTCGCCGCGCCCGTATGCCACACCAACTCTGCGACCGTGCCGCAGCGGAACTGCGTATCCGTGGCCCACTGCGCCAGTGCCGCGCCCAACACCGGGTCGGGCGGCGGCTCCTTGCCGTCCTTCACGCCGTAGAGCGCCAGTGCGCGCTCGGCCAACGGACCATACTGTTCGGTGATGGCCTGCGCCAGCGTGCCGGTCATCGGGAAGAACGGGCGCTGCAATTCGCGTGCGTTGCTGCCCAGCAGCAGATCGACCTTGTGCTGCTTACCCGCGAGGAAGGTCTTTAGCGGCGATTCCGGAAACAGCCACCCATCCACCACCACGCCGAGTTGCGCGCCGAGGAAGGAAAGTCCCTGCCCGGTGGCCTTTTGCAGTTCGGCCTGCGAGAGAGCGCGCATGCCTTTGGCCCCGGGGAGGGCTGCGGTAGTCAGTTTGCCGGCCAGGTCCACGCCCTTCTTCTCGGCTTCGGCCAGGGCGGGCGGATGAACCACGGGTCCGCTCTCCCCGATCACGCGGCGGAAGAGCCCTTTGGCCACCGGCGAGGCCATCAGCACGTTGATATCGAGCGACCCGGCCGATTCGCCGAAGACGGTGACATTCGCCGGATCGCCGCCGAATTTCGCAATGTTGTCGCGCACCCAGCGCAGGGCTTCAATCTGATCGAGCAGACCGTAGTTGCCGGAGACGTGGTGCGGCGATTCCTTCGCGAGTTCGGGATGCGCGTAGAACCCGAAGATCCCGAGGCGGTATTGCACCGTGACCAGCAGCACGCCCTGGCTGGCGAAGCCTTCGCCGTCGAACAGCGGGTCGTCTATGGAGCCGGCAAAGTTCCCGCCGCCGTGGATCCACACCATCACCGGCTTGCGCGATCGGGACGGCCATTCCGGCGTCCAGACGTTGACGTACAGGCAGTCTTCGCTGCTCTTGCCGCCCTGCGCGCAGGGTTCGGGAAACTGGTCGGTATCCCGCTCGCCGGTCCACGGCTTGACCGGCTGCGGTTCGCGCCAGCGTAAATCGCCCACCGGAGGTTGCGCGAAAGGAATGCCCTTGAAGACGGCCTTCCCGGAGGCGGTCAGGCTACCGCGAATCTTGCCCCCGGTGACGGCGGCTTCAGGTCCGGCGGCGGCCCCGAAAGCGGTCACGCCCGACAGCGCGCCTGCGATGATCGGCTTGATCAAAACGGAAAGCTTGGTTCTCATCGTGTGTCCTCGCAAACTCCAAAACCCCTAATGCCTACCGATGTACACGGCGCCCTTGATTCACTGGAGCGGCCGGCGACCGTGAGCGATGAATAACTCTAAAACCCATAGCGCTTACTCCCGTGCGCGACGCAGTTGATCAGAGCCGCGACCGTGAGGGAGCGATCACTAACTTCAATGACTTACACCCCGGGCTCCTACTTCTGAAACAGCAGCGGTGCGTACTTCGAAAGGTAGACCTGCCAGTTCGGCCAACTGTGTCCGCCGTCCGACGGGTTGAACGTGTGCGTCACTTTCTTCTCGGTCAGCATCTTCGAAAAGCTTTCCACCGAGGCGAACGAAACGGTCTTATCTTCGCGGCCAGAGCCCAGCCACAGCACCTTCAACTGCTTGTTGATGATCGCCGGGTCCATCTTTTCCCATTCCTGTCGCGCGGCGGTGCCACTAAAAGCCCCAATGTACGCGAACTTATCGAGATTATGTATGCCGATCGTCATAGACTGCATGCCGCCCATCGACAGACCGGCAATCGCGCGGCTTTCGCGATTGGTCAGCACGCGATACCGGCTCTCCACCAGCGGTTTGACCCCCGTCAGCAGTTCTATTTCGATGGCATTCGGGTCGTTCGGCGGCTGCGGCGTGCCCGGGGCGGATTTGATTTCCCGCGGAACGTGACCGTACGGCATCACCACCACCATGGGCTTCGCCTTCCCGTCGGCGATCAGGTTGTCGAGAATCACGTTCGCCTTGCCAGTCCAGGTCCAGGAAGCCTCGATCTGCCCGTTGCCGTGCAGCAGATACAGTACCGGGTACTTCGACTTACCGCTCTCGTAGCCGGGCGGCGTATAGACGTAGAACATGCGCGGCGTCTTCAAATTCGGCGAATCGTAGAAGTTGACATGGATGGTGCCGTGCGGAACATTGCGTTCTTCGAAAACGGCCTTCTCCGCGCCCGGCACGATGAACATGCTGGTGGCTCCCCAGCGGCGCAGTTCCAAATCGGGATTGGTCGGATCTGGCATGCGCAACCCGCCGTCGATCGCGTACCCGTAGGTGTAGAAGCCGGGCTCGAGCGGGCCGACCGTGGTGCTCCACACGCCCTTCTCGTCCTTCTCGAGCTTTTTCGGCTCTTTGATGGCTTCGAGAATGCCGGGCGAACCCACCAGTACGACCTCGCTCGCTTTCGGCGCGAAAAACCGGAAGACCACGGTACGGTCCGGCTTCACCTCCGGCGAGACGGGAATATTGTTCGCGTCCTCATAGTAAGCCGATCCGCCGCCCGGGCCGCGTCCGCCCGAGGCGGGACCACCGGCGCCTCGACCTCCCTGCCCCCTTCCGCCGCCTCCCTGGGGCGGTTGGCCGAAGGCCGTCACGGCAGCCAGCGCCACTACTCCGAACACGCGAAAAAATCCCAATTCCATGCTTCCCTCCATGAAGACCTGACGCTGCCGATTCTCCGGCAAGCGCGGCGTCACTTAGTATATATAGCGCTGGCGGAACAGGAAAGTACGGCCCACGGCCCCGCCCTCCGGGTTGCGGACAGGCGGAGCCATTTGCTACTTACTCACGGCTTACTGAATTCGTAAATGCTGATACTGATCGGCGCCACAGTCAGCGATGAGGGCGCTTCATTCATCGGCGTTTCCGTAATCTTCACCTCGTTGCGCCCGAGTCCCGTGACCGCCTCCAACTTGTCCGCCGTCATGGTCCACACGCGGCCCTTGCCCAGCGTGGCGCCCTTCACGTTCAGCGTCATCTGCTGCGCCGCCTCATTCGCATTGATCACTGCCACCGTCAGCGACTTTCCGTCCGCCGACAGCGCCGCGACCACATCCACCGGGAACGTCGGACTTCCCGCATTGATCTTCGGCTGGTCCGCCCCCACCGGATACAGTGGAGCGGGCACCGGCGAGTTCCCGCCCACTTCCACCGGCACCGTACCGAAATGATCGCGATATAGCTTGAAGAACATGCCGGTAGTATTGAGCGCCGCCTCATTGGCATTGACGTCGATCGACCCTGTCCCCATGGTGTGACCCGCCATGATGATGAGCCCGCTGTGCCGGAACATCTCCTGCATCACCATGGCGTTGGCCAGCGCCGATTTCATATTGTTCCCGCTGCCGGAGTAGGCCCATTCGTCGATCACCATCGGCACCTTTTTCGCCTGCAGCGCCGGAATGCGCCGCGCATACTCCTCGTAGGCCTCAATCTTGTTGCGCACCCGATTGGCCGGGCGGCGCGCCCACTCCACCAGCGGCTCGTCTACCCGCACCATATAATCGTTGCGATTGAAGTGGCCCGGCGTCGCGGGCTTCTCATGATCCATCCGCTGCCCCGCGTAGGAGTAGAAGTGCTCGCTCATGACGTCGATGAAATCCAGGCTCTTCGTCAAAAGCCCGTAATCCCAATCGCCAGCCGACCCGTAGTCTGGAATCAACTTCCCTACCACCGGCAGCGCGACGCCGTAGATGGTCATTTCCTCGGGCGTGGCCCCGGTGGCCAGCAGGGTGATCGATGGGTCCACCTCGCGCATGGCTTCGCCGAACATGTTGTGCTTGAACACGTACTGGTTCAGCGGCATGACGCCATACTGCCACGGCCCGTACATCTCGTTGCCGATGCCCCACCATTTGATTTTGTAGGGCGCCGGATGCCCGTTGGCGGCGCGCAGCTTGCCCATGGGCGTGGTGGCCGCGCCGTTGGCGTACTCCACCAGTTGCGCGGCGCTCCAGGCATCGCCGAAGCCGGAACTGACGCTGATGAACGGGTCCACACCGAGCAGTTCGCACATGGTCATGAACTCGTCCGTGCCGACGTCGTTGGGCTGCGCGCCAGTGCGCACCACGTCGGGCTTCGGCGGCCGCTTGTCGGGATCGCCAATGGCGTCGCGCCACTCGTGCGCCGAAAGGTAATTGCCGCCCGGCCAGCGCCACATGCCGGAACGCTGCGCCTTCAGCAGCGCAATCACTTCCGGCCGCCAGCCCTTGATGTTGTCGGCCGGCATCAGCGAGACCGCGCCGACGTGGAACGAGCCCTGCCCGGTCCCGGCGATTTCCAGCGTAGCGGCGTTGTTGTCGGCGCCCGCCATGAACTTCAGCGGATACTTCGCCCAGGCAGCCGTCACCCCCGCCACCGGCAGCGTCTGCCGGTCGGCCGGCCCGGTGCCCCAAACCAGGCTGACGGTGATCTTCGCTCCCGGAGCCGCATTGAGGATCACGCGCCCGGTGTACGCCTTGCCCTTGCGCACCGCGACCCCGCTCTGCCGGATGCCGCGCGCTTCCGCCCCCGCCAGTGTAATCTTGGGCGATTGTTTGCCGACGTAGGGCTTCACTTTATCCATGACCACGGCCTCGTCCGGGCCGATGGGCCGCCACTGGGCCGTGGGCCGTCCGCCGCGTCCGCCGCCGCCTCCTCCTCCGCGCCCCGCAGGCTGGGCCGCCGGCTTGGAATTGATTTCGTAGTAGAACTTGCGGTCATCGAGCTGCTCGGCCCACATACCGTGGTTCACCAGATCGCCGATATGCTCGATGAACTGTCCGTAAAGGTAGGGGTTGATGGGCGGCGCCGTTTTCGTGACGTCGATGCTAACCGCGACAGTGGCTGGAGCCAGTCGCTGAGGCGGCGCTGCCGGCCTCGTCTGCGCGTGAACGGCGGCGATGGGTAGGATTCCCACCAGAATGCTTGCGAACAGTTTCCCGGGCATAGCTACCTCCCTGAAATTCGTCCGGTATGATCATACCGCCTGGCGAGCGTATTGATCGAAGATCCAACCGTCCACCTGACCGGGGCACGCCGGCCGAAGCCGGCGCGCCTATACCACGTGGCTCCTATTTGAAGAGGTGCTGCGAGAACAGGTACAGGTTGTTGGCCCACTCCGTGTTGTCGTGGGCGTTGCCGTCGACATGCCACACGTGCGGCACGCCCTGCTCCTTCAGGTACTGGTGGACACCCTGGCTGATACGGATCAAGTTGTCTCTGTTACCGCAGGCTAACCAGAACACTTTCAATTTCTTAGCCGCTGCTACATCAGGTACCACTTGAGCAGGAGTTCGGGTGTTCGGCGCGGAGGAAAAGCCGCCGACGTAGGCGAAAATGTCGGTGTGCGACGGGCCGATGTTCAGCGTCTGTCCGCCGCCCATGGAGAGCCCGGCGAGCGCGCGATGGTCACGATCCGCAGTCACCGAATAGTGCGACTCGATGTAAGGAATAATGTCCTTCAGCAGGTCGTTTTCGAACGGAGTATCCCAGCTGTTGAAGCCGGCCATCCCACGTCCGCCACCGCCACCCTGGCCGCGCCCGGCTGCCGCCGGTGCCGCGCCTGGTGCGCCCGGTGCGCCTGCGGGAGTTGCGGGAGCCGCGGGAGC
The DNA here is from genome assembly GCA_039934035.1 of Candidatus Solibacter sp. Classification (GTDB taxonomy): domain Bacteria; phylum Acidobacteriota; class Terriglobia; order Bryobacterales; family Bryobacteraceae; genus Solibacter. The sequence continues at coordinate 2,694 of JBDTMZ010000153.1, read as the reverse complement.
CGCGCCTGCCGGCGGCGGTGCACCGCGTCCCGCGAAACCTTCTCCGGCGAAGTCGCTGCCCGCCCCGGCCGTGACACTTGAATTACCGTTCGGGAAGACGACCACCATCGGCTGGATCTTGCCGTCGGCGATCAGGTTGTCCATCACGTTATCCGCCTTGCAGGCCTTGATCCACTCCAGGTCGTTGCCGCCGATCCCATGCAAAAGATAGATCACCGGATACTTCTTGCTGGCGGTGTAGCCCGCCGGGGTGTACACCCGCATCTGCCGCCGCGTGCCGAGCGACTTGGATTCGTATTGCACCACGTCGATCTTGCCGTGCGCGATATTCTCACGCCGGTCACTGTAGCCGGCGGGCGGATCGGGGAACGCCGGCTTGTCATCGGGTCCAAGCTCGATGGCGCCGCCTCCTCTGCCGCCGCCGCGTCCCGGCCCCTGTCCCGCTGCCGGAGCCGCGGGAGCCTGTCCCTGTGCGGGGGCAGCCGGAGCCTGCGCGAAGCACGCTCCCCCTACCCAAATCGTGGTGCTCAAAGCAAAAAACAACGCTCTTTTCATAGACAGCAATCTCCTCACTTCTTCTTTGGCTTTGCGGATGCGGGCGCGCCGTCGCGGAACAGAAGAGGCGCGAAGGTATAAAGGCTCCTCCTCCAGGTCTGCCATTCGTGCGAGGTGTCCGGCGAAATATACAGGTAGCTGTTGGTAATGCCGGCCGCGGCCAGCTGTTCCTGGTGCTTCTTGAGGCCCTCCGGATTCTCCAGCGGAGGCAGTGTCCCGGTGCTGAAGAAGAAGACCTTCACTTTATGGTTGAAGTCCGCGACGTCCGCCATCTGGCCGTTATAGATGGTTTTCAGATCGAGGAGAGCGGGCGTGGCCGCCGGATTGTCGAAGCGAATCGGACTGCCGGGACCGCCGGCGCCAAATCCCGGTGCCGTGCCGCCACTGAACAGCCCGATGTGCGAGAACTTATCCAGGTTCGCCATGGTCACCGCGGCCGTCTGCATGCCGCCCATCGACAGGCCGGCCATGGCGCGATGGTCCCGGTCGGAAAGCGTACGGAAGTTCGCGTCCACCCACGGGATCAGTTCCGCCGTCATGAACTGGCCGTAAGCACCGCCTCCGGGGCCGGCGATCCCGAACCCGGGCGCGCGGCCGCCGCCTGCACCTTGTCCGCGTCCCGCACCTGCGCCAGCCGCCGCGCCCGCCGGAGCCGCGCCCGCCGCAGCAGCGCCACCCGCCGGCGGACCACCGGGTCCGCGTCCTGCACCCGCACCCGCGCCGCGTCCGGGGCCGCCCACCGCGCTGGTCTCCATCACCACCAGGAAAGGACTCACTTTCCCTTCGGCCATCAGGTTATCCAGAATCACGTTAGTGCGCCCCATTTCGATCCACACGCGCTCGTCTTCGCCGCCCCCGTGCTGCAGGTAGAGGACCGGGTACCGCTTGCTCGGATTGGTGTCGTACCCCGGCGGGGTGTACACGAAAATGTGCCGCCAGGCGTTGCTGGACTTGGCAAAGTAATTCCTGATCAGAACATTGCCATGTGGCACATTCTTAATGTCATAGTAGTCCACGCCCGGCTCGGGAATCTCGAAGCCGTTGCACATGTGGCTGTAGCCGATGAAGGTGTTGGTGGCGGGGTCGAGCACGATCGCACCGTCCACCACCATCCAGTAATTGTGGTAGCCGGGAGCCTGCGGCTCGCTGGTATACGTCCAGGTGCCATCGCCGCCCTTCGCCATATCGAACGGAATGTTGGCGATCGAAACCTGCACCTTCTGCGCGGCAGGCGCCTTGAACTGGAACGTCACCCGGGAATCGGCTTCGATCCGCGGGAACTGTACGCCCGGAAAGTTGTACGGGTTGACATGCGCGGCGGGAGCCGGAGTGCCGGGCTTCGCAACGGGAGCCTCGACCATTTCGAGCCGCGGAGCCGGCTTAGCGGATGTGGCGGCTTTCGGCTGCGCGAAGCCCACACCTAGTGCTAGAAAACCCAGGGAAGAAGCCAAAATACTCGAACGTTTCATCAGTTGCCGGTCTCCGGAAAATACCCAAATCGCATCTGGTACTCGATGCCATTGCAACGGCCGGGACCGGTCGCCAGACCAGTCCCAGCCGGCGAATTTACAGCGGGAGCGATGCCGCCAGCGTGATCGTCTTCCCGGCGGCGCGGTCTTCGACCGTCAGCTTGCCATTCTCCAGACGCACGTCATCTACCTTCATCATGCCGTCCGGAGTCTTCACCCAGAACATGAGGAATTTGCTGGAAATCTTTGATTTCGCAGGTAACCAGCGATAGACAGGCGTGTCGAACAACTTGTTCAGTTCCACCATCTCACGACGCGGCAGGTCGAACGGCTGCGTGGCGAACTCCAGGCCGCGGCCCAGCCAGCCGTCCGCCGGGTAGCTCATGAAATTCTGCACCCAGGGGTATTCGTCGTGTTTGAAGACGTAGCCTAACAGATAGTGCCGCGACGTATTGAGAATGGTGACATACGAGATGGCCCGCGATTTGTCCATCAGCGTCGTCGTATGCGTGGACATGGTGGCGTTGGCCGGCGCGGCGCGCAGGTTCAACGTCTTGCCGTCGGGAGTCGGCGCATTCGGCCACGTGAAATCCTGCCCCTCGACCAGCGTCAGACGCTGCGGAGGATTCGGATTCGCCGGAGCCCCCGCGCCCGGACCACGTCCCGCGCC
>JBDTMZ010000152.1:0-27310 GCA_039934035.1 Candidatus Solibacter sp. | reverse complement strand
GGCCAATTGAACGAACTCGCGTCGATTGAGCGTCATCGTCTATCCCCTTCGCAATCTCTCCGCATGCCAGGCAACGTGATCGGGCATGAACTTCGAGCTGAAACAATATAGTAGACGTGCTCGTACCCGGCTGGTAACGCACCCGGCGTGAGCGACCTTCCTAGTTCTTTTGAGCCAGCTGAATCAAATTCCCGCAGGTATCCTCCAGCACGGCCGTCGTCACGGGACCCAACGCGACCGGTGCCTGGGTAAACACGACTCCTTCGGCGCGAAGGCGCTCGTACTCAGCGTGAACATCGTCAACCGCGAAGGACGTGAAGGGGATGCCGTCTTGCATCAACGCACTCTTGAACGGTCCTACCGCGGGATGGCTATCGGGTTCTAACACCAGTTCGATGCCGTCCCGGTTGTTTGGTGCAACCACCGTAAGCCACCTCGCGGCTCCCAGCGGAATCTCGGTCTTTTTGACGAAGCCCAGCTTCGTGGTGTAAAAGTCCAGGGCCTTGTCCTGATCATCCACATAGATACTGCTGACAACGATTCTCATCTGCGTTTTCCTTTCATGTCCGGCTTCAGCCACCGTTCGGCAATCGCGTGGAGCGGCGCCGTGTGTAGGTAATGAAGCTTGTACTTACCCTGCCTGACCGTGGTCACGAGCTCCGCCGACTCCAGCACTTCGATGTGCTGGGAAATCGCCTGCCGCGTTAACCCGATCCCGTGCTTCATTGCCAAACGTGTGCATAGTTCGAAGAGAGTTTGGCCGTCCCGGTCCACCAATTCGTCCAGAATCGCGCGGCGGGCCGGCACAGCGATCGCCCCGAAGATATCGCTCACAGCTACGATGATAGGCAAGTGTCTACTTGCCTGTCAAGTAACTCGTTCGCGCTCGACGAGCTGGACCGGGAGTATGCGGACGACTGTAACATCTAAAAGCGCAGCTGGCGGGCGGGGCAACGGGTGATGCCTAAACTTCCCCGCAAATCTGCCTGTAGATGAGACATGAGACGAACATGTGTCGCTCGGGTGCCGATCCTGCTCTCGATGGACTGGCGGCATCTGCCGCAATTGCTCTTGGGACTTATTAAGGCTTCTGCCCGGGACCGCTTTTCGGCCACACAGGACTGGACATTTCGATCCGCCAGATCGGGCCGTCCTGAAATAGCGGGCCTTCGGATTTCAGAAAGCCCGGGACTTTCCCCTCGACCATCCAGATGTGCGTATCGGGAGGCTGCTTCCCGACGATGGGCGCGATGACTCCGCTAACGCCGCCAATATCTATTTTGACGACATAGCGCTGCGCTTTTTCCGCAGCGCCCCCTACGGAAAACGAGTCCTCGCCCCCCGGAGATATCTCGAGTTTCACGAGCCGCGGCTTGGGGGTCGCGACCAGCATCGAAAGCGTGGTCTTCTGCGCCTTGGGATCGATGTTAGCCAGCAGCATCGAAACCATGCCATTGGCGAGATCTGCCGGCACCTTCACGCGGTCCGTGATTGTCTTTTCCTTACCATCATCGTCTGAGTATTGAATGATTACCTGTCCAGTGGAGGCGTTCAGCGACATATTGGTGCTTCGCTTGAAGGCCGGCCCCTTCTGCACCAGTCGATAAATCAAAAGCTGGAAGGTGCCGCGCTGTGAGAACACCGCGGTCTCCTGATGGACGGAGCCGTCTTTGAAACGAAAACTGAGCTCGCTGGTGACCCGGCTGCCGGTCGCCGTCTGGCTCAAATTTCCGGACGCGAGAAGCTTGTCCTCGGTGTCGCGCAGCACCAGAAACCCGTGAATGCGACCCTCAAGCCGGCGGACCGGCACCTGGTCGGCCAGCAGACTTGGGGCCGGGAGCAAGATTCCGAATCGGATCAGAAGACTAAGCAGCAACAACATCCAGCGTGCGTTCATATCGTCATCATAGGTCGAGTTACTCCGCCCGGACAGGGCGGAATCTCACGCTGGCAGTAGCTGGCGTGGGCACCTGGGCTTTTTGAGCCCGGGCCGGGTTTTAAAAAACTCCAGTGAGAGACTATCTCCGTGCCAAACGGCACGTATTGCCGGACCACCGTTTCGGCCGGTTCCCATGGAATGCGATGGGAAGTGGGTTCGGGGTACCCTGAAGTCAATGGGAGTTCTGGTTTTTCTGCTTTTGGCCGCGGCCGCGCAGGCGGCGCCCTGCACCTCAGTGGCTGGCTGCACGGAGTGGCTCACATTCGGCAGCGGACCCTCGCGGTCCCTGTACTACCGCACCTATCCGCTGGAAGTTCGCAATCCGCAAATCACCCGTGCGCTGATCGTGGTGCACGGCGCGTCGCGCGATGCCGACAATTATTTCCGCACCGCGCTGGCCGCCGCCTTCCTGGGCGATGCGCTGGAGAACACCATCGTGATTGTGCCGCGCTTCGCTTCCAATTCGGGGAGTTGCCGCGATACGCTCGCCGCCAACGAAGTGAGCTGGAGTTGTACGGGCGATAGCTGGCGCTCCGGCGGCGCCGCCACCAGCGACCCCAAGCTGACTTCGTTCGAATTTGCCGACGAACTGCTGCGCAAGCTGGCGAAGGCGGACGTATTTCCGAATCTGCGCGCCATCGTGGTGTCCGGCCATTCGGCGGGCGGCCAGTTTGTCGACCGCTATGCGATGGCCAATACCGTGCACGATTCGCTGGGCATCCCGGTGAGCTACGTGGTGTCCAATCCCTCCAGCTACGCGTACCTCGACAACACGCGTCCAAATGCGGGGGGCAGCGAGTTCCACCCCTTTTCCGAAGGACGCAACTGCACCACCTTCAATCAATGGCCGTACGGTTTGGAGCGCCGCGGCGCGGGCTACACCGCGAAGCAATCCGACGACCAGTTGCGCCGGCAGTTAGCGGCGCGCCCGGTCACTTACCTGCTCGGCGAAATCGACATCCTGCCGCTGGGCGGTTTCGACGACTCCTGCCCCGCTATGGCGCAGGGGCCCACGCGGCTGGCGCGCGGACAGGCCTTCGCGAAATACGTGAATCAGAAATTCGGCGCCATGCACACCACCACCATCGCTCCGCTGTGCGGGCACAATGCGCGCTGCATGTTCACCGCGGAGCCCGCGCTGCCGCTGCTGTTCCCGAAGCACGCCCCGTAGCCGCCCTTACCCACATGGTCGAAACCATTCATCCGGGAGCCGCCGCTCCCTTTGCGCGCGCCGCTGTTTTCGATTTTGACGGCACGCTCTCCTTGATTCGCTCGGGCTGGCTGGACATCATGATTGCCATGATGACGGAAGTGCTCGCCGCGCTCGGCACCGGCGAATCGGAAGCGGAATTGCGCGCGGTCGTCGAACCGTTCATCTGGAGACTGACGGGCAAGGACACGCTCTACCAGATGATCGCGCTGGCCGAACAGGTGACGCTGCGCGGCGGCACGCCGGAAGACCCGCGCGTCTACAAACAGGAATTTCTGAATCGCCTGTTCGCCGTCTCGGGCCAGCGCATCCGGCAACTGCGCGAGCGCTCGGCGCCGGACGACCATTTCCTGGTGCCGGGCGCGCGTGCCATGCTGGAAGACCTGCGCGCCCGCGGCCTCCGGCTCTACCTCGCCAGCGGTACCGATCACGAGCACCTGAAGGAGGAAGCGGACCTGCTCGATGTGACGCGCTATTTCGACGGCGGCATTTTCGGAGCGCTCCCCGACCCGGAAGCGTTTTCCAAACGCATGCTGGTGGAGCGGATTTTGAGCGAGCCCGGCATGCGTCCGCACCACCTGCTTGGTTTTGGCGATGGGCCCACGGAAATTGAGGAAGTGAAGCGAGTGGGCGCCGTGGCGGTGGGGCTGGCGACGGACGAGCCGGAATGCCGCGTGACCAACCCGTGGAAGCGCCGCAATCTGATCGAAATCGGCGCCGACTACATCATTCCCAACTACCTCTGCCGGATGGTGCTGCTACCGGTCCTGTTCGCCAATCACGCGCCGCTTGAAGACTGATGGCTCGGGGCGTGACTTCATGCGACGGACAGAGTTTCATCGCGGACCAGGCGCAGGCGAATCCGCTCCGGCCTCTCGCCGTCGAAATGATACGCTGCCGTGGCTGCCAGCACGTTCTGGCGCAGTTGCTCCCAGGTAGCGCCTTCCGCGAAAATCATCTCGGTCCGGCATTCCGCGCTGTATGGGCCGTCCCCTTCCTGAACCACCACGAATACGATTTCCGGCATAGAACCATCATAGGACTTGCCCTCGGTCCTGCTCGACTGGCAGCGCCCGTCATACGTTTTTGAAAGGGCCTATGGGCAGTAGATGGAGAATGGGGCGCCGGCGGCAACTCAACTAACTGTGTAGTATGCGAAGCATCTTGGACTCGACGACAAAGGCGGAGGCATGCTTCCCTGCCGTGAACACGGCGACCCGCAAAAGGAATACACCACCGTCTGGACCGTTTTCCCCGCCACCACCACCTATTTCGATCCGGCTGCGCTTCGTTCATGATCAACTACATCGTGGACGACCTCGGCGCCCTGCTCGACCGCTTGAAACAAGAGGGAGTCAAGATCGACGACAAACGCATGAACGAATCCTACGGCCGCTTTGCCTGGATCTCCGACTTGGACCTGAAGTAAGATCGAGCTCTGGCAGCCGGCCGCAAAACTATAAGGCCGGCGATACGCGGCGAGCTCGTGCGTTTACCAAGGGGTCAGCCGAACCTGGGTGGGTTCATCACGCATTGAGCACGTTGGTACCGCTCCCAGTGGGGACTCGAGCACTTACTGTGCAGCGGACACCGGAGAAGACGTTACCGCGAATTTCCTGTATTCTGGTATCCTGTCTGGACCCCACTCACCGTGTATAGAGCGGTGGAAGCCCGAGATCTTGCGTTTCGTTCTTAACGCCGATGAAACTTGGTCCTTGGCGCTACTTCTTCGCGGTGGTTGTGGTGCTTGTTGCCTTAACCCCGCTTATCCGCTGTGGCCGGACCCCCCCGGCAGCACGTCCACTCGAACCGGTTAACGCCCGTGATGCTCTTCAGACCGGCGTTTACAGCTTCGACGTAACGAGCACCGGCGAAGCAGTTTGGGATATGCCGATCTGGACTCCGCAGGGCCGCAATGGCGTGGCTCCCGCGCTCTCCTTTTCTTACCGGTCGCGGCGGGAACCTGGGCTCATGGGGCAAGGTTTTAACTTTAGTGGCCTCTCCGTTATTACACGCTGTTGGCGAACGGCTGCCCAAGACGGGGGGTTCACTCCAGGCCCTGTAGTGGGACTTCCGGATGTGTTTTGTCTCGATGGCCAGAGGCTGGTGCCGTTTGGGACAACCCCCGACCAACTTCAGCCGGAACTCGACCCCAGCATTCTGGTGCGCATGAATGGGCCTGCCGGCGCGCCCGTGTCGTTCGACGTGTTTCATCCGACCGGCCAGATTTGGCGCTACGGATCGCGCGAGGGCTGCTCGGCAAGCTCCAAGTCTCAAGTGAAGGGTAAGCCTGTGGTCGTCTCCGCACCCACGGACTCGCACGGTCTCTTCACCAGCGATGATTTCACCGAGACCGCAGGCGCCACGGAGCGCGTCATCGCATGGAACCTCGATCGCGTGGAGGATCGCTGGGGAAACTTTTACAACGTAGACTACCTCCGCCAGCAGGACGCGGACTGGGTCGTCGAAGTGGCGCCCGCTTCGATCACGTGGACTGGCTTCGGCGGGTCAGTTTGTTCCACGCAGCCATCCATACGGCCCAGCCGCCGTATCGATTTCCACTATGCAACGGACGCCGCGGGCGCCTTTCTCTCGCGGCAGGACCCGCGCATCGCCTACCGCGCGGGCCTCGAGATCCGGCAAACACTGCTGCTTGACAAGGTCCTTGTATCCGGCCCCGATGCGCTGGTTTCGACATCCGCCTCTTCGCGCACGGTCAGACCGTTTCGCGAGTATCGGATGGCCTACAAGCCAGTGCCGGCCGGGAGGCGGGTCATCGACCGGCTGGAAAGCATTACCGAGTGCGTCTACAACACCGTGCAGCTTGCCCAGTGCATGGAGCCGATCTCCTTCTCCTGGACTGCGGACAATCCTCTCGTGCCGGAGTTTCTTCCAAGCAAGAACCCGGCTCAGGCCTTGATCGATGATCCCTCGCTCGACCGCGACTTGCGCTTTGATTCAGTTACCGGCGTGGACGATATGACCGCGAGCCTGCTCGACTCGGTGGTGGCGGACTTCGACGGCGACGGCCGCGACGACTATCTCTACCGGCTGTTGTGGTTCGTCACGCCGTCCAACTTGATCAATGTGCCCGGCACTGGGATCGGACAATGGTACCTGCGCCTGGGAACGCCCACCGGTTTGGGACCTCGGCATGCCGTGGTCGGGTTTCCGAACACACAGGGTGGAGATCCCCGATTTTCTCCCCGCGCCATTGACATCGATGGTGACCGCATGGCAGAGGTCCTCATTTATTCCGAAGATGCTCTGATAGAACAGACCTTCCGCGGCGACCCGAGCCTCAATCAATATCACGTAACCGACAAGATCGGATATGAGCTGTTCACGCTCGCGCCGCATGCGTGTTTGGCGGCGCCTCGCTTTGATTGCGAGTTCCAAGCCAGGAACCTCGGCGAAACCAACATCCTTCATCCTCTGAATCTCGTACCCAGGACCAGTATCGCTGTCCAGATAGGCGATCTCGATGGCGATGGACGGCCCGACCTGGTGCGTGACGACACCGATTGCCCCTTCTCGCTTTCATGCTCCGTGGGATCGCCATTCAGTGCACACGATATAAGCGCTGGGTTCCGCAAGGGTATGGGGGGAACTCCGCCGACGTTAGCTCCGCCCGTCAAGGTGAGGCGCGCCTTTCCAGCGGTAGGTCCGTTCACTGACGTGACGTTGCGACAGTTCGAAGGGCGGTACTTGGTTGACATCGATGGGAATGGCCAGCCGGAATTGATCACAAGTACTTACGATTTCGTTCCTACAGAAACGCCTCGCGCCGAAATGACGGGCCAGTACCCCTTCTCCATGTCGGCATTATTCTTTGCGCCGTCAGGACAAACCCGTAATTTCCCGATGCCGCTTACCGCGAGGCCGCTTTCAATGTCCCAGATGATGCAGCGTCTGCGAGGTCCCTGCGCCACCCACCTCCCGCGTCAGGATTTTTCCCGCATCTTCCTCGACGTGAATGGGGACGGCCTGGACGATTCGATCGTATTTTCCGCAACTGGTAAGGACCCATGCAGCCCGGCTGTGGACACGACATTCCTTTCGTTGAACGCCGGTGGCACGTTCCGTGCAGCACAAAAGTTGCCCTTTCTGTCGATCGGAGCTGGACCGCGGCTCAATCAACTCTTTACTCCGGCGCGCGGCTACGACTCAGGAGCACGGATAGCCGACCTCAATCGCGACGGACGCTCCGATATTATCTATTTCAACGAAGCTGGCGTGTTCTGGCTGAAATCGACGGGCTCGGGTTTTCAGTCTTATCAATTACCGATTGCCGGATCCAATGGCACCCAAGCGGTCCCCGGCACCACGATTCAATATCGGAGGAGCGACGGATTACCCAGCGGATACGGACCGAGACTATCGCGTTTGGGTGACTTTAACGGCGACGGCATTCTCGATCTGGTGACCGTCCGCGAGAAACACGTTCCCGCGGGCCCGGGGTTCTCTTACTTCGAGGTCAATCTCGGCGCGCCGGGTAGTCCCGATTTGATCAGCGGCGTTTCCGGTGGCCGACTGCGGCCCAAGCTTGAAGTGCGCTATGGTTTTGGCAGCGTCGCATTGCCGGGCGGTCTCTATAGAGTGAGCGCCTCTCATTCCTGGCCCCAGATCGTCCTGAGCAAACTTGGATGGGTGGTGAAAGACTACTCCATCGAGGCGGACGGTCTGGATACCCTTTCGCCTTCATTCAATGTTTACCGTTATTCTTACGAGACTGCGCGCAGTGACGTTACCGGCCGCGGGTTTTTGGGTGTCGATCGCCGTACACGCCTGCTGACGGATGACGCGCAGGTACCCACAGTCTTTGAAACCGAGACTCTCGACTTCGAGCTTGGTACTTTCCGTCGAGTTTGCCGCTCCGGTTTAATGTGCACTTATCCACTCCTGGGCATACCTGTTGTCCGCCTGACCGTTGTGGCGATCGACGGCTCGAAATACCGGGTCAACGCACAGAGTACATCGCGAACCGTGCAGGCGCGTCCCTCAGCAGCTGCCGGATACGATCTGTCCGACTCCAGCGCAATTGAAGATTCGTGCGAGATGAGCGCTCCGCCCGTATCCACTGCGGCGCCTTGCGCCTCTCCGGACGAGTTCCTTTCTTCAGTGCGCGGAACCCGTCAATTCGACAGGTTCGGTAATACCGTGCGATCCGTTCGGGAAATCTCGAACGGTAGCTCGCTCATGATGCCTCCTCCATCGCCCGTATTTCGGGACGAACTTCGCGCCCTCCCGGCCCGGCTTCTGCCTTACGATGAATCGCGTTGGCTCACCTCACGCTACCAGACCTGGGAGCACACTAGCTTTGATCCAACCCTTCCCCCGGCAGAGCAGACAATACAGCAAAGGATCACACGAGTGTATGAGCCGAATTCCGTTGAGGTCTCGCGGCTCACGCGTGAAGCGCCTGCATCCGCGGCCACGGAAACTGCCGGTACATCAGGTTTCACCCGGACCACAATTTTTGCCCGCTCTAACTGGGGTGCCGTTACTACCATTGAAGACTACGCTTCCGGAACCGCGCGAAGTACGCGGATCGGCTTTGCCAGTGGCGACCCGGACGTGATCTTCCCAAGCACGTTCACGAACCCTCGCGGACACATAACGACGGTCTGGCCCCACGCGACTCTCGGCGTGGCTTTCGCGATCGACAATGACAACGGCGTCCGCACGGAATGGGACTACGACGCGATAGGCAGGACCACGAAGATGCGTCGTCCGGGCGGCGGTGAAGAGACTTACCTCTACAAAAATGACAGCCGGCCCGACGGTTCGCTTACCCGCACCTGGACTTTCGCACAACGCGGACCCGCCATTGCCGATCACACCGAAACGTACAATGCGCTCGGCCTGCAAATCGCTACGCAGAACGAAGAATTCAGCGATGGCGCCGCCCGTTCGTTCACGTTCGATCGATTTGGCGAAGTCGTGAGAGTTGGTTATCCGGTCGATGCTTCTCTGACTAGGACCAGCAAGTTGTTTTTGGAATTCGAACGCGATGGCCTTGGGCGTGTGATCAAGGCGACGCGGCCCGGAGACACCGGACCTGCGGCTCCTTTCATCTCGCGCTTCGGCTACAAAGGCCGCGAGAGTAGCCACATCAGCGAGCGCAATGTCATTTCCAAAATCGTTCGCGACGCGAAAGGCCGGGTCATACTCTCGGAAACCCTGGACCAGGGTCGGCCGGTTAGAACCGAAATGGAGTATTGGCATTTCGACCTGTTGCGCCAGGTCCGGCACCCGATTCTGCCGGCCCCTCAAAGGATGAAGCCGCCGCCCGCGCGCCAGCCGGAGACGCTCTTGAGTTATGACGTGTATGGACGTCGCATATCGATGGACGATCCGGATACCGGATTCGAGAGTTACCGCTATAACGGCTACGACGAACTTAAGCAGGTGGAAGATGGCAATGGCGCCGTTACAACTTTCGATCGCGATGACTTAGGAAGGGTGAAGCGCATCCAGACACGCGCGAACGCTGCATACCCGGGGAGGCCGGCACAAGGCAAATGGGCGCAGGACACTCAGCTCACCTGGGACTCGGCGGCATTCGGTCTTGGCAAGTTGGCGCGAGTCGTATCGGTCGAAGGCGTCGCAAAGACCTTCGAGTACGACATGATGTCCCGCCTGCGTAGCGTCAAAACAACGGACGAGACCGGTCAGGAATGGCCGGTTAGCTACGAGTACAACTCGAATGGTCTTATTCTCGCAATTAACTACCCGGCGACCGGGAACAAGCCATTCCGAGTGGAGCATGAGTACGGGCTCAACGGCAGCATCGAGAGTATCTTCGACGCATCCGCCCCGACTCGTTCGCTGTTGTGGCGGAAGGTCGCCGAAAACCTCGCCGGCCAGAGCACCCTGGAAGAGTTCGGTGCGGCGATAAGCATCGAACGGCAATACGACGGAGCTTTCCATCTGAGGTCTCAGTCGGGCCGTTGGCTGAGTAACAAACAGGCCTTTCAGCGGATTACGTACGACTGGGGCGCGGACGGCCTGCTGGCGAAGAAGGCGGACCTTGACCTCCCCGTGACGGAGCTATACGAGCACGACGCCCTTCAGCGGCTGAAGACATGGGATGTATGGCAGACCCGCGATCACACCAAGTGGCAGTACGATTACGACGACTGGGGGAATGTTCGCGAGCGTAGAGTGGTGAGTGGCGCTCCGTTCGAACCCACCGCTTACGACTATTCGACAGCGAAGGATCAAACGCACCCCCATGCGGTCAAACGCTCCACAACCGGAGCCGTCAACCCTTCCGAATTCAGTTACCTGACGGGAGGGCAACTCAGCAAGGGCGGCGATAACGTCTACACCTGGACGCCGTTCGGCTTGCCTGCATCCATCGCCAACGCACGCGCGACCAGCTCATTTTTGTACGACGGCTTGGGGCGGCGCACCGTTCGAAAGGATGCCTCCCCGGTCAGCTCGCGCCAGGTATCCATAGATGGCCTGTTTGAATTCACTTCAACCAGCGGAAGCACGAGCGCCCTGTACACCTACAATGTCGTGCGCGATGGCGAAACCATCGCGCAAATTCGCCGAACGGCACAGCCTTCCAGCGAATCCATCCGCTTTTTCCATAATGACCGTCTCGGCAATCCGGACGCCGTTACGTCGGTAACGAGGAACACTCAAGGTCAACTCGTCGCCCAACTACTGGAGCGGGGGAAATACGAGCCGTTTGGAGAACGGCGCTTGCCCTCGGCGCTTGCTCAGCCGACCGCTCAAAATCATGGATCTCCAGTCGATCTCGGGTTCACCGGACACCAGCCCGACGATTTGTTTGGACTCGTCGACATGGGGGGCCGCCTCTATCAGCCGCGAACCAGTCAGTTCATCAGCCCCGACCCGATCGCTTCGGTCACGCCGCAAACGCTCAACCGCTACAGCTACGTGCGGAATTCTCCGGTCATGCGCCTTGATCCAACTGGGTATCTCGACGCTCCGGAACCTGCACCGTTCGACTTCACAGGTGACGATTGGCTGAGGACATCTCTCGCTGGCGCGAGTGCCGAGAGCCAGACGCAGTACGGGAATTCGGGTCCAGTAGCTACGGTTACCGCGACCTGGACACCGGACTCCGATGAGGGATCGGCTTCGGTAGCGAGCGATAACTCCCTACCCGTCGGAGGTAGCGCGCCGATCGTGGGTCCGGCGCCCGGGGGCAGTGGCGGGGCGTTGGACTGGTACAAGAACCAGATGCAACCCTTCGCGATGGCGAACGAAGGTGCGTGGGAACGTCTTAAGGGGCTTATTCTTCCATCACGACCGGACATGGGAACCCTTGGGCCTCCCGAGTCACGTTCCAAATCCCTGTTTCCATCGGGTACTCCGCTAGGCCAACAACTAAACCATCTCCCGCTACCCCCAGGTCTCAGTCAGTTGGCAGCGGCCCTTAGCGGCGACCCCAGGCAGAAGGGCGCCGCTGATCTGGACGTATTCTTGTTCGTGATCGGACCGGCCGTCGAGGAGATTGCCGGTCCTCCGACGAAACGGAATGTACCGCCCTACGAATTACAGCGGACCCACAGTATCTCGGGAAAAGCATCTTCCCGAAAGGTCTCGGATTTAGCGAAATCGATGAGTGAGGTGGGGTGGCAGGGTGAGTCTATCGTAGTGATTGAATACGAGGGCAAGCTTTATGTTATTGATGGACATCATAGACTCTCCGGTGCGAAGCGTGCGGGCCTGGAAGTCGTTCCAGTCGAGGTGGTCCCATTTACTCCCCGGCCGGGCAGTTGGCAGACCCTCGAAGAATTGTTGAATGACGCTCTCATGGTTGGTCCCGACAAAATCAGAAGAAAGTGATGAGTTTGAAACGGAACTGTCTCACTGAGCTATTTGTCCCTGCCACGGTCTCGAGCCTGGCAATGCAATTCCTGTCACGCCGAACTCGCACCTTTCAATCCGTCGCACCACAAGACCGATCCCGTGGCGCAAATCGCCGCCTGCGCCCGATGCCACTTGGGAACGGAATAGGTCTTCAGCCAAGGAAGTAATGGGGAGAGGATGCAAAATGCGGCATGCCGTCTTCGACGGAGCGCATGCCGCGACGAGTTGGCTTTAGGAGCGGGGGCGGAACTTCAAAGTGTAGCCGAGGCCGAGCACGAGCAGCAGGGCACCCCACCAGATTCCAGCGTGCAGTTCCTGATGCACCACCGGATGTGCCGGAGGATTGGAGAGTTCATAGAGGCCCGCACCGGTGATGAGGATGCCATAAGCCAGCAAAAGCGCCCCAATGAAAAACCAGATGGATACCATTCCCTTACGATGCATTTTGCTCCTAGCTTCGTGTGAAGACTATGGATAACACGAAAACACACCGCATACCAAGTTTTTTTGTACACGCTTGCGGAGTGGCCCTCGCAACTCAAACATTACCGGAGCATAAACCGCTTGGGAGCGCTTACAGCGGCCAAAAACAAAAGCCGCAAAGAACGCTCGCCGCACCGGTGTGATCCCGGTGTCCACGAGCGTCTTTGCGGCCTTGTCTTTAGCCGGTTCGCTGGTTAATACTGACCGCCGGTGCGTACCCGCGGCTTATCGGATTCCGCGTAGTCCGCCCCAGCTTCCCCGGTGGAGGAGACATCGCGAGCGCCCGTCTGCTCCAGAATGTCCTTGGCCCGTTTGGTCCAATCCGAGTTGTCGCAATGGACCGACAGCAGGATGCCGCCGTCCTTCACCATACCTTCGTAACGCTTGGCTTCGTACTCGGGAATGCCCATGCCGATCAGGGCCCCAATCAGGCCGCCGACTACGCCGCCGCTGCCCGCTCCCGCCAGCGCGCCCATGATCGGTCCGGCCGCAATGAAGGGTCCAAGTCCCGGAATGGCGAGTGCGCCAATCCCGGCCAGCAGACCCAGGGTGCCGCCGACTACTGCACCGGTGCCGGCGCCCGCGGCCGCGCCTTCCGGCGCCTTGGTATTCTTCTCATGAGCGAATTCCTTGGTGCCGATGTTGTCCGGGAGCAGCACGGAAATGTCGGTCGACCGGAAGCCGGCATTCACCAGCGAATCGACCGCCGATTCCACCATGCTGCGATCTCGATAAATTCCAAAGACTGCCGTATTTTTTCCTGCCATTCGAATTCTCCTGTTTTTGGTTCCGTTGTTTTGGTTGAGTTGCTGACGGGTTTGGTTAGGACTTCTTCTTGGAAGTATCGGGTTTGACCGTGATCTCATTCGTCACGTTGCCCGCCCCCGCCACTTCCGTGGCCTTTTGTTCCACGCTCGTCTTCTCTTCTTCCGAGCGTACCGGTCCCTTGAGCGTGACCTTTCCGCCCTGGGAGATCACTTTCACGTTGTGGGCGTAGGTGGAAAGGCCCTTGTCCGCCATGATCGCCTTGCGAATTTTCTGCATCGTGTCGCGATCGGTGGTGGTGTTTTTTGCCTGATCCGCTGTCGGGGCGTCTTTGCTGCGATCACGCTGGTTCACCTTGGTGTTGTCGGGAGCGGGAGGCGCCTGCTGGGCGTGTCCGCAAATACCGAGCAAACCCAACGCGAGGGTAGCTGCCATGGTTGTCTTCATCGGTTGTGCCTCCCTGCGATGTAAAGCAGGCGGCACGCCAATGTGGGGTTTGGCGCAAACCCGTCCAGCGCGATTCAGGTCACGCTCAATAGGTGAGCTTAGAGACGAATTGGAAGCTCTGGCGCAGGCTGTCCACGGGGTTGCCTGGGGTGCGGTCCTGCTCCACGAAGTAATGCTCCACCTTCGCGGCGGCGGCGGCGCGCAGAATATTCGGCCAATCGAGCACGCCGCTGCCGACCTCCTGGAACGTGGCGGGCGGCACCGATTCCTTATACTGCACCGGCGTGTCCCTGGCCTTGTCCTTGAGGTGCACCAGCGGCACGCGCCCGGCGAGTTTGCGCAGCATCTCCACAGGGTCGTTCCCTGCCACGCTCACCCAGAAGAGATCGAGTTCGATGCCCACCAGTTTCTTATCGGTATTGGCGAGCAGCACGTCGAACAGCGTGTTGCCCTTTTCGCCGGCGAATTCGAAGGCGTGATTGTGGTAGCAAAACTTCAGACCGGCAGCGCGCGCTTTCTCCGCCGCCTGATTGCACTTCTCGGCGAGAGCCTTCATCACGTCGGGACCGCCGCGTTCGGGTTCGGGCACGTAGGGCATCACGGCGTACCGGAAACCCTTCTTCTTGAGCCCATCCATGACCGGCACGAGGTCTTCGGGTTTGCCCTGGGTGACCATCTTGGAATCGAGATGCATGCTGACGGGCTGTAAGCCGCTGCTCTCGACGGCGGGCCAGATGGCGTCGAACCCCGCGTAGGTGCCTTCGATTTCGCGATAGCCGGCGGCGCGAATCGCGGTCAACGTCTCCTGCGCCTTCTGCGGCATGAGCGAGCGCACTGTATACACTTGGAAGCCGATGCTCTTGAGTTGCGCGGCGCGGGCGACACAGCCCAGTCCGGAGGCCAGCGCCGCCTGCATGAATTCACGTCTCGAAGCCATGGGGACATTATGCTACGAAAGCTCGTCAAGGGTCCCTCTAAGGTCGCTCCACAATGGACAACGATCGACCACGACTTACGATGCTCTGTCTCACTCCGCTATAATCGTGAGTTGCTGAACGTTGCTCACCACCTCGGAGGATCCCCCGTAATTGCCTGAACTGCGTAAGGACCCGATCACCGGGCGATGGGTCATTATTGCTACCGATCGCGCCAAACGTCCCAGCGATTTCGTCAGGCAGATGGTGCCGCCTCCGGCTACGGCCGTCTGCCCGTTCGACTATGGGAACGAACACAAAACACCGCCGGAGGTGCTGGCCTACCGCACCTCGGGCGGCCGCGACGAAGCCGGTTGGCGCGTGCGTGTGGTGCCCAACAAATTCCCCGTGCTCGGCATCGAAGGCGAGTTGACCCGCCAGGGCGAGGGCATGTACGACAAGATGAACGGCATCGGCGCGCACGAGGTCATCATCGAGGGGCCCGACCACGATAAGACGCTCGGCACGATGTCCGACCGGTTGATCGAAGAGGTGCTATGGGCGTACAAAGAGCGCGTCAACGACCTGAAGAAAGACCAGCGCTTCCGCTACATCATTCTCTTCAAGAATCACGGCGATGCCGCGGGCGCTTCGCTGGAGCATCCGCATTCGCAATTGATCGCGCTGCCGGTGATTCCCAAGCGGGTGAAGGAAGAGGTCGATGCCTCGCGCCACTTTTACGAACTGAAGGAGCGCTGCATCTTCTGCGATATCGTGCGCGCCGAGAGCGCGGCGGGCGTGCGGCTGATCAGCGAGACCGACCGTTTCAGCGTGATTTCGCCGTATGCTCCGCGCTTCCCCTTCGAGACGTGGATCCTGCCCAAGCAGCACCACTCCCACTTCGAAGATGCCGATGCGCCGACGCTGGCGAATCTCGCGTGGATTCTGCGCACCACGGTGCGCAAACTGGAACGCGTGCTGGAGAATCCCGCCTACAATTTCATCGTGCACAGCGCGCCGGTGCAGGACGGGCCGCTGGCTTACTATCACTGGCACATCGAGATCATTCCCAAGCTGACCAAGGTGGCGGGTTTCGAATGGGGCACGGGCTTCTACATCAATCCCACGCCTCCGGAGGAATCCGCGAAATTTCTCAGGGAGGCGGGCTTGGGATAGCCGCGGCGGGACAGCCCGGTTGCAACCCGCCGCGACTGTCTGATATAACCATGCTGCATTCTTATGGCGGATAAGAATAAACTCCAGGTCACCCGAAGCCCGAAGGCACACGATTCCGGCAAGGCGGAAGCGCTCACGCCGGCGGCCGCGCAACTGGCGGCCTACGAAGGAGCGATGCGGTTGTTCCACACGCGGCAACTGGCGGAGGCGCGCACGCTCTTCCGGCAGGCAGCCAGCGGGCCGGGCAGCGATGTCGCCCAGCGGGCGCGCCTGCACATCAGCATGTGCGATCGCCGCTTGGAACAGACCGCCGTCACCCTGGGCAGCGTGGACGAGATGTATAACTATGGCGTGGCGCTGCTCAATCAGCGCAATGCCGCCGAGGCGCGGATGCACCTGGAAAAGGCGCTCGGCCTGGCGCCGAATTCGGACCACATCTACTACGCGCTGGCGCTGGCGCTCGCGCTGTCCGGCGACGCGGCGGGCGCGCACGAGAAGTTGCGAGTGGCCATCGAACTGGAGCCGCGCAATCGCGCGATGGCGCGCCAGGACCCGGACTTCGCCTCGCTGGCCAATCAGGCGGCTTTCCGCGCGCTCCTCTATCCTGAAAAGAAGAGTTGGTAGAGCGCCCTTCCAACCCTGTCCCTGGCATGCAAGACGACTCTCCACTGCGAGTGGTATCGATTGGCGGAGGCACCGGCCTTTCGAGCGTGCTGCAAGGGTTGAAGCAATACGCGCGGCCCTCCGGTCCCGGCGTGCCCTTACTGGACATCACGGCGATTGTGACGGTGACCGACGATGGCGGCAGTTCGGGCCGGCTGCGGCGCGATTTCGACGTGCTGCCGCCGGGCGACATACGCAATTGCATGGTGGCGCTGAGCGAAGATTCCGCGCTCTTGGCGCGCCTGTTTCAATATCGTTTCCAAGCGGGGCGGGGACTGAAGGGACACAGTTTCGGCAATCTGTTCCTGACGGCTCTGACGCACATTCTGGGCGATTTTCCGGACGCGGTGAAGGCCTCGAGCGAAGTGTTGAAGATTGCGGGGCGCATCTATCCGAGCACCACGTCCAATGTCACGCTGGAAGCGATCCTAGAGGGCGGCAAAGTGATTCGCGGAGAGAGCCGCATCAGCCGCGGCAAGCATCGCATCCAATCGGTGAGGCTGCATCCGCGCAAGGTGAGTCCGCTGCCCGCGGCGCTGACCGCGATTGCGGAGGCGGACGTCATCACCCTCGGTCCGGGATCGCTGTTTACCAGCATCGCGCCCAATCTGCTGGTAGCCGGGATGGCGGCGGCCCTGCGCAATTCGCCCGCCCTGAAATGCTATTTCGTCAACCTGATGTGGCAGCCGGGGGAGACCGATGAATTCCGCGCCAGCGATCACGTGCGGGCGCTGCACCGCCACGCGGGCGGCAAGTTTCTGGACTACGCGGTGATCAACGTGCGCTCCATCACCAGCGAGTTGAAGCGGCGCTACGCGCGGGAAGCGGCCATGCCGGTGGAAAACGACATCGACACGCTGATCAAGATGGGGCTGAAGGTGACGGCGGGGAACCTCTCCAGCAGCAGCGATCGCGTTCGCCACGATCCGGCGGAAACCGCGGCCGTCGTGCTACGGCTCGCCGCTGAAGGCCGGCGCCGCAAGAACGCATAATAGTAGTAATGCACAAGCCCGTAACGATTGTGATCCTCGCGGCAGGACTCGGAACCCGCATGAGAAGCCGCCAAGCGAAAGTGCTGCATCAGGCGGGAGGCAAGACGCTCTTGCAGCACGTAATCGATAGCGCGCTGGCGCTGGCGCCGCCGGAACGCGTGTTCGCCGTGGTGGGGCACCAGGCGGACAAGGTGAAGAAATCGGCGGCGGCTACCGGCATCGGGTTCATCGAGCAGACCGAGCAGAAGGGCACGGGCCACGCGGTCATGATCGGGCGCGAGGCCATGGCTCATCTGGACGGCTACCTGATGGTGCTGTACGGAGACTCGCCACTGCTGCGCGTGGAGACGCTGCGCAGGTTGATCGGGCAGGAGACGGAGGGAACGGCCGCCGGCGTGCTCATGAGCGCCCTGATGGACGACCCTTTCGGCTACGGGCGCGTGATCCGCAACAGCGCCGGCGAGGTGCTGGACATCGTGGAGCAGAAGGCCGGCACGCCGGAACAACTGGCGATTCGCGAGGCCAATATGGGGATCTACTGTTTCCGCGCGGACCTGTTCTGGAAGCACGTTGCGGAGCTCGCGCCGAACAATCCGGCGAAAGAGTATTACCTCACCGATATGCCGGCGATTCTGACGCGCGCCGGACATCGCGTGGAGGCGATGCAGATCGACGACGCGGGCGAAGCGCTGGGGATCAACGACCGGGCGCAACTGGCACAGGTGGATGCAATTTTCCGGGAGCGCAAGCGCAGCGCGGTGATGGCCGCGGGCGTGACGCTGATCAAGCCGGAAACCATCACGATCGATGCGGATGTCGAATTAGGGATGGACACGATTGTCGAGCCGTTCGCGCAATTGCTGGGCAGCACCAAGGTGGGCGAGAACTGTCATATCGGCGCGTGCTCGATCATTCAGGATTCGGTGCTGGCGGACGAGGTGGAGATCGGCGCATTCACGGTGGTCAACACGTCGACGTTGGAGCGGGGGGCGAGCGCCGGCCCGTATGCACGGCTGCGCATGCAGAATCATGTAGCGGCGGGAGCGCACATCGGCAATTTCGTGGAATTGAAGAAGACGCACATGGGCGCGGGGGCGAAGGCCGGACACCTGGCCTACCTGGGGGACTCCGAAATTGGTGCGAAGGTGAATATCGGCGCGGGCACGATCACGTGCAACTACGATGGCTACAAGAAGCATGCCACGCGAATCGGGGAGGGCACGTTCGTGGGCAGCAATTCCACGCTGGTGGCGCCGCTGGGGATCGGCGCGGGCGCCTACGTGGCGGCTGGCAGTGTGATTACCTCGGAGGTTCCGGAAGACGCGCTGGCGATTGGGCGCGGGCGTCAGGAGAACAAGCCGGAGTGGGCCAGGAAGCGGCGCAGGCTGGCCAAGACGGTGGAAGCCTTGAAGAGCGGCGATTAGTCCATGCGTGTCTTTCTTCTGCTGCTGGCGGCGGCATTGCTCGCCTGGGCACAGTTCCGCAGTACCGCGACGCTGGTGATTGCGCCCACCACGATTCAGGATGAGAAGGGCGAATACGTGGACGGGGTGGACCCGGCCGGCCTGGTGTTGTACGACAACGGGGTGCGTACGGCCATACAGGTGGACGAGAGCTTCAACCCGATCTCGCTGGTGGTGGCGATTCAGACAGCATCGAATTCGGCGGCGGTGCTGGACAAGTTGGGGACGAGCGGGATTCTGTTCTCGAATCTTCTGGCGGGCGACCGGGGGGAGACCGCGCTGGTGACCTTCAGCGACGAGGTGCGCACGCTGCGCGATTTCACGAGCAATAGCGACGCGCTGGCCGCGGGTTTGCAGAGCCTGCACGTGCAGGGGAACGGCGCGGTGTCCAACGATGCGATCATGCAGGCATTCCAGATGCTGGCCCGGCGCAAGAGCGACAGGCGGCGGATTCTGCTGGTGATTGGCGAGAAGCGCGACCGGTCGAGCAAGCTGAAGTTTCCGGCGGTGCTGCAGGAAGCGGAACGGCAGAATGTGCTGGTTTATTGGCTCACGTACTCGCCATTTCTGGAACCGTTCACGGCGAGGCCGAAGACGGTGAAGAGCAAGGACCCCAAGAAAGACGGCGCACCTCTGCCGCCCGAGATGGCGCCGGGCAATTTGTTGAGTGTGTTCACGGAGCTGTCCCACCAGGGCAAGCCGGACGGCAGCGTGCAATTGACGCGCGCCACCGGCGGCAGGGCCATCGGGTTCCTGAAGAAGGACGCGCTCGAAGAGGCGATTCAGTTGATTGCCGGTGAGGTACACCGGCAGTTCATCGTGAGCTTCACGCCCCGGGAGGGCAAGCCTGGCGACTACCACGCGATCCGGGTGGAAGTGAAGGGGCACCCGGAGTGGCGGGCTCGGACTCGCGCCGGGTATTGGGCCGTTCCTTAGGACGTCCGGCCCTCTCAGCCTCGAAGCGCGAGTAGGTAAGTGGGATAAGGCTCTGCCTTGTCCATCCGAGCGAAGCTCGGACACCGCAGCCTTCAGGAGGTGCGCAAGCTGTCGCCAGAGGCTCGCTTTCCGACCATCTAACTTTCTTTAGAAATATATTTCCCCTGAATAGAGCCACTTACAAATTTCGCTGCCCGTAGCCCACATACTTAGATGCTATTTCTGTAAGTGAAAAGAGTTGCTCGTTCGCCAAGATGCAACCCGTCCGGTACTCTATGCGGGAGCCCACACACCTCGAGGGGGCCTTCGATAATCCCGAGCCCATAGTTTAAGCGTCGAATAGGCGGCCAACAGCGGCAGCTGTATCCTTCCCTGGAGGAGGGAAAAGGGATCGATTCCTTTTGCTGTCCCGGCTCACCCCGGGACATCATTTAGCAACACCTGATCTTTGAAAAATTACCTGTGACCGGCAAAGGACGAATCGTCCGATCCACCCGGCACCCTGTCCCCCCGACGGGAGTTGCACTGGCGCGGGGTTGGCCGAGGTCAACCGAAGGCGGTGGTTTTCCACCACCCCGAGCCCGGGTCGGACGTGGCGAAGTGGTTTCCCTTCAATGGGTTCGAGGTTGGCCCCTCGGTTGCAATTCGTAAGTTGCAGTCGGGAGAACAAAATGACTCGGATCACACAAATCATGGCTTTAGGCACCGCGCTGATGTTCGCGGGCGCGACAGTAGCATCCGCACAGCGTGGCGGGGGTGGCGGCGGACAACGCGGCGGAGGGGGTGGCGGCCGTTCCTTCTCGGGCGGCGGCCAATCTTCGGGAGGCCGGCAGTCTTCCGGCGGCAACCAGGGAGCCACGCGCGGTTACTCGGGCGGTAGCAGCAACGCATACCGCGGCGGTAATTCGTATGGAGGCGGCAACTCCAATGGGGGCGCCAACGCCTATCGTGGCGGCAACTCGTATGGGGGCGCCAACGCGAATCGCGGCGGCAATGCCTATGGGGGCGCCAATGCATACCGGGGCGGCAACGCATACGGTGGGGGCAATCGCAATTACTACAGCGCGCCTCGCTACAACGGATATGGCAACAACGCCTATCGCGGCTACACCAGCGGGCGGTGGTATTCGGGACACGGCTACTACTACGGCGGCCAGTTCTGGGCGCGCCCGTATTACGGGTACGGAGTGGGAATTCCGTTCGGTTGGGGCTACTACACGGATAACGGCTGCGGCTACTACGACGAGTACGGCTACTGGTATGCCGCACCCTGCTACGTGTATTGAGTAAGAAAGCGAACAGAAAAAGCGCCGCTCGGAGCACTGGCTTCGAGCGGCGCTTTTTTGTGCGCTTGAATAGCGTGGCGAGACGACTGTACGACAAGTCGGCCAAAGGCGGGCGGGCGGTGCCTACCCGACGCGGATGCGAATGACGCGCGAGGTTGTGACAGGACGGCAATCCCCGACGACAAAATTCAGGTGACGGCCGGTGCCGATCAGGCCGGGCTCCATAATACCGAGACGGTCCGACGAGCCCTGCAATTCGCCGGCGACAGGCGTGGGGCAATACTCAGGGTGTCCGGAGATGCGAATGTCGCTGCCGCCGAGACACTCGATATCGTAGTGGCGGTTTCGGGTTTCTACCTCGAGGCGCGAACCGGGGGGCAGACTCCGATAATCTACGAATTCAGCGGTTCTCATATAATCACCTCTGCTTTGTATAGGTGCAAGCCGCGTGCCAATGGGAAGCATCTTCCGCTTTCAGGCTATGTCGTTGATTGTGCGGCGAAAGGGCGGGGGCGGCGGATTGGCCTGATGGCAGGTGCTGTAAATTCTGCCCGAATATTGGCGGCAGGAACCGGCAGCAGCGGCCGGGTCGCGATGTTAGGACCTGGCCGCCGATGAACGCGGATGGAACGCCGATAAGCCGATAAAGAGTTCCTTCGGCGTTGCACCAAGGCAATGCCATGTGCCCACATTGCGTCGGCACGCGCGCTGAGCGCCGATTGAAGGCAGCGGTGACAGGAATGCCTGCCCCACGAGAACTGCTAGGCGGCGGCTTCGGCGGTATTGAATTTCACACTGACCAGGCGGCTGACACCGGGCTCCTGCATGGTGACGCCGTAGAGTGCTTGGGCGGCTTCCATCGTGCGCTTGGAGTGGGTGATCACCACGAACTGCGTATTGACGGACATTTCCGCGATCAGCCGGTTGAGCCGGCCGATGTTGGCCTCGTCGAGCGGCGCATCCACCTCGTCCATCACACAGAAGGGGCTGGGCTGATAGCGGAAGATCGCCATGAGCAAGGCCACCGCCGCCAGCGCCTTCTCGCCGCCGGAAAGCAGCAGGACGTTTTGCAGGCGCTTGCCCGGGGGCGAGCACACGATATCGATGCCGCTATCGGACATATTCTCGGGATCGGTGAGGCGCATTTCGCCGGTGCCGCCGCCGAAGAGCGTCTGGAAGCCGACGCGGAAATTGGCGTTGATGGCTTCGAAGGCTTCGCCGAATTTCTGGCGCGACACCTGATCGATTTCCTGAATTGCTTTTTCGGTATCGCGGATGGAATCGATCAGATCCTGCCGCTGTGCGCTGAGGAAATCCTGGCGCTGCTGGGCTTCCTGATACTCTTCCATGGCGGCGGCATTGACCGCGCCGAGGCCCTCGATGCGATGGCGCACTTCGTTGGCGGCCTGTTCAGCTTCGGCGATGGCGTCGGCATCGGGGATGGGCTCTTCGGCGGGCGAGAGTTCCGCGACCGGGCAATTGAGTTCCTTGCGTGAGGTCTCGTCCAGGAACTTCAATTCGGCCTGTTTGCGCACCAGTTCGATTTCGACCTGCGAGCGCTTCTCCAGCGTTTCCTGGGCCGCGGCACGCAGCCCCTTGAGATCTTCTTCGTTGGCGCGGAGCGCTTCGCGCATGGCGGCATCGCGAGCGGCCATGTCGTTGACCTGCGCCTCGAGCGTGGCGATCTGTTCGGCCAGGCGCAGCGACTTCTGATCGAGCTCGATATTGTCGGCCAGCAAGCGGGCGCGCTGTTCGCCCAGGCGGGAAATTTCAGGCGCGATGGCGTTGCGGCGATTGGTGGTTTCGCGGAACTGCTGCTCCAGGCGGCCCATGGCGCTGCGTTCGCCGCGATAGCGCTCTTCCAGGCCGGCGAGTTCGGCGCGAATCACCGCGTGCTCTTCGACGATGGTAGCGGCCTGTCCTTCCAACTTCTCCAACTCGGTGCGCTGCGCTTCCAGGGCCTGTTCGCTTTCCGCGCGCAGGCCTTCCTTCTCAGCCACGGCGGTGCGATTGCGCTCCCGCTGATCGGCGGATTTCTCGGCATCGCGGCGCAGGCGTTCCAGTTCCAGCCGCGCCACGCTGACCCGCGAATTGGCACGCGCCAGATCGTCACCCAGCTTGCGCATTTCGTGATCGAGCGCCACGCGATCTTTTTCGCGCGATTGCTGCAGGGCGCGCAGGCTTTCCAACTCCGCCTCGAAGGCGATGATCTCCTGCTGCACGCCATCGAGGCGGCCGATCATTTCATCGAGCGTGCTCTGGCGGGCTTTCAATTTGACGGCAAGTTCGCGCGCTTCGCGCTTCATGGCCAGCGGTCCGGCGCCGCTCTTTTTACCGCCGGTCACGGTCTGGCCGTGATAGCAGGAGCCCTCGGGGAGGAGGAAATAGAGGTGGGGATAGCTGACCGCGAGACGCTGCGCGGCGGTACGGTCTTCGGCGAGGAAGCACATGGAAACGCGCGGCATGAGATCGACGGCGCGATCCTTAAAGCCGTTAGTGAGGCGCAGCGAGTCGCTCAGGCGCGCGGTGATGCCGGTCTCCGGACCGATGGCGGGTTCGGGCAGACGGGCCACCTGGTGGCCGTTGGGCTCGGGGTGCACCAGGAAGGTGGCGCGGCCATCGAGTTCGGCGCGGATGAAATCGAGCCCTCGCTCGGCCTGCGCCCAATCCTGCACGACCACGTATTCGAGCTCTTCGTGGAGGAATTCTTCGGCGGGCTTTTCGAACTGCGGGTCCACTTCCACGTAGTCGGCCAGCACGCCCAGGGGCTTCAGGTCGTCGGCCTTGCCTTTCTCGATGGAGGCGAAGAGGCGCTTGACGCTTTCGGTGGTGTAGGTGCGATGGGCCAGCACCTGTTCGAGCGATTCCTTGCGCGCGCGAATCTGGCTGACTTCATTCTTCACGCCATCGATTTCGCGCCGCAACTCGCCGGCGAGGTTTCGCCGGTCGGTCAGGTCGCCTTCGGTGCGCTTGCGTTCGCCGGCCACGCTCTCCAGTTCCAACTGGCGCTGGGCGACGGTTTCGGAGAGTTGTTTGCGTGCGATATCGATGCGTTCGATTTCGGTGGCGGCGACCTGTTCTTCGCGTTGGGCGCGCGCGGTTTCGCGGTCGATTCCAGCCAGGTACTCGTCGATCTGCGCGAGCTGATTTTTCAGCGTGGAGGCCTCGCCCAGGAGGCGGAGGATGACTTGGCGGGCGGCCTCAATGGCGCGCTCGCGTTCGCGGACCTTCATCTGCAGGCCTTCGCGCTGCTGATTGATTTCCGTCATGCGCTCGCGCGACTGCGCGATCTGCGCTTCCAGCGCTTCCACGTTCTTCTTGTGGCCGGCGATTTCTTCGTCCAGGGCATCGAGGCGGACGGCGAGATCCTGCGTGTCTTTCTCGTTTTGGGCGATGCGCTGCTCGATGGAACCGCTTTCCTTCACCTGAGCTTCCAGACGCCCGCGGGTGCGCTCGGCATCCACCTGGCGCTCTGCCAGTTGCTGGCGGGCTTCGGTGAGCTTGTACTCGACTTCGTAGCAGGCTGTCTGCTGGGTTTCGTGCGCCTGCTCGCGCTCGGCCACCTGCTCGCCGAGGGCTTTGAGTTCAGCGGCGGTGGCAGTGAGGATTTCCAAGGTCTTGGCGGCGTCGGCTTCCAGGAGGCGATACTTGCCGCCCAGGACGACGCGCAGGCGGGCTTCGAGTTCCACCTTGAGTTCGCCGTAGCGCTTGGCCTTGGCGGACTGGCGCTTGAGCGAATTGACCTGGCGATTGACCTCTTCCAGGATGTCGTAGACGCGGGCGAGGTTCTGCTTGGCGCCTTCCAGCTTGGCTTCGGCGAGACGCTTTTTGGTCTTGAAACGGGTGATCCCGGCGGCCTCTTCGATGACGGCGCGGCGGTCCTGCGGCTTGGAGCTGAGGATCTGGCCGATGCGGCCCTGCTCGATGATGGCGTAGCTTTCCGGCCCGAGGCCGGTGCCCATGAAGATATCCTGAATGTCGCGCAGGCGGGCCTGGCGGCCATCGATGAGGTATTCGCTTTCGCCCGAGCGGTAGAGGCGGCGTGTGATGGTGACTTCGGCGTTCCGGTGGGCGTGGCCTTCCACCGGCTGGAGTTTGTGGGCGGCGTTCTCGTCGTAGACGTCGGGGTCCACGAGGGTCATGGTCACGTAGGCCATGCCGAGGGGTTTGCGGTCGCGCGTGCCGGCGAAGATGACGTCTTCCATGCGGGCGCCGCGCAGACTCTTGGCGCTCTGTTCGCCCAGCACCCAGCTGATGGCATCACTAATATTGCTTTTGCCGCAGCCGTTGGGGCCGACGATGGCCGCAATGCCTTCCCCGTTGAAGCGCAATTCGGTGCGATCGCAGAAGCTCTTAAATCCCTGTAGTTCGATGCGTTTCAGTTTCAGCAAAGCACTTCACCTCGCTTGGCTCGGGGGAGAGTTGTAACCATACTAAACGCGCTGAGCGGAAAAGTAAAGCACTCTTACCCCAAGGTTGAGTACTGCGGATGGCGATACCACAAGATCTAGTATCCCATATCCGTAAATATTGGGTGGCGGCGTAGATTTCGCTCACGCTCACCTCGCGGAAGGCCATTCGGGCGGCCGTTTCTCGCGAAAGGCGCGGAGGCCTTCGCGGAAGTCTTCGCTGTTGAAGACCTGGTTGCGCATTTGCTGGGCGACAACGCCGGCAGCCTGCCAGTCCAAACCTTTGACTCTTTGGACGAAATCGAGGCCGGTTTGGACGGCGGTGGGGCTGGAATCGGCCAGGGATCGTGCGATTTGGTGGGCGCGGGCCTCGGGATCGGGGGCGAGTTCGTGGGCGAGGGCGAAGTCGCGGGCCTCGGCGGGTCCAAAGGTCCGGCCGGTGAGGGCGAGTTCGAGGGTGCGGCGGGGGCCGAGGGCGGCTTCGACGGCGCGGTAGACGAGAAAGGGCCAGAGGCCGAGGCGGATCTCGGTGAGTCCGAAGGTGGCCTGGGGTCCGGCGACGACGATGTGGCAGTTGGCGACGAGGCCGGTCCCGCCGCCGAGGGCCGCGCCGTGGACGGCGGCGATGAGGGGCTTGGCGAGGCGTGAGCTGACGGTGAAGAGCTGCTCGTGCAGGTGGCCGATTTCCTGGGTGTCGCCAGCTTGTTCGATTTCGGCGAGGTCCATGCCGGCGCAGAAGACGGTGCCGTTGGCGGTCAGGAGGATGGCGCCCACGGAGGGGTCGGCGGACGCGGCGTCGAGGGCGTCGACGAGGCGGCGGCAGAGGGCGGCGTCGAGGGCGTTGCGCTTGGCGAGCCGATTGAGGGTAAGGCGAAGCAGGCGTCCCTCGCGGGCGGAAAGGAGAAGGTCAGTCATGGTGTGCAGGAGTAGGCGGAAGGATTGCGGCGCGGAGCACGCCGTTGCCCTGATTATAGTCCTGCCGGAAGGGGATGGGGGCAGATTTTCTTGGGTTCGCTGGGTTCCTTATTTTTGGGAGTTTTGTTGAGAGGACAGCACTTCTTGGGTTCGGTGCGGCTTTGGGTGCCGGCGGGCGGAACCCAAGCTTGGGCGAAATGTGATGGGGGAAACGATTTTCGCGGGCGGGACGCCCGTTCGCATCGGAGTCCCGGGTTCCCACGTTCCGCTGGACCGCCCCGGGCCAGCTCAAGCCACCTCAATCGAACATGCTGACTTGCCCGCGCCCTTCAAATGAGCGCCAATGCGGACCGGAGGTCCATCGCTGGCCCGTCCGCCTTTAATTCTTGAGCCAGTGTCGGGGTCGAAAAGAAGGCACGCCCGCCCAGGATGATGCGCGGGCAGGCGGATTGAAATTTATGACGGATCCCCTCTACGAGGCGGACAGCCTTTGGGATGCTGAGGAGCGTCGTAGCCGAAATCCCTACGGTGTCGGCCCTGTGGTCTTCTATGGCCTGTAGGACGCCTGCGTGCGGCAGGTTAGTGCCTAAGAATCGCACATCCCAACCACGCGCATCGATAACGTCGGCGACCATGTTTGCCCCGACCTGATGCAATTCTCCCTCAATTCCCGTGATCACGACCCTACCGCGAACGCTGTCACGCTCTTCAAAGCGGCTGTAGACTTGGGCCATGACGTACTGAGTGATCGCGGTCGCCATATGTTCCTCCGCGACAGTGATTCTATTCTCCTGCCAGAGATGTCCGACTTCGTACTGGGTGGCCTGAAAGAGATCGACGTACAGGTCCACCACATCCG
>JBDTMZ010000151.1:0-48892 GCA_039934035.1 Candidatus Solibacter sp. | reverse complement strand
ATCCCGATTGGAATCAAGCCCGCCCTTCAGGCTCATCATGCATTGGACAATTCTCCAAATTGCACCGCACGGCGCCGTGACATACCATGAGCGGTTCCACTGCATCACGCTGGAGGTTGGCCCAATGAGATCTGCTTTACGATTTGAACTTACAGCACTCACCATACTGGCGGCGCTGCTGAGCGTTCCCGCCGCCGCGCAACGCCGAGTCCCCAAGGACCTGTCAGGCACCCGGGGCTTCAATTACCAATCCGCCCCCACCACCGGGCACGCCGATCACTGGCTGAAATACAGCGCGGCGGAAACCGAGCGCGACCTCGATTTCGCCAAGCGTCTCAACCTGAACCAAATGCGCGTGTTCATTCCCTACACGGCGTGGGCCGCGGACAAAGTCGCCTTCCGCAAGAACCTGGTGCACCTGATGCGCGCTTCTCACCAACGCGGCATCGGAGTCATGCCCACCCTGCAATACGCACCCGGCGTCTCCGCCGACAAAGAGAAATGGCCGGAATCGAAAGAGTACGTCGCCGACCTGATCGCCACCATCGGCAAAGAACCGGGCCTCGAAATCTGGGACGTGTCCAACGAACCCGAATGCTGCGCCCTCCCCCCGACCGCCGCCAACAAACTCCGCATGGAGCACGCGGTCTACATGGCCAAAATGTTCCACGAATTGGACCCGGTCACGCCGGTGACGATCGGAGCGACCTTCTCCGCCAATATGATCGACATGGGCGACGCCGTGGACGTGCTCTCTTTCCACAATTACCTGCCGACGCGCGCCGCCATTCGCGCCGACATCGCGAAAGCGAAGGCGTACGCGGCCAAGGTCAACAAGCCGCTCATCAACACGGAAATCGGCTGCTTCGCGCGAGCCAACCCCTACGACATCGTCATCGAAGAACACATGAAGGCCAACGTCGGCTGGTACATTTGGGAGCTCATGATCACCCACCAGTGGGGTCAGGTGCATGGCGTCTTCCACGCCGACGGCACGGTCCGCGATCCCGCAATCGTGGCGGCCATCCTCGGCATGTTCCGCGATCGCGACGAAGACGTGATGCCCGGCATGCCCGATAAGGAAGGCTTCGTCACCCGCGCGGTTGCCAATAATCAGAAGTGGCTGGCCGACGCCAACCCAGCCTGGGAGGCCGGCCTCAACCTGGCGGAAGTTTCGGCGAACCTGCTGGAATCCGGCCAACTGATTGCCATGTACGATCCGCCCACGCGCACCGTCGATCTGCTGCGCAAGGGTGCGCCCAACCTGCCCGCCCTGCGCGCGGCAATCGAAAAGTACACCGCGCTGCTCGAGCCGCACCAAGTTAAACAGGACGACGCGCTGCGGCGCGCGCGCCCCCCGGCAACAGTGCATTAGGGATTGGAATATCAGGAACGAGACATTCACGATGATGAAGCAGGCAATTCCTAGAACCATCACGATTCTGACGGCGCTGGCGGCGTTCACCTCCATGGCCTTCGCTGCCGATCCGCTCCCCTTCGTCAGCCCGATTTTCGGTGACAACATGGTGCTGCAGCGCGGCAAGCTCAACACCATCTGGGGCTGGAGCCAGGCGGGCGACACCGTGAAAGTGGAAATCGAAGCCAGCTCCGCCACCGGCACCGCCGGCGCGAACGGCAAGTGGCAGGTGCAGATTCAGCCTCCCGCGCCCGGCGGCCCCTACACCGTGAAAATCTCCGGCAAGCAAATTGTGGAATTGAAGGATGTCCTGGTCGGCGACGTGTGGCTCTGCGGCGGACAGTCGAATATGCAGTTCGGCCTGCGGCAGGCGCGCAACGGCGCCGAGGAAGTCAAGAACGCGAACTATCCCCAGATCCGTTTCTACGTCGTCGGTGAGAAGGCTTCCTACAATCCTCAGGATGTGCCGCGTGCCGGCTCCTGGAAGGCGGTCACGCCCGAAGGACTCGCCGGGCGCGGCGGCATCTCCGCGGTGGGTTATTTCTTCGGCCGCAAACTCCACCTGGATACCAAAGTGCCCATCGGCCTGATTCACGAAGCCGTCGGCGGCGTGCCCGCCGAGACCTTCGCCAGCCCCGACGCACTGCGCCCGTTGAAGGATTTCGACGCCGGACTTGCCGAACTCGAGAAGCAGCGTCAGAAGGGCGGCAAAGAGTACGGCAACTACATCATGCACTGGTACGACGATTACGACATCGGCTCCAGGAACGGCTCCTGGGCCGAGCCGGCGCTGGACGAAGCGTCGTGGAAACCAGTGCAGATTCCCGGCACCTTCAAGGAACTCGGCGTCGATGATGTGCCGAGCCTCATGTGGTTGCGCAAAGAGATCACGCTTCCCGATCCGCTGCCCGCCGGCAACGGGCGCGTGCTGCTCGGCAGCGTCGATAAGATGGACACGGTCTACATCAACGGCCAGCAGATCGGTTCCAGTTCGTGGGTGGAAAATCCGCGCGCCTATTTCGCACGCGGCCTGAAGCCCGGCAAGAACGTGATCGCCATCCGCCTGCTGAATACCAGTCCCGGCAAGGGAGGCTTTATCAGCGGCGCGGATTCCCTCAAGCTGGTGCTGGGCGAAACCACCATTTCGCTGGCCGGCGAATGGAAGGGCAAAGTCGCCGTGGATGGGCACTCCGGCGCTACCATGCCTCCCGGCTACGAGAGCGTTACCAGCATGGCCAGCGTGCTCTACAACGGCATGCTGGCGCCCATCGCACCGCTGGCGATTACCGGCGCCATCTGGTATCAGGGCGAATCCAATGCCGCGCGCGGCTATCAGTATCGCAAAGTGCTCCCGGCCATGATCGCCGATTGGCGCAAGCTGTTTGGCCAGGGCGATTTCCCCTTCTACATTGTTGGGTTGCCCGCCTATCAGAAACGCAAAAGCGCTCCCGGTGACGATGGCTGGGCCGAAACCCGCGAGGCCCAGTTCATGACCACCAAATCCGTGCCCAACACCTGCCTCGCCACCACCATCGACACCGGCGACGCCGACAACATCCACCCCATCGATAAGGTGGAAGTGGGCGACCGTTTGGCCGCCTGCGCCCTGGCCGGCTATTACAAGCAGAAGGTGCCGTTCTCGGGCCCCACCCTCGCCAAAGTGGAAAAAGGCAAGGGCGGCGAGATGAAGGTGCACTTCGATCACACCGATGGCGGCCTGGTGGTCAAAGGCGAGAAGACGGGAGAGTTTTCCATCGCCGGCGAGGACCACAAATGGTATTGGGCCGACGCGCGCGTGGATGGCAATACCGTGATCGTTTCATCGCCGTCGGTGCCCAATCCGGTCGCGGTGCGCTACGCCTGGCAAGCCAATCCGCTGGCCTCTCTGTACAACGGAGCGGGCCTGCCGGCAGTTCCCTTCCGCACGGATGACTGGCCGGGCGTCACCCTCGGCAAGATCATCTATTAGATCCACCCGGGCCGCCGATTGCCTATAAGCGCTCAGCGGCCCGGACCGCATGTTACGATGTTTTCTGTGTAAATTCCGCTTCCTTCTTCCCCTTCTGGCGGCGCTCGCGCTCGCCCCTGTAACGGCCGCGGCTGCCGACCGGCCCAAAACTTTCGCTAATCCCATCAACATCGACTACCGCTTCATGCCCGATGGCCCGAGCCGGCGCGAAGCTGCCGACCCCGTCATCCTGCTCTTCGGTGACGACTACTACCTCTTCGCGTCCAAATCGGGCGGGTACTGGCATTCCACCGACATGATCGATTGGAAATTCGTCAAGCCCGAAGGACTCCCCATCGAGGCTTACGCTCCCGCGGTCATGGCCTACCAGGGCGCGCTCTACTACTCGGCGTGCAACATCGGCATCTACAAATCGACCGACCCCAAGGGCGGCAAGTGGGAATACATCGGCAAGCCGTTCGACGTGGGCGATCCCGACCTGTTCGCCGACGACGATGGCAAGGTCTACCTCTATTACGGCCTCTCGTACAACGGCGGGATTTCGGGCATGGAACTCGACCCGAAGAACGGCTTCAAGCCGGTCGGTCAGCCGTGGCAGTGCTTCCGCGCCAACTACGCGCAGCACGGCTGGGAGCGCCGCGGCGAAGAGAATCTGGGCGCGGCCGGTGGCGGCGGCTACCAGGAAGGTCCGTGGCTGGAAGGCGGTTGGATGACCAAACACAAGGGCGTCTACTACCTGCAATACGCCGCGCCCGGCACCGAATTCCGCGGCTATGCCGACGGCGTTTACACCTCCAGCAGCCCGCGCGGTCCCTTCACCTACGCGCCCTACAATCCGTTCTCGTTCAAGCCCACCGGCTTCATTCAGGGCGCCGGCCATAGCGCGACTTGGGCCGACAAGCAGGGTCGCTACTGGCACATCTCCACCATGCGGATCTCCATCAAACACGATTTCGAACGCCGCCTGGGGATCTTCCCGGTGCAGTTCGACGCCGATGGTCAGATCCACGCCAACACGCTCTTTGCCGACTATCCGCAATGGGTGCCCGCCGAGCGCAAGGGCGACAGCGTAGACACCTTCGCGGGTTGGATGCTGCTCTCCTATGGCAAGCGCGCCACCGCGTCCTCGAACATCGACGAGCGGCTTCCGGCCATGGCGTTCGATGAGGACGTGCGGACTCTGTGGAGCGCACGCACCGCCAATGCCGGCGAATGGCTGAGCGTCAATCTGGGCAAAGCGGCCAGGATCGAAGCGGTACAGGTCAACTTCGGCGAACACGAAGCCACCGCGCTGGGCCGCGCCGACGGCCTCTATCATCAGTACAAACTGGAATACTCCACGGACGGCAAGACCTGGCAAAACTTGGTCGACAAGTCAGCCAATAAGACGGACGTGCCGCACGACTACATTCAACTGGATGCGCCGGTGGTGGCGCAGCACGTGCGCATCACCAATGTGCGTATGCCAGGCGGCGGACCGTTCTCCCTCCGCGACCTGCGAATCTTCGGCAACGGGCAAGGCAAAGCGCCCGCCATCGCGCCGAAATTCGAAGCCCATCGCGACCCGAGCGATCAGCGCAATGCCGTAGTCCGCTGGGAACCGCAGCGCGACGCCGATGGCTACATCGTGCGCTACGGCATCGCCGAGGGCAAGCTCAACCAGAATCTCGAAATCCGCGGCAAGAAAGAGATCACCCTGCACGATCTCAGCGCGGGAACGAACTACTACTTCACAGTGGACTCGTTCAACGATTCCGGCCGCACCCAGGGCGCCCCCGTGAAGTTGCAGTAGCAATGTGGCATAAGGCTCTGCCTTGTGCAGGCGAGCACCGCTCGCCCTCCGAGTCCTAATCGCGCTCTCGATGCTGACAGGACGGGCCACAAAAAACGATGGCCCGTCCCACTCAATCGCTAACGCTAAACCTTCTCCGGCACCACGAAGGGCTTGCGGTACTCGCGCGTCATCATCGCCGTCGCTTCCTTGTCGCCGGTGATGGTCATCGTCTTCGGGTCGAAATTAATCGTCCGGCCCAAACGATAAGAGATATTCGCCAGGTGCACCAGCACGGTGGACGCCGCGCCTTCTTCAATCTCCGCCGTCAGGTCTCCGGGCTTGCGGCTGCGCATGGCGTCGAAGAAGTTGGCGAAGTGGCTGCCGCCCTGGTTCATGGTCGGACCGGGCTCGGCATTGCGCCCCAAAAACGTGGAGTACTTCGTGTAACCCGCGATCGACATATATCCCTTGGAGCCGTACACAATATTGCCAATCGTATTCGAATCGCGGCCGCCTTCGGAAATTCCCGCTTCGTGATTGCTCATCCAGTGGCGCACTTCGAATTCCATCATCTGCTTCCTGCCATTCTCGTTGAACTCGAACGCGCAGTTGATCGTGTTGGGCGTCTCCTGGTCGTCATCGAACATGAACTTGCCGCCGATGGCGCTCACCTTGGTCGGGTACTTCACCCCCAGGGCCCAGCGCGCGATATCGACCTCATGGATGCCCTGGTTGCCCAGATCGCCATTGCCGTACGCCCAATACCAGTGCCAGTTATAATGGAAACGGTTTTCCTTGAACGGCACCTTGGGCGCCGGCCCCAGCCACAGATCGTAATCCACGTAATCCGGCGGCTGGCTGGCGTCCTTCGTACCGATGGTATCGCGCCATTTGTAGCACAGGCCGCGCGACAGGTAAATGTCGCCGATCAGGCCTTCGCGCAGCTTCTTCACGCCATCCTGCAGCCCCACCGACGAGCGGCTCTGGCTGCCCTGCTGCACAATCCGGTTGTACTTGCGCGCCGCGGCAACAATCTGCCTGGCTTCGAAAATGTTGTGCGAGCACGGCTTCTCGACGTACACGTCCTTGCCCGCGCGACACGCGTCGATGGTCATCAACGTGTGCCAGTGGTTGGGCGTGGCGATCGAAATGGCGTCGATCGATTTGTCTTCCAGCAGTTTGCGGTAATCGGTATAGCCGGCCGGCTTTTTGGAAGTGACCTTCTCCACGCTGTCTACCGCCGCGTCGAGCACCTGCTTATCGACGTCGCACACCGCCACCAGTTCGACATTCTTCTGGACGGTGATCTCTTTGATGTGATCCTTCCCGCGACCTCGCATCCCGATGGTCGCGATCCGTATCGTGTCGTTCGGGCTGGCGAAGGCCGCCGAGGAGGCGGCTGCCGCAGCCGCGGTGGTGACAAAGAATTTGCGTCTATCCATAAGTAAAGACCGCTCTTAGGCGCTAATTTATCACATTCCGCGGATTGCCGTTGATCCAGTCTGAAAGATTCGATACCGCCAGCTCCATCAGCCGTGCGCGCGCTTCCCGCGTGGCCCACGCGATGTGCGGCGTCACCAGGCAGTTCTTCGCCGCCAGCAGTGGATTGCTTTCCGCCGGTGGCTCGGCGCTCAACACGTCCACCCCGGCGCCCGCGATCGTCCCGGCATTCAGGGCGTCGGCCAGGTCCTGATCCACCACCAGCGGCCCGCGCGACGTATTAATAAGGAACGCCGAAGGCTTCATGATCCTGAGCGTGCGCGCATTGATCATGCCCTGCGTCTCCGGGAACAGCGGAGAATGCAGGCTGACCACATCGCTCTCGCGCAGCAATTCTTCCAACTCCACCCAGCGGAAACCTTCGTAATCCGGCGGATTGCCCTGGTAGGTATCGTGCGCGATCACCTTCATGCCCAGCGCGTCGGCAATCTTGCCCACCGCGCGGCCAATTCGCCCGAAGCCAACGATCCCCATCGTCTTCCCCGCCAGCTCCACCAGCGGCGCCTTCCAAAAGCTCCAATCGGCATTGTGCGACCATTCGCCCGAGCGCGCGGCGTCGGAGTGCAGCTTGACGTTGTGGCACATTTCCAGCAGCAGGGCGAAGACGAATTGCGCCACGCTGGCCGTGCCGTAAGTCGGAATGTTGGTGACGGCGATGTCCTGTTTCCGCGCCGCCGCCACATCCACCACGTTGTAGCCGGTGGCCAGGACACCGATGTATTTCAGATCCGGCAGGGCAGCGAGAGTGGCAGCGGGCAGCGGGGTCTTGTTGGTGAATACGGCGGCGGCTCCCTGGGCTCGCGCCACCACTTCCGCGGCGGGCGTGCGATCGTATAACACCACCTCGCCCAAGGCGCGCAGCGCATCCCACGTGAGGTCTCCGGGATTCAGGCAGTAGCTGTCCAGCACGACAATCTTCATCAGTTTTCCTTTATTGGGTACTCGTGAAATTCTATCGCGGGCGGGTCGCCCTGCGCGGCCAGTGCGGCCGCAAATCGCGGACCGGCCTCGATCGCCGTCACGCTCCATTCCCCCGGCGGCGCTTCCCCGATGGCGAACAATCCGGTGCCCTGCGCCTTGAGCAGCGCCTCGAAACGCGTCCACTGCCCGAAGAAATCGCGCACGTTCACCGGAGCCGGAGTGTCCGCCGGAAAGTAGCGCCGCGCGATCGCGCCATAATCGGGCAGCGGGCGAAGGCGCTCCAGGTCGACCCCGATTTCCCGGCCGCGCGCCACCGCCACCAGCGCCATGCCGCGCGAATGCGCCAGGTTAAAGCGCACCGCGTCATCGCTCGCCAGATACGGTTTGCCTCGAGGATGACGGGCAAATTCCAGCGGAGCGGCGGTATACCGGCCGAGAATATCGCGCAGCGCGGCGTGAGCGCGCAGATACCTCAGGCGCAGAACAGGTGTGGCCAAACGCTCGGCGTGCGCCAGTTCCGCAGGCGTCGAATCCAAGCTCGCGCGACGGTCCAGGCGGACCTTCCAAACATGCACTTCAATCACGCAGGTCCCCGGTAAGCGCGTCTGCCAGTGCAGCGGATGCGGCGTTCAGATAGAAGTGGCCGCCTGGAAATTGGCGCACCGCGAAAGACGCGGTGGTCTGCTCGGCCCACGCTTCCAGATGCGCGCGCGTCACATTGAGATCTTCCCTCCCGCCATAGGCGCGAATCGGGATGGGCAGCGCCTCATCCTCCGCATAGACGTAGTTCCGGTAGAGAGTGACGTCCGCCTCCAGCGCCGGGAGAATGGCGCGCAGCAGCGTCATGTCGTCGAGCACTTCTTGCGGCACTCCGCCCAATCTGCGCAACCCTTGGATCAGCCCTTCCCTGCTCGTCGGCTCCGGCGGAACATGATGGCGGCGGAACTGCGGCGCCCGCGCGCCGGAAGCGATCAACATTTGCGGCAAGGGACGCTGCCGGCGCCGCAACTCGCGCGCCAGTTCGAAGGCCACGGCCCCGCCCATGCTATGTCCGAAGAAGGCGTACGGCCGGTCAAGGTAGGACGACAGATTGTCGGCGAGTGCTGCCACCAGGGGCGCCATACGCTCGAACGGAGCTTCGGCAAGGCGCGACTCGCGCCCCGGCAACCGCACCGGCACCGCGGTCCAACCGGCAATCCGTGGACTCTGGCCGGTGCCTCCCCCGGCGTGCGGAAAACAGAAGAGCCGGGGTCCGCCGGCCGACGCCGCGTTGGGAAACCACGCCTCGGGCGTCGCCAGTTTGCGCAGGCGCAGCGCCAACAGTTTCCGCCTCTCGGGCGAGAGCGATTCCAGCGACGCCCCGGAGGACGCCACCGCAGGCGCGCCGCCCGCCAGCAATTTCCCTTTCTCGGGCGACAGCGATTCCACCGCCCCTCCCGCGGACCCGGCCGCGCGCCGCTTGCCGCCCGCCAGCAGTTTCTCGAAATGCCCGGCATGCAATCCCGCGGCGTATGCGAGCGCGGCGCGTCGCGATTGCGCAGCCACTTCCTCGAAATGCAAGCGCTCCCCCAACAGCCGCGACAACGCATCGCGCCAGGGCCCGATCTCCTGCGCCGGCACTTGCGCCACCGGAACCATCTGCTCGTCAACCCGCGTCTCATAACGCTCGATAGGACGCACCGGCAGCAAATACGGAACGCCCATCATCGCTTCGGGAATTCCGCCCACCTTCGCCGCCATCACCGGCACACCGCGCAGCAGCGCTTCCAACACGATGCGCGAGCGCGCCTCCGCCCACAGCGACGGCACCAGCAGGACCCGCGTACGCGCCAACAATAAGTTGATATCGTCCACCGGCTCGAGCAGCGTGATATTGGACCGCGCGCGCAATGCCGCAAAGTCCTCCCGATTGGTGCCCCACGTGGGCACGGCAGCAAACCGCGTGGCCGGGAAGGCATCCGCCAGCGCCAGGAAAATCGCGATGCCCTTCACCGCGCATGGATTGACGAAGGTGACGAACTCACTCTCGAAGTTGGCCAGAAGCGGCCAGTCTTCGGGCTCCATCAGCGAGATGGGCACATGCAGCGCGTTGATGCCCGCATAGCGGCGAATGTATTCGGCGA
This sequence comes from Candidatus Solibacter sp., assembly GCA_039934035.1. Taxonomy (GTDB): domain Bacteria; phylum Acidobacteriota; class Terriglobia; order Bryobacterales; family Bryobacteraceae; genus Solibacter. Next base: position 39,188 of record JBDTMZ010000151.1, on the reverse strand, counting down.
CGTATTCGCTGACGCCCACCACGGCATCGCACTCCCGTATGCGCGCCGTCTTCGCCTCGCTCGGAAACGCGCAATCGGGGCCGAACGGGACCGCCAGCGTGGCGCGCGCCAGATAGATCACACGAGCCTCCGAACCGAGCGCCACTTCGAGCAGCAATTGCGCCGGATCGTCGGTCGACACTAAAATCACCTCAGGCGCAAAACTCCCGATTTCCCCCGAGAACGTCGCGCGCAGATTGGCGTTGGTCACCACCGCCGCGCGCACTCCGTTGCGCTCGAACCGGACCACGCCCCCGGCCTCCGTCGCCGCGACCCCGCGGGCGGCCAGGGATTCCAGGTACTGCGCCTGCTGCGGGGCTCCGAACACGCTGATGCGAGCCACCGCGCGGCATTCGTGCCCGCGCGCCGCCAGCGCCTCCAACAGCAATCGATTGCTCTTGTCCCCGCCGCCATGCGCGGGGTAGTAGAGCGAGTTCTGTGCCAGCAGGATGCGCATCTCAGTCCGCCCGCGGCCTCATGTCTGCGCCTTGCGTTTCCGCAGCCGCTCCAGCAAGAGAGCGCGCCTCTCCGGCGAAAGCGATTCGATCGTGGCGTGCGCCACGCCACCTTCCGCCCGGGGCTTCAACCACTCCAGATACCGCTGCATCTCCGCCGCGTCCAGCGTTGCCGTGAACCGTCGCCCGGCCAGGCGCGACGCGGACGATTCACGCCGGTACGCGTCCCGGCTGCTCAGTAACTCGCGCAGTGCATCCACCCATGGCTGCGCATCATTGCGCGGCACCACCGGACGCGGCATCGCGTGCTCGTCAAACACCGGCTCGTAGCGCTCGATGGTCTGCACCGGAAGGATATAGCCCGTGCCGTGTTTGGCTTCCACCAATCCGCCGGAATCGCTCGCCACCACCGGAATGCCGCGCAACATGCACTCCATCACGATCAGGCCGAAACCTTCGTACCAAAGCGAAGGCATCAGCAGCACGCGCGTCACGGCCAGCACCTCGTCGATCTGGCGCACATTGGGCAGCACGCGCACATTGTGCAGGCGGGCCAGCGCGCGCCGGTCATCGCTGGTAGTGCCCCAGCCCGGCAGCACGCCGAATTCGATTTCCGGCAGGCGCGCCGCGGTATCCAGAAAAATCGACAGCCCTTTCACCGCGCACGGATTGACCATCGTGACCAGCCCGCGCTCGAAGTTGCCGTAGTCCGCAAAGGGACCCGCGCCATAAATCGGCGGATGAATCACCGTGGCCGAACGCTCCAGCCAGCGCTCGATGTAGCCCGCCATGTGATGCCCGATGGCGACCACCCCGGCGGTGTCTTTTACCAGTTCCGCCGCCTCGCGATCGGGATTCCAACTGGCGGGACCGAACGGAAAAAACTGCGGCGTGTGCGCCAGGTAAACCACCCGGCCGTGCGCGGAATGTTGCGCCTCGTGCAACAGGCCGTGCCCCAAATCTTCGCTCGAAACCAGCACCCAATCGGGATGAAACTCGCGAATCTGCTGGCGTAGAACCTGTATGCGGCGCACGGGATCTTCCACCGCGAACACCGCAATCGAAGCGTGAAAGCGCAGTTCCGCGCCTTCCCCCGCGGCGCCGCTGACAATCCGGCACTGGTGCCCGGCCGCCGCCATCTGATCCAGCCAGATCAGATTGCTGCGCGTCGCGCCGCCGCGCGGAGGCACGTAGCTGGCGTTGGCAGTCAGCAGTATGCGCATGTTGGCTACGGCGCGTCCTGCTCTTCGGCCAGCAGCGCGCGCACCTCTTCGTCGCTCAGGCCTTCGAGCTCTTCCATCAGCTCGTGATAGTCTCCGCCCGACTGCTCGATTTCCTTGAGTTCGATCGCCTTGGCCAATTCCGCCACCATGAATTCACCAGAGTAGACCACCTCCAGCGAGAGATCCACCCCGTAAATCTGCCGCACCCGCGAAAGCAGTTGCACCGCCAGCAGCGAATGGCCGCCCAGTTCGAAGAAGTTCTCGTGGATGCCCACGTTCTCCACATTCAGCAGTTCCGCCCACAGCGCCACCAGATCGCGCTCCAATGTGGTGCGAGGGGCATCTCCCGGACGTTGCGGCGTATGGCGCCGCGTGGCCGTGCGCAGAGCGGCCCAGACCTGCTCCGGCGTTCGCAATTCCATCGCAATCCGGCCGTAGGGCGCGCGCGCCGGTGCGCCGGCAGGCAGCGCATGCTCGCCGGACGGCGTCGCGGCGGGAGCGCCCTGCGCGGGACGATATTGCGCGGCGGCGGCCTGCGCGGCTGTCAGCCGAAAGTAGCCGTCATCGTGCACCGCGCCCAGCGCTTCGAGAAACAGCAGCGCGGGACGATTCCGTTGGCTCGCCAGGAAAGGGATATCGACGCTGCGCAGTCCGCGTTCCAGCGCAATCTCGCCCAACCGGGCGACCATGCGATGCTCCACGCCGCGGCCCAGCGCGCGGCAACTCAGCAGGAACGTATCCACCGCCAGGCGTCCGGCTTCGGCCCTGAAAATCACCGCGCCTGTGAGTCCGTAGCTGCCGAAGCGGTCGGTGACATGCACCGTCAGGCACTCCTCGGACAGGCGTTGGATCTCCGCGGCGGTCCGCCGTATACACGTCACGTTCATCTGGTTGGTGCGCTGGGTAAGCTGCGCCACGCGGTCCACCTGGGAAGGTTGCAGCGGGGCGATGGTGACTTCCAGTTCGAGCGAGGCCAGGAACTCCGCCAGGTTGGCGGAAGCGTGCGCGGCGCGGGTGCGTTCGGCGCGCTGCGCATAGAGTTCGCCGCGCCGGCGGTCCTCATCGGTGACGCGCGCTCGGTCGAAGGCCCACACGTGCGCCAGAAATTCCGGAATCTCCGCGGACTGCGCGGGCAGCGCCAGGCACAGCGCCTGCGGAGCGCCTGCCTGCGCTTCCTGCACTTCCTTGGGACTGTCATCCACCAGGATCAAGGTGTCGAGGCCGAGCTCCAGTTCGTCGGCCAGCGCCGCCAGGTTGACCGCTTTGCTGTCCCAATTCACCCGCTGTGCGGCGAAATCCGTAAGCGCAAGCGGCATCCCGGGATGCGCGCGAAAGGTCGCGGCCACGTCTTCCTCATTATTCTTACTGCACAAAGTGAGCAGCATGCCCTCGCGCCGCCGATCCGCCATGAACTCCTGCAGCTTGCGGCGCGGCGCGTCCAACACCACGCCCTCCGGACCGTCTTCGCCGCAAATGCCCGCCCACAACGTATCGTCGCAATCGAGCGCGATCGCCTTGAACGGCGCCGCCGTGATGGCGTGGATTTTGCGCGCGATGGCAGTGGCCAGCGCCACGAAGTAGAGTTGCGTGTACGGCACTTGCCCCAGCTGATTGCCATGCGGATCGTGAATCTCAGCCACCGGATACAGTGATGCGATCTCGGCCGAAGTCAACAGGTAGACCGATGGCAGTCCGGCGAGCCCGGCGCGTAGCGCCTCGTCGAGGCTCGTAGCGCCGGGACAGGCCACCACCAGCAGCGGCGCCTTTAAACGACCGGCAGCCGCCCGCACCGCGGCCACGAATTCGGCGGCCTGCGGGTCCGCCGGCCAATCGTCGGCGCGCACGAGAATCAGGTTAATGCCGTCCGCATTCCCGGCGAAAAGGCCGGCCGGGTCCAGCAGTTCCTGAAAGACCTGCTGGTAGGCGGCGAAGCGAAGTTCGCCTGCCAGTCCCAACTGCCGCATCCAGAAATCGAGTCCCGGTTGCAGGCCTTCCGCTGTAAAAGTGGCGCTAATCGCGATGAGCAACTTCCATTATATTCAACGCGATACACTGGCCCTAAAAACTTGCAAATTCTTACAAGACCGCAGGCTAACGGGCCGCGCTTGGCGCGCCCACGGGTTCCCGGCCGACCCCCCGCGCCTTCCCCATGGCAAAGAAAATCACCGTCGCAACAATCCCCCCGAGCGTGTCGGCCAGCATATCTTCCTGCGCGTCCCAGATATCGCCCTGACTGCCGAGGAATTCGGCGCCGGACGTTCCCCCGTCGGCGGCGGCGTAGAGCCATTCGACAATCTCATACCCCATCGCCACGAAAGCGATGGCGAAGATGGGAAACAGGAACAGCACCCAACGGCTGCGCACCGCCTGCCGCACTACCAGCGCCTCGGCAATCGCATAAGCGTAGAACCCGACGCTGAAATGCGCCATGCGGTCGTAATGATTGCGGTGAAAGCCGAAAAGGTTGGTGACGAAACCGAAGGGCACGCGTTCGAATGTGTAGTGTCCGCCGATGGTGTGCAGATACAGCAGCACGGCCATCAGGGCGTAAGCCGGCGGACTGAAGACGAAGCCGCGCCAGTATAAAATCACCAGTGAAAGCGCGATCATGAGAATCGGAATATTCTCCGCCCACCAGGTCGCGCGGCTATAAGGCTCCGTCGCGCCCCAGACGAACAGCAGGATGTACCCGAGTAACAGGAGCTTCGCAGTCAGGTTCCGCACGCGAGCATCCTAGCATGCCGCGCTAGTCCTCTGACGCCGTTTCCGTGCGCTCGGTCCACACTTCGAGCAGTCCCAGCGTGAGAGCCAGCGTCACCGGACCCAGAATCAGGCCCGCCGGACCGAACAACTGAATCCCGCCGAGAATGGCGAAGAACGTCGGAATGGTGTGCATGCGTAGTTGATTCCCCACCAGGTACGGGTACAGCAGGTTGTCCACCAGGCCCACCGCCAGCGCTCCCCACCCGACCAGAATCAGCGCCTTCACCCAACTGCCCGAGAGCGCCAGAAACAGCGCGACCGGACCCCATACCAGCACCGTTCCAAACATCGGCACCAGCGCCACGATGAACGTGGCGAAGCCCCAGACCGCGGCCGCCGGGACACCCAAAATGCCATACATCGTGCCCGCCAGCAGAGACTGCACGAAGGCTACGGTCAGCGATCCGTTCACCGTCGCCAGAATCGTGTCGCGAATCCGGTGCCCCATGCGCGCCGCCTCGCCATCCGACAGCGGCACCAGGCTGCGCAGCGTACTCAATGCCCCTTCCCGATCGCGATACAGGAAGAACAGCACGAACAGCATGATCACCAGTTGCGAGACCACGCCGATCGATCCGGTCAGCAAATTGCCCGCCTGCCCCGCCAGTGCCTGCCCTAAGTTCGCCAGTTGCGATTGCAGTTCGAGATTGCCCTGCGCCCAAGCCAGAATGCGATCCACCGCCGGCGGCAGGTGAACCACGCTGCGCCACTCCGCGATCCCGCCGCCCCGCTCCAGATAGCCAATCCCGTCGATCACCTGCCGCACCAAATAGGCAATCAGCAGCGTCAGCGGTATCACGATCAGGCCCGCGACCAGCGCCACCCCCACGCCGGCCGCCGCGCTCCGCGAACGGAAGCGCGCGCGCAGCCAGTCCTGCAGGCGCATGGTCGCCACCGCCGCGGCCACGGCAATCGTGATCGCCGGCACAAAGGGCTGGATAATCAGGTAACAGATGTACAGCGCCAGCAGGGTCGCGAGAACGAGAGCGAACAACAACAGGCGCTCGCGGCTGAACCCTTGATTGGTATCGGTCGGACCAGCCGGCGGAACAGGACGCACCATGCAGTCATTGTCGCAGGGCGGCGCGGACTACGCTTGCGACATCCGATAGATCGCGTCCACTTCCGCCGGACCGGAGATGCGCACGGCGAGATCCTGCAGCAGGCCATCGCTCAAGCGGTAAATCAGTCCGTGCACCGAAAGGCGTTTGCCGCTCGCCCAGGCGTTCTGCACGATCGTCGTATGGCACACTGCCCGCACCTGCTCCAGCACGTTGAGTTCGCACAAACGGTCGGTACGCTCCGGCAGGTCCGCAATGCTCTCCAGTTCATTCTCATGGCGCGCGTAGACTTCCTTGATGCGGCGCAGCCAGTTGTCGATCAGCCCGTACTGCGTATGACCGATCGCGGCGCGCACGCCGCCGCAGCCGTAATGCCCGCACACCATGATGTGCTCCACCTTCAGCACCTCGACGGCGAATTGAATCACCGACAGGCAATTCAGGTCCGTATGAATGACCAGGTTGGCGACGTTGCGGTGTACGAAGATTTCGCCCGGCATCAGGCCCAGAATTTCGTTGGCGGAAACGCGGCTGTCCGAGCAGCCAATCCACAGATATTTGGGCGCCTGCAGTTTGGAGAGCCGGTCGAAAAACTCCGGATCGTGTTCGCGCACGCGGCGCGACCAGTTGCGATTGTTTTCAAACAGCGCTTCGAGGTGGGCCATGTTCCTGCTATTATCGCGCGCCGCCCCTCTGACGGCTTCGCGGTACGCTGGTGGTTGGCCGCTTATGAAACTTCGTGAAATCGCTGACGCGCTGGGCTGCCGGCTCACGGGCGACGGCGAACTCGACATCCAGGGAGTAGCCGGCATGGAGCACGCCTCTGCCGGACAACTTACTTTCCTGGCGAATCCCAAATACGCGCCTAAGGTCAGGCACACCAAAGCCAGCGCCATTCTGGTGGCGGAAGAACTGCAAGGGCAGGAGATCGCCTGCCTCGTCTCCGCCAATCCCTATCTGGATTTCGCGCGCTCTCTCGCCCTCTTCTATCAGCCTCCGCGGCCCCATCCCGGCGTGCATCCGATGGCCTCAATCGCACCCACCGCGACCCTTGGAGACGGCTGCTCCATCGGAGCCTTCGCCGTCGTGGGCGAGCACGTACTTCTGGGGCGCAACGCGGTGCTGCATCCCCACGTCGTAATTTATGAAGGGGCGCAAATCGGTGACGATTTCCTGGCGCACTCGCACGCGGCGGTACGCGAATTTTGCCGCATCGGCGATCGCGTCACATTGCAAAACGGCGTGGTAGTGGGCGGCGATGGCTTCGGCTTCGCCAAGCGCGCCGACGGCACCCAGTTCAAAATTGTGCAATCCGGCATCACCATTCTGGAAGACGATGTGGAAGTGCAGAGCCTGACTTCCATCGACCGTGCCACCGTGGGCGAAACCCGCATCAAGCGCGGCGCCAAAATCGATAGCCTCGTCCAGGTGGGCCATGCCTGCACCGTGGGCGAAGACAACATCATCTGCGCCCAGACGGGGCTTGCCGGCAGCACCGTGCTGGAACGTAATGTGGTGCTCGCCGGGCAGGTCGGCTCCAGCGGCCATTTGACCGTGCATGAGGACGCCGTGGTCTACGCCCAAAGCGGCATCGGCGGCGATGTGCCAAAGGGGGCGCGCATCTCGGGCTCGCCCGCCTTCGCCGCCGGCGAGTGGCTACGCGCCGTCACCGCGTTTTCCAAGTTGCCCGAATTGCTCCGCACGGTGCGTGAATTGAAAAGAAAGGTCGATGAGTTAAAGCAGAATGTCTGACTCAACCCCAGTGCACAGTGAGCGCCGCTCCGTTGCTTACCTGAACGACAAATTCCTGAACAGTCCGGATGCGCGGGCGCTGCGCATTCTTTCGGAATTCCTCGAACCCCTGGCGCACTTCCGGCGGGAGAAGGTCCGCGACACGGTGGTCTTCTTCGGTTCCGCCCGCATCAAGGACGATGGCGGCCAAATGGCCCGCTATTACGAGGACGCGCGCACCCTGGCGCGCCTGCTCACCGAATGGAGCCAGCAGTTCACCAACAGCACCTACCGCTTTGTAGTGTGCTCCGGCGGCGGACCCGGCATCATGGAGGCCGCTAACCGCGGCGCGCACGAGGTCGGCGGCAAGACCGTGGGCCTCAATATCGGCCTGCCGTTCGAACAGTTTCCCAATCCTTATATCACCCCGTCGCTGAGCTTCGAATTCCATTACTTCTTCATGCGCAAGTTCTGGTTCTCGTACCTGGCCAAGGCGCTGGTGGTCTTCCCCGGCGGGTTCGGCACGCTCGACGAGATGATGGAAATCCTCACTCTGACCCAGACGCAGAAACTCGCCAAGAAGATGACCATCCTCGTCTATGGCAGCGCTTATTGGAAGAAGATTATCAATTTTGAGGCGCTGGTGGAGCACGGCATGATTTCCGCCGAAGACCTGGCCCTCTTCCAATTCGTCGACGACCCGGCCACCGCGTTTGAACTGCTGAAAGAAGGGCTCACCGTTTACGCCAACCAGCACGACACTCCGGAAGTGCCCGCGGTAGCGAAGTCCGTCAATCCGCAGAAACCAGAGGGGGCCTGAGCGCAGGCATGTTCTCGCGAAAAGTGGCGCCCGGTATCGAATTCCGGCTCTTTGAACTGAAGGATGCCGAGCCGGTCTTCGTCGTCGTCGATGGCACCCGCGCCTATCTTCGCGAGTGGCTCCCCTGGGTAGACCTCACCGAATCCGTCGACGACCTGCGCCGCTTCATCGGCAAGGTGCGCGAGCAGTTTGCCGCGGGTCGCGGTCCGCAGTGCGTGATCCTGGTGGACGGGGCGGTCGCAGGCTCCATCGGCTGCCACCCCATCGACTGGCGCAACCGCAGTTGCAGCATCGGCTACTGGATTGATCAGCGTTTTCAAGGCAAGGGCGTCATAACCCGGTGCTGCGAAAACATGCTTGACTATCTCTTCGACGAATTGGAACTGCATCGCGTCAGCATCCACTGCGGTGTCGCCAATACCCGGAGCTGCGCCATTCCCGAACGCATGGGTTTCACGCGCGAAGGCCTCCTGCGGGACGGCGAATGGGTCAATGACCACTGGCTGGATATCGTGGCGTGGGGCATGCTCGACCGCGACTGGCGGGCACGCCGCACCGCCCGCTAACTGTCGCCCCTATTCGAAGGCGTCGCGCGGACCCAAGCCGAGATGCACCTGCGTGCGCTCAGCCATTTCCACGTCGGATCGCCAGTCCGGTGCCGGCACGGCCTCATGCGTATGGGCCGCCAGCCACTTCTCCATCCGTTCCTTGCGCTGCAGCGCCGTCCGCAGCACCCGGATCGAGGCCGGGTGTTCTTCCTTCATCCAGACCTGGATTTGGTCTGCGAGACGGGTGATCCGGTTTACCTGCTGGACATAAACTCCACAACAGGGACGCTTAGCCGCAGCGTCGGCGGGAACCTCCAGACTCTCCTTATACGCACCCACGCGGCCGGACCTTCCTTACCTGACGATGCGATTCCATGCCGGGATCATATCAGCCTGACAGTTGAACTGCAAGATGTATCTTAGCGCCAAAGGTCTAAGACTTATGGCAACCTAAGAACCTCTAAAACCGCGATCCCGCCGTGACATTATATTTCGCGGCTGGCAGAGCGCAGCCCGCCAGCCCCCCGTCAGCGGCGCGCCAACAGCGGCAGCGCCGCCACTAACTACACCACTCCCGATCCTATCGTGCCCCTGGGATTCCGGCCCCCAGCGTGGGAAGGATAGAGACCGATTCTTTGGCCGCGCTGAACTAACGAACAGAGTCCACTTTGGGCCACATCTCCTGGCTGCCGCCGTCAGGCCCCGCGAACCGGCCGTCGCATCCACACACTCCCCGAGGCCCTCCACTCGCGCGAGATCTACAATTGCTTCCCGTAGACCGGAATCGCCGCGCCGGTGATCTGCGCGCCGGCCTCGCTCACCAGATGCACCAGCAGCGCCGCCACCTGCGCCGGCTGTACGTACTTCGAGCCATCGTTCCCCGGATCGCCTTTGCGATTAGCCGGAGTATCCATCGTCCCCGGCAGCACCGTGTTGGCCGAAATCCCGCGATCCTCATTCTCCAGCGCTACCGCCTTCACCAGCGCCACCACCGCGGCCTTCGACGCGCTGTACGCGCCCACCATGGCGCCCGGTTCAACCCCCTGCCGGCTCGCCACCACCGCGATGCTCCCCCTGCCCCTCGCCCGCATCGCCGGCAGCACCGCGCTCATCATATAAAACGCGCTGCGGAAATTGAGGTCGAACATGCGCTCCATCAAGTCCTCGCCCGTCTCGTCGACGCGCTGCCCGCCGCCAAATCCGCCCATCACGTGCGCCAGCGCATCCACCTGCTGAAACCGCGTCATGGCATCCGCCACCAGTTGGCGAGCAGCGCCCGCACCGGTCAGTTCCGCGGGCATGGCGTGGAACCGCTCGTGGGGAAAATCGCCCGCTTGAATGGAGCGCGAAACCCCGATCACCGTCGCCCCTGCCGCCAGCATCGCCTCGGTGACCGCACTGCCCAAGCCGCCCTTCGCGCCCGTCACCAACACCACTTTGCCTGTAAGATCGCTCATCGTTTCGTCCCCTCCCGCCCTGTTCGCCGCTCGCCCATGCCACGCGGAACTCAGGATACAACGCCGCCGCGCGCTTGTCCCGCGCCGCGCCGGCAATCGCCGCCATCGCACCGGGGAATAATCCGGCCGCCCGCCGGATATACGGGCATGCGATTCTCGAACAATTTCCCGAAAATATTCCTCAGACGGGAATATTCTGGTGGGGGACCGGGATTGAGATTCAGAACGGGTAAGCCTCCATGCTCTTCGCGAACAAGCCGCGCACCCAGGAATTCGAAGCCGCGGCCCTGCCCCATCTCAACGACCTTTACCGGATGGCGGCCCGTCTGCTCGGCGACGCTGCCAGGGCAGACGACGTCGTGCAGGACGTGTACTACCAGGCCTGGAAATCATTCGACCGTTTCGAACCCGGCACCAATTGCCGCGCCTGGCTTTTCAAAATCCTGTTTCACACGCTCAATCACTACCGGCGCAAATGGCTCAACGTGCGCATGGTGAGGGAAAGCGAAGAGATTCTGGAAAACACGTCCGCCGCCGGACCGCCCATTCCACAGCACATCACCGACGAAGACATGCTCCGCGCTTTGGCCGAAGTGCCGCAGGATTTCCGCGCCGTGGTGCTGCTGGTCGACGTGGAAGAATTCAGTTACAAAGAGACCGCCGGCATTCTCACTGTGCCGGTGGGAACGGTAATGTCGCGTTTGAGCAGAGGCCGCAGGCTGCTCCGCGAGAAGTTGCTGGGCGTTGCGCATTCGTATGGAATCGGTCGCACCCAGGAGGGAAGAAGCGCATGACTCGGACTCAATTTGGCGAAGGCGCCTGCGATAAAACGCGGCGCTACCTGGACGCGTACATCTGTAATGAACTGCTGGTGGAGACCAACCATGAAGTGCTCCGGCATCTGGAAGCGTGCCCGGCCTGCACCGCGGAAGTGGCTACCCGCACCCGCCTGCGCGGGCGCTTGAAGAGCGCTGTGCAGAGCCTGGCGGTCCCGCCCGAACTGCCGGCCCTGGTGAAAGAGAGGATCCGCAGCCGCCAATCGTCGGCCTGGCGTTTCCTGCCGTCGCTACCCACGGTGTCGCCGGCCAGTCAGCGCTGGGCGATGGCCGCCGCGGCCGCGCTCGTCCTTTCGGCCGGCACGTGGATGACTTACCCGCGCCCCCTGGCCATGCCGGGCGTGGGCGATCGCCCTTCGCAGGCGAATTACATCCAGAAGATCTCAGCCAGCGTGGCAGGCATCTTCAAATCGGCACTCAGCGACCACATTCATTGCGCGGTCTTCCGCAAGTACCCCGTCAACCCGCCTGCGATCGAAGAGATGGAAGCCAAGCTCGGCCCCGAGTATCAGGGCCTGCTCCCCGTGGTCGAGCCCGTGATTCCCCCCGGCTATCGCATCGTGCTGGCGCACCAGTGCACCTACGGAGGACGGCAGTTCATCCACCTCACGATGCGCAAGGGCAGTGAGGTAATTTCCCTGGTCGTGGCGCGCAAGGAAAATGGCGAGACCCTCGCCGGTCTTACGCCCGCCGAAGACTCGCACGGCGTACCGGTCTACCGCACCTCCACCGACCAGTATCAGATCGCCGGCTTCGAGAGCGAACGCTACCTCGCTTTCGTGGTCTCCAGCCAGAGCGGAAGCAAGAACCTGCAACTCGCCGCCGCGCTCGCCCCCAACGTGCGCCGCCTCCTCTCCTAAGATGTGGCATGTGGGGCTGGCATTCCTGCCAGCCGCCGCCTTCAGGTGGCGCGCCCCGTGAGTCCAGCCGCGCAAAACCCTGGCCTGATGGTCTCCCTTGCGCAGCTCTATCCGACACTCCGTACGCGACCGCTCGCTCCGCCCTGCTCTCACCTGATAAGCTGTCGCAATGCGCTTCGCGGCACTTCTTCTGGGCCTTTCCTCACTTGCTTCGGCCACGGATGTGCTGACGCACCACAACAACCTGGCGCGCACCGGTGCCGTGCTCGACGAGACTGCGCTCTCGCCCGCCTCCCTCCGCTCCCAATCCTTCGGCCGCTTGTTTTCCGTGATGGTGGACGGGCAGATTTACGCGCAGCCTCTAATCGTCACCGGCCTCGCCATTCCGGGGCAAGGCACGCGCAACGTCGTCTTCGTGACCACCATGCGCAACATGGTCTACGCCTTCGACGCAGACACTTCGCAGCCCGAGCCAATCTGGAAGGTCAACCTGGGCGCTCCCATGCCCTACGACCGCATTCCCAAGGATGCCGGAGCGCTGCTCGGACAGTACAACATTCGCCCCTATATCGGCGTCACCAGCACGCCGGTCATCGATCGCGCGCGCAGCCTCATCTACCTGATCGCCAAAATCGCCGAACCGCAGTGCCCCGGCGAGCAGGAAGCCACCGCGGCGTGCCCCGTCGTGCTGCGCCTCCACGCGCTTGATCTCGCCACCGGCGCCATCGCCCATAAGACCGACATCCTCCTGCCGCTGCTCGCCACCGGCAACGTGCCCCAGGCAGATCTGGCGCGCCGCCACATTCAACGCGCCGCCCTCACTTTCGCCAATCAGAAGATCTACGCGGCCTTCGGCTCGCACCAGGACGCGCCGCCGTGGCAGGGCTTCGTCATCGCCTTCGACCCCGATACGCTGCGCCAGCTCGACCCCGTCTTCTGCACCACTCCCGGCGGCCGCGAGGGCGGCATCTGGCAGGCGGGCAACGGGCCGGCCGTGGATTCGCTCGGCAACCTGTATTTCATGACCGGCAACGGCAGCTTCGATCCGGTGACCAACCGCCAATTCGGCGGCGTCTTCCTCAAGCTGACTCCCGACTTGACGCCAGTCGATTGGTTCGCGCCCGCCGCCGTCAAGACCCAGAACGCGCTCGATATCGACCTTGGATCTTCGGGCCCCATGCTGATGCCCGATACCAACGAACTGGTGGGCGGCGGCAAGGATGGCAAGCTCTGGCTGCTCGCGCAGGACAAACTCGGCGGGCTGCAGGAGCATCACTGGTTTCACGATGGCGCCTATCCTCCGTTGCAGTATTTTCAGGCGGCGCGTCCCTGGCGCCTCAGCTTGCTGAGCTGGTTCCCATTCCTGTTCAACGCCGGATACCATCACAACCACGGCGCGCCCGTTTATTTCAACAGCCGCCAAAAGGGTCCCACCATCTATATCTGGCCCGAGGAAGACAATGTACGCGCCTTCCACTACGATGCGACGAAGAAGTTCGACACCAAACCGCTCAAGGGCATGATGGGCAATAAGGGCATGCCGGGCGGGTTCCTCTCCGTCTCGGCCAACGGCCAGGACAATGGCATTCTCTGGGGCGCCGTCCCGTATAAAGACGATGCGTGGGTAGAGATCGTCCGCGGCACTTTGCGCGCCTTCGATGCCGCTACCATGCAGTTGCTTTGGAGCACCGACGTGGACGACCCCGCCGACAATTTCGATTTCGCCAAGTACGTCCCGCCCACCGTCGCCAACGGTAAGGTATACCTCGCCACGTTTTCCGACCGCCTGAACGTCTATGGGCTGAATTCACCGCACGCGCGCCCGGCGGCGCCGGCCACGGTATCGAAAGACCCGCGCCATCGCGGACACGTCAAGGGCGCCACCGGCCACATCCATTAGAGGCTCGCAATCCGGATGTTAAACTAGGCTCTTGTCTCCACAGCTCTCGCGAACCGGAGAGTGGTTCCTACACTCCGGAATCCAATTTCCAGACGGCGGTGTGGCACGCTATTGCCTCACCGGCTCGCGCTGCAATCTGCCGGCCTCCACCGAAATCACGGGCTACGCGGCCAGCGCTTTCGTCTATCTGCACTCCGTCACGCAAGACCAAAGGTATCTGAAACGCGGGCGCGCTGCCGCCCACTTCCTGGTGCGCGCGTGGGACCCGCAGCTGCGCGTCATGCCGTTCGAAATCGAACCCTCCGCCTACAGCTACTTCTTCGATTGCGGCATCATCGTGCGCGGCCTGCTGGCCGTCTGGCGCGCTACCGGGGAGCAGCAATTCCTGGATACCGCCATCGCCACCGGCGATTCCATGCTGCGCGATTTCCAGTCGCCCGCGGGCGACTTCCACCCCATCCTGGAACTGCCGTCAAAAACTCCCGTCGCGCGCGATCCGCTGCGCTGGTCGCGCACTGCCTCCTGCTATCAATTGAAATCCGCCATGGCGTGGTGCGACCTCTATGACATCACCGGCTTCGAGCGTTTTCTCGAACCCTACGAACGCGTGCTCGCCGCCAGCCTGCGTACCTATGCTGATTTTCTGCCCGGCCACCCCGACCGCGCGAAGGTGATGGATCGCCTGCACGCTTTCTCTTACTTCCTGGAAGGCCTGCTGCCGCGCGCCGCCCGGCCCGAGTGCGCCGCCGCCCTGCGCGCAGGAATCGCGCTCGCCGCCCGGCATCTGCGCGACATCGCGCCTAGCTTTGTGCGCTGCGACGTCTATGCCCAGGTACTGCGCGCACGCCTGTATGCCGATTGGCTGGGCGCCGTGCCGCTCGACCGCGCCGCCGCCGAACACGAAGCCATCCAATTGGCGTCATTCCAACATGCCGCCGGCACTCCGCCCGACCCGCTGGTCGATGGGGGATACTGGTTCGGGCGCCAAGGCTGCCAGACCCTGCCGTATATCAATCCTGTCTCCGCTGCTTTCGCCTGCCAGGCCATGCACCTCTGGGAATTTAGCCGCGCGGGCGGCGCGCAGGCACACCGCCACTTATTGATTTAAGTTGACCCCGACGATCAATTAAGTTGACCCCAAAGATCAAGCTCGCCTTCGCTTCCGGCACCGACGATCTCAACCGGCGCCTGGTCGAACAATTGCGCGCGATCTATCCCGAACTTCCCCTCTGGGTGGTCTCCGATTTTCCGCCGGAAGATCCCGCCCTGCCGTGGATTCGCTACCGCGTCAACCGCCCGTTCGCGGAGAATCTGCGCCGTTGCCGCGAAGCGCTGCGCGGGCACGAGATCCGGCTCGCCGGCGTCATGCTGGTGCCCAATGTTCCGTTCCGCCGCATGCGCCTGCTGGCGCTTGTACTCTCGCCGCGCGGCTTCCTGGCGTTTAACGAAAATCTGAATAATTTTATGCTGCGCCCCGGCGCGCTGCCGGCCATCGCCCGGCATCTGGTGTGGCGCACGACGAACGCGCTCCGCTGGGCCGTGCGCGCGGCGCGCAAGGCGGAATGGCCGCTGCTCGCGCGCTACACGCTCGCGCGCCTTGCCGGAACGGCCCGGTCGTTCCTCTGGCAGTCTTCGAGTCCAGCGCACCACGCTGTGCCGCCCGCCGCTGTGCTCCCCAGCACGGCGCACGACTCGGTTCCGCGCACCGCGCTTCTCCCCGGCACGGCACCCGACGTGGTTCCGGCCGCCGCGCTTCTCCCCGGCACGGCGCACCACGCGGCGCCGCCCGCCGCCCTTCTCCCCGGCACCAGCGTCGTCATCCCCTCGCGGACCGGGCGCGAATTGCTCGCCGCCCAACTGCCCGGCATTCTCGCGCAGGCGCCGGAGCAGGTGATCGTCGTCGATAACGGCAGCACCGACGATACTGAGGCGTGGCTTGCGGCTGCGTACCCGCAGGTCGAAGTGGTCCACTCCCCCGCCCCGCTCTCCTTCGCGCGCGCCGTCAATCGCGGCATCGCACTGGCGCGCCACACCCACGTCTGCCTGCTCAATAACGACATGCTGCTGGAGCCCGGTTTTTTCGCCGCCCTGCAGCACGCGTTCACCCAGGTGCCGGACCTGTTCAGCGCCACCGCGCAGATCCACTTTCCTCCCGGCGTGCGCCGCGAAGAGACCGGCAAGACCGTCTTCGCACAGGACGATCCGGCGGACTTCCCCGTCCGCTGCGACCTTCCGCTGCCCGGCGAAGACGGGTCCTATGTGCTCTATGGCAGCGGCGGCTGCTCCCTCTACGACACCGCCAAACTGCGCTCTCTCGGCGGCGCGGATGAGATATACGAACCGGCCTACGTCGAGGATCTTGACTTGGGATTCCGCGCCTGGCAACTCGGCTGGCCCCACGTCTATGTCGCAGGCGCCGCAGTGGAGCACCGGCACCGCGCCACCACCACTCGCTTCTACAGCGAGGCCGAACTCGCGCACATTCTCGAAATCAACTATCTGCGCTTCGTGGCCCGTGCAGTCCGCCACCCAAAGGTCTTTCGCCGTCTCTGGCGTCAGGCCGTGCGGCGGCTGTTCCTGCGCGAAGATCGTGCCGCCCTCGCGCAGGCTCCCGCCATCGCTTTCAGCGGTGGCGCGGGCGAAACGCGCTATCCCGAGGACCTCTTCCTGGCGCTCACCGATGGCAACGTCAGCGTCTTCCCCGGGCGTGCGGCCGCCGGCAAAACGCGCGTCCTGGTGGCCAGCCCCTACGTGCCGTTTCCGTTGTCGCACGGAGGCGCCGTCCGCATCTATAATCTGATGCGCCGCGCCGCCGCCGAATTCGATCTCGTGCTGGTCGCCTTCACGGAGCAGGCCGCGGCGCCGCCCGCCGAACTGCTGGAATTCTGTAGCGAGATCGTGCTGGTGCGCCGCGCCGGCAGTCACGCGCTGCCCTTCACCGGACGCCCCGAAACCGTGGAGGAGTTCGCGTCCGCCGCCTTCCGCGCCGCGCTGCAGCAGACCGTGCGCAAATGGAAGCCCGCGGTCGCCCAACTGGAGTTCACGCAGCTCGCGCAATATGCCGCCGATTGCTCGCCCGCCCGCACCATCCTGGTGGAGCACGACATCACGTTCGACCTCTTCCAGCAGATGCTCGCATTGAACGGCGATTGGGAGGTCCGCCGCGAACTCGACCTCTGGCGCAAGTTCGAGACCAGCGCGTGGAGCAAGGTGGAGCGCGTCGTTGTCATGAGCGAGAAGGACCTCCGCTGCGTGACCTCGGACAATGCCGTGACGCTGGCCAACGGGGTGGATCTCGATCGCTTTCAACCCGCCGTGGAGCCGCCGGCAGCGCGCCGGATTCTCTTCATCGGCAGCTTCGCGCACCGTCCGAACGTCATGGCCATCGAGTTCTTCGTGAACGAAGTATGGCCGCACCTGCGCGACGCCCGCCTGCACATCATCGCCGGCGCGCGTCACGAGCAGTATCCAGTCGCGGCCAATCTCGCGCAGCCCGGCATCACGCTTGAAGGCTTCGTGTCCGACGTGCGCCCGGCCTACCGGCAGGCCGCGCTGGTGGTCGCGCCGCTCGTGGCGTCGGCGGGCACTAACATCAAAGTGTTGGAGGCCATGGCGATGGGCAAAGCGGTAATCAGCACGCCAGCCGGAGTCAACGGCCTGGATCTGACACCGGGTGAGGACTTCGTGCTGGTTCGGACCGCGGGCGAGATGGCGGAGGCGATCGAGCACCTGCTGTCCAACGCGTCAGCGCGCCGCGACGTGGAACTTCGCGCGCGCGCGACAGTGGAGCGAAACTACAGTTGGGAAGCCATCGCCGCGCGGCAAGCGGAGTTGTACCGCGAGTTGGAATGACGGCTGCGGCACCTTGGCACCTCCGCTTTCGGCCTGATAATCTGGATATACGAGGCCTTGCTCATGGGCGACACACCGCAAAAGCGAGCCATCAATGACTACCGGAAGCACCCCCACAAGCGTGGGATGGCGCGCTTCGAAGTTCGTGGGCTTGGCTCCGATCGCGAACTGATCCGGTCGCTTGCGAAACGGCTGGCGGAGGATAGCCCGGATTCAGCGCGGATTCGGGTCGCCGTACGCCGCACAATTTCCGGGCAACCGCCCAGTAAAAGTGGCATCCTCGCTGCATTGCGCCGGTCGCCTCTCGTAGGCGCCGACCTGAATCTCGAGCGCGCCGGCCGGTAGTTACGCTGCGTATCGAATGACTTCTAACTCCGCAGATCCATCCACTGCCGCAAGCAGTTGATCTACCCGAGCCATCGTCGCCTGCTCCAATTCGGTATCACCACACTGGCGGCATTGCAGCACCGGAAGCGACCGCAGGATCACGATTGACGAATCGCCGATTTTGAAAGGCAGGTCGGTGACCCGGGCTTCCAGCACTCCCCCGCAAATTCGGCATCTCATCCGATCCTCCTTGAACGCAATCCCGTATCCCATTCCTCCGGGTCCGGAATATACATGGTAACAACTCGAATGTTATCGCCCGCGACATCGGTCGCAATTTAGACGTGGAAGACAGTTCCAGCCGAGTCGCTTCTCAACAGAAAGCTTGGCAGGTACTTGTCCTGCGGATAAGATTCAATAATCTCCAATGTCGACATGGCTTCGCGAAGTGTCGCAGTGGTCAATGCACGCTGTTGAAGCCGCATCCTGACGTGGTATGTCCAGCGGACGCGCCCGTCGGCAAGGCAGGCCATGATGAACGTCAGCGGTGCATCTGGTGGTTGAGCCCCTGTCAAATTAGATTATAGAACGCAGCCCGACGCTCCGCTCGTAGCGCTAGCGGAAACTGCCTGCCGCCACTTGGCGGCAAATGACCCGCCGGTTGCACAGGCATTCGACGCGCCGGGACGGGTGCGGGAAGCCCGCCCCGCCATGGCCGCGCTATTCCGCCGCGTAGCCTTTATCCATCCAGTCGATTTTGAAACCGGTGCCGAGGTACAGCACTTTGGCCTTCGTAAAGCCCATGATTTGCAGCAAATTCATGGCGGGCTTCACGTTCGGGCAGTGGTCCCACGGGCAGCACCCGCAATACACCACCACCTCGCGATCGCGCGGCAGTTTGTCCAGTTCCACTTTCAGCATGGCTAACCCTGCCGGACTCTGCCCCGGTCCGGCGAAGATCGAACCTGGAATATGCTTGCTACGAAACAGGACGGCCGGCCCGACCATGAAAACCGCGGGTTTGGCAGTTTTGCCCGCAACCCGTGACGCAAATTCCGCAGGCTGCACCAGCGCCATCCCGGCCGCCGCTGCCACCACTGCCAACGCCACCAGCACACCCGCCAGCCGCGTAAGTTTCTGATTTTTCACGCCTGTGAAGTATCCGCCCATTTCAGGAACACGTCGGTACATGTTTTAATAGTAGTTCGTATGCACCGTAAGCTAGGAATCTTCTCACTCGTGTGTGCCGGTACCGTTCTGGCAGCGGCGACCCCGGATCCGGCCCTCCCGCAAGGCCAGGCAGCCCTTGGCCGTCTGCCGCTCCGCTTTGAAGAAAACCGCGGGCAGTGGGACCCTGGCATTCACTATGTTGCCCGCTCCGCCGGCGCTTCGCTCCAACTGACCTCGCGCGGACCGGCCTTCCTGGTCGGCAACAGCCGTGTAGCGCTCTCGCTGGTCCACGGCGCCGCAGTCCCGGTGATCACGGCGGAGGAAAAGATGCCCGCCGTCACCAATTACTTCGTCGGTGCGCGGGACCAGTGGCATACCGGCATCGCCAACTACGCGCGGGTGCGCTACCAGAGCGTTTACCCGGGCGTGGACGTAGTCTACTACGGCAACCAGAATCAACTGGAGTACGATTTCGTGCTCGCGCCGGGCGCCAATCCCGATGCCATCCGCCTCAATTTCGGCGGCGACGTGAAAGTCAGCCTGACCCCGGCGGGCGATCTCACCCTCACTTCCGAGAGCGGCGAGATCACCCAGAAGGCGCCGGTGATCTATCAGGACGGGCGGCGGATCAAGGGGGGCTACACCATGCTCGCCCGCAATCAGGTGGGTTTCCGACTGGAGCGCTACGACCGCACTCGCGCCCTGGTGATCGACCCGATTCTGGTGTATTGCGCCTACATTGGTAGTTCCGGGAACGAGAAGATCGTGGCCATCAAAATGGGGCCGAACGGCATGCTGTACCTGACCGGCTCCACCACCACCGGCGAGATGCAGTATATCGATGGCGCGTACAACAATTTCAGCGCCGGGCTCACCGATCTTTTCCTGGCCATCATCGATACGCGGAACGGCTTCCAACTTAAATATTTCTCTTACCTCGGCGGCGCCAGCGACGATTACCCGACGGCGCTGGAAGTGAATGCGGCCGGTGTGGCCTTCCTGGCGGGGTACACATACTCTTCCAATTTTCCGATGGCCGGCAATTCGGTGCAGAGCGAGCTGCCGGGCCTCCAGCAGTGCGGCTACGTGGCGGCGATCGATCCGGCCGGGTACGGTGGAGATTCCCTGATCTACTCCACCTATTTCGGCGGCACCGATGGCCCGACTATCGTCAACGGCCTGGCGCTCGACGCTGCCGGGTTTGTATATCTCATCGGCAGCACCAAAGCGTCCGACCTGCCGATCATCACCGACACCGCTTATGCGCAGGTGCTGTATGGCAAGCAGGATATGTTCCTGACCAAACTCGATCTCAAGGCCGTCACGCCGCTGTACTCCACTTATCTCGGCGGCGAACTTTCCGACGAGGGGCGTTCGATTGCCGTGGGCAGCGACGGCCGGGTGTACTTTGCGGGTGTTACGGTCTCGAAGGAGTTCCCGCTGGAGGGTCCCGGGTTCCGGCAGACTCTGAACGGCGGCGAAGACATCGTGCTGGGCATGATGGATATGACTAAGATTTCCACCGCGTCGCTGATTTACTCCACGTACCTGGGCGGTGCGGATATCGATGAAGTGAGAAAGATCAGCCTCGATTCGAAGAACAACATCGTGCTCACCGGCTTCACGCTGTCGGACGATTTCCCGGTCACGGCGGATGCCGTGCAGCGCAATCCGCAGGGCAACACAGACGTTTTCGTGGCGGTAGTCAACCCCAATAATCCGGCGGGCTTCCTGGTGTACTCGACGTACTTCGGCGGCACCCAGGGTGATGTGGCGTACGATATCAAAGCCGACGCCAACGGCAATCTCAACATCACCGGCTACACGCTCTCCGAGGATCTCTACACCGTCGGCGCGTTCCAGCCTTTTTGGGGCGGCGGCATTGACCTGTTCATCGCTACCATCAAGCCCGGCGTGCCGGGCCGCAACGGCATCATCTACTGCACGTATGCCGGCGCCACCGGAACCTATGTCCCGAGCGCCTTGACGCTGGGCGACGATGGCGCCGTCTATATCGCTGGCTACGGGAACATCGGGCTGCCCATCACCACCAGCGGCTTCGCGGGCGGTTTGACCGACGCCTTCATCCTGGCTACGAAGTAGTCCCTCTGCGCATGACCCAGGTGGTCATGCAGCGCTGGTTGTGCACGACCGTGGTTTTCAGCGGATCGAGCAGCGTGCCGCCCAATTCGAGGGTGAGCCCTTCGAGCAGTTCCGCATCCACCAGGTAGCGGTCCGACCCGTCGGGCAGGCGGTAGCGGCGCCCCTGCAAACGCTGCATGCGCGACTCCATGCCGATGGTGGACGCCAGGCGGCAGAAGAAAATGCCTCCCGCTTTGAGTGCCCGCCAACTGCCCTCCAGCATGGCGCGGAAGTGTGCGTCGTCGCGCGCAAAGTGCAGGACGGCGGAGCTCAGCACCACATCCGCAAATCCCGTGGGAAAAGGGGGGGCTTCGACCGCGGCCGCCTGAAAGTGGTCGGCCGGCAGAGCGGGCGCCAGTTGAGCGGCCAGGGCGCGTACACCGTGGATCGCCTGCGGGTCGGCATCCAACCCGAATACGTCGTAGCCTTGGCGCAGGAAATACACCAGATTGCGGCCGCCGCCGCATCCGGCATCGAACACCCGCATGGCGGGCGCGATACGTCCCCGCAGGATCTGATCGAAGAGGTAAATGTCGATTGGCCCGAACTGCTCCGCCAGGTTAGCCATGCCTTAGCGTAGCGTCATTCCCGCGGGCGGCGAGGCGGAGCCGGATGATGGAGTGGCGCAATCGCTGCCGCGCCACTTCCGTTGGGCGTGCTTTAACATGCCCGGGGGCGATTGGGAAATTGCAGCCCATCGCCGGCGGCGGCGCTGCGGACCAGGGCGAGTTGGAGGTTGTCGCGGCGGTGGACCAGGATGTTGGCGTTGCGCATCGATGCCGCGCAAATGCCTTCCCAATCCTTGCCCATCTGGGCGCACAGCGCGGAATCCACCAGCAGCAAGTCCGCATCCCGGCAACCGAACGCCAGCGCCGTCGCGTGGCCTTCAAACACCCACACGGCGTGCCCGATATAGCTCAGACCCACCAGCATGCCGAGGAACGGAATGGCGTCGCTGATCTCGGCCAGTCCCGGCGCGTCCCCGGCTCCGGGGGCAAACGCGGTGCAGGCGATGACGGCTATGTTGCGCACCACGGAACCATCCACCAGCCGGCTCATGCTGGCGGCCACTTCGCGCAACTCGCCGGAAGGCTCCAGGCGCGGCATGGCGATGTGAGTGCGGTCCGGTTTCAGAATCGCAATGCCTTCCGCCGCGGCCTGACGAATGCGCGCGAACACCTCGCCGATGTCGGACCGGCTGGCGACGTCCGGGATGCGAACGGCGGTGGCAGCTGCTTCGGCGCGCGGGCGGGATACGCCTTTGGCATCCACCCAATCCGAAAAATCGGGCCGGCTGGACAGGCTGACCGGCAGTTTCCGCCGCACGACATTTTGAATCACCGCCAGCGCTTGCGGCGGGGCCGAAGCGGCCGGCGCCTCGCGGTAGAACCACACCTGCCCCTGCACAAGTTGTGCGCGGTCGAGGGCGGCATCGATGGTCGAGCCATCGACGGGCTGCCCGTCCAGCAACACCGTTCCCGATGCCA
This sequence comes from Candidatus Solibacter sp., assembly GCA_039934035.1. Classification (GTDB taxonomy): domain Bacteria; phylum Acidobacteriota; class Terriglobia; order Bryobacterales; family Bryobacteraceae; genus Solibacter. The sequence continues at coordinate 16,517 of JBDTMZ010000151.1, read as the reverse complement.
GCACGCTGATCTTGACTCGCATTTGCAGTGCCTCATTGTAAGCCCTTTTCGTGCACAATAGGGGCATGCCGGTCACGCAGCAACAAGTGGAGGCAGGGCGGCGCACGCTCGGCGGTGCGGCGCCGGGCAAACTCCCGCGCCAGTTGGAGAACCGGCCGCCGATGGTTGACCGGCGAGGGACGGTCCTTCCAGGTGCGCGATTACCGGGCCGCCGGCGTCGCACCTTTGGCGGTGAAGCTTGGTATCCACGGCGCGACTTGCCGGCAGCGGCGGGAACGCGGTCTTCGCGACGAGGTTCGAACGGAGTGGACGGCAAGATCGAACTTTCAACATTTGCGCAACTCACTGCGCCGCCGGAGCGTATTCCAGCATGATGAAACTGCCGCTCGTGGTCTGTCTTGCCGCTTTTCTGTTACCTCTGGCGGGGCCTTCGCAGATTCGCGTGGAGGTCAGCCTGGTCAACGTCGGCTTCTCGGTCCGCGACGAAAAGGGCAATCTGGTCAACGACCTGAAGCAGGAAGATTTCGAGGTCTTCGAAGATGGGGCCGCGCAGAAAATCGCTTTCTTCGCACGCAGCACCGACGTGCCGCTGACCCTCGGACTGATGATGGACGTGAGCGGCAGCCAGCAGAGTTTCCTGCGGCCGCACCACGATGCGCTGCAGAGTTTTCTCAAAGCGGTGCTGCGCCCGCAGGATCGCGCATTTCTGGTGTGCTTTGGGAACAGCCTTCGCCTGATGAGCGACTACACCAACTCGGCGAAGGAACTGGTGGAGGGGCTGAGAATCGCCGAAAAGGGGAGGCGGCTGGAGGATTTTCCCATCATCGGGCCGCGCGAACACCGCATTCTGGGCACAGCTTTCTACGACGCCATTTACTACGGCTCCACGCAGATGATGAAGAACGAGGAGCGCGGGCGACGCGCGCTGATCGTGTTCAGCGACGGCGAAGACAATTCCAGCGCGCACCACATGCTGGAGACGATTGAGGCCGCGCAGTCCAACAATGTGTTGCTGTTCACCGTCCGTTACACCGAGAACCCGGCGGACCGGCTGAATGCGCGCAACAAATATGGCATCGGGGTCATGGAGCGAATGGCGCGCGAGACCGGCGGGTTGGATTTCGACGGCCAGGGCAGCGGGCTGGGCAAGAGCTTCCACGACATCGACGAGCAGTTGCGTTCTTCGTACGAGCTGGCGTACCACACCACCAACGCGACGGACGACAAGACGTTTCACAAGATTACGATCCGGCCCAAGCGTCCGGGACTCACGGTGCGCGCCAAGGCTGGGTACTTCGCGCGCTAGCGCACTCTGTTCGACGTTTGCCAGGCATCACCCGGGCGGCTCACGGCGGAGTTCCGAAGTTAGATGGTCGAGCGTTGCTCGACTGCACAGGGCAGAGCGTTATGCGACTTCCTTCTATAATCAAGAGCTATGGATCGCAAGCTGAATCCGTCGTTTGCGGAGACCGTGGCGTCGGACAGTATGTTGGGGCAACCGGCCCGGACTGACGCGTCCGAGATCTCGCGCGTAACATCCACTTCGTCCGATGACGAAGGCCGTTTCCTGCCGGGTACGCTGCTGGGCGGGCGTTATCGCATCATCGGCCTGCTGGGCCGCGGCGGCATGGGAGAGGTCTACCGCGCAACGGACCTGACGCTGGGGCAATCGGTGGCACTCAAATTTCTGCCCGAGGAGGCGTCGCGCAATCAGCGCCTGCTGGAGCGATTCCACGGCGAAGTCCGGGTGGCGCGCCTGGTGTCGCACCCCAATGTATGCAGGGTGTACGACATCGGCGAAATCGAGGGCGTACCGTTCATCTCGATGGAGTATGTGGACGGCGAAGATCTCACGTCGCTGTTGACGCGGATCGGCCGTTTGCCTGCCGATAAAGCGCTCGAAACGTCGCGCAAATTGTGCGCCGGCCTGAACGCGGCGCACGAACGCGGCGTGATCCACCGCGACCTCAAGCCGCAGAACATCATGATCAACAAGCGCGGCGAAGTGGTGATCATGGATTTCGGGCTGGCGGCGATTACCGATCAACTGTCGGGTGCGGAAGTGCGCAACGGAACGCCGGCCTACATGGCGCCCGAACAGTTGCGGGGCGCGAGCGTGACCACGCGCAGCGACATTTATGCGCTCGGCCTGGTGCTGTACGAACTCTTCACCGGGCGGCGGCCCTACGATGCCAGGAACGTGCAGCACCTGCTCGACCTGCAGGATTCGGTGCATCTGACGGCCATGACGAGCGTCGCCGCCGATATCGATCCGGCGGTGGAGAAGATAATCCGGCGCTGCCTGGATCCGAATCCGGAACGGCGCCCGGGCAGTCCGCTGGCCGTTGCCGCGGCGCTGCCGGGGGGCGACCCGCTGGCGGCCGCGCTGGCCGCGGGCGAGACGCCTTCGCCCGAGATGGTTGCGGCCGCGGGCAAGGTGGAAGGTATGGCGCGCAAGTGGGCCGTACTCTGCCTGGCGCTGGTGGTGGGCTTTTTCGTGGCGCAGATTCCGGTGCGCGGCCGGCGCACGGCGTTGTACCAGGTTCCGCTGGAGAATTCGCCCGACGTGCTGGCGCATCTCTCGCGCGCGGCGGCGGCGAAGTTCGGTTACTCGCGCAATCCCGCCGACAGCCACATCACGCTACAGCATCGCGGCGACCTGATCGGCCACTTGCGATCGCTGCCCGCGCCGGCGAAGTGGGCGCAGTGGTATGCCGCCGAAGCGCCGCTGTTGTCGGTTTACCGCGAAGCGCTTGGCCCCCTCGATGCGGCGCCTTATGGACTGGTCACCGCGAGCAATCCCGCTCCGCTTTCCACCGGCATGGCCACGGTGGTGTTGGATGGGCACGGTCATTTGCGGGAGTTCGCGGGGGTGCCTTACGCCGAAGGCAATCCGTCGGTGGCGCCCGATGCGGTGTTTGAGGCGGCAGGGTTCGACCCGGCGCAATTCACCGAGACGACTCCGGTGCAGTTGCCGGTGCGGCCGTTCGACATGTGGCGCGCGTGGACGGGGCCGCACCCGGTGCTGCCCGGCACCGAGGTGAACATCGAAGCGGCCAGTTGGAAAGGGCAGATTTCGCGGGTCCGGGTGACGCTGCGGAAGGCGGGGGCGGCGAAGGCAGCGAAGGACGCCGCGGCCAACGACACGCTCAACGCCAGGCTCGTCTTCGTGCGGGTGCTGGAGGGCGTGGGCATTTTCTTTGTGATCCTGCTGGCGCTGCGCAACTGGAAACTGGGGCGCGCTGATTTGCGCGGAGCGGGGCGGGTGGCGGCGGCAGGCTTCCTGTTCTCAGGGCTGCAATGGTTCGGCCGCGTGCATCCGATTGCGGCCAACCCGATGCTCGATTACACGCTGGCCGCCGCAGCGGACTGGCTGTTCAGCGCCGCTATTTTGTTTGTCGTGTACACGGCGCTCGAGCCGGCGGTGCGTGCGCGTTGGCCGCATTCCATGGTCACCTGGAACCGGGTTTTGAGCGGGCGTTGGGGCGACGCGCAGGTGGCCAGCGACATCCTGATCGGTGGGGCCGTGGGCGCGGGAATGCTCACCGGGGTCAAGGTGCTCTTCCTGTTTGGCCCGGGCGGCGACCCGGTGAACTCGGACACCACGCTGAACTTCGGCCTGGGCGTACGCCAATGGCTGGGCGGCCACGCGAGCACCATGCTGGCTGCGCTCAGCATCGGACTGCTCATCTTTCTGACCATATTCGGATTTCGGCAGATTCTGCGGCGCGACTGGGCGGCGGCACTGTGCACCGCGGTGGTCTTCACGGCGATGCAGGGAGAGGTCCACTTTTCCGCGGACGGTCTGGCCCTGACGGTTGTCTATCTGGTGATTTATGGGCTGCTGATGTTCGTCCTGTTGCGCAATGGACTGGTGGCGACCATCTCGGCGCTCTTTTTTGCCAACGCGGGCTCTTCCGTCCTGCTGGGGGGCAGTTGGACGTCATGGTATGTGCCCGCCGGACTGGCAAGCCTAACGCTGGTGGTGGGGATTTCGGTGTGGGCCTTCCGCCATGCGCTGGGGTCCCGCGAATTGATCGGCGACGACGCGTAGGGTGCGTATGCTGCCGGTTGCGCATGAGGTTGCTTTTCAAAGAACGAGGTGTTGCTGAATGCTGCCCGGGGTGAGCCGGGACAGCAAAAGGAATCGATCCCTTTTTCCTTCTCTTAAAGGAAGGATACAGCTGCCGCTGTTGGCCGCCTATTCGACGTTGAAACTATGGGCTCGGGATTATCGAAGGCCCCCTCGAGGTGTGTGGGCTCCCGCATAGAGTACCGATCGGGTTGCTTCTTGGCGAGCGAGCAACTCTTTTCACTTACAGAAATAGCACCCCGGTGTTTGGGCTGCGGGCGGGGAAATTTGTAAGTAGTTGCTTTTAGGGCAAATATAGTTTTTGAAAAAGTAAAATGGTTAAAGGTTTCATCGCCTCAAGGCAACCATTGAGCCTCAAGGTCTGGGAACTTGGAGGTCATCACAAATCTTGCGGGCTAGGAAATCGTTCACCTCGCGATGTCGCGGGACCGCGGACGATCTGTGTCCGACGATTGACGTAAATCGTATGGTTGTTTCCCTCGCGGAGGAATTCACACTGATGCTGCTCCAGATGCCGGATCAGATCGATTCGCTTCATGCCGCAGGCATGATCAGAGCTTCCCGAATGACGTCGGCGCCCTCCAGGGCCTCGGCCGAGAGAGTACGGTTCGCGTCCAGAACCATGGCGACAGCTTCGTTCAGGTTTGCGCGCGCCTCATCTAATGTCTCGCCCCGTGTGTTTGCGCCAGGCAATTCTTCGACGAACCCGACGTAGCCCTCCGGCACCTTCATAAACACGGCGGTCAAATTCATAAGGCCCATACACCACAATCATATCAGGGACGCGGTCGCGGACGGCTCGCTCGGGATTCCGCCGATCAAGCCTCGCTCGGCGCACCCACTTGGTCGTAATGTCCCCATATTGGACTGTGGCCCGCGGCGACTCGAACTGATGTTCTAGCGCTGGCCCTTCCTGCCTGTCGATAGCCAAACCGAAAAGGAGGCCGACGCCCCGACCGGCGCCGGCACTCGCGTAAGTCGGTGGGTTTTAGTTGCGGGCGGCGAGAACGGTGCGGCCCGCGGCGCGGCGCGCGTCCGTGACGTTGGCGCGATGGAGCATCCGGTGCAGCGCCAACGTCAGGAAACTCCGGCCCCAAGTATCGAACTCGTGCTCCAGACCTTTGGGCGGAGCCACCGTGGGCTTGTCGAGATCCGCTTCGGTGAGCGACTGGACCAGCTTGAGATTACTCTCGCGCAGTTCGACGTATTTCGCTCGTACCTCGGCGAAGGCCGGATAGGCGGCACGGTCGGCCACAGGCTGGCTCTTATCGCCGAAGATAGGCTGCCATTCGGCGACAGGATTCGGGGTACCGAAAAGCACCGCTTGCATGCCGCCTTCCACAAGCGCGAGATGGCCGAGAACCCAAAGCGGGTGGCAGCCTCCGTTGGGCGTGGGAAAGGTGGTGGGCGCATCGCTCATCTCGTCGATGATGCTGAGTACCGCCCGGTCCGAAAAGGTAAGTGCGTAAAGGATGGCTTCTTTCGTTTGCATGAATCTTCCTCGATCTCTGAGTTGCGGTTGATGTCCCCGCACTCACCTATTACGGTTACCGTGCCGGGGAGGATACGTGGACGGCGACGGCGGCCGGCAGCACCCAACGACAGTGAGTGAAGTCCACGATTCTGACGATGCGTCCGGCGGAGACCTCGAGGTGGACCGCCGACACAGGAGTCCAGGCGTCACCGGCGGGTTCCATGACGATGACGGCCATCTCCCCGTCAACTTCGCCGACTGCCATGCGCCACAATTGCCTGAATTTTTCGTAGCGCGAGAAGTACGGAGAGTCGGAGAGGCGTCCCTCGAAGCAATCGGCCACGCGGAGGCGGGCATCGGCAGAGATCAGTTCGCGCAGGCCGTCCCAATCGCGATGATTGAAACGTTCGACGTAGAGGTCCAGCAGGCGGCGGCGTTCCGGGTCCGCTACGCGCGGCAGCGTCGGGTTGCCGGGCAGGGACGCCAGCCTGGTGCGGCCGCGGTGGAGGGCGGCCTTCACGCCTCCGACGCTGGAATCCACCAGTTCGCTGGTCTCCTCAATCGAGTAATCGAAGACATCCTTGAGTAGGACACAGGCTCGCTCCATCGGGGGGAGGGCGAGCACCAGGTGTTCGACGGCGCGGCCCAGAGCCGGTCCAATGGGCTCGGCCGGCGGCACGGTGTCGCTGATGGCGGCTTCGGCTTCGGCCTCGCGGCGGACTTGGTGTTGACGGAGGTAATCGATACAGCAATTGTGTGCGATGCGGAACAGCCACGGCTTGATGGGGAGCCAATCCTGGAAGGTGTCGAGTCTGCGAAAGGCCTGGAATAATGCATTTTGCACTACGTCTTCGCCATCCAGCACCGACCCGAGCATACGCGAGCAATAGCGATGGAGAGCCGGGCGGAGGCTGGTGATGGTTTCGAGAAAGGCGAGGTAGCGGGCTTCAAAAGAGCCGGAATCTTGCATAAAGCTAATACGTACTGTTATCGGATTTGGATACGCGGGTCAGCGGGGGGTGCCCGAAGACAAGGCGGAGCGTTCCTGGAAAATAGCATTGCCCGGCTCCACTTTGGTGACTGCGGAGCGGCGTGCGTGGCGGGGACGATTGCCCGGGCCCACACAGATGCCCAACTTCGAGAGGCGAGCGCTGCTCGCCTTAAACAGACCACGCTGCGCGATGGTCTGTTCCACCGGGCTTCACGCGACGCGCCGCCTGCCCCACGGAGAGTTACATCACTTCCAGGATAAACAGCTTGAGGTATAGCGTTTCGGGCACCGTCAGCAGAATCGGGTGATCCTGCGACTGGGTGCGCCGCTCGAGTACACGCAAGGTCCGGTTGGCGTCGAGGCTGGCCTCGGCGACGAGTTCGAGGAGGGCATTCTCGCTGAGGTGGTGCGAGCAGGAGCAGGTCACCAGAATGCCGCCCGGCCGCAGCAGGCGCAGCGCGCGTAGATTGATCTCTTTGTAACCGGTGGTGGCCGCCTCTATCACGCGCCGCGACTTGGCAAAGGCGGGCGGATCGAGCACGACCAGATCGAATTGACGCCGCGCGCTCGCGTAGTTGGTCAGGAGCTGGAAAATATCGGCTTCTTTGAACTCGATGTTCGCGATCTGGTTGGCACTGGCATTGGCGCGCGCGGTGACGAGAGCGGGGCCGGAGCTATCGGCCGCTTCGACGTGCTCGCAATGCGCCGCCAGATGGAGCGCGAAGCCACCTGTGGAGGTGAAGCAATCGAGGGCTTTGCCGCCGCGGGCATAGCGGGCCGCAGCCAGGTAATTATCGCGCTGATCGAGGTAAATGCCGGTCTTCTGGCCGTGCAGCAGATCGGCCTGCAAAGTGAGGCCGTTCATGTGGACGGCGACGTGATCGGGGACTTCGCCGGCCAGCACTTTCACTTCGAGCGGCAGGTCTTCCTTGGCGCGCACGGCGACATCGTTGCGGGCCAGGATGCCCTTAGGTTGGTACAACTCTTCGAGGCAGGAGACGATGGCGCCCTCGGCGGCGTCCATGCCCTGATCGAGGGCCTGCACCACGAGGTAGTCGCCGTAGCGATCGACCACGAGGGCGGGCAGCAGGTCCGCCTCGCCATGTACGACGCGGTAGGAATCGGAATTACGCACGATGGTGCGGCGGTGCTCTTCGGCGGCGCGCAGGCGTTGCATCAAGAAATCGCGGCCGATGGGTTCCACCTGCCGCGAGAGCATACGCAGACAAATCTGCGAAGTCGAACTGTAGTGGGCGGAGCCGAGGGAACGCCCGTGCGAATCGGCGACGATGACGGCGTCGCCCGGCTGGGCGCCTTTGCGGTCTTCGATATCGCTTGAAAAGATCCAGGGGTGGCCGCTCGAAATGCGGTCCGCGCCCTTGCGGGTGACGCGGACCTCGTGCATGCCATGCTTCATCGCGGGGCCTGGAGGCGTGCGATCCGTTCCTCGGTGGAGGGATGAGTGGAGAAGAGGCGCATGAAGCTATCGCCGGTGAAGGGCTTGATGATGAACATGTGAGCGGTAGAGGGCGTGGCATTCATCGGAATGCGCTTGGAGTACGATTCGAGTTTTTGCAGGCCGCCGATCAACGGGTAGGGCGAGCCGACGTATTTGGCGCTGGCGGCGTCGGCATCATACTCGCGCGAACGGGAGATGGCCATTTGGATCAGCATGGCGGCGATGGGCGCCAGAATCATCATGGCGATGGCTGCCACCGGACTGCCGCGGTCTTCGCGGTCGCGGCTGCCGCCGAACCAGAACGCCATGCGGGCGAGGAAGGTGATGGTGCCGGCGATCATGGCGGCGACCGAGCTGATCAGAATGTCGCGGTGCAGGACGTGGCCGAGCTCGTGGGCGATCACGCCCTGGAGTTCGTTATCCGACATGAGGCGCAGGATGCCCTGGGTGAACGCGAGCGAGGCGTGCTGCGGATTGCGGCCGGTGGCGAAGGCATTGGGGGAATCGTCGGGGATCAGCCAGAGCTTCGGCATGGGGAGTCCCATGCGCTGGCAGAGATCGCTCACCATGGGGCCGAGGCGCTGGTAGGCCTCGGGATTTTGCGTTTCCGACACCGGCTGGGCGGAGTACGTCATGAGGGCGATTTTTTCGGAGAAGAAATAGCTGGCGAAGTTCATGATCGCCGTAATTGCGAGGGCCCAGTAAAGGCCACTGCGTCCGGCGATCGCCTGTCCGCCGATGAGGAGGAGGGCGGTCAGGAAGCCTAGAAGAGCGGCGGTTTTCAGAGTATTGATGCTCATGGGATCTTCTGCCTACTTTATAAGACGAGCGGGCGGGGCTAAAGGGTTCCGCCTGTTACTTCAGTGTAGCGGACGGCTTAATTGTGGGATTGTGATTGGGTGCAGAGCTTCGCTCGGATGGGCAAGGCAGAGCCTTATCCCACTGGCCTGTTCACGCTTCGAGGCTGAGAGGACGGGCCACAAAAAACGATGGCCCATCCCACCGGTGCAGCGCGCCGCCTAAAGGCGGCGGCAGCCAGGAATGGCTGCCCCACAACCACTGCAACTGCACAATTACTGCAACTGACAACTGCTGCAACTGCACAAGGGCTGCAACTGCACAAGGGCTGACTGGCGGGGCAGCGCCACGAATTGTGGGGCTGCCCCTGCTGACTTACTTTGTTGCCATTTCGGGGGCCACGGGGGCCGGCGTCAGTTTGGTGAATGACAACTCGGGCTTCGCTTCGCCGCCCTCGACGGGCGGGACATCCACCAGGACGGTGTCGCCCTCGGCGAAGAAGGTTCCCGTAATCAGTTTGAGCGCCAGCGGATCCTGCACCAGCCGCTGGATGGCGCGGCGCATGGGACGGGCGCCGTATTGCGGGTCGTAACCTTCGTTGATGATGAGATCCCTGGCGGCGGCGGTGACTTCCAGCTTGAGCTTGCGGTCGGCGAGCAGTTTGCCGACGTTGGCGAGTTGGATATCCACGATGCGCGTCAGGTGTTCGCGCGTCAGCGAGTTGAAGACGATGATGTCGTCAACGCGATTGAGGAACTCGGGCCGGAAGCTGGCGCGCAAGGCATCGAGAAGGCGTTTGCGGGTGTCTTCGGTGCGCGCGTCCTTACCGTCCTTGGCGTAGGCCGAGAAGCCGATGGTATTGCGCTCCACCATGCCGGTGCCCACGTTCGAGGTCATGGCGATCACGGTGTTGCGGAAGCTGACCGTGCGGCCCTGGCCATCGGTGAGGCGTCCGTCGTCCAGAATCTGGAGCAGCATGTTGAAGGCATCGGGGTGCGCTTTTTCGATTTCGTCGAACAGCACCACCGAGTAGGGACGACGACGCACCTGTTCGGTGAGCTGTCCACCTTCTTCGTGGCCGACATAGCCGGGAGGCGACCCGACCATGCGGGAGACCGCGTGTTTCTCCATGTATTCGCTCATGTCGACGCGAATCATGGCCTTATCGTCGTCAAACAGGTATTGGGCGAGGGAGCGGACGAGCTCGGTTTTGCCGACGCCCGTGGGTCCCAGCAGAATGAAGCTACCGATGGGCCGGTTGGGATCGCTGAGGCCGGCGCGATTGCGCAGGATGGCGTTGGCGACGAGTTGCACGGCCTGGTCCTGGCCGATCACGCGGTCTTTCAGGCGTTCCGGCATATGGACGAGTTTCTGGATCTCGCCTTCGAGCATGCGGGCCACCGGAATGCCGGTCCACTTGGCGACGATGCGGGCGATATCCTCTTCGTCGATTTCCTCTTTGAGCAGGGCATGCTCCTTGACGGATTCCATTTCCTGCTCGGCGGAGGCGATGTCTTTTTCGATCTGCGAGAGGCGGCCGTAGCGAAGCTGGGCGGCCTTTTCCCAATCGCCAGCGCGGCTGGCTTTTTCCTCTTCCTGGCGCAGGTTGTCCTGCTCCTCTTTGAGGGTGCGCACGCGGGAGATGGCGTTGCGCTCCATGTTCCAGCGCTCCTTCAAGGTAGCGGCCTGGCCGCGGACGGTTTCGAGTTCGTTTTCGACGTGGCGGAGGCGTTCATGGGAAGCGGCATCGCGCTCTTTGCTGAGCGCCTGGCGCTCGATTTCGAGGTGCGAAATGCGGCGATCGAGGTCGTCGATTTCGATGGGCATGGAGCCGATCTGGAGGCGCAGCGCAGAGCCCGCTTCGTCGATCAGGTCGATGGCCTTATCGGGCAGGAAGCGGTCGGCGATGTAGCGATGCGACAGGATGGCGGCGGCGAGAATGGCGGCGTCTTTGATGCGTACGCCGTGGTGGATTTCGAACTTCTCTTTGAGACCGCGCAGGATGGCGATGGTATCGTCCACGGTCGGTTCCCCGACCATGACGGAGCGGAAGCGACGGGCGAGCGCGGCATCCTTTTCAATGTACTTTTTGTACTCGTTGAGCGTGGTGGCGCCGATGCAGCGCAATTCGCCGCGAGCGAGGGCGGGTTTGAGCAGGTTGGCGGCATCGATGGCGCCTTCGGCGGAGCCTGCGCCCACCAGGGTATGGAGCTCGTCGATGAAGCAGATGATTTCGCCGTTGGAATCGATGATCTCTTTGACCACGGCTTTGAGGCGATCTTCGAATTCGCCGCGGAACTTGGTGCCGGCGATCATGCTGCCGAGATCGATGGCGACCAGCTTCTTGCCTTTGAGCTGATCGGGGACGTCGCCGCGCACGATGCGCTGGGCGAGGCCTTCGACGATGGCGGTTTTGCCGACGCCGGGTTCGCCGATCAGCACGGGGTTGTTCTTGGTGCGGCGGCTGAGCACCTGCATGACGCGGCGGATTTCGTCTTCGCGGCCGATCACCGGATCGAGTTTACCCAGGCGGGCGGATTCCGTAAGGTCGTGGGCATAGCGCGCCAGGGCCTGGTATTTGGTTTCGGGATTCTGGTCGGTGACGCGCTGCGTGCCGCGAACGGAGACCAGGGCTTTCAAGATGGCGTCGTAGGTGGCGCCGGCGCGGTCGAGGAGCTGGCCGGCGGGCTCCGTGCGCTCTTTGGCGATGCAGAGCAGCAGGTGCTCGGTGGAGACAAATTCGTCTTTGAAGCGAACGGCTTCGTCGAAGGCGTGTTCGAGGACGGTGTTGAGCGGCGGGGCCAGGTACATGCCCGGCTGCATGTTGGCGGATTTGGGCAGGTTGGGCAGCTGGCGGGTAGCCTCGGCGATAATTGCATCGGGCTGCACGCCGCATTTTTCCAGCACGGGACGCACGATGCCCTCTTGTTCTTCGGCCAGGGCAATCAACAGGTGCAGCGGGAACATGACCTGGGTGCCGTGCTTCTCGGCCAAAGCCTGGGTCTGCTGCAGGGCGTCCTGCGCCTTCTGAGTCAGTTTGTCGAGTCGGAACATTTGGTTAGTCTCCCCCAAAGAATTTTGGGGCAGGTTCACCACCAGAGTGAGACCTGCCCCCAATTCTTTTTTCAACGGCGGCCTACCGGGTTCCCGGCGGTACCGCCACCTATCTATATAGATGCGACGCGTGAAGGTTGGATGCGTTACACGCTCTGCACTTTGACCTGGCGCGGTTTGGCCGCTTCCTTCTTGTTGAGCGAGACGGTCAGCACGCCGTTTTTGTAGGCGGCGTTGATGTTATCGGTATCGAAGGCATTGGGCACGGCGAAGCTGCGGACGAAATTGCCGTAGGAGCGCTCGATGCGATGGTAGCCCTTCTCGTGGTTTTCGGTTTCGAATTTGCGTTCGCCAGCGATGGTGAGGGTCTGGTTCTCCACGCGAACGTCGATTTGGGCAGGGTCGACATCGGGGACATCGGCCTTGAAGACGAGGTTGTTCTCGGTCTCGTAGATATCGACGGAGGGGGCCCAGGGGCGATTGGCCTGAGGCTCGGTGAGGAAGCGGGAGAAGGCGTTCTCGACGGCACGGAGGCTGGCGAGGGGATCGTAGTGACTGAGAGACATGGGTAAGCTCCTTTATTTGGGTTGATGTTCGTTTTAGTTTGGGAGGCTTCTGGCCTCACTTGATTACGATCATAAAATATGCGCGTCAACTTGTCAACTATTTTTAGCATGTCAGAATACGATTTTATGCGGCGTCCTTCCCTTCCCCTTGCCGGAACGTCGTATGTTCTTAAGACTGCAAGGATTGCAGCGGGGCGTGGCAATGGCCAACCAGGACAGCCTGGATCACGCGCCCGTTTCGGAACGGGCCGCGTTTGCGGTGGCTGTTCCGGGAATCGCGGCGGCGGTATGGGCGCAAGCACCCTCTGGCCCGCCTGTAAGTGCCGGATCTCTGTAACCTTTTGGGGCGCGCGGGGTAATGCAACCTGACGGCCAGGAGGCTTACATGAGAAGGAATTTAGCGTTCACGGCGTGGCTCGGGGCCGCGCTTTTCACTGGCTGCGCGAGCTTGAGCGCGCAGATGCATGACAATACCCAGAAGCAACTGAGCTGCGCGGATAGGGCCCACGACGGCGACCATGCGCGCCACTGCGAAGTGCGCGAACAGACCCTGCCCGCGATCGGGCGATTGAACGTTGATGGCGGCGCGAACGGGGGCGTATCGATCAAGGGGTGGCTGCGCAATGAGGTGCTGGTGCGGGCGCGGATCGAAGCATCTGGCGAGACGGAAGGCGCCGCGGCCAACTTGGCGAGCCGCGTTATGGTGGACGGCAACGGCGGGCAGGTGAAGGCGAGCGGACCGCAGGGCGGACAGAATTTGGGGTGGAGCGTCAGCTACGAAATTTTCGTACCGCAGGCAACGGACCTCACGATGACGACCAATAACGGCGGCATCGCGATTGCCGATGTCCGCGGGCAGATCCGCTTTGAGACGCGCAACGGCGGAGTGGATCTGAAGAGGGTGGAGGGCGATATTTCAGGCGAGACGTCCAATGGCGGAATTTCGGTGGACCTGGCCGGCGCCAATTGGAGCGGGCGGCAGATGGACCTGAAGACGCGCAACGGGGGAGTGCAGCTCACGGCGCCGTCGCGGCTGAGCGCGAATATCGTGGCGGAGTCGGGGCTGGGGAGTATACAAAGCGATTTCCCGATGCCGCAGACGAACGGGTTGAACAACCGCGAGCGCAGCCGTAAGGTGGAATTCGCCGTGGGTGCGGGCGGGCCGCCGATTCATATTGCCACGGGGAATGGCGGAATCCGGCTGAAGCGCTCGGACGGGCAGCAATGAGGGACAGGCGCGCGGGGGTGGGCGCCGTTCTGATGCCAGCGTTCAGCAATCAGCAATCAGCTCTCAGCCCAGCATCCGGCGTCTCCGGATTGAATAGCTGCTGACCTCGGTTGCGCAGGGCAGTTGGGCGCCGACCCCGCGCGGCGCGCAGACACTCGCGGCACTGCGTGCGAGTCTCCACGCGCCGGCGAGAGCGTCAGTGCGTTAGCGGCTACCGCGCAGCGTGCACGGGCTCGGGCTGTGCCGCGGGCTGATAGCTGCCCACGGGTGCGCGGGCCGAAATCGCCAGCCGGTTCCAGCCGTTGATCTGCACGATGGCGAGTGTGAGTTGGACCAGTTCTTCGAGGGTAAAGTGCTGCTGCATACGCTCGAAGAGTTCGTCGGAGACGCCGTGCTGCGCGATCAAGGTGAGGCACTCGGTCCATTCGAGCGCGGCGCATTCGCGGTCGGTGTAGAACGGGGTTTCGCGCCAGGCGCTGAGGCCGTAGAGCCGCTGCTCGGTTTCCCCGTAGGCGCGCGCGTCTTTGGTGTGCATGTCGACACAGTAGGCGCAGCCATTGATCTGTGAGGCACGCGTTCTGACGAGCTGACGCAGGGTTGGTTCCAGGGTCGAATTCTGCAAGGGCGTCTCGAGGGCGTGCATGGCTTTCAGTATGGGTCCGAAGGCCGGGTCGAGTAAGTTGACGCGGGGTTGCAGCTGATGTGTCTTTTGATCCTTCACGATGTTTTCTCCTCTACTTGTGCGACGAGATAGCATTCCCATTTGTGACGGGAGGCCGGTCTTTTGTAGGCTGGGATTAGTGAGCTCTCCGAATTTCCAAGCCTCGGTTTCGAAGTCCGAACGAACGCGGCTGGTGTCGATGGCGTACGGCTATCTGGGCAGTCTCGCCGAGAGCGAAGACATCGTGCAGGAAGCGATGCTGCGCCTGTTGCAGGAGGACCGCGCACAGATTCGCAATGTTGCGGCGTGGCTGACTACGGTGGTGGCGCGGCTGGCGATCGACCGTTTGCGTTCGGCGCAGCACCGCAGGGAGGTCTATTTCGGTGAGTGGCTGCCTGAGCCTGTGTTCCATGCTCCGACGGCCGAGCAGGACGCGATCACGCGCTCGAAGCTGAGCGTGGGGCTGTTGTACCTACTGGAGGGACTGGAGCCGGAGCAACGAATTGTCTTCGTGTTGCGCGAAGTGTTTCAGCATTCGTACGACAGCATTGCGGAAGTCGCGGGAAAGTCCGAAGCGGGGTGCCGGCAGTTGATGGTGCGCGCGCGGGCGGCGCTGGAGCGGGCGAAAGCTACGCCGCCAGTAGCGAAGATAGTGGCGGACGGCGTGGTGAATCGCTTTATCGAGGCCCTGGCGCAGGGGGATGAAGGCGCGCTGCTGGGCATCCTGGCACCGGACGCGGTGCTGGTGGCCGATGGCGGCGGCAAGGTGCGCTCGGTGCTGAAGCCGATTTATGGCGCGGATAAGATCGCGCGATTCTTCCGCGGCATCCGGCCGAAGCATCGTTTCGAATGGCGGGCGGCGACGGTGAACTCCGGGCCGGGAATGCTGACTTATCAGGACGGGAAGTTGGGCGGGGTCACGCAGATCGAGATCCGGGACGGGAAAGTCGCGGCGATTTATGCGGTGAGTAATCCGGACAAGATTGGGGTGCGGAAGAGTTAGGGCGGCGGAGTATTGAATGCCAGCGAAGAGGACAGGCCACTAACAACGATGGCCTGTCCCACCAGATCATTTAGATGCGAAAAGGACAGGCCGGGATGGACTGTCCTACTTAGCTGGAAATGGACAGGCCGGGAGGCCTGTCCTACTTAGCTACCGTGGCACTTCTTGTATTTCTTGCCGCTGCCGCACGGGCAGGGGTCGTTGCGGCCGGTCTTGGCGCCGCTGACCACCGGGGCGGCGCTTGAACTGCCATCGCCGCCGAGGAATTGCAGGGCTTCCATCTCACGCTCTTTCTTGCGCTCGATGTTGCGCGTGAAATCCTCCATCTTCGCTTTGGCCGCCTGGCGTTCCAGTTCGTTGGGGTCGGGCCGGGCCTCTTCCGCCGGCGCTTCCTCCTCCTCATCTTCCGGGAACGGCAGCACCGGACCGCTCTGCGTGCTGACCTGCAGGAAATAGAGGTAACGGACCGCTTCGTCTTCGATGCGGTCCATCATCGCGGTGAAGAGTTCGTAGGATTCCTTTTTGTATTCGACCAGCGGATCCTTCTGGGCGTAGGCGCGATTGCCGATGCCCTGCTTCAGTTCGTCCATCGACAACAGGTGGTCTTTCCACTGGTTATCGATCACCTGCAGCATGACGATGCGCTCGGTCTGGCGCATGATGTCGGGGCCCACCAGGTCTTCCTTTTCCTGATACCTCTTCTGCAAGTCGTCGAAGATCAGGTCGGTCATCTCCAGGCGATTGA
The DNA here is from genome assembly GCA_039934035.1 of Candidatus Solibacter sp. Taxonomy (GTDB): domain Bacteria; phylum Acidobacteriota; class Terriglobia; order Bryobacterales; family Bryobacteraceae; genus Solibacter. The sequence goes on along the minus strand of JBDTMZ010000151.1, from coordinate 445 downwards.
GGCTGCCGAGGGCTTTGACGTCAATCTTGTGGCCGAACTGCGAGAGGATGTCGTTGCGCAGGGTGGCAAGGTCCCACGTATCGGGATGTTTGTCGTTGGCGCAGTGGCGGTCGATCAACTGCTCGATGATGCCCTGCACCATCTCCATGACGTGGGTTTTTTGATCCACGCCTTCGAGCAACTGGCGGCGCGTACCGTAGACGGTCTGGCGCTGTTTGTTATTGACGTCGTCGTATTCGAGCAGGTGTTTGCGGGCTTCGAAGTTCTGGGCTTCGACGGCCTCCTGCGCCTTGCGAATCCGGTTGGTAATCATTTTGGATTCGATGGGCACATCTTCTTCCATGCCGAGGCGCAACATCAGATTCTGCATCTTCTCGCCGCCGAAAATGCGCAGCAGGTCGTCCTGCAGGGAGAGGAAGAAGCGCGAACTGCCGGGGTCGCCCTG
>JBDTMZ010000150.1:0-42132 GCA_039934035.1 Candidatus Solibacter sp. | reverse complement strand
CCATGGTGCCGTCGTCCAGATAGGCGACGCCCTGGTTGTATTCCTTGCCTTCCTTGAGGATGAAGACGTGCATGGTTTCACCCGGAAGGACGATGGGTTTCAGGGAATTGGCCAGTTCGTTGATGTTCAGGACTTCGACGCCGTGGAGCTGAGCGACCTTATTGAGGTTGAAATCGTTGGTGACCACTTTGCAGTCGAACACCTTGGCGAGTTCGATGAGCTTCATGTCGACTTCGCGGGTCTGGGGAAAGTCTTCCTCGACGATTTGGACGTTGAGGTTGGCCATTTTCTGAATGCGGGCGAGGATGTCGAGGCCGCGGCGGCCGCGGTTGCGCTTCATGGAGTCGGCCGAATCGGCCACCAGTTGGAGTTCGCGGAGGACGAATTGGGGGACGACGAGGACGCCGTCGAGGAAACCGGTTTCGGCGATATCGGCGATGCGGCCGTCGATAATGACGCTGGTATCGAGAATTTTATAGGATTTTTTGGAGGCTTTTTCGCCGCCGAAGATGCCGCCCAGGGCAGCGAGATTGAGCATGTCGCCCTTTTTGGCGCCCACGATCAAGCCGATGTAGGTCATAAGAAGGAGGACACAGACCTGGAGGAAGGGCTCGGCCGTCGCCTTGCTGAGCACAAGGGTCATGACGAAGGCGCCGACGATGCCCAGGACACTGCCGCAAGCCGCGCCAATCAGGCGTTTGAGGCTGACGCGTTCCAGGCGCAACTCGAAGAAGATGACGGCAAGGCCGAAGAGGACGCCCCCGATTGCCGCAACCCAGGGCGAGGAATTGAAAGGATGTAACGCATAGGCCGAGACGGCCAGAACGAGAATGAAGATACCGCGAACCAGTATCAGGTCGAGCATGAAAGCACCCCCATAGGGTGAGTACTAGATCCGGATAATCCCGCTAACCGGTACATAACCCTGAAAATGAAAGCGAACTATCGTCGCGCCAAGAGTATATCACTGTGCGCAATGGCCCGGATAAGGCGGGTACCGGAACTTTCTGGGACTAAAGGACCGCGGTTTCGTGGAGCAGGCGGCCTTCGGCGAAGCGCTCGAAACCGAGCGCATGGGTATCGACGAGATCGCATTGGCCCCGCGTGATGAGGTCGGCCAGGATTCGCCCGGTGGCCGGGGAGTGCATAACACCGTGGCCGCTGAAGCCGTTGGCGAGGTAAAGACCGGGTAGTTCGCGAACGGGGCCGAGCACGGGATAGTGGTCTGGCGTCATTTCGTAGAGTCCGGCCCAGGCGCGCTTGGGGTTGACCTCCGCCGCTTCGAGACAGGGCAGGCGGTCGACGCCGCGAGTCAGAATCTTCTCGATGAAGGCGCGATCGAAATTGAGTTTGAAGCCCGGCGTCTCCTCGGGATCGTTCCAGGCGAGCAGAAGGCCGAGACCCTCGGGGCGGTAGTGAAAGCCGGTCGCCATATCGACCACCATGGGCGACCGATGGGAGACCCGGTCGAAAGGTTCGGTGGGAACCAGCATGCGGCGCAGGGGTTCCACCGGTAGATCGATGCCGGCGAGGCGCGCCACGTTGCCGGCCCATGCGCCGGCGGCATTCACCACGGTGCGACTGGCGACGGGGCCGCGTGACGTGGCGACTCCGGTCACGCCCTGGGAATCGCGGGTGATGGCGGTGACCTCGGTATCGCGCATAAGGCGGACGCCGCGCTCCATGGCCTTGCGCATGAAGCCGGTCATGACGCTGTGCGGATCCACGAAGCCATCGGTTGCGCAGAAACTGGCGCCGATCACATCATCGTGACGCAGTTCGGGCGCGAGACGGGCGACGTCGGAGGGAGCGAGCAGATCGACCTTCAGTCCGGCTTCGACCTGATGGCGATGGTTGGCGCGCAGATAGTCCATGTGCGGCGGGCGGGTGGCGACGAAGAGATAGCCTTGCGGGCGGTAGCCGGAGGGATGGCCCATCACTTCCTCGAAGGCGGCGAAGAAGGGGATGGAGTAGAGCGACATCCGGATATTGATGGGGGTGGCGAACTGCGCGCGCACGCCGCCCATGCTCTTTCCGGTGGAGCCTTTGCCCTGTTGGGTCTCGCGTTCGATGACCACCACGTTGCGGCAGCCCGCTTCCGAAAGGTGATAGGCGATGGAGGATCCTACGATTCCTCCACCGATGATGATGACGTCCGGATTCAAGTATGCTCCGTGGCTTCTGGTGAGGATGAGCGGCGGTTTAGTTGTCAGTTCTCAGTTGTCAGTTCTCAGTTGTCAGTTATCAGTTGTTAGTTATCAGTTATCAGTTATCAGTTATCAGTTGTCAGCTCTCGGCCCCGCCTCCGGCGTCGCCGGATTGAATAACTGGTGACCTTTGGGACCGGCAAGGGTACCGTGTCTGGCAAGCGGCCTACCAGGGGAGAGTCAGGGGCCAGTTTATCAAGTCTCAGTTATCGGATTTGCGCCTCCGTCCATGGACTTCATCCGGGGCAATCGGCGGCGCCTATTTCGGGATGGCAGGCGTGCTCGATGGGGACGGGTCGTCCGCCGAATTGGAGGACAGTGGATTAACGATCTTCTTCCATTCCAGCCCGTCGCCGGTCTGCTTCAGCAGTCCAAAGGGTCCCAGAGCCCAGGCGATGTTGCTGTTGCTGTGGCGCAGGATTCTGTTGATGAAAAGTTGCCCGGCAGCGGGTTGGACCTTCCAAGTCAGGCCGCCATCTTCGCTCATCAGGAAGCCGAGATCGGTGGTGATCCACCCGCGCTTTTTGCTGTCGAAACCGATGGAGGTCAACCATGCCTGCGCTGGCGGTTTGCGGGTTTCCCAGGTCTTGCCGCCATCCGAAGTGGCGAGCAGCACGCCGCCAAATCCAACCATGAAGCCGTGTTGGGGATCGGTGAAGGTAATCGCGCTGAGCGACCAGGTGGCGCCGGGCAGTTTCAGCGACTGCCATTTCTTGCCTCCATCGGTAGTGTGCAACACCGTGCCGGACCAACCGACCGCCCAACCATTCTGGTTGTCAAGGAAGTTGATGGCTTCCAGCGATAGCGCGGTGCCGGATTCCTGCGCTTTCCAGGTCTTGCCGGCATCGGCGGTGTGCAGGATGACGCCGTCGTAGCCGGCGATCCAGCCTTCTTCCCCGATCATCTGGATGTCGGTGAGGTTCTCTTTGGTGCCGGATTCGCGTTTCTGCCAGGTGGCGCCGGCGTCCTCGGTCGCGAAAATCGCGCCGCCGTCGCCCACTGTCAAACCGCGATTGATGTCATGAAAAGAGACGGCGCGCAGGGTGGCGGTGTCGCTGGGAATTTTGCGCTGCAGCCAGGTGGCGCCTTCATCTTTGGTTACGAGCAAGAGGCCCTGCTCGCAGAGTACGTAGGTTACCGAGGTGGTGGGCAATGCGGCATCGCGCATGTTGCAGGTTCGTTCGTCTGCGGCGAACGTGACCAGCGGGACAACCCCAAGCGCAAGCAACCAACCCATTTGTTTCCGAAAGGTCGTTGACATTTCAGCTTCTCCTGAAAGAGTCGTAGAAATGATGGTCGCGATAAGCGCATCGCGCCGCAAACAATTCTACGTCAAAGGGGGGCAGAAGTGTAAGGGCCGGAAGAGCTATCAGGTCTGAGCTTTCAGCTCTCAGCTCTCAGCTCTCAGCTTTCAGCTCTCAGCTTTCAGCTTTCAGCCTCGCCTCCGGCGCCGACGGTTGAATAAGGGGTGACTTTTCGAGGCTCGCGGACTGGAGGGTGGCTCCGCGGTCACCGGCCCGCTCTCAGCTCTCAGCGCCGCCTCTGGCTGCGCCAGATTGTCCGAGCTTCGCTGGATGGACAAGGCACAGCCTTATCTTGCGAGGCGGGGAGGACGGGCCACAAAAAACGATGGCCCATCCCACCGGGAGTTGCGGCAGGCAGGAATGCCTGGCAGGAACGGCTGACTACACAGATGGCCAAGGTCCAACTCTGGCGGCCCCGGATTGAACAATGTGTGACCTTTGGGCGCGGTGGGCCGATCAGCCTCGTCGCCGGCCGGAGGCCGCGCTGAAAGCTGATCGCTGATCGCTGTGATCGCTGATCGCTGACCGCTGTGATCGCTGATCGCTTTCCTTCACACCCCCCAGAGGTAGTCGTCGGACGGGATCGCTTGGAATTCCTGGCGGCCTCGGGCGAGCGCGTCCAGATCGAGTTGCAGGAAGCGCGGCGCGACCAGGCGCTGGAGGGCGCTTTCGACGCGATTCTGCGGCAGAATTCCGGTAGCTTCCAGCAGCGCGCCCAGCATCACGATGTTGGCAACTTTGATGGCTCCCACGGCGTCGGCCAGGCGGGTGAAATCGAGGGCAATCATGCGCACATCGCGGCGCCGGCAGTCGGGCGGAATTTCGCTGCCGTTATAGAGGACGATGCCGCCCTCCTCAACCCCGCCAATGAATTTGTGGAGCGCCGGCTCATTCATGGCGAGCAGCACGTTGGGGCTGGAGACCAGCGGCGAATCGACGGGATGGCTGGACATGCGCACGTGACAATTCGAGGTGCCGGAGCGCATTTCGGGGCCATAGGAGGGCAGCCAGGAAACCTCGTAGCCGGATTCCAGGCCGGCTTCCGCCAGCACCTCTCCCAGCATGAGCACACCCTGCCCGCCGAAACCGGCGACTTTGATGCGCAGATCGAGCGGCGGCGCGGCCACGCAGAGGGCCGGACCCTGATCGCCGTTCGCAAGGTCGAGCAGGCCGGGCAAATCCTGCAAAGCAGGTGCAGGCGCGGGTTGGGGCTTCGGTTGGACGTTCTTCGTGAGGTCGCGCAGGTTACCGAGGGGGAAGATGGCGGCCATTTCGTCCCGCACGAACTGCTGCGCCTGCACCGGCTGCATTTTCCAGATGGTGGGGCAGGGGGAGAGGACTTCGACGAAGGAGAAGCCCAGCCCGTTGACCTGGTTTTCGACCGCGCGGCGGATCACCTTGGCCGCCTGCATGATCTGCTTGTTGTTGCCCAGGCCGACGCGTTCGATGAAGACCGGCGCGTCCAGCGAGTTCAACATTTCACAGACGTGCAGCGGCGCGCCTTCGCTGGCGGCGTTGCGGCCGAGCGGGGAGGTGGTGGTCTTCTTGCCGAGGGGCGTGGTGGGGGCCATCTGCCCTCCGGTCATGCCGTAGATGCCGTTGTTGACGAAGATGATGGTGATACCTTCGCCACGGTTGGCAGCGTGGATGATTTCGGCGGTGCCAATGGCGGCAAGATCGCCATCGCCCTGATAGCCGATCACGATGCTCTCGGGACAACTGCGTTTGACGGCGGTGGCCACGGCAGGCGCGCGCCCGTGCGCCGCCTGAATATTGCCCACATCGAAATAGTAGTAGCCGAAGACGGAGCAGCCCACCGGACTGACCAGCACGGCGCGGTCCTGCACGCCGAGTTCGTCGATGGCGCGCCCCAGCAGTTTGGTGACGATGCCGTGCCCGCAGCCGGGGCAATAGTGCGTCTGCGACTGCAGTTCGCCTTTGCGCTCGTAAGTGTCGTAGAAGGCCTGCGGCCTTTCGTGAATGACCGTGTAGCTAGCCATGGAGCATTGCCTCCTGTCCGATGACGTGATGGCAGGGGTGGAGCGAATCGGGGAAAGTGCGCTCGATGAAAGCGAGCACTTCCTCGGCGGAGGGTACGTTGCCGCCCACCCGACTGTAGAATTCCACGGGCGCTGCGCCAGAGAGCGCGAGGCGGACGTCGTCGATCATCTGACCGGTGCTGAGTTCGACCACGGCGAAGGCTTTGGCGTGCCGCGCCAGTTGGCGCAGCGGCTGCCGGGGGAAGGGGTAGAGGGAAATGGGACGCAGCAGGCCGGCGGCAATGCCGCGGGCGCGCGCCAGTTCGACCACCGCTTTCAGGATGCGGCCGACAATCCCGTAGCCCACGAGGACGATTTCGGCATCTTCGGTGCGCCAGCTTTCGTAGCGCACCTCATTGCGTTCGGCCTCGTGATATTTGGCTTCCAGTTTGCGGACGTGCACCTCCATGCGGTCGGGCTCGAGGTAGATGGAACTGATGAGGTTGGGGCGGGTTTGCGCGGTGCCGCGGACACACCACTCAGGCGGCTGGGGCAGGACGGGATGGGTGGAGAATTCGACGGGCTCCATCATCTGGCCGATGCAGCCATCGGCGAGCACGACGACGGGATTGCGATAGCGGTCTGCCAGATCGAAGGCTAGGGTGGTGAGATCGGCCATTTCCTGCACGGAATCCGGGGCCAGCACCAGGGTGTGATAGTTGCCGTGGCCGCCGCCTTTGACCACCTGGTTGTAATCGCCCTGCTCGGGCGCGATGTTGCCGAGTCCGGGACCCGCGCGCGTGATGTCGGCGACGACGCAGGGGAGTTCGGCGCCGGCGATGTAGCTGAAGCCTTCCTGCATGAGGCTGATACCGGGTCCACTGGAAGCGCTCATGCAGCGCACCCCGGCTCCGGCGGAGCCATACAGCATGTTCATGGCGGCGACTTCGCTTTCGGCCTGGACGAACACGCCGCCGGCGCGCGGCAGGTAGAGGGCGGCAGCCTCAGCGATCTCGCTGGCGGGCGTGATGGGATAGCCGTAGAAGGCGCGGCACCCGGCCAGTACCGCCGCTTTGACGATGGCTTCGTTGCCTTTGGTGAGTTGTTTTGGCATGACGGTCTCCTAGGCGGCGGCCAGGCGGAAAACGCGGATTCCGCCGGGTTCGGGACAAACGAAGTAGCAGATGCCGCAGCCGGTGCAGCCGCGGCCGCCATAGATGGCGGGATGATAGCCGTAGTGGTTGAGCTCTTCGGCGAGGTGCAGCACTCTAGGCGGACAGGCCTCCACACAAAGCCCGCAACCCTTACATTCTTCAGAGTTCATCTCGACCGAGCCGCGGTCGGGTTTGCCGATCATCGCCATGTGCTCCACCTCTTTCCCAGATAGACCCACCTGAAGTTGGTGCTATCTGGTCCCGTAGTCAGTATATATCCGGATATGCAGGTCTTCAACACTAATTTAAGCGTAAACACGCCGGCTGAGGGTAAACTGGTCGCAAATGAAGAAATATAGTTTCCTGCTGCTGCTGTTGGCGTGGGCCACGGCGGCTTCCGCGCAGAAGAATGCTTTCGCCGGCCGGTGGGACCTGGTGTTGACGCCGGCTTCAGGCGCGCCTTACCCGCAATGGATGGAAATCACGGAGAAGGGCGGCACACTGGAGGGCCGGTTCCAGCCACGCGGCGGCGCCTGGCAACCGCTCTCCGCGGTGACAGTGGAGAACGCGCACCTGATGCTGACGATTTCGGCGGCCACGCAGCGCAATCCGGCGACGACGTGGGATTTCACCGCGGCGGGGGCGGACCGGTTGACTGGCGTGGAGAAGCGGGGCGAGACCGCGGGGCCACAGATCGCGGCGGTGCGGGCTCCGGCGTTGGACCGTAAGATGCCCAGGTCCTGGAGCAAACCGGCGCCGATTTTCAATGGCAAGGATCTCACCGGCTGGGAGCCCATCGGCAATGTGCAGAACAGTAAGTGGGTGGCGCGGGATGGCGAGTTGGTGAACGACAATCCGGAAGTGGCGGGACAGGCGGGGCCGGCGGCCGCGAATATCAAGACCACACAGAAGTGGCAGGATTTCAAGCTCCACGTCGAGGTCAATTGTCCGGAGCACGGCAATAGCGGCATCTACCTGCGGGGTCGGTACGAGATGCAGGTGGGGACGGAAGGCGGCACTCAGCCATCGCATGAAATGGGCGCGATATTCAGTCATTTTCCGGCAGCGGGCAATCTGCCGCTGGGGCTGGGGAAATGGAGCACGTTCGACATTACGCTGGTGGGCCGGCGCGTCACGGTGATTCGCGACGGCGTGAAAATCCAGGACAGCGTGGAGATTCCGGGACCGACCGGCGGAGCGCTGGATAGCAACGAAGGGGAGCCGGGTCCATTCTACTTACAGGGCGATCACCACGGCGTGATTCGCTATCGGAATCTGACCATTTCGGTGCCCAAGTAAGGCAAGAGGCGGGGGGTGGACGGCGGTTGCTTCCGGCAGGGGCCGCTGGCTTGGCATCGGCGGGATGCTGCGGCAGGGTCTCGCGAGTGCCCCCTGATCGATTGGAGATCCGCGGCGGGCGCCGGTTGCGAGATGTCAGTAATGCGCCGTTCCCCTTTCCCTGACGCGGTATCATACTCTAGTAGGAGACTTGTGTGCCGCGCGGGAACCCTTCACCAAAACTTGCGATCACGATCGACCCTGACGTGCATAGCGACGTCCTGGCGGCGGCCACCAGGGACAGGGTAAGCGTCTCGGCCTGGATGACCCTCGCGGCGCGAGAAGCGCTACAGCGACGGGCTGGCCTGGCGGCAGTCGCACAGTGGGAGAAGCAGCACGGCCCGTTGACTGTGGACGAGATGAATGCAGCCCGGCGTACGGTGCGGGCTCAAGTGCGGGCCTCGCGAACGGTGCGTGGTTCGTCATGAGCAGCGTGGTATACGATGCCGCCGTTCTGGTGGCTGCGGATCGAAGCCAGCGACAGGTGTGGGCCGAGCACAAAGCCCGTCTGGAATTTGGCCTGATTCCCCTGGTTCCGGCGCCGGTGGTCGCGCAGGTCAGCCGGTCCGGGAAGCAGGCGCAACTCCGTCGCTTTCTGGCCGGGTGCCTGGTGACTCCTCTGGGCGAAAGCGAGGCGCACGAAGCAGGGCGGTTGCTTGGCCTGACCAGAACCACAGATGTTGTTGACGCCGTGGTTGTCACGACCGCTCTCCGCCAGAAAGCTGTGGTCGTTACCGGCGATCCGGAGGATATTAAACGACTGGTTAGAGCTTCGGGCGGCACAGTCGCCGTCGTCGAAGTCTGAGGAGTAGCCCAAGAGACAAGCAGGAGACGGGGACAGAGGCGTTCAGTTACAAGGCCGATGTATCTGGCCGATTTTGGCACGAATTGGGACCAGGTCCAGTTACAAACACAGAGTCAGATGACGAGTAGGGAATTGCTGCGATTCGACGGAGCGGTAGAGCGGGATCCCGCCATCGAGGCGTGGATGACGGAGCACTCAGGGGAATTGGGAACCATCGCGCAGCAGTGGTTTGAAGCGATGCGACAATGCGGAGACGAGGTTCGGGAACTTTTGCATGACGGCTGTCCGGTTGCGTGCCTGGGAGATGTCCCCTTCGGCTACGTGAATGTCTTCCGGTCGCACGTCAACGTGGGGTTCTTTCAAGGCGCGGCACTGGCGGATCCGGCGCGCCTGTTGCAGGGCACGGGCAAGTTCATGCGCCATGTGAAACTGCGGCCGGGAACGGCCACGAACGTTGCAGCACTGCGCACGCTGATCGATACGGCATACGCCGATATCAAGACACTCGTGGAGCACGGCTAAACTTGGGTAACCGTCTTTACAGGGCTGCGCCTGTGGCGGATGTGCGCTCCGGGTGTCTTTCCAAACAGTTTTACAGATCCGCGATGGCCAAAAGATTCTGCATCCCAGCGGGCGCATTGACTGATATGATGAGGAAACCGACACTCAGTTCGTATTACGCGGGGTCCCTCCCGAGTCGCGACCGCGGGCTACTTGCCGGAAGCACACTGTAGCAAGCCGTTTGAGGTCGACAATCGATGAAAATCCTGCTTTACAATCCCGACAATGGCGTAACTCAGAACTTTATGCCGCATCTGTGGATGTTTTTGCTCCAGTCATTGACTCCACGCGAGCACGAAGTGATTCTGATTGACGGCAACACGCATCCCATGTCCGACGAGGAGTTGGTTCGATTCATTTCCGACCAGAAGATCGGATTGGTCGGTATCGGTGCGATGACGCGCATGATCGCCAAGGCGTACCGGGTGGCCGATGCGGTGCGCGCGGCGGGGGTCCCGGTGGTGATGGGGGGACCGCACGTTACGGAAGTTCCGGACGAGGCGCTGGGACGTGATGGCGGCCCGCGGCACACGGATGCCGTGGCGCTGGGCGAAGCCGATCAGACCTGGGCCAGGATCGTGGCCGATGCGGCGCGCGGCGAACTCAAAGAAGTGTACTCGCCCGTGGACGCGTTTGGCCAGGAGGTCAAGCCGGATTTGCAGTCATATCCCGAGATTCCCTGGGAATCCCTGGACCTGCAGCAGTTCAATCGCATCCCGGCGATTTTCCGCCCGTTCATGCGCCAGATGCAGTACGAGTGGGAGAGTTTCCACATCATTCCGATCGAATCGGGCCGCGGTTGCCCGTACGGGTGCGAATTCTGCACGGTGACGGGTTTCTTCGGCGACTCGATCCGCTTTCGCAGCAACCAAAGTATCGTCGATGAACTGCTGCGGTTGAAAGAGCGAGCGAAGCGCACGCGCGGCAAAGTGGCGGTGTTCTTTGTGGACGATAATTTCGCCATCAACGTGAAGCGGACGAAATCGCTATTACGCGACATCATCGCGGCGGGTGCGGGAATTTCGTGGGTGGGCCAGATCAGCGCGAATTTGCTGCGGGATCCCGAACTGCTGGACCTGATTGCCGAGTCGGGTGGGAAATGGATCTTCATCGGCATGGAGTCGCTGGATCCCGACAACCTCAAGAAGGTCAACAAGAGCTTCAACAAACCGGAAGAATACGCCGGAGTGCTCCAGGAACTGGCGCGGCGCAACGTCTACGCGATCACGTCGTTCATTTTCGGGCTGGACAATGACACGTCGGGAGTGGCTGCCCGCACGCTCGAACAGATGCGCGAGTGGCCGCCGGTGCTGCCGGTCTTCGGGCAGATTACGCCGTTCCCCTCCACCCCTTTGTATAAGCGCCTGGCGGCCGAAGGGCGGTTGACGCGGCCCAAGCACTGGCTGGAATTCGCGCCGTTCCAGATGGCGCATACGCCGTTGAGGATGACCATCCCGGAAGTGCAGGAAGAGGTGCGGGGAGCGTGGAGCGATGCCTACAGTCCCGAGGCCACCGAGCGGGCGCTGGAATCGATTGCCGGCGAGCCGACACCTTACAAGATCAGTCACTTCGTAGCGCGGTTGTTCTTCCGGGGAATCTACTTCCCGCAGAAGGGCATCTGGAATTGGCTGCGTTTGATCGCGCAGAACCGGAAGGCGATCTACGGGATCGTGAAGGACGCGTCCACCAACTGGCATGGCCGTGACCCGGCGAAGTTGCGCGATTTCAACGGCAGGCTTCCGGCATCGGGCGATTGAGGCGGCGGGCTTTTTCCCGCGCAGGACACGGATCGCTGCTTTCGAAACGTGAGCAGCGTTCGTTTTGATTCGCGGGATTGCTATAGGCGCGGCAGGCGCGCCATGCAGTGCAGTTCAAAGGCAGGCAGGCGGGCTGGTTTGAAGATCGGGCCGCGGGGGAATGTAGCGTGAAGCTGCCTTCCTCCGCGGCCCGCTTGTTTTAGAACTGATTCCAGAGGTACTGATTGTAGACCTCGTGGTGATATTGCACTTCGGGCGCCTTCACGAAGGTACCCAACAGGCGGGGGCAACGATCCGCCGAAGCCTGCTTCAGGTCCGCATAGCGCGCCTTCACATCTTCGCCGAGCAGCGTTGTCGTCCACTCCGCCGCTTTGAAGTTGGACAGCGCGTCGTAGATGTTATCCGGCAGGTAGCGTTCGGCTCCGCGCAGATTCTTGATCTTCGCCGTGTCGCCTTCCAGCCCCGTCTTGAACACGCTGAGCAGCACCAGGTACGGATTCGCGTCCGGAGCCACCGAGCGGACTTCCACGCGCGAGCTGCGCTCGTTGCCGATCGGAATGCGGATCATGGAACCGCGATCCACCGCTGACGCCTTGATCTGGTTCGGCGCTTCAAAGTGCGGATCCAAACGGCGGAAGCTGTTGACGCTGGGATTCAGCAGCAGGCAGATGTCATTGCCGTGGGTCAGAATGCGGTCCACGAACTGCCAACCGAACTTGCTCAGCTTCTCTTCGCCCTTCGGGTCCCAAAACTGATTCTTGCCATTCCTGGTGACCGACACGTTGGTGTGCATGCCGCTGCCGTTGACGCCCACCACCGGCTTCGGCAGGAAGCTCGCCGTCAGGCCCATGTTGGTGGCTACCTGGCGGCAGATCAATTTGTAGAGCTGAATCTGGTCGGCCGCCGCCACGACTTCGGCGTAGCTATAGTTGATTTCGAACTGCGACGGCGCAACTTCGGGGTGATCCTTTTCGTTCTCGAAGCCCATGGAGCGCTGCACTTCGGCCACGCGATCGATGAACTCACGCAAGGGGTCGCCCGGCAGCGAGTGATAGTAGCCGCCGGTATTCACGTAGTCGAATTTGCCGGTCTCGTGATAGTGCCGCTCGGCATCCTTGCCGGCGAACAGGAAGCCTTCAATTTCGTTGGCCGCGTTGAGCGTCAGCCCCTTGCTGTCGTAGAGGCCCTGGGCGTAGTTCTTCAGTACGCCGCGGATGTCGGCTGTGTACGGCGAGCCATCCTTATCGATCACTTCGCCGAATATCAGCACCTTGCCGGCGCCGAAGACGTCGCTCGGCCCCCAGTAAAATGAGCTCCAATCCATGTGCAGGCGGAGGTCGCTTTCCCGCTGCGCGGTAAATCCGCGGATGGAAGACCCGTCAAACGTCAGGTTGTCCCAGCTCTTGACAAGAAACTTCTTGTCGTAATCGAGCATGTGCAGGCGGCCTTCCAGGTCGCTGAACATGACGGTGACGGCTTTAATTCGCTTTTCGTCCGTCAGGTATTTTAGGCGCTCTTCCTGGATCTGGTGCGCGGGCACGCGATCCCTGCGCTGAGACTTGGCGGCGAGGTTCAGATCTTCCAGCTCCCCATAGGAGAGCGTCAAAAAGTTTTGAAGTTCATTGGGCATGGTTGGATACTTTTTATTGTCGTTGAGGCAGGGGGTGGAATCAACGAATTTGGGCCATTCCGGCCATAGAATGAATTTATTGCGGCCTTTCGGGAAATTGATGGAAGGGGGATGCCGCTAGGCGGCCGCGGCCGGAGTTTCCTGATTGCGGCTGGTCACGCCCGCGAAAGCGAGCTTGATGAGCGGCGGCGCAATCATCGTTGTGGCGACGCTCATGAACACAACCACCGAGTAGATCATGGGTGTAATCGCGCCCATGCCGAGTCCCAGTTGAGCCACCACCATGCCGACTTCGCCGCGGGGAATCATGCCCACGCCGATGCGCAGCGCTTCGGTGCGTCCGAGGCGGATCGCGCCCAGCCCGCAGCCGATGAACTTGGTGAGTGCCGCGGCGATCAGCAGAATAATGGAGAGGCTCAGAACGCTGGACTGGCGGAAGATGGCGAGATCCACCTTCATCCCGATGCCGACCAGGAAGAAGGGCACCAGAAGTTCCGCCACGCCGTGCACCAGATGGCGTTCGCGTTCGTCCACGCTTTCCGCCAACGCCATGCCGGCGAGGAAGGCGCCGACGATCGCGGCTACACCGATTTTCACGGCAGCCAGCGAGAGCCCGAAGAGCAGCAGCATCGCCAGGATGAATTCGGCCTCACCGACGCACAGGCGCCGGTTGATGGCCGGCAGCACGACGCTGACCACCTGCACGCCCCATTTGGCAATGATCAGGGTGAAGCCGACGGCGAGCACGGTAGTGATGGTGATCTCGGCGATTTGAATCTTGCCCTTGGCCAGGCTGCTCACGACGGCGAGAACCAGCAGTCCCTGAACGTCGTCGATGACAGCAGCGGCGAGAATGATTTTGCTGGAGAGTTCGTGGAGCAGGCCGCGCGCATTCAGCACCTGCGCCGTGATGCCAACGCTGGTCGCCACCATCGCCGCGCCGACGAAGACGCAGGTGATGATGGAATGGCCGTAGAGGGCCATGATGGCCCATCCCAGGGCAAATGGGCAGATGACGCCGAGCGTGGCGACCAGGGTGGCCGTGCCGCCCACTTTGAGGAGTTCGGAAGACTTGACCTCGAGCCCGACGCGGAAGAGCAGGAACATGGTGCCCAGGGAGGCGAGGGCGTCCAGCAGCTCGGAGGGCTGCATCCAGTTCAGCACGCTGGGGCCGATGAGGACGCCGGCAAGGATTTCGCCGGAGAGTCCGGGCTGGCCGAGGCGCTCGAAGAGTTCGGCCATCAGTTTGGCGGCGCCGAACACTACGAGCATGGCGAAGGGGACTTTCCAGCCTTCGCCTTCCACGGACAGCAATAGGGCCGGAGTAAAGAGAGTGCTCAACATCGCCTGGGGAATGTCACCTTGGGATCAGACCTTGCGGCGCATGAAATTGAAGACGCCGGCCGCGGCCGTGCCGGTGACCACGGTCATCAGGGGAGCGCCATGAGTGAGTAACAGCCAACTGGCCAAGGCTGCGGCACACACGAAGAGATTCCATTTCATCGGGACACCTGTATTATCGAGACTACGATCATGATGGCCATGATAACGGCCACGGGAGGCCAAAGGGATTTGGTGAATGCGGGCTTCTGCGTGCCGTCGCGCTTCAGCCGGCGGATTTCCTGCAATTGCTTGCGCGCCACGTCCATCTCCCAGGGGTTGCCGGCGAGATCGAGAGCGCGCCTGGTGAGATCCTCCGCCAGATCGAGGCAGCGCAGGCGGTACTGAAGCTCGGCGAGCTTCATCTGCGACCAGAAGTGTTCCGGCTCGACAGAGACAGCGTGCTCCAAAGCGTCCATGGACTTGTAGGCCTCGAAGTTCATCGCGTAGGCCATGCCCAGGCAGGTGTGCAGGTCGGCCGATTGGGGATTGGCCAGGCACTGCTCTTCGAGACTGCGAATCACCTTGGCGAGTTCCTGCGGCGAGACCGAGTGAGGGTCTCGCCAGGGAACCGAAGGCAGCGAGCGGACCGGTAAACCGGTCCGCTCGAGTGGCTGTAACTGGGTAGAGGTAGACATGGGTTACGAGTGACTGGTTGTGCTGTGCTTGAGTTCGAACTCGGGGTAGCCGAGCGCGCCCATTTCAGGAAGATCGAGACCTTCGAGTTCGGCTTTGGCGCCCGAGCGCTGACCGACCACGAGATCGATGACCCAATTGACTACGAAGCTGAATACGAAGACGAAACCGAGGAGTGCGGAGACGCCGATCAACTGAGCCACCAACTGTCCGGTATCACCATAGAAGGCTCCCGTGACGCTGCCGCTGACACCGTTCCAGGAGCCGCCGAAGTTGCTCTTGCCGTCCGCGAAGAGTCCGACCGCGATGACGCCCCAGAGCCCGTTGGCGCCGTGCACGGAGATCGCGCCCACCGGGTCGTCAACCTTCATCACGCGCTCCACGAATTCCACCGAGAGACAGACCAGCACGCCGGCCACGAGACCGATGATGCCGGAGGCGACCGGGTTAACGAAGCCAGACGGGGCGGTGATTGCGACCAGGCCGGCGAGCAGTCCGTTGCCACTCATGGAGGCATCCGGCTTGCCGTAGCGCATCCACATGTAGAACATCGCGCCGAAGGCGCCGGTGGTGCCGGCAAGCATGGTGTTGACCGCGACCGAAGCGATGCGGAGGTTGCCGCTACCGGACGCGCCGAGGGTGGAGCCGGGGTTGAACCCGAACCAGCCGAAGATGAGAATGAAGCAGCCGGTGAGCACGAACACGATGTCGTGGCCCTGGATGACGTTGGGTTTGCCCTGACGGTTGAACTTACCGATGCGGGGGCCGACCAGGATCCCCATGGCCAAGGCTGTCAAGCCTCCAACGGAGTGCACGACGCCGGAGCCGGCGAAATCGCAGTAGCCCTTACCGAGTCCGAAATTGGCACCGAGGTTGGCCAGCCAGCCGCCGCCCCATGCCCAGTTAGCGAAGATCGGGTACGTGAAAGCGCCCAGCATGAACGAACTCACGCAGAAGGCCGCGTACTTCCAGCGTTCTGCCGCCGTACCGGTGACAATGGTCAGCGCGGTGTCCATGAACACCATCTGAAAGAGGAAGACCACCATGACGGAGACGTCATAGCCGCCATCCTTCATCAGCCATGCACCTTTGGTACCCCAAAGGCCGAACGGCTTGCCAAAGAGCTGAATCACGTGCTCATTGTTTAAGATCGCGTTGCCGCCCAGGTTACCGATGCCGCCGACGCCGCCCATCTGAAGGGGGAAGCCGATAATCCAGAAGGCGAACATGCCAATCGCGTACACCATGAAATTCATCATCATGGTGTGGTTCGCGTTCTTGGCGCGGCAGAGTCCGGTTTCCACAATAGCGAAACCGGCCTGCATGAACATGACGAGAAAGCCGCAGATCAGAGTCCAGGTGAAGTTGATCCCGATCTTGTTCTGGCCGATTTGATTGAGGACGTCGGCAATGGAGAGTCCCTTTTTCGCATCGCTCACCGCGATGTCGGCGACCGTACCGGTAAGGTTGCCGTCGGGATCGCCTTGGGCGCGCAACTCAGGCTTGGGGGCCTCGACGCTCTTGAGGTCCTGGTCGGTGATTGCTACCGGCGCAGGAGTGGCTGGCGCTGCGGGAGTCGCTGGTGCAGCGGTCACCGGTGCGGGAGGAGCGGGTGTCTGCGCCGGACTGACACCCGTCAGCAACCACACAGTGCTGATCAGTAGGAGTAATCTTCTCATTCCGTCGATATCCTCATTTCTTCCAGATCGGATTCTTTAGGTAGGCCCGGTTCACCAGCCCAATGATGCCAAACAGGCTGATTGCCAGCCCTGCCAGCACGATCCCCAGTCGCCCTTCCGCCGAGGCAGAGAGAGTGAGACTGGCAACGCTGATGATAAAACCGAGCACTGTAACTGCCAGACCTGCGATTGCCATATGTATCTATCTCCTTAGGAGAGCAGCTAACTCTCGATGTGCTCCAGGGGTTTGGCCTTGATGAAGATCGCGCAGGATGCGGCGATCAATGCCACACCCACCACGATCAGGATCATAGAGCCATCCATGGCACAGCCGGCGGAAACCGTAGTGAAGCCCGCCAGGAATAACACCAGGCCGAGTGCTTGTTTCGAGTTCGATCCCATATCGTCACTTTCCCTTTCCTTACTTCTTCGGTCCGAAGTACGCTACCAACCCAACCAACAGCGTGTCCTGGTTCTTGTACAGACCACCGGCGCCGCGTTCGAAGAAGGGGACGTCCGACCAGTCGCGGCGGTATTCCAGGCGGGTCACAAAGGCGTCGCCGGTCTTGAATTCGCCGGTGATGGTGAAATCTTTCACACTCTGCTTGGTGCCGGTGCTGAAGCCGTCGTAATCGTTGAACCATTCCAGGCGCGGGGCCAAGGCGAAGATCGAGGTGGCCTGGAAGCGTGCCGCTCCGGCGACGCCCACCCAGTGCGTGCTGCCTGTGCCGATGTTCTTGTCGGTGCCGTAATCGAAATTGAGGTACGCGCTGACTTTGGGGTGCGGGGTCAGCAGGAGCGTGGTGTCGTATAACTGACGTTTGCCGGTATTGGTACCCGCCTTCTCGGGTCCGATGATGTAGTTATTCGACCAGGTGGCCTTGGAGGCGCTGAACGCGCCCGTGAAGATTACGGTCTTACCCGTATTGTTGTCTTCGACGTTGTTCCAGCCGTTGACGAGGTAAGCGCCGCCGGTAAAGTGTTTGCCGATGGGCATGGTGGCGCGCGCGCCGAAGTGGTAGTACGGGATGGCCCACGCAAACAGCAGGGAGCGCGAATAGTTCCAGTTGTCCTTGGTCTCGATTACTTCGGCGCCGGCCGGAGTGACGAACTTGCCGAAGTCGAGTTGCAGACCGCCGAGGGATTTCGGCTTGGCGCTGACGTAGGCTTGTTCCAGATAGCGGAAAATACTGGGGGCCTGTTCGGCGGCGTGAATGGTATCGAACGCACGTCCGAAGCCCAGGTCGATGCGGAATCCGAACGGATCCGGGTCGTGCTGTGCAGTCAGCTTCACCATATTCAGGGAGAACTGATTGGCTTTCAGATCGAAATTGCGCAGTCCGTTGAAGCCCGATGCCGGGTGATTGAAGTTCAGGCTGTAGTAAAGATCAAGCTGACCGCTGAACGTGACCGGTCCCATGACAAACGGTGGATCCGCAGGCGCGGCGGGGGCCTGTGACGATGCTGGCGGCGCTGGCGCTGGCGTTGCGCTGGTCTGCGACCAGCCCGACACGGCGGTCAGGGCCACACATAGGGCAAAAGAAGAAATTCTCGCTGGCGTCATGGGAACCAGAGTACGGGACGCGTGTCAAGAATGCCAATCGAAAGTTTTGATCCATGTAATAGAAAGATTACAGGCATCGGCGCGCCGGAGTTAGTGCATGATAGCTGTTCAGACTGGTGCGTTGTGGAGTCTTTTGCGGCATCGCGCGCCGGCCATCAAGCGAAGGAGTATCGAGTGAAAAAACTGGAAGCGATTGTGCAGCCCTTCAAGCTGGAAGACGTGAAAGAAGCGCTACTTGCGATCGGCGTGGACGGAATGACTATCTCCGAAGTCCGCGGACACGGCCGGCAGAAAGGCCACTCGGAAACGTACCGCGGACAGGAGTACAACGTCGACTTGCTGCCTAAAGTGAAAGTCGAAGTAGTGGTGCCGGAGGCACGGTGGGAGGAGGTTCTGAACACGCTGTCGGCCGCGGCGCGCACCGGAAAGATCGGCGACGGCAAGGTCTTCGTCTTCGATGTCAGCCAGGCGGTCCGCATTCGCAACGGCGATATGGGAGAGTCCGCAATCTAATTCGGGAAGGTGATCCCCATGCAGGCTAATCGAAAGCTCCTCGCGACCCGGATGGTGGCCGTGACGGTGATTTTGCTTGCCGTGGGTACGATGATCGACGGAGTAGCCCGGGAAGATGTTCTGATGATCGCGCTCGGGCTGTTGCTCGCCGCGACTTCCATGCAGCTATTCCGCCAGTAAGATTCTGTACCAAGAAAAAGGGGCGATCTATTACGATCGCCCCTTTTCCCTGCTGTCTTCCACTTATAAGTGGTGTAAGTCAGTCCGGGGCTTGCGCCCCGGTCGCCGTTAGAACTGATTCCAGAGATACTGATTGTAGACCTCGTGGTGATACTGCACTTCGGGCGCCTTCACGAAGGTACCCAACAGGCGCGGGCAGCGATCCGCCGAAGCCTGCTTCAGGTCCGCATAGCGCGCCTTCACATCTTCGCCGAGCAGCGTTGTCGTCCACTCCGCCGCTTTGAAGTTGGACAGCGCGTCGTAGATGTTATCCGGCAGGTAGCGTTCGGCTCCGCGCAGATTCTTGATCTTCGCCGTGTCGCCTTCCAGCCCCGTCTTGAACACGCTGAGCAGCACCAGGTACGGATTCGCGTCCGGAGCCACCGAGCGGACTTCCACGCGCGAGCTGCGCTCGTTGCCGATCGGAATGCGGATCATGGAACCGCGATCCACCGCTGACGCCTTGATCTGGTTCGGCGCTTCAAAGTGCGGATCCAAACGGCGGAAGCTGTTGACGCTGGGATTCAGCAGCAGGCAGATGTCATTGCCGTGGGTCAGAATGCGGTCCACGAACTGCCAACCGAACTTGCTCAGCTTCTCTTCGCCCTTCGGGTCCCAAAACTGATTCTTGCCATTCCTGGTGACCGACACGTTGGTGTGCATGCCGCTGCCGTTGACGCCCACCACCGGCTTCGGCAGGAAGCTCGCCGTCAGGCCCATGTTGGTGGCTACCTGGCGGCAGATCAATTTGTAGAGCTGAATCTGGTCGGCCGCCGCCACGACTTCGGCGTAGCTATAGTTGATTTCGAACTGCGACGGCGCAACTTCGGGGTGATCCTTTTCGTTCTCGAAGCCCATGGAGCGCTGCACTTCGGCCACGCGATCGATAAAATCGCGCAAGGGGTCGCCCGGCAGCGAGTGATAGTAACCGCCGGTGTTCACGTATTCGAACTTGCCGGTGTCGTGATAATGCCGCTCGGCGTCCTTGCCGGCGAACAGGAAGCCTTCGATTTCGTTGGCCGCGTTGAGCGTCAGCCCCTTGCTGTCGTAGAGGCTCTGGGCATAGTTCTTCAATACGCCGCGGATGTCGGCCGAGTACGGCGAGCCATCCTTATCGATCACTTCGCCGAATATCAGCACTTTGCCGGCGCCGAAGACGTCGCTCGGCCCCCAGTAAAATGAGCTCCAATCCATGTGCAGGCGGAGGTCGCTTTCCCGCTGCGCGGTAAATCCGCGGATGGAAGACCCGTCAAACGTCAGGTTGTCCCAGCTCTTGACAAGAAACTTCTTGTCGTAATCGAGCATGTGCAGGCGGCCTTCCAGGTCGCTGAACATGACGGTGACGGCCTTGATGCGCTTTTCGTCCGTCAGGTACCTGAGGCGCTCTTCCTGGATCTGGTGCGCGGGCACGCGATCCCTGCGCTGCGACTTGGCGGCGAGGTTCAAATCTTCCAGCTCTCCATAAGAGAGCTTCAAAAAGTTCTGGAGTTCATTGGGCATGGTGGTTGACCTTTCATTGTCAATGAGTGCCGCCGGTTGCCGCAACGATTTTAGTCCGGTATCCCATAGATTATGTTTATAGGGTACCCTCATAAAATTGATAGCACCGGAAAGAGCCGGAGCGTCCCTCAACCACCCATCAAGGCAGGCTTCGCTGTAATCCTGTTACCATCCGCGTGGAGACGGCGTGAAATTCATCGATGAGTACCGGGACCCGCACCTGGCTCGCGCCCTGGTGGCCGGGATTGCGGCGACCGTCACACGTCCATGGGTTCTGATGGAAATCTGCGGCGGCCAGACCCACACGTTGATGCGGTACGGCATCGACGAACTGCTGCCCGCGCAGTTGGAACTGGTGCACGGCCCCGGGTGCCCGGTCTGCGTCACTCCGCTCGAAACCATCGATCAGGCGATCGCGATTGCCGGCATGCAGGGCGTCATTTTGGCCTCCTATGGCGATATGCTACGCGTCCCCGGTTCCGCCAGCGATCTCTTCCGCGTGCGAGCGGGAGGCGGCGATGTGCGCACAGTCTATTCTCCGATGGACGCGGTGGCCCTGGCGCGCGCCAATCCCCAACAGCAGGTGGTGTTTTTCGCGGTGGGCTTTGAGACCACTGCCCCGGCGAACGCCACGGCCGTATGGCAGGCGGCGCGCGAGGGGCTGACGAACTTCTCCGTTCTGGTGTCGCATGTCCTGGTGCCTCCGGCAATGCGCATGCTGCTCAGCCAGCCATCCAACCGCGTGCAGGGATTCATCGCGCCCGGGCACGTGTGCGCCGTGGCGGGCTACCGGGATTACGAAGCGCTGGCCCGCGAATTCCGCGTGCCGTTCGTGGTGGGCGGCTTCGAGCCGCTGGACCTGCTGGAGGCCATCCTGATGCTGGCCCGCCAATTGGAGCAGGGGCGGTGCGAGGTGGAGAATCAGTACGTCCGGTCGGTGACGCGCGAGGGCAACGCGGCTGCCCAAGTGCGCATGCTCGAGGTGTTCGAGCCCTGCGACCGGCAGTGGCGCGGCATCGGACCGATTGCGCAATCCGGCTACCGCCTGCGGGCCGGCTACGCGGCCTTCGATGCGGCGAGCCGTTTTGAAGTGGCGGCCACCCACGTCGAGGAGCCGGCCGCGTGTATTGCAGCGCGGGTGCTACAGGGGTTGGCGCGCCCGGTGGATTGTCCGGAATTCGGCACGCAATGCACACCGCGCACGCCTCTGGGAGCGCCCATGGTGTCGAGCGAGGGCGCCTGCGCGGCCTATTATCTTTACCGGCGGGCCGTATGATTACCTGCCCCACGCCCCTGGCTGTGAAAGACCGTATCCTGCTCGGCCACGGGTCCGGCGGCAAACTGAGCGCCCAATTGCTGCGCGAAGTGTTTTTGCCCGTATTTCGCAGCGGCATCCTCCACCGTTTGGACGACCAGGCGATCCTGCAGGTGGGCGGAGAACGCCTGGCGTTCACCACCGACAGTTTCGTGGTCAAGCCGCTGTTCTTTCGCGGCGGCGATATCGGTTCGCTGGCAGTGCACGGAACCGTCAACGATCTCGCCATGGGCGGGGCGGAGCCGCTTTTTCTGAGCGCCGCGTTCGTAATTGAAGAAGGTTTCCCGATGGAAATGCTGGCGCGCATTGCCCAATCCATGGGGAAGGCGGCGGAGAGCGCCGGCGTGGAGATTGTCACGGGCGACACCAAAGTAGTGGAGAAGGGCAAGGGGGACGGGGTGTTCATCAATACCACCGGGATCGGGCGCGTCCACCCGGACACCCAGCTCTCTGCCGCCAATGCCTGCCCCGGCGATCGCGTTCTGCTCAGCGGGACTCTGGGCGATCACGGGATTGCGATCCTTTCCGAGCGGCAGGACATCGGCTTCGACTGCGAGTTGGAGAGCGATTCGGCGGCGCTGCACACCCTGGTGCGCGAGATGCTTGCGGCGTCCACCCGGATTCGCTGCATGCGCGATCCCACGCGGGGCGGGCTATCGAGCGCGGCCAACGAAATCGCTGAAGCGGCCAGGGTGGGGATCGAACTCGACGAGCCGGCGATTGCGGTGCGCGAGGCCGTACGCGGCGCGTGTGAACTGCTCGGTTTCGATCCGCTCTACGTGGCCAACGAGGGCAAACTGATCGCGATTGTGCCGCCGGAGGACGCGGATGCTGTGCTGGCTGCCATGCGGCGCCACCCGCTGGGCGCAGATGCCGCGTGCATCGGCAGCGTTACGGACCGTCATCCCGGAATGGTCACGATGAAGACTGCTTTCGGCACGACGCGAATCGTGGATCTGCTGCCCGGCGACCAATTGCCTCGCATCTGTTGAAGCGGCATAATAGCGGCAAGATGAAAGCTTTGGGGTTTGTCGTATTTGCCTGCTGCCTTTCCGCGGCCGACCGGGAATTGACGGTTGGGGCGAAGGCGCAGTATTCCACCGTGCAGGCGGCCGTTGACGCTGCCGCGCCTCACACTGTAATCCACATCCTGCCCGGCGTCTACAGGGAACGTGTGGTCGTGCCGTACTCCAAGCCGTTTCTCACGTTTCGAGGCGACGATCCGCTGGCCACGATCATCACCAACAACTCGCACGCCGGCTTGCCCGGTCCGAAAGGGCCCATCAATACCTTCGCCACGCCTACCGTCTTTATTCAGGCAAACGACTTCACGGCGGAGGGCGTGACCTTCGAAAACTCGGCGGGCAACCAGGGACAGGCCGTGGCGCTCACCATCATGGGCGATCGCGGGATCCTCCGAAACTGCCGCTTTCTGGGCTATCAGGACACGCTGCTGGCGCAGGCCGGCCGCCAGTATTTCGAGCGCTGCTACATCGCGGGCGCGACCGATTTCATCTTCGGGGGCTCTGTCGCGTTCTTCGACCGCTGCCAGATTCACGTCACCGCCAACGGCTACATCACCGCCGCGAATACCACCAAAGATCAGCGCTACGGCTACATCTTCGATCACGCGACCATCACCGGCGAACCGGGCGTGAAGACGTTCGTCGGGAGGCCATGGCGCTCCTGGTCGGCGACGGTGTTTCTGAACAGCGAGATGTCCGACGTGGTCCGCCCTGAAGGCTGGAATAACTGGAACGACGCGGAGCGTGAGAAGACTGTTCGCTATGGCGAATACCGCAGCAGCGGTCCGGGCGGCGCCGTCACGGCCCGCGTGAAGTGGGCGCACGCGCTCACGGAGGCGGAGGCGGCAGAGTATTCCATGGAGAAAGTTCTGGCGGGTTTGGATGGCTGGAATCCCAAAACGAGCTCGCTACAGAACACCGTCAAGAGCACGAAGGGATCGGCTGCCCGGCCGGTGATCCCAGCGGGGGCGGCCTGGCTCGCTGCCCTGCCCGACGGCCATCTGGCGGTGAATACCGGCGGCAATTGGACGGCCACGCGCGTCGCGCTGCCGGCTGCCTCCGCACGCATCGTTCGCGCGCAGGGCGACGTGATCTACGCGCTCTGGGCGGACGGCAAGCGGCTCGCGGTGTCGAGTTCCGGCGATCTGCAGACGTGGTCCGCACCGCAGTTCACCGATGTCATGATGGGACGTGACGCCCTCGACCTGCATTCGCCGAATGCCTACCTGGATGGAGACCGGTTCTTCGTCACCTGGTCCAGCACCATCGCCAAGAACGCCATCCAGGCATTTCAGGAAGAGGTGGAGGATAACCCGCGCATCTGGTATGCCACGACGCGCGATTTTCAAGCGTTCTCCGACCCGCAGATTCTCTTCGACAACAACTACGCGGTGCGGGAGGCGCAGATTGTGAAAGACGGCGACCGCTACGCGCTGCTGCACAGCGACAGCACCGCTCCCATGAAGAACCTGCGCATCGCCTTTTCCCCTGGCCCGCTGGGTCCGTGGGGTCTGTCGACGGACGCGTTCACGGCGAAGGGTACGGCGGCGCCAGCCGCGATCCGCTCGGGCGATGAGTGGTGGATCTACCATTCCGGCGCGCTGGCACGCACCAAAGATTTCTGGAGCTTCACGGAAGTCGCGGTGCCGGCGGCCCTGCGCCCGATCAGCGTCATCGAAGTACCGAAGGCGCTGGCGGCGGGCCTGACGCGGTAGGCGTCAGCCGTACAATTTCTGCCAGGCTTCGCTGCCGCCCTTCAGCGGACGCACTCGTGTGATGCCGTGTGATTTGAGGAGCAGCGCCGCACGGGCGCTGGAAGCTTCGTTGGGTCAACTACAGAAGAGAATCACGTCGCGATCGCGCGGGATGTCGGCATGCCGTTGCGCCAGGTCTTCGATGGCGATGCGCAAGGCGCCGGGCAGCGACGCGACGCCGGGCTGGTGCGCGCTGCGCAAGTCGATAATGGTGGGCGCCTCGCCGTCATCGAGCTGGCGGCGCAGTTCGGCGGGCGTGATTCGCGCCACCGCGAGCTTATGCAGGAAGCGCCTGCGCTGCAGGTATTTCCACAGGATCCAGGCGCCTAGCAGCGTGGCCAGCAACACTACCAGGCCCGAGCCCATGCGCATCGCGTACCTGCCGACGCGCTCGATCTCGCCGCTGAACGCGTAGCCCAAGCCGCAGTACGCCAGCAGCCAGAGCAGGGCGCCCAGCGCGTCAAACCACAGGAAGCGCGCCAGGCTGGTGCCGGAACTGCCCGCCATGGGCGCGGCGAGAGCGTTCAGGCCAGGCACGAATTTTGAAATCAGCAGGGAGCGCACGCCGTATTTCTGAAAGGCATTCTCGGTCTGGCGGACACAGGAATCGGGCTCCAGCGAAATCCGGCAGAGGAAACTCAGAATGCGCGCGCCGCGCAGGCGGCCCAGTTGGAACCACAGATTATCCGCGAGCAGGCAGCCAGCCATGCCGCTGACGATCACCAGCACCGGGTTGAGTTGCCCGCTCCGCGCCAGGGCGCCACAGGCCAGCAGCAGCGGAATCGAGGGCAGCGGCAGCGCCCCCTGCTCGGCCAGCACCCACACAAACAGCAGCGCATACCCGTGATGTACGACGAACTCGGCAGTTTCGCCCATCCGACCAGTCTAGCCTCCCGCGGCCGCGGCGCGCCCTTGTTCGATGCGGCCCGGCGCCACGCGGTCGCACGGCAAATCGTTCTGCTAAGATCGCAATCGCATGCTTGGTGAGCGCTTGTTCCGCGGGCGGCAGGTCAGGCCACGGCCGCGATGACGCGCGGAATGCCCGCCAGATCGGGCACCACCCGCACGTCATTCCACGCGGACAGCAGACCCTGCACGTGACCTAAACTGGTAAACCCCAGTTCCATCACGAGCCACCCGCCGGGACGTAGCACGCGCCGCGCATCCGCCACAATCCGGTCGTACAGTTCGAAGCCCGTAGGACCGCTAAACAGCGCCACGTGCGGCTCAAAATCGCGCACCTCGCGCTGCAACCCGTGCAGATCGGTGGACGGCACGTAGGGCGGGTTCGACACGATCAGATCCATCGAGCCCGCGGCGATGGCCTCCATCAAGTCGCAGACCACAAAATTCACAGGGGCGCCAAGGGACGCCGCGTTGCGCGCGGCCACTTGCGCGGCTGCCGCCGAAATGTCCGTCGCCCAAATCTCCGCGCCGGTCTCCAATTGCAGCGTGACGGCCAGCGCGCCGCTGCCGGTGCCGACATCCAGCGCCCGCCGCGCGCCGCGCGCCAGTTCGAGCGCCACCTCCACGACGTGCTCCGTCTCCGGACGCGGTATCAGCACATCTTTCGTCACGCGGAAATCGCGGCCGTAGAATTCCTGATGTCCGGTGATGTATTGCGTAGGTTTGCCGCCCAGACGCTCGTGCAGGTAGCGCCCGTAATGCAGCCATTCCACCTCGCGCAATTCCTGCTCGGGATGGGCGTAGAAATAGACGCGTTCGACGCGCATGGCATGGCCAAGCAGCACCTCGGCCGTCAAACGTGGAACGGAGATTCCGCCCTTTTCCAGCAACTCGGCGCCCTGCTGTAATGCGGTGCGCACCGTCATGGCGTTCAGCTATGCGGGGATTCCCTGCTCCGCCTGCTGCTTCATCTTTTCGCCCTGATAGAAGGTAATCAGGGGGTCGAAAATGAGATCGAGCTTGCCTTCCATCACGAATTCCAACTGGTGCAGCGTCAACCCGATGCGATGATCGCTCACTCGATTCTGCGGGAAGTTGTAGGTGCGGATCTTCTCGCTGCGATCCCCCGTGCCCACCATGATCCTGCGCTCCGCGCCCACTGCCGCCTGCTGTTTTTCAAGCTCCAGTTCATACAGGCGCGAGCGCAGCACGCGCTCCGCCTTGGCGCGATTCTTGATCTGCGATTTCTCGTCCTGGCACGACACCACCAGGCCGGTCGGCAGGTGCGTGATGCGCACCGCGGAGTACGTTGTGTTGACGCTCTGGCCGCCAGGTCCCGACGAACAGAACGTATCGATGCGGATGTCCTTCGCCTCGATCTTCACTTCGACTTCGTCCGCCTCCGGCAGCACCGCCACCGTAATCGCCGACGTGTGTACCCTGCCCTGCTGTTCCGTGACAGGCACGCGCTGCACACGGTGCACGCCGCTTTCGTATTTCAGTCTGGAGTACACTTTGTTGCCCGATATCAGGGCGATGACTTCCTTCAGACCGCCCACCGCCGAATCGCTGGCCGAAGTGACTTCCAGCTTCCAGCCCTGCGTTTCCGCATAGCGCGTGTACATGCGGAAGATTTCGGCGGCAAACAACGTCGCCTCGTCGCCGCCCGTGCCGGCGCGGATTTCGAGCACCACGTTCTTCTCGTCGTTGGGGTCGCGCGGCAGCAACAGGACCTTCAATTCGTCCTCGATCTGCACCTTCAGCGGCTCCATTTCGAGAATCTCCAACTCGGCCATGGACCGCATGTCTGGGTCCGCGTCGTGAGCCATGGCGCGCGCCTGCGAAAGGCTATCTTCCACCTTCTTCCATTCGCGGTACTTCGCCACGATATCGGAAAGTTCGCTCTGCGCTTTGGTCACCTTGCGGTACTGATCCGAATCGCTGATGATGGCCGGGTCGGCCATCTGTTGGGTGAGCTCGTCAAAGCGTTTTTCGAGCTGATCGAGCTTCGAAGCAAGATACATGGGGAGTCTTTATGCGATGACCATCTGGCCGCCCTGCTGCTCTTCCAGCGCCATTGCGCCTTCCAGAGCCCGGATGGCAACCGCCGTCTGGTCATCCGCCGGCGGCTTTGTCGTGATGCGCTGCAGCCACAAGCCCGGCGCAGTCATGGTGGAGAGAACGGAGCCGCGCCGTTTCGCGGCGAAGCGAATCAGTTCGTAGCTCACGCCCGTGATCACCGGCAGCAGCGCAATGCGGCACAGGAACTTGGCCAGGAATCCATCGAAGGGAATGAAAGTATAGAACGCGATCGACACGATAATCACGACAAACAGGAAACTGGTGCCGCAACGCGGATGGAAGGTAGTAAACTGCTGCGCGTTTTCCACCGTCACCGGCTTGCCGGATTCGAAATTGAAAACCACCTTGTGCTCCGCGCCGTGGAACTCGAATACCCTGTGGATGTCCTTCATGAGCGACAGGCCGAACATGAACAGCACGAAAACGGCCATGCGGATGACCCCGTCGGTGAGATTGAACGGAATGCGCCCGCCCAGCGCCGGATAGATGCCTTTCAGCCAGGTCGCCAGGTACAAGGGGATGAACTTGTACATGAAGATGAACATGCCGAGCGAGACAATCAGGTTCCCCGCAAGCACCCAACCTGGGATTTCCTTGGACTCTTTACCCTTCGCCTTCTCTTCTTTCTGGGCGTCTTCCAGGGAGACGTCGGCGGAGAATTTGAGCGCCTTCATGCCGAGCGACATGGCTTGGAACAGGGTGCCGACGCCGCGGAAGACGGGGTACTTGAAGATCTTGTGCTTCTCGGACATGCGCGGCAGCGGCATCTGCTCCGTCACAATCTCGCCATTGGCCTTGCGCACTGCTACGCAATAGCTGTGGGGAGCCCGCATCATCACACCCTCCATGACCGCCTGACCGCCGACGAGGGTGGTTTCCTCGCCGCTTTCCAGGATCGGCATGAGTTGAGTGTGGGTAAAAAGACGAAAATACGTGCGTAGAGACACAGGCCCTCTCAGCTTTCTATTATAACAGTCACTTGTTAGACGTCAGAGTTGCCTTTCGGATGCAATCCCCAGCGGTAGACCCCGATTCCCACCCCGTTGATCAGCAGGACCCCGCCGCCCACTTTCGCGGCGAACCACCGGGCTGCGCCACGTCCAGAATCGGCACCACCTGCCAATCCACGGCAGCCCACAATCAGCAGCACCTGCAACAGCACCAGGTCCGGCAAGCGCAGTTCGCGTTTCAATGACGCACTCTGTTGTTCGGTGCGCTCGATTTCGTGTCGCCGCGGGGACGCCATCACTTGGGAATTGTAATATCCAGACGCGTCACTTTCCCCAGCCCGGTGAGGGGCGCTTCGAAATCGCTCTCCTTGCCGAGCACCAGAATGGCCATCTGGTCACTCTTTAGATAGTTCCTGGCCGCGCGTTCCACATCCTCCTTCGTCACTTTGCGAACACCCTCTTCATAGCGCTGCAGGAAATCGCGGGGATAGCCGTGATACTCGTAGGCCATCAGGCGCGTGACGATCTTGCCCGTGTTGTCGAACTCAAACGCCATTCCTTTGAGGATCGAGTCTTTCGCGCGAACCATCTCATCATCGGTTACCGGACCCTGCGCCAAGCGGTCGAGCTCGCGGCGAATCGCGCCCGCCAGTTTCACCGTGGTCGAGCTCTTGGTGCCGCCCATCGCCTCGAAGGTACCTGGGAATTCGAGTTCGTCCGCCCACATCGACCCCACGGCGTAGGCCAGCGCCTGCTCACTGCGCACCTGGGAAAACAGGCGCGAGGCGAACCCCTCGCCCAAAATGCCGTTCATCACCGTGAGAGCGAAGTGGTCGGGATGGTCGAGGCGGGTAGCCAGTCTGCCCACGATGACCGTGCTTTGGTTCACGTCATCCCGGTTGACCAGATACACGCCCGAGCGGGCTTTTGCCGCGGTGTCCACGGCCGGAACCGCCGGGCGCTGCCAGGTGCCGCTGCCGGACCATCCTGCAAATGCCTGCTCGATCTTGGTGCGCATGGCAGGGGCACTGAAATCGCCCCACACGCCTAGAATCACAGCCTCCGGACGAAAATACTGTTTGTGAAACGCTATCAAATCGTCGCGCGTGATCGCGTTGATCGTCGCTTTCTCCGCCAGGCGTCCGTAGACCGAGTCCTTACCGTAGATCACGCGGCCGAATTCGCGGAACGCAATCGACTGCGGGTCATCATTGCGCCGTTCAATTCCTGAGCGCTGCTCAATCTTTGCGAGCTCGATTTTTTCCGCGGGGAAGGCGGGATGCTGCAACAGATCGACGAGAGCCGGCAGTGTCTTGTCGATATCTTCCTTGAGGCAGAATACGTTCGCGGTGGTGACGTCCTCGCCGCCATAGATTTCGACCGACGCGCCCAGGCGATCCAGTTCGCGGTCCAGTCGATCTCCGTTACGCGAGGCGCTGCCGCCGGTACGCATCACCGTCGCGGCAATGCCGGCCAGACCTACTTTTCCGGCCGGTACCCAGCGCCCGCCGGCGCGGATCATCGCTTCCATGTTGACGGTCGGCAACTCGTGATCTTCCACCAGCATCACGTTCATGCCGTTGGCGAGTTGGAAACGGACCGGCTCCGGCACGTGCAGCGGATTTTGCGGCGGAAAGCGGATGTCCTTGTAGCTCGCTACCGGCTTGCCGGTCTGGGCGCAGAGAGCGGAAGCCAGCGACAGCACCACGAAATTTGCAGGAAAGCACTTCATTACTTCTTCTCCGACGGCTCGATGGTAGCGATGGTCCGATTGCCGGCGCGGAATGTTTCCTTGGCGACGCGCTGGATGTCCGCGGGCGTCACAGCATCGAGTTTGTCCACCTGGCGAAACAGGGTCCGCCAGTCGCCGGTAGTGACTTGCCACGACGCCAGTTCGTTCGCCAGTTGCAGATTGTCAGCGAAACTGGCCGTCAACTGCGCACGGGCCCGCCGCTTCACGCCCTCCAGTTCCTGTTCGCTGACCGGCTCTTTCTCGAGGCGCGCGATCTCTTCGTCGATGGCTTTTTCAATCTCGCCGTTCCCGTGCCCTGGCGCCGCCACGGCAAAGAATGCGAACAGGTTGGGGTATTTCCGCCCGGGAAGGTCGGAGAAGCCCGCCGCCTGCACCGCAATCTTCTTGTCGCGCACCAGGCTTGTGTATAACCGTGACGAGCGTCCTTCGCTGAGCACCGCGCCCAACGCCCTGTACACCACATCGTCCGGATGATTGCCGTCTGGCTTGTGATATCCCAGCAGCACTACGGGCTCCGATTGCAGCCGCAGCGTCACGCGATACTCGCCTTCCTGGCGGGGCTCCACCGTACGCAGGGGCTCCGGCCTGGGCCCGCTCGGAATGCGCTCGAAATAGGTCTCGGCCAGGGCGCGGATCTGCTTGGGGTCCACATCGCCCACGATCACGCTGACGAGATTGTTGGGCTGGTAATACTTTTTGAAAAAGCTCTCGGCATCGGAGCGCGTGATTTCCTCCAGATCGCTCATGTGCCCCACCACGGGCTCGGCATAGGGATGAGCTCGAAACGCCGAGTGCAGCATCTCTTCCACCAGCTTGCCGATCGGATCGCTTTCCGAGCGCATGCGGCGTTCTTCCATGACAACTTCTTTTTCCTTGTAGAACTCGCGCATCACCGGGTGCAGAAAACGCTCCGATTCCAGGAAGAACCAAAGCTCCGCCGAATTCGAAGGAACGCTGAAGACGTAGCGCGTCCAGTCCTGCGCCGTACCGGCATTGAGGTCGCGCCCTCCCGCGCGCTC
The DNA here is from genome assembly GCA_039934035.1 of Candidatus Solibacter sp. Lineage (GTDB taxonomy): Bacteria > Acidobacteriota > Terriglobia > Bryobacterales > Bryobacteraceae > Solibacter. The sequence continues at coordinate 11,102 of JBDTMZ010000150.1, read as the reverse complement.
GATGGCGTCGCCATATTCGTTCTTGACAACGAATTTGCCCGCTCCCTCCTGGGCCGCCTGGAACGCGGTTTCGAGTTCCTTGAGCTTGGCGGGGTCCGCCTTCGCGCCCTTCCAACGCTCCTCGCGCCACGCTATGAAGGCCTGATCCACCCGGTCGAGCGCATGCCGCTCTTCTTCGTAGTTCCGCCCGCCCAGACCGGGCGCGCCCTTGAAGGCCATGTGCTCGAAGATGTGCGCCAGGCCCGTAATGCCCTTCACTTCCTGCACGCTGCCCACGTCGGCCTGAGTCAGGAAAGTGGCTACCGGAGCCTGATGGCGCTGCATGACGATAAACGTCATGCCGTTCTTCAGGGTGAAACTGCTAATCCGCGATTGAATCTCCTCGAAGCTACCGGCTCCCGGCAGTAGAGCGGCCAGCGCACAACCGAACAGCACGAGTCTGGGAACCATGGGCCCCTCCTGCCAATCGATTATCTCGCGGAAAAGAGGCGCCTATCGAACGGCGCTCACGGCGCTCTGCCACGCGGCTTCCGCTTCCGGGCGCACGGCGACCACGGCCTCGGTATTCGGTGCGCGGTAGACCACACGCAGATGCTGCTCCGTGACGAACGCTTCGTCGCGCGGCCAGTAGAGCACATACAACTGACGGTCGCGCGGCAAATCCAGCGGGCCGTCGATCTCGCCGAAAGATTCCCGGCCCGATTGCACGCGATAGAAGTTCAATGAGGAGACGTAGAGCCAGTTGCTGGCCACCTCGCGTACGCCATACGTATGGTTGTACCAGGCCAGCACGGGATAAATGCGATTCACGTCCGCATCCCAGTTCCACTCCTTGAAATAGTTCAGGCGCAGGCAGAGCAGGAAGTAAAAGCTGATTACGTACAGCATCCACGCGAGAGCACGCCTCTGCACCGCTGCTACCCCCATCGCCAGCACACACAGAGGAACAATCCAGATCGCGGTGCGATCCATCGGCAGCGGCACACGCAACCAGCGCAACAGGAGCCAGTGCGACCCAACGGCCGCCGCCAGGATAGCCAGCAGCGCGCCCGCGGCCGGTTGGCGGAACCGGAGCCAATAGAAGGCGGCGAGCAGCAACAACGCCGGCAGCAGGCGTGGCTTGATCGCGTCGAGCACGACGTACACCATCGGATTCACAATCTGCGGATTCAAACGGTAGAGAGAGGCCTGGGCCACGGTGCGGAACATCTCGCCAAGAGAATGCGCGCCATAGCCAAGCTGTCCTTTGGGCCAATGAAGCACTACCGGGACGCTCAAAAACACCGACACGAGCAGTCCCGGCAGTACGCACGCGCCCACCAGGCGGGCACGCGTCTGGATCGCCTGCGTGCGGGCGCAGGCCCAGGTCAGTATCGCCAGCAGCGCGAACAGGTCTGCAAAGGCGAACGAAAAGTTGGCGGCGAACGAGAGTGCCGCGCACACCGAGCACACGGCGCACGCCACCGCGTCCAGCCCGCTGTACGCCGCCACGCACAGCATCGCCATCAGAAATCCCAAGGCCAGGGCATAGCCGCGCGCGGCCACCAGATGGTCGAACACGAACGGGTTGTAGACCAGGCACACGAACACCGGCCACTGCACGCGCAGCTCCGGGGTCAATTTCCGGCATAGCCAGAAAGACGCCGCGATATAAAGCGCCGCGCCCAATAATGCGGGCGCGCGCACCGTCAGGTGACTGACGCCAAATACCGACGTGAACAATCGCATCAACAGCGAATTGAGCACGTGATTGTTCGACGCCGCCTCCCATTGCGAGGGGTCGTGGCGCGCTACCCATACCAGGTACGTATCCGCTTCATCGATCGTGATCGACTGAACGCAGGCCCGCGCCAGGGCCCATAAAAATGCAAACGCCGCAGTTGCCGGCAGAATGAATTGTGGAAAAGAGCGTCTGAAGTTCATGTAGAGTTCGAGCTTGGACGCTTCCACTCAAAGACCCGTGGAGCGTGCATTCCACTACACTGAAGTTTGATTTTTTTCGTGGAGCCGATTGCCATGCGTCGCTGCCTGCTTGCCGGCATTCTCCTGGGCCTCGTCCCTGCCTCCCTCGCGGCAGACTCGCCTGTACTCTTGCGGCAGGGATGGACGCTGCGATCTTCCGCCGAGGTCACCGAGTCCGGCGCAGTGCTCGCCACCGCAGGCTTCCGTCCCGCCCGTCCCTGGCACCGTGCCACCGTTCCCACGACGGTGTTCAGCGCGCTGGTGGCCGCCGGCGTCTACCCGGACCCGTACTTCGGCACCAACCTCCGCGATGCGCCGGGCATCGACTATCCCATCGGCGTCAACTTCTCTAACCGGCCCATGCCGCAGGACAGTCCGTTTGCCAGGCCATGGTGGTTCCGCAGCGAGTTCAAGCTGCCGGCGGGCTACCGGGGCAAAACGCTGTGGCTGAATTTCGATGGCATTAATTACCGCGCCAACATGTGGCTGAACGGCAAGCAGATCGCCACCTCCACGCAGTTGGCAGGCGCGTGGCGTCTGTTCCAAATCGACGTGAGCCAGATTGCCCGTCCCGGCGCCGCCAATGCGCTGGCCATCGAAATCTTCCCGCCCGAGCCCGGTGACCTCGCGATCACGTTTGTCGATTGGAATCCAATGCCGCCGGATAAATGCATCGGATTGTGGCGCGACGTCTCTATCATTGCGACGGGGCCCGTCGCCATACGCTACCCCGTGGTGACCACGCATCTCACCAACGGAGCGCAACTCAGCGTACGCGCGGAACTGACGAACGCAAGCGACCGTGCGGTAGAGGGAGTGCTCCACGGCAGCATCGAAAAGCGCGAGTTTTCTCAGGGGGTGAAACTCGCTGCCGGAGAAACCAAAGTCGTCCATTTCGCGCCGCTCACCATCGCCAATCCGCGCTTGTGGTGGCCCGCGCAGGTGGGCCCGCAGAATCTCTATCCGCTCGATCTCGCATTCGAGATCAGCGGCAAGGTGAGCGATTCCAACCATACCGAATTCGGCATTCGGGAAGTCACCAGTGAGATCGATGCCAAGGGACACCGCCTGTTTCACATCAACGGGAAGAACATCCTGATTCGCGGCGCGGGCTACACCTTTGACATGCTGCTGCGCTCTTCACCTGCACGTCAGGAGGCCGAATTGCGCTATGTCCGCGACATGAATCTCAACGCGGTGCGCTTTGAAGGCAAGCTGGAAGACGACCACTTTCTGGAATTGTGCGACCGCATGGGCATCCTGGTGCTCGCCGGCTGGTGCTGCTGCGACCATTGGGAGAAGTGGGCGCAGTGGGATGCTGAGGACGAAGCCATCGCTGCTGCGTCGCTGCGCGATCAACTGCGCCGCCTTGCGCGCCATCCTGCCGTCTTCGACTGGCTCTACGGCAGCGATAATCCACCGCCGCCGAAGATCGAGCAGCTCTACCTGGATGTCATCAAAGAAGTGGAATGGCCGAATCCGTATCAATCTTCCGCCACCGCGAAGAAGACGCCCGCGGGCGAGACGGGCATGAAGATGTCGGGCCCCTACGAATATGTGGCGCCCTCGTATTGGCTGCTCGACCGGGAGTATGGAGGCGCCCACGGGTTCAACACGGAAACCAGTCCCGGACCTGCGCCGCCGCCCCTCGAGAGCCTGCGCCGCATGCTGCCCGCCGGCAAGTTGTGGCCGGTCAATTCCACGTGGGAATATCACGCGGGCGGTGGACCGTTCAAGAACCTCAACGTCTTCACCGAAGCGCTCGACAAGCGCTACGGCCCCTCGGGCTCCGCCGACGAGTACGCGCGAAAGGCGCAGGTGATGGCCTACGAAGGACACCGCGCCATGTTCGAGGCGTATGGCCGCAACAAGTACACGTCCACCGGGGTCATTCAATGGATGCTCAACAGCGCGTGGCCCGGCATGATCTGGCACCTCTACGACTGGTACCTGCGGCCCGGCGGCTCCTACTTCGGCGCCAAGAAAGCCTGCGAACCGCTGCACGTGCAGTATTCGTATGACGACCGGTCCATCGTGGTGGTCAACAGCTTCTACGAATCGCGCGCGAACCTGAAGGTGACGGCCACCGCATACAACCTGGACATGTCCGTGAAGTTCACGCGCGCGGCCAGCATGGATGCCGGTCCCGACAGTTCGACCCGCGTCTTCACGCTGCCCGAGTTGGAAGGCCTCAGCAGCACGTGGTTCCTGAAGCTGAAACTGGAAGACGGCGCGGGCCGCTCGGTCAGCGACAACTTCTACTGGTTTTCCACCACGCCGGAAACGCTGCAATGGGACAAGACGAATTACTACGTCACGCCCACCAAAGCGTTCGCCGATTACACCGCGCTTGAATCGCTCCCGCCAGTGACGTTGAAGTATGCGTCGCGCGCCACGGCACAAGGCACGATGGTTACCGTATCGAACCCATCGAAGTCTCTCTCCTTCGCGGTGCGCCTGAAGCTGGAGCACGACGGCGAGGAAATTCTGCCGGTGCTTTGGGAAGACAATTACTTCGCGCTGCTACCCGGCGAAACCCGTCAGATCACGGCCACGCACGCACCGCTGACCAAAGGCAAGCCCGTACTCCTTATACAAGGTTGGAATTCAAAATAGAATCCAGCAGATGCCGTATTCGCAGTGCACTTGCTATGGATCCGTGCCGAATGTCACGAAGCGATATACCGAATAATACTATGCGTTTGTAGCCCCAATTGGGGAATTACGAAGTGGCTTTGCGGCGGGACAATTGAAGTAGGGAGGGATAACGATTCCATGCACCTTCGTATTCGCCGCTGGGTCCTGTGGTGGTTTGGGTTCGGTGTGATTTGTGGTGTGATCGCACTCAGCGAAATCATGGGCCATGAATTCACAACAGCCCAGGATAAACTTCTGCTCGCCCTCGGAGCAGCGCACTGGTTGCTCGGCGGCATCGTCTGCTGGGCCTTCGCCAGCGTGAAGATCGAGGCCCAACGCCCACCGGCGTCAACCTCGAAAACGGCACCCACAGCGCCAGAGCATTTCTCGCACCCCGCCTCCGACTTTCTGCTACCCGGCGGAAGGCGGAGCCTGCTGCCCTGGCGCCACTAACCGTACGCAGCCGGCCTCATATACGGCGGAGTTTCAGAAGCTCAGAACGTGAAGCCCACCAGGAACTCCGCCTGATTCTGATTGCTGTTGATCAGTCCGCCCGTGGTGTCGATGAAGTGCTTCGCGCCCCATCTCGTAAAGCGCACTTCTGGCGTCACGTGGATCACGATCACCTTCAGATCTAGCCCCGCGCCCATTACGAAACCGCGCGTTACTCCGTCCTTCAGTTCAAACGGATTGGAGGTGGTGGAGACCGTGGCAACGTTGTTCACAATACTTTTCACGGATTGCGTCAGGCCCGAAATCCGGTCCCACGAAACCCCGGCATCGATGAAAGGACGAACCACTGTTCCCTTGAAGCGATACTTCGCCAGCAGTGGGAATTCCCACGCGCCGCTGGTGGTGTCGGTCGCAAGGCTCGAGCCCGTTCCGGCCACGCCGCCGGTCCGGTAATTGAAGTGGCGATACAAAACGTCTGCTTCCACACCGAAGCCGAAGGGCAGGCGTAGTTCCACCGTCGGCCCGATGATGTAACGGTTCGTAACCGCACTCGCCTTAAAGTTTCCGGAGCTTGCCGCATTCACAAAGTCCGACATAGGCAAACCACCCTTGATACCGAAGGAAATGGGTTGGGAAAAAGCGGCCGCGGCCGACAGGAACAAAAGGCAGAGTGATCTCATGATTTAGGTTACGGGTGACTTACTGCTTCCGTTTCCCAGTATCACACGCGAAGTGTGAAGGATTCGCCCAAGTACACGCGCCGCACTTCCGGATCGCGCGCCAACGCTTCCGGACTCCCGGCGCGAAAAATGCGCCCTTCGTTGATGATGTACGCCCGGTCGGTCACCGCCAGAGTCTCACTCACGTTGTGATCCGTCACCAGAATGCCGATCCCGCTCCGCTTCAGGTCGAAGATGATGCGCTGCAACTCCAGCACCTGAATCGGATCGATGCCGCTGAAGGGTTCGTCCAGCAGCAGGAAGTGTGGGTTGATCACCAGTGAGCGCGCAATCTCCACACGCCGCCGCTCGCCCCCGCTCAGCATATAGCCGCGGCTGCGGCGCACGGTTTCGAGACCGAGTTGATCCAGCAGTCGCTCCATGGATTCGCGGCGTTCGCGGGCGCGCATGGGCAGCGTCTCCAGAATCGCCATCAGGTTCTCTTCCACGGTCAGCTTGCGAAAGACGCTGGCCTCCTGCGGCAAATAACTGATGCCGCGGCGCGCCCGCTGATACATGGGAAGTTCGGTGATGTCTTTGTCGTCGATCAGGATGCGGCCCGAATCCGGCGAGATCAGTCCCACAATCATGTAGAACGAGGTGGTCTTGCCCGCGCCATTGGGCCCCAGCAGCCCCACGACTTCGCCCTGCTGCACAAAAACCGTGACGTCGTCGACCACCCGGCGGCCGCGATAAGTCTTCGATATTTGCCGCGTTTCGAGTTTGCTGACGGTGCTCATTGGCGGATGGCCGCGGCTTACTTTTTCTTCTGCCGGTTGATGCGGCTGTTGCCGGGCTTGTCCGCCGCTCCCGTAACCACCAGCCTATCATCGTTGGCGTAAAAGGTGGCCTCCGTGCCTTCGGAAATCGTCGGCTCGGGCCTGGCGAAGAGCTTCTCCACCATGCGCACCGCGGGCCCGCGCAGAATCACCTTCTGTTCCGCCGTGTAATACTCCGCGTGCTCCCCCGTGCCGGTACGGGTGCGGTCTTTGGCGGTCGAGACAATCTCCACCGACCCATCGGCCAGCGCCTTCTCCAGCCGCGAATCCGACCCGCTGTCGGACAGAAACGCGCGCAGTTCCTGCGCCTTCACCTGCAACCCCGGACGCGTCAACTGCACACCTCCCGTGTAGTGCGTGAGACGCGCCGCCTCGGTATACACCATGTGGGACGAATGCACCTCAGTCAGAACCGGAGCGGCAGCGGCCTTCTTCGGATCCTTGGGCGCTTCCCACAGATTCGTCACCACGTGGCCATCCGCCACCAGGCTGCGCTTCTGCGCGTCGATGCTGCGGTCGATATCCACAACGTCCGCCTGGATGCGATTGGCGCCCTGCCACATTCTCACCCCGCCCTCATAGCGGATCTGGCGATTGCCATTGCGCGAGTCCATCTTGCGCGCCGTCGCCTGCAACGGTTCGTCGCCCGCGAGCATCTCGGAGTTTTTCTTCTGGTCTTTGTCCGGCAGGCGACTGGATTGCACGTTGCCCTCGGCGACGAAGTTGCCCGAATTCTGATCGAGCTTGATGTTGTTGGCGGCGGTGGACCCGGTCGCATCCCAGATACGCGCGCCGGTATCGAGCACAATCTGGTCGCCTTCCATGGTGGCCTTCGCAGCGCGCGCCTTGCGGTCGCCTTCTTCATAAGCGAAATCGCCGGTCTGCTGCAGGGTCGCCAGGCGGGCCGTCTTCGGGTCGAAGCGCGCCTCCAGTTCCCGGCTGCTGGTGGTGCTCACGCTGCGATTGCGCCGCTTTTCCTCCGCCGTGGGCTCGGTCCGCGTCTTGACGGTGTTGGCGCGGAAACTCTCCACGCGATTTTGCGGTCCGTACGCGATTACGAAATCCTTCCCATCCAGCGTGCGGTGGTGCTGCACTGGCAGATTGGGCAGGAACTCCAGCGTCCCCGGCGCTTTCGTCACCACGCTCTCCATCTCGCGTCCGCCGGGACGCATCTTCATTTCCAGCGTGTCGCTGCGCAATACGTGCGTCTCGCTCAGTTGCCGCCCCGGCGCCGGCAGCGGTTTCGAGTTCACCGTCGCATTCCCGAATGCCAGCACCTGCTGCAGGATGCTCTCATTGCCGTCGGGTTGCAGCAGCATGTCCACGCGATCGGCCGCCACTTTAGTCTCCGCGGCATCGGTGGTGGATTGCAGCTTGGCGTTGTGATTCCCGCTGACCTTGCGCACCAGGCCGTCGTCATCGAAATCCAGCGCGAGTTCGTCGGCGGCATACTGCAGTTTGCGGTTCGGAAGATCGTCGGTGCCGTGCGCGCGCAGTGCCGTGATGCTGTGGATCACGCGCTCTTCCAACTTCACAACGACCTCGTCGCCTTCCACCTTCATGTTTTCCCGCGTCATGCGGCCCCACGGTTTGAGCCAGATCTCGCTGGTCAACTCGTGGTAGGCCAGGGTCCCGGCTTCGATTTTCATCGGCTTGGCATTCTTCCCCGGCGGGTTCCAATGCACCTCCACGTCGCGCTTCATCAGCAGTTCGTGGTTGGTGGGGTCGTAGGTCGCGCCAGTGGCCTTGCCATCGCCCTTTTCGAAGACGAAACTCGAAGGCTGATCGGTGTCGACGCGGCCGGTATTGCTGTCGCAGGTGACCCCGGCGGTCTTAATTACGGTGGGCGGTCTTACCGGCGCACCCTGAGCCGGCAGGTTCAGGGTGATCTCGACGTCGCCCTGCGAGAACAAACTCTTTTCCGCCGTATTGAAGGTCGCGGCCGCGCTTTTTACCAGATCGTAGGTGGTGCCGTCCTTCCCATAGATCTTCATGGTGACGTCTTTGAGGTCCACCCGCGACGAATCTTTATTCTGCTGGAAGCCGACGGCTTCGATGTCAGAGCGGATGCGCCCCGTTTTGAGGTCGGTGTCGCGGTAATGCCAGTGCTCGGAGGTGGCGCTGAGGTTGGCAGCCAGGGGCGACGGGGTTTCAGGCAGACTGCCGGCCCGCAATTTCTGTTGAGCCCGGTATTGGTAGACGACGCCGGCTAGGATCGCCGCTATGGCCACCAGCAGGAGCCAGCGCATTCCTCGCATCGAGATATCTCCAATATAGCGCGCTATGCTGGCTCTAGACGCCACCATGGAACCCATTCGAATCCTGGTCACCGGCGGCACTTTCGACAAGGAATACAACGAGCTCACGGGCGAACTTTTCTTCCAGTCGACGCATGCCGCCACTATGCTGCGGCTGGGACGCTGCCTGCTGGATGTCCAAATCGAAACCCTCATGATGATCGACAGCCTGCAAATGACCGACGCGGACCGCCTGCTGATTCTGGAGCGCTGCCGCGCCGTGCCGGAAACGCGCCTCGTCATCACGCACGGCACCGATACCATGCCCGAGACGGCGGCCTTTCTGGGGCAGGCCCTGACGGGCAAGACCGTGGTTCTGACCGGGGCCATGGTGCCCTATACGTTCGGCAGTTCGGACGGCATGTTCAATCTGGGCACCGCGCTCGCGTTTGTACAGACTGTCGGACAAGGGGTTTACGTGGCGATGAACGGGAGTTGTTTCCCGTGGAACAACGTGCGCAAAGACAAGAAACTCGGCATTTTCGGAAGCGTGCGGTAGGTGCCGGAGCGGCCGCGACCGCTCCGGAAGATTATCTTAGCCCGTCGCTGTCAAGTATTTTAAAACACTTGTTTTCCTGGGTTTAGCCTGAAAAGCTGTCACTCTCCCGAGAAGTGTGCTAATAATATTTGTGTAACTCATGCAAGACCGCCTGAGTTACGACTCGTAGGTCAATACCTTAAAATTCGAAAGTTGGAGGCTTTTAATCCATGAAGATTCGTCCGCTCTATGACCGCATTGTGGTCAAACGGATCGAGGAAAAGGAACAGATGCAGGGTGGTCTGTACATTCCCGATACCGCCAAGGAAAAACCCCAGGAAGGCGAAGTTGTGGCTGTCGGTAAAGGCAAACGCCTGGAAGACGGCAAGGTCGTGGCGCTCGATGTTCAGGTGGACGACCGCATCCTGTTCGGAAAATATTCCGGCAGCGAGATCAAACTGGATGGCGAAGAGTACCTGATCATGCGTGAGGACGAAGTCCTCGGAATTCTCGACCAGCAGCCTAAGGCTGCCAAGAAAGCTAGCTAAGGAGCTCACACAAACATGGCGAAACAGATTGTATATTCCGAAGCGTCCCGTCAGGCGATTCTGCGTGGCGTCAACCAGTTGGCGGACGCGGTAAAAGTGACCCTCGGCCCCAAGGGCCGCAATGTGGTCCTCGAGAAGAAGTTCGGCGGCCCGACCATCACCAAGGACGGCGTCACCGTTGCGAAAGAAATCGAGCTGAAAGATCCGCTGGAGAACATGGGCGCCCAGATGGTGCGCGAAGTGGCCTCCAAGACCAGCGATGTGGCCGGCGACGGCACCACCACCGCCACCATCCTGGCCCAGAGCATCTACCGTGAAGGCGTGAAGTCGGTTGCCTCCGGCGCGAACCCGATGGCCCTGAAGCGCGGCATCGACAAGGCCGTCGAAGTCGCCACGGAAGAAGTCAAGAAGCTCTCCAAGCCCGTCTCCGGCGACATGATCGCGCAGGTTGGCACCATTTCGGCCAACAGCGACCACACCATCGGCAACATCATTGCGGAAGCGATGAAGAAGGTCGGCAAGGATGGCGTGATCACGGTCGAAGAGTCCAAGACCATGTCCACTGAGCTGGATACCGTTGAAGGTATGCAGTTCGACCGCGGCTATCTCTCGCCCTACTTCGTGAGCGATGCCGAGCGCATGGAAGCCGTCCTGGAAGATCCCTACATCCTGATCCACGAGAAGAAGATCAGCAACATGAAAGATCTTCTGCCCCTGCTCGAGCAGATCGCCCGCTCCGGCAAGCCGCTCCTGATCATTGCTGAGGAAGTGGAAGGCGAAGCGCTCGCCACCCTCGTGGTCAACAAGCTGCGTGGCACCCTGAACGCCTGCGCCGTCAAGGCGCCGGGCTTCGGCGATCGCCGCAAGGCGATGCTGGAAGACATCGGCATCCTGACCGGCGGCAAGCCGATCATGGAAGACATCGGTGTGAAGCTCGAAGGCGTCCGTCTGGAAGACCTCGGCCGTGCGAAGCGCGTCACCGTGGACAAGGACAACACGACCATCGTTGACGGCAACGGGGACAGCAAGAACATCAGCGGACGCATCAAGCAACTCCGTGCGCAGATCGAAGAGACCACCAGCGATTACGACCGCGAGAAGCTCCAGGAACGTCTGGCGAAGCTCGCCGGCGGCGTCGCGGTGATCAAAGTCGGTGCGGCCACCGAGACCGAAATGAAGGAAAAGAAGGCCCGCGTGGAAGATGCTCTGCATGCCACCCGCGCCGCGGT
>JBDTMZ010000149.1:0-30333 GCA_039934035.1 Candidatus Solibacter sp. | reverse complement strand
GCGCCGCCGCTTCCAACCCCTCCACCTCGAAGGCCGCCCACCCGTACTAGTCGACGCGGACGTGCGCGCTTTACGCCGCGCCGCAACCAAACACCTGGGCCGCGACCTCTACCTTGCAGGCAAACGGATCCTCCCATGAACGCTCACCTCACCCGCTTGCCGATTCTCGTGCTGGAACCGCACAATCGCTGCAACTGCCGCTGCGTGATGTGCGACATCTGGCGGCTCACCGAAACGCAAGAGCTGAACGCCGCCGACCTCGAGCGCCACCTGGCCGATATCGCCGCGCTCGCAGTCGAGTGGGTAGTCTTCACGGGCGGCGAGCCGCTAATGCATTCGGACCTCTTCCGCCTGGCTGCCCTGCTGCGCGCGCACGGAATTCACACTACGATTCTGAGCACCGGACTCCTGCTGGAGCGCCATGCCGCGGACATCGCCGGCGGCATCGACGAGGTAATCGTCTCCCTCGATGGACCGGCCCCCGTCCACGATGCCATCCGCCGCGTTCCCGGAGCCTTCGAAAGTCTCGCGCGCGGCGTTCGCGCCCTCCACGCCATCGCCCCGCAATTTCCGGTGCACGCGCGCTGCACTGTCCAGGCCGCCAACGCCGCCCACCTGCGCGCCACCGTGCGGGCGGCGCGCGATACCGGCCTGCATTCCATCTCGTTCCTTGCCGCCGACCTGAGTTCCACCGCCTTCAATCGCCCCCTGCCCTGGCCCACCGAACGGCAGGCCGTCGTCGCACCCGCGCTCGTGGAACTGGAACGGGAAATCGAGGCCCTCATCAGCGATTATCCGAGCGATGGCTTCATTCGCGAATCACCAGCGAAACTGCGCCGCATCGCGGCCCATCTCCGCGCCAGTTTGGGCTTGGAAACCCACACCGCCCCGCGCTGCAATGCGCCGTGGGTCTCAGCCGTATGGGAGTCCAACGGCGATGTGCGCCCATGCTTCTTCCATCCGCCCATCGGCAACGTGAACGACACTACGCTGCTCAACGTCCTGAATGGCCCGCGGGCGATTGCCTTCCGCGAGTCGCTGAACGTCGCGGAAAATCCCGTCTGCCGCCGCTGCGTCTGCTCCCTCTATCTGGAAGACGCCGGCTTATGAATGTCGGGCAGGAACCAGCAAGCTCAAGACAAAGCTGTCAGGTTCTTGCCCCGCCCCATCGAGACAGCGGTGGGAAGGACGATCGTTTTTCGTCGTCCGTCCTCCCCGCGTCGAAGCGAGAACAGGCCACATAAAACGATGGCCTGTTCCACCAGCGCCACCTCGCTTCGAAGCGCCAGTATCCCCCAACACGAGGTCCACCTACTTCAGCCAAGCCGAACCGCGCCACCCCACACGAATTCCGCCTACCGCAGCCAAGCCGCCAGATCCCGCCCCATCAGCCCTTCCAACCTGCGAATATCCTCGCGGTAATAGTCCACCAGATAACGCCGGTCCGCCGCCTCCATCGTCACCTGCTTGCCCTTGCGGAACGCCGCCCCCCGCAGCCAGCCCACCACGCGGCGAGGCACCAAAGCCTTCAGCGGATACCACAGCCCCGACCTCTTCAACCCACGATGCAGACCACGCATCCGCGGCGCCCGGCGCTCGTGATCCCGGTGCGAAAAATCCACCTCAAACGACGCGTCCACTTCCAGAAACCGGAACGCATCCCCTAACAGCTCCCCAGGATTCCGCCACGCCTCCTCATACCAATAAATCCGAAGCTGCTCTCGCGGAAAACTCGCCAGAAACCGCTCCACCTGCGCGCTGTACGACCCCGCCTCCAGAAACGGAAACGTGGCCGACACACAGGGCGCCCCGCTGTGCTCGCGGCAGCGCGTCAGATGCTCCCGAAAACTCGCACCCGTCATCCCCACCGACACCTGATGCAGATACTGCGAGAACGCCCGTTCCGCCGGATCCCGCAAAATCAGCAGGATCTTCGCCTCCGGCACCCGCGCCCGAATATTCGCCGCCGCCGTTTCCGACCACAAGTACGCCGCCGACGCTTCCCCCACCGCCTTCTCCCCAGTGACCCCCTGGAACAGGCGCAGATAATCTTCCCACTCCGCCGCGATCCAGCCATGAGCCTTGACCGCCCCCCCGTCTCCCAACACCTCGGGCAGCGATTTCGATTGCAGCGCCACGTGCCGCTGCGTGGCGTCATCCATCGCCCCTGCGCGAATCTCCGGCGCGAAATAGCACGGCTCCTTCACCGGACTCATGTAGATTTCCGGGTGCTGCCGCAGATAGTGGTAGAGCGAAGTCGTGCCCGCCTTCCCCGCCCCGGCAATGAAGAAATTCGGCAGCGGCACGGCGCTCACGGCTCCAGCGGCAACTCTCGCAGAATACGAATGGCATCGCCCAGTTCGCCGTAGCACACCCGCCACGCGGGCAGCTCTCCCAGCCGCCGCACCGCCGCCTCGTGCAGCGCATTCACTTCCGCACCGAAGCTAGGCAGTTCGGCGAGCAGCAGTTCCTCCACCTCCTGCGCGGGCATTCGCTCCACCGTGGCCTCCCCGCCGCGCGCCCGGTCCAGGAACACCAACCCGCGCACCTCGCATTGCTTCGCCGTGCGCATCGCAGGGAACAGACTTGTGGGAACTTCAATCGACCGTTTTCCGTTGGGACGCCGCCGCGCCACATAGCCCTCCAGCTCCGGAAAATGGCGCGCCACATCCTCCCGGAACCGCGCCTGGTGCGGCTTGCCGATCGCGATTCGATCTTCGCCCGCCAGCAGCCACGTGCAATCGTCCGACAGGTACGTAAACCCGGCGCGCGCACACGCCACCGACAGTGTACTCTTGCCCGCCGCCGATTTCCCGCACAGCAGAATGCCCGCGCCGCCCCGCGCCACACAGCCCGCATGCACCGGAATCACATAGCGCTGCGTCAGCAGCATGTACGCCATCGCTTCCAGAAAATACCAGCGAAACGCCGCCCGATCTCCCACCGTCGCCTGCGCCACGTGCAGGCTCGCCGACAACGTAATGCAATCGCCCGACGCGAAGTTGTGCGCGTCCGCCACCAGCGAGATCAGGTGCCCCTGCTTGCGGCAAGTGGGCTCGCCTGCGCCTTCGCCCGCCGCTTCCACCACCACCCGGAACGCCATCGGCGGAGTGTCGAACTGGCGTTCCACCGGCCCCCAGGATTCCTCCGCCGCCTCCAGAACCTCCCTCGAATTGGTCACAATCCGCAGCCCGAAACCGGCAGGATAGTACGTGCCGGTGAACCCCAGCTCCTGGTCGCAGCCCAAAGGGTCCATTCGTTTGCTGAGGACAACTTCCCGCATAGTTCCTGGATAACATGCGCGCGCGGTAACAGAGGTAAATACACGCCCGCAGAACGCGTTCCACAGGCCTTCCCGGCGTATAGTGAAAACACCATGCGCGCAGCCATTGTGCATTACTGGCTGATGAACCGGAGGGGTGGCGAAAAGGTGGTGGACGCCTTGTGCCGTCTGCTGCCCGATGCCGATATCTTCACCCTCTTCTGTGACCCGGATTCGCTCAGCCCCACGCTGCGCGGCCGGCGCATCACCACCTCGTTCCTCAATCCCCTGCGCCGCCACTATCGCTCGCTCCTGCCGCTCATGCCGATGGCGCTAGAGAATTTCGATCTGCGCGAGTACGATCTCGTGGTCAGCAGCGAATCCGGCCCTGCCAAAGGCGTCCTCACCTCTTCCCACACGCGCCACGTCTGCTACTGCCACACCCCCATGCGCTACCTCTGGGACCTCTATCCCGCCTATCGCAACGATTGGACCCGCTCGCGCCTCAAGCGCATGCTAATGACTCCCGCCGCGCACTACCTCCGCATGTGGGATTACTCTTCCGCCGCGCGCGTCGATCAGTTCGCCGCCAATAGCGAAAATGTGCAGGCGCGCATCTGGAAGACCTACCGCCGCGAAAGCCAGGTCATTCATCCTCCGGTGGACGTGGAATCGTTTTATTGGCGGCCCGACAGCGATTACTTCCTCGCCGTCTCCGAGTTAGTCGCCTACAAACAAATCGATACCCTGGTGCGCCACTTTTCCCGCACCGGCCAGCGCCTTAAAATCGCCGGCGCCGGACCCGAGTACCGCCGCCTGCGCGCCATCGCGGCCCCCAACGTGGAATTCCTGGGCCGCGTCACCGATGGCGAACTCCGCGATCTCTACGCACGCTGCCGCGCCTTCCTGCTTCCCGGCGAAGAGGATTTCGGCATCACTCCGGTGGAAGCCCTGGCCAGCGGCAAGCCCGTCATCGCCCTCCATCGCGGCGGCGCGCGCGAAACCGTGCCGTCCTTCGGGGGCATCTCCTACGACCACCCTTCCCTCCTGCCCGAAGCCCTCGAACGCTTCGATGCGCTCGAGCCCAGTTTCGAACCCGCCGATCTGCAGGCCTGGGCCCGCCGCTTCTCCACCGCCGAATTCGAACGCAAGATGTCCGCCCTCCTCGCCCTCGAGTCGCCGGCCAGCCAACCCGTGGGCGTTCGCCGGTAATTGCGCCCCATTCGCCGATTTCCCGGCGACTTCCCATCCGCCACGCACTACTCTGAACTCATGCAAGACCCACAGGATTGGCGAGCACGAGGCATCCTCCCGGCCGTGATTATCATCGGCATCGGCGTGCTCTTCCTGCTCCGTAACATGGACATCGTTATATTCCAGGACGTATGGCGTTTCTGGCCCGTGCTGCTGATTGCTGCCGGCTTGGCCCGCATGGTCGATGCGCACCATTCCGGATGCCAGCTCACCGGCGGGATCATGATCGGCGCCGGCGGCCTGCTGCTCGCCAATACCCTCGGGTTCCTGCACCTCAACTGGCATGATTTCTGGCCGCTCATTCTGATTGGCGCGGGCCTCGCCATGCTCTACCAGCGCCTGGTGCCGCCGCGCCCGGTGTCGCCCACTTCCGCCGGCGATTTCGAAGGCTCGCTCAACGACCACGCTGTCTTCGGCGGCGTCGACCGCAAATTGACTACCGCCGATTTCCGCGGCGGCAGCACCTCGGCTGTCTTCGGTGGCGTGCAAATCGATCTTCGCCGCTCCGCCATGCGCGGCGATTCCGCCACCGTCGATGTCAGCACCATGTTCGGCGGCATGGAATTCAAGGTTCCCCAAAACTGGCTGGTGGTCTCCCAGGTGACCGCCATCTTCGGCGGCGTCGACAACAAGTGCGTGGAACCCGATCCCTCGATGCCCGGAGTGAAGCGCCTCTTTGTCAAAGGCTCCGTGATTTTCGGCGGCATCGAATTCAAGAACTGACGCCCCCAGGCGGCGCACCATGCACCCCATTCTCGCCAAGCCCGCGCGCATGCTGCTGTACCTCGCGGCGTGGCTGCCCATTGTGGCGCTGCTCGATTACCTGATGTGGTCTTCGGGCAGCGTCTCCTGGGGCCGCAACGCTGCCGTCCTCGCGCCCGCCTGCTTCCTCTTCGCCTTCATTTGCCTCTCGCCGTGGCCCATCTGCCGCGTGCGCCCGCTACGCCTCGCCGACATCTCCCTACTGGTGGTTACCTGGAGCGCCGCGGCCCTGACGGCCGGCGGACTCTTTACCGGCGCGGCCTCCCTCATGGCCCGCTTCGTCGATCAACCCCTGCGTTATCCCGGCCTGCTCTACGGCATCGGCGTCCTGCTCTACCTGCTCTCCGCCGGCCTGCATTACACCGCGCTCGCCGCCGAGGCCTCTCGCGAAGCTCGCCTACGCGTCGCCGAGGCGCACTCCCTCGCGCGCGATGCGGAACTGCACGCCCTGCGTATGCAGATCAATCCCCATTTCCTCTTTAACAGCCTCCACTCCATCGCCGCCCTCGCCACGCAGGATGGCGTGCGTGCCCGCGAGATGTGCATCCGCCTCTCGGAGTTCCTGCGCAGCAGCCTGGGCCTCGGCGAGCGCGATAGCGTCCCCCTCAGCGAAGAACTCGCCCTGGCGCGCAGCTATCTCGAAGTCGAACAGGTACGCTTCGGCGCCCGCCTCCAATTCAGCGAGCAAGTGGAGGACGACTGCCGCCAGTGCCCCGTCCCCGTGCTCCTGCTCCAACCCCTGGTGGAAAACGCCGTCAAGCATGGCGTCGCCGGACTCGTGGAGGGAGGCGCCATCCGCCTCTCCGTGGAACGCGCCGGAGCCCAGGTCCGCCTCACCGTGGAGAATGCCTTCGACCCCGAGTCAACGCCGCCCGCCCGCCTCGGCGTCGGCCTCGCCCAGGTGCGTCGCCGCCTCGAACTCCGCTATGGCGCCGCGGCAGCCATGGAAACCGTGGCCGCCGATGGCATCTACCGCGTGGAGCTGCGCTTCCCCTGTGAATCGTCCATGGCTTCCAACAGCCGCGCATAGCCCGACTTGCTGACCGGCAGCCGCGTCCCGTCCGCCAGAATCACGATGCGGCTCTCTTTCCCATACGGCTCGATTCGCGCCACCCGTTCCAGATTGACAATCGCCGAACGATGTATGCGCACGAAACTCGCCGGATCCAGCAGCGCCTCCACCGCTCCCATGGCTTGCTGCTTCAAATAGCTCTTGCCCTCGCTGTGCAGCGCAACGTAATCGTCCTCGGCCGTCACGTAATCCAGCCGGACCACCGGAATCACGTGCACCTTCGTGCCGTCCTTCACCACAATGCGCTGCGGCCGCTCGCCTTCCGCGCGAACCTGTGCCGCCACCGCCCCTAGCGGCGACCTCTCGCCCAAGCGCGCCCGGGCCCGCTCCAGTGCCCGCTCGAACCGTTCCGCGCTGAAAGGCTTCAACAGGTAGTCCACCGCGTGCGCGTCGAAGGCCCGCATCGCATATTGGTCGTAGGCTGTGACGAAAATCACCACAGGCGAGTGCACCGGTTCCAGCAGTTCCAACACCTCGAAGCCATCCAGCTTCGGCATCTGTACGTCGAGGAACACTACGTCCGGCGCCGTGTCCGTGATGGCTTTTACGGCTTCGAACCCGTTCCTGCACTGAGCAACCACTTCCACTTCCGGGTGTCCGGCCAGCAGTTCGCAGAGATACCCCCGCGCCAGTTCCTCATCGTCTACCACCACCACCCGCAAGCCCTGTTGCATACATTTGTACCGTTGTTCCTGGTCCCCAAACCTCCAGATTACCCCCCGGATTAGCCGTTTGCCGCTGGTTACAATTGTGCGAGAATGAAATGCACTTAATCTTTGCAGGGCCACCGGCAAAGTCGGGCGGTCGGGAAAAGGCGGATCGATGAGCCACAAAGCCGAAACGCCGTTTGACAATATCGAGGGGTCGCACGAGTACGTGCGCATGCTTGCGGAAGCCTTGGATGAAGCCCGGCGCGACGTCGAGGAAGAAGTCGCCGCCGCCGAGCAGGATCGCGCGGACCGCCGCAAGGAAGCGCTTCTCCTCGTCTCCTACAACCTCGCGAAACTCAACTTACACATCACCAGCAGCCGCCGGATCCTTAACGATCTGCGGACCCTCCGCCGCCTGCTGCTGGCCGAACGCGGGCTCCCGGCGGAAGACGAACGCGAAGTCGGCGCGGGCGATTAAAGAAAATCGCACCTGCGAATCTCAAACCTATATACACCTTTAGGAGGTGTATATAGGCTTTTCTCGCCCATACCTCATCCACCGTGCACCCGGCGGACTATCTTTCGGCCCTAACAGTTTTGGTGTAAAAAACATCAGTAATATGGGCAATATGATGCTTTCCGGCACACTTCCCCTTGACACTGGCTGCCGACGAGCGTAGTATTTAGGGTCGAAACACCATTTTTCAAAGCAGCACTCGTTAGCGGTGGTTTGTGGGGGACCCCGTATGACCTTTCAAATCGGCGAGAAAGTCGTTTATCCCAACCAAGGCGTTGGGACAATCGAAAATATCAGTACCCGGACCTTTGGTTCCGCATTCGAAAAATTCTATCTGCTGCGTTTTGCGTGCAGCATGACTGTGTTGGTTCCGCTCTCAAATGCGGCCAACATCGGGCTGCGTAGAGTAACGAAAGATCGCGAAATTTCGCGCATTCTTTCCTACCTTGCCATCGGGTGGTGTGAAACCAATCCCGATTGGAAGGTTCGCTTCAAGCAGAATAGCGACAAAATGCAAAGTGGAGACCTGCTGAAGGCCGCGGAAGTATTCAAGGGCCTGCTGCAGTTGCATCTGGACAAGCCACTTTCCTTCCGCGAGAAAAAGATGCTGGACCGGGCGCGTCACATGCTGGTTTCAGAAATCTCCATCTCGCGCGCAGTTCCCGAAGTCTCGGCAGTCGCGCTCATGCAGCGCGCGCTGTCCAAGAGCGGTCTCTCGCTGCCCGCGATCCTGTAGCGGGCGAGACGATCCGAATCCGCGTCCCAGGCAGAGCCACGACCGTAAGCGAAGGCCCGTCTGTCGACGCTGTGCGCCTGCCCTCGCGGCGGGAGCGAAACTGTGGGCCGCCGCCCACACTGTGGGGAAACACGGCAACGGCGCGAAACCGGGGCGGATCATCTCCGCGTCCTCGAAAGCAGCGGCTGCGTAGAATTTTTCCTCAGCCCTCACCTTCCCAATTCGGGACGGACTGTGTAACTTCGCCGCCCGTCGCCTCATCTACATCGATACGGGTGCCGTTCACGGTATCCTAATGTAAATTCCCGTGTTTCCCTTCCACCTCGACGTAGCGCTCAATCTGGTGTGGCTGGCGATTTCCTTCGCCGCCCTCCTGTGGTTCGCCCGGCGGGAATGGAAATCCGGGCGCCGCGCCATCTCGCACGGCCGCCTGCAACGCCTGTTCGCCATCTGCCTGATGGCCGTGGCCCTATTCCCCTGCATTAGCGATTCCGACGACCTGTTTCATTTCTCCCTGCTCCAGGTGCCGACCTCCCAAACCGGAGGCGTCGGTACCGAACCGCACGAAGAACGCCAGGAGCCCAGCAACCTCCAACTGCAGCGTCTCCTCGAAACCCTGGAGCACTTCCAGGTCAGCGCCTTCTACCTGTTTCTCTTCACCCTCTGCTGTCTGGCACTCGCCCTGTTCCTGCGCGTCTCCTCCTATTCGCGAGCCACGCGCTGTTACGCCGGGCGCGCGCCGCCGCTCACCTAATCTTCCTCACCCTGTAGTGATTCATTAGCAGCCCTCGCCCCGCCGCGTGCGCTTTTCCTGCGCGAGTGGGGCACTCATCGTCGTGCTCCGCCTTCGCGCGGAGGAGGAAGTCGTGAAAACATTTCTAGTCCTTCGTATTCCTACAACGCGTTTGCTCCCGTACCTGCTTGCGGCCGCGGCATGGGCCGCCCAACCGGCGGAAACCCCGCCCCCTACGGTCACCATCGCCCAGGCCGTGCAGGAGGCGGTGGACCACAATCTCAACCTGCTCGCCGAGCGCTTCAATCTGAGCCTAGCCGATGCCCGGATGGTCACCGCCAAACTTCGTCCCAACCCCGTAGTCAGCGCCGGCCTCGACTACATCGACATGCTGCGCACCTTCACGCCCGCCAATGCCGGCGGTCCCACCGAGTACAATCTGCGCACAGATTTCATTCTGGAGCGCGGCGGCAAGCGCGACCGCCGCATCGAAGTCGCCAGAGACACGCGCGAAGTCGCCGAACTCCAACTGCTCAACACCACCCGCACGCTCGTGATGGACGTGCAGAACTCCTTCGTCGACGTGCAGCAGGCCAAGGACAACCTGGCACTCGCCCGCGAGAATCTACAGGTCTTCCAAGGCATCGTGGACGTCAACGCCACTCGCGTCCGCGCCGGCGATCTCGCCCGTGTGGAACTGGTGCGTACCCAGGTGGCCGCCCTGCAATTTCAGAACGCCGTGCGCCTCTCTGAAGCCAAACTCACCACCGCCTCCACCAGATTGCAGGGCCTGATGGGCCGCACCGTCCCTGCGCCGGATTTCGACGTCGCCGGTGAAATGCGCCGCGATGCCGACCCCGTCGTGCTCGAAACCCTTACCGCGCAAGCCCTGGAATTGCGCCCCGACCTGCTGGCCCTGCGCCGCGATCAGGCCCGTTCCCAGGCCGAGATCCGCTCGCAGCTCGCCCAGGGCAAAGTCGATTTCACCGTGGGCGCCGAATACCACCGCGAGTTCCACAACGGCAACGCCAACGCGCTCGGCGTCTTCTTCCAGGCGCCCCTGCCGGTATGGAATCGCAATCAGGGCGAAATCGAACGCGCCCGCCGCGAGCAGGAACAAACGCTGGCACGCCTGCGCGCCGCCGAAGCCGGCCTGCGGACCGAGGTCCGCAACGCCTGGACCCAATACAACACCTCCCGCGGCCTGCTGGAAAGCATCGAGCGCGAACTGCTCGATCAGGCCCGCGAGGTCCGCACCACCATGGAATATTCCTACCGTCGCGGCGAAGCGTCGCTGGTGGAATTTCTGGACGCGCAGCGCGCCTTCAACGACGCGCGCCAAAGCGCCAACGAGGCGCGCGCCGATTTTGCGCGCAGCCTCTACACAATCGACGCGATCTCCGGAAAGGCAGTCCGATGAAACTGAAAACTCCCGTCTCCCTGCTCCTTTGCTCCCTGATCTTTCTGGCCGGATGCGGCCGCAAGGAGGGAACCCCCGTGGCCGCCGCACCCGCGCCCGGAGAAGAACGCGCCCTCGATGGCAGCGTCGCCATTCCCCCCGACTCGCCGAAACTCAAGGAGATTCACATCGGCGAAGTCAAGATGGCCTCCGTGCCATTCGACGAAGTCGTTTCGCCGGGGAAGATCGAAACCAATCCCAACCTGGTGTCGCGCGTCGCCCTGCCGCTTACCGGCCGCGTCTCCGCCGTCATGGTGAAACTCGGTGATGCCGTCAAGCGCGGCGATCCGCTGCTCACTCTCGAATCCCCCGACGCCGATGCCGGCGTGGGAGCCTATCTGCAAAGCCAGGCCGCCATCACCCAGGCCAAAGCCAATCTCAATAAAGCGCAGGCCGATTACGACCGCTCCGCCGACCTGTTCGAACACAATGCCGTCGCGCGCAAAGACGTGCTCACCGCCGAAAACGCGCTGGCCCAGGCCAAAGCCGCGCTCGAACAATCCGAAGCCGGCCTGGAACAGTCGGACCGCAAACTCCGCCTCCTCGGCCTCAAGCCCGGCACCTTCGGCCAGAAAGTCACTGTCTCCGCGCCCATCTCCGGCAAGGTCCTCGAAATGAGCGTGGCCGCCGGCGAGTACCGCAACGATACCAACACGCCCGTCATGACCATCGCCGACCTCAGCACCGTATGGGTATCCTCCGACGTTCCGGAAAGCGCCATCCGCTTCATCGAGACCGGCGAGCGCATCGATGTCGAACTCACCGCTTACCCCGCCGAAACTTTCCACGGCCGCGTCACCCGCATCGCCGATACGGTGGATCCGCAGACCCGCACCATCAAAGTCCGCGCCCAAATGGACAACGCCAGCGGCAAACTCCGCCCCGAGATGTACGCCACCATCCGCCATACCGATTCCATGAAGACCCTGCCCGTCATCCCCGCCGGCGCGCTCGTGCAAGGCGACGGCAAGACCATTGTGTGGGTGGAAACCGCCCCCGGGCACTACCAGCCCGTGCAAGTCAAAACCGGAGACCGGCTGGGCGACGTGCTGCCCGTCATGTCCGGCCTCAAAGCCGGGGAGCACATCGTGGTGGATGGCGCCATGCTCCTGAAAGCCCAGTAAACCGCCATGATCGCCAAACTCTTGCGCTTCGCGCTCGCCCAGCGCTTCGTCATGATCGCGCTCTCCCTGGGCCTGATCGCCATGGGCATTTATAGCTTTCGCCAACTGAAAGTGGAAGCCTATCCCGATATCTCCGACACACAGGCTGTCGTCATTACCCTGTATCCCGGGCATGCCGCCGAGGAAGTGGAACAGCAGGTCACCGTACCCATCGAGCGCGCGCTCAACGGAGTCCCGTTCGTGATTGCGCGCCGCTCCCGCACCATCTTCGGCCTCTCGGTCTGCGAACTGACCTTTGCCTACGGCACCGACGATTATTTCGCCCGCGCCGTAGTGCTCGAAAAACTGCGCGATGCCACACTCCCCGACAACGTGACGCCGTCCCTGGGACCGCTCGCCACCCCCATCGGCGAACTCTACCGGTACGTCGTCGAGGGCAAGGACTACAACGACATCGAACTGCGCGACCTGGAAGATTGGGTGATCGAACCCCGCTTCCGTCAGGTGCCGGGCATCGCCGATGTGACGCCGTTCGGCGGCCTGGTCAAGCAATATCAGGTGGTGGTCAACCCCAGCTCGCTCGATCAATTCAACCTCTCCATCGGCCAGATCGCGCAGGCCGTCAGCGCCAACAATCAGAACGCCGGCGGCGCGCTGCTCGATAACAACCAGCAATCGATGGTCATCCGCGGGGTCGGCCTGGTGCAGAATACCAGCGACATCGAGAACATCGTGATCGCCGAAAATAAGGGCGTTCCCGTCTTCATCCGCGATATCGGCAAGGTAGAAATCGGCGCCGCCCAGCCCACCGGAATCTTCGGCATCGGCGACACCACCGGCGTCGAAGGCATCGTGCTCATGCGCCGTGGCGAGAACCCTACCGAAGTCCTGAAAGCCGTTCACGAGGCAGTGGACGACATCAACAACACGCGCCTTCCGCCCGGCGTGCGCATCCGCGCCATCTACGATCGCACCGACCTGGTCTCCAATACGCTGCACACCGTGTCGCACACCCTGCTCGAAGGCGTGGTGGTGATGGTCGCCATGCTGCTGCTCTTCCTCGGCAGCGTCCGCGCCGCCGTGCTCACCGCCATCACCATTCCGCTGGCTCTGCTGTTCGCCTTCATCTGCATGTATTTCACCGGCATTCCCGCCAACCTGCTGAGTCTGGGCGCGCTCGATTTCGGCATCATCGTGGACGGCACGCTGGTCATGGTGGAGCACATCGTGCACCACATGCACCTTCGCGAGCACGACCACAGCCGCGCCGGCGTCTTCGAGACCATCCTCAACGCGGCCCTCGAAGTGGAATCGCCCATCTTCTTTTCGCTGCTGATCATCATCTCCGCTTACATCCCGCTCTTCACGCTGGAGCGGGTGGAACGCCGCCTCTTCACCCCGATGGCCTACACCGTGTGTTTTGCCCTGCTCGGCAGCATGCTGCTCGCGCTCACGCTCATCCCTGTCCTTGCCACTTACCTCTTCCGCAATGGCTGCAAAACCTGGGACAACCCGGTGCTGCGCTGGCTCTACAACGCTTACGAAGGCGTGCTGCGCGTCACAGTGAATCACGCCGCGATAACCGTGGCTTGCGGAGCCCTGGTGGTGGCGGCCGCCTTCGTGTTAGGAGGACAACTCGGCAGCGAGTTCCTGCCGCAACTCGACGAGGGCACCATCTGGGTGCGCGCTAATTTCCCCGCCGGCATCTCGCTTACCAAGTCTGCCGAAGAGGCGCGCAAGATCCGCCACATCCTGGAAACCTTTTCCGAAGTGCAGCTCGTCAGTTCGCAATCCGGCCGCAACGATTCCGGCACCGACCCCTACGGCCCCAATCGCAACGAGTTCTTCGTTTCCCTGAAGCCTTACGATACCTGGCCCGGCGGAATGCGCAAAGGCGATCTGGTGAATCAGATATCCACCAAATTGCGCGCGCAGATTCCCGGCGCCAACTTCAGCCTCACCCAGCCCATCATCGATAACGTCACCGAAGCCGTCACCGGCTCGCCTGCCGATCTCGCCGTGATCATCAGCGGACCAGACCTGGAACACCTGCGCACCTACGCCGGAGAGGCCCTCGGCGTGCTCCGCAAGATTCCAGGCGCGGAGGACACGTTCCTGGAGCAGGAGGGAGAGCAGGCGCAGCTCCGCATCCGCATCGACCGCGCCAGCGTGGCGCGCTATGGCATCAACGTGCGCGACGTGGAAGACGTGATCGAAATGGCCATCGGCGGCAAACCCATCAGCACCGTCTTCGAGGGAGAGAAGCGCTTCGACGTCACCGTCCGCTTCCAGCAGCAGGCGCGCGGCGATGCCGCGGCCATCGGCAATATCCTGGTGCCCACCCACGATGGCGGCCGCGTCCCGCTCTCGCAGCTCGCGCAAATCGAAGTGGTCAACGGCGCCACCATCATTGCGCGCCGCGAGAACATTCGCCAGATCTCGGTGCGCACCAATATCCGCGGCCGCGATCAGGGCAGTTTCGTCCAGGAGGCGCAAGCCCGCTTCGACCGCGCGGTGCAGCTTCCGCCCGGCTACTCGGTGGCCTGGGGCGGCCAGTTCGAAAACCTGGAGCGCGCCCGCAAACGCCTCAGCATCATTCTGCCCATCACCATCGGCATCATTTTTGCGCTGTTGTTTTTCGCTTTTGGTGATGCGCTTCACGCAGGCCTGGTGCTGGTCAACGTGCCATTTTCGCTGGTCGGCGGCATCATCTTCCTGTACCTGCGTGGAATCAACTTGAGCGTCTCCGCCGCCGTGGGCTTTATCTCACTCTTCGGTGTGGCGGTAATGAGCGGCGTGTTGTACATTTCAGAAATAAACCGCCGGCGCGCCGAACCTGGAGCGTCGTTGAAAGACGCAGTGCTTCAGGGAGCCCGCGCACAATTGCGACCCAGCCTCATGTTGATTCTTGTGGCCTTGCTCGGCATGGTGCCCGCTGCGCGCGCCACCGGCATTGGCAGCGATATCCAGCGTCCGCTGGCCACCGTGGTGGTGGGCGGCCTGCTCTCCACCCTGTTCTTGACGCTGCTGGTGCTGCCGAGCCTGTACTACCTCACTGCCAGGAAGGGGGAACAATGACGCCGCCGGTGAAGATGCTTGTGATTTACGTGGACGAAACGGACCTGTGGGGTTCCGGCAGCCTCTACGAGGCGCTGGTCCGCCGCATTCGCCAGATGGGCCTCGCCGGAGCTACCGCGCAGGCGGGCATCATGGGCTTCGGCAGCCATGGCAAGGTCCATCACCGCGGACTCTTTGGAGTCTCCGACGACAAGCCCGTGGTCATTACGGTGGTCGATAGCGAATCTAAAATTCGCCAAGCGCTCCCTGAAATTCGCGGCATGGTCACCGAAGGCCTTGTCTTCCTGCTCGACGCGGAGGTGGTGGATGCAGACAGCGCCCCCCGAGAATAAAGTCACCTCCTTGCTCCAACAGCTCGGCCCCGGCCTGATCACCGGAGCAGCGGACGACGATCCGTCCGGCATCGCCACCTTCTCCATTGCCGGCGCCGCCTTCGGCTACGGCACGCTCTGGACCGCGCTGCTCAGCTTTCCGCTGATGGCGGCTGTGCAATTGATGTGCTCGCGCCTCGGCATGGTTTCCGGACTCGGCCTGGCCGCCGTGGTGCGGCGCCGCTATTCGCGCTGGGTGCTCTGGGGCACCTGCCTGCTGCTGCTGGTCGCCAACATCATTAATATCGCGGCCGATCTCGGCGGCATGGCCGAGGCCACCCAGATGGTCACCGGCGTGCCGGCGCGCTGGTTCATCCCGGTGTATGGGGGCCTTATCGTGTGCGTCCTCCTCTTCGCTTCCTACCGTTTCCTGGCGCGCATTTTCAAGTGGCTCACCCTCGTGCTCTTTGCCTATGTGATCACCGCCTTCCTCGCCCGGCCGGACTGGTCCGCCGTGTTGCGCGCCACCTTCCTTCCCGAGTTCCGCTGGTCGCCCGACTATCTTTCCACCCTGGTCGCGATCCTGGGCACGTGCATCTCGCCGTACCTTTTTTTCTGGCAGGCCGCCGAAGAGGTGGAGGAGGAACGCGCGAAGGGCCGCGCCACAGTGGAGCAGCGCCGCGGCGCCACCGGCAAGGAACTGCGACGCGCCCGCATCGACGTGCTGGCCGGCATGTTCTTCTCCAACCTGGTGATGTACTTCATCATTCTCACCACCGGCGCCACCCTGCACCAACATGGCATCACCACCGTAACCACCGCCAGCCAGGCGGCCGATGCGCTCAAACCGCTGGCCGGCGCGGGCGCCTACTGGCTGTTCGCGCTCGGCCTGGTGGGCACCGGCATGCTCGGCGTTCCTGTATTGGCCGGTTCCAGCGCATATGCCGTCTCGGAGGCGATGGCGTGGCGCGCTTCGCTCGATCGCAAACCCGCGCTCGCTCCGAAATTCTACGCCGTGCTCGCGCTGTCCGTGGCACTCGGCGGCGCGCTCAATTATTTCGGCATGGACGCCGTCAAGATGCTCTTCTGGTCCGCGGTCGCCAATGGCGTGCTCGCTCCGCCTCTGATTGTCGTCGTCATCCTGCTCACCAGCGACCGCCAGATCATGGGCGACCGAGCAAATTCATCCTTGCTGAAATGGTCCGGCTGGATCTGCGCGGCGATCATGGCATTGGCCGCCATCGCCATGTTCGTGGCGGGTTGACCGGGCAAGGTAAAATGAAATTCTCGACGCATGTCACGCACTCACACCCCCCTCACCGCCGAACTGGCGGACTACCTGCGCCAAGTCACGCTCCGCGAACCGGACGTCCTGCGCCTCCAGCGCGAGGCCACCGATAATCATCCCCAGGCTTCCATGCAGACCGCCCCCGAACAGGGACAGTTTCTGAGCCTGTTGACTCGCCTCACCGGCGCGCGCAAGACTCTCGAAATTGGCGTTTTCCTGGGCTATAGTTCCACCTGTGTCGCCCTCTCACTGCCGCCCGAAGGCCGGGTTATCGCCTGCGATCGCAGCGAAGAGTTCACCGCGCAGGCGCGTCAACTGTGGCGCGACGCCAGCGTGGAGCACAAGATCGACCTGCGCCTTGGACCCGCGTTGACCACTTTGGATGAGCTGCTCGCCGAGGGCCAGGGCGGCACGTTCGACTTCGCCTTCATCGACGCCGACAAGGGCAATTACCTGAATTATTTCGAACGCGCTCTCGCCCTGCTGCGCCCGGGCGGCCTGATCGCCGTCGACAATGTGCTCTGGCACGGCGCCGTGATCGACCCAGCCGACACCACCGCCGACACCCAGGCCATCCGCGATTTCAATCGCGCGCTGCACCAGGACCGCCGCATCGCGCTCAGCATCGTGCCCCTCGGCGACGGACTCACACTCGCGTGCAAACTCTAACCGCTCCGACCGTTTTCCCCTGCTACGCCGCGTCGGACCGGCCCCTCGCCGAACGCCTCGCCGCCCTGCTCGAGCGCGGCTCCGATGTCCGCGTCTTCCTCGACGAAGGCCAGATGCCCGATGGCGGCGACCTCGCTGCCAAGGCGCGCGAAGGCCGCATGGCCGATATCGTGATCGTGCTCTTCTCGCGCAATTCCCTGCCTTCGCGCTGGGCGCGCGCGCAATGGGAAGACGCGCTGGTCAAAGAACCCGAGGCCGATGGCGTGCGCATCGCCTTCCTGCGCTGTGACGATTGCATCCCGCCCAAAGTCCTGACGCCCGTCTTCGAAGCTTCCCGCCTGCGCGACGTCAAACGCTGGCTGCGCGGCGGCGACCCCGGGGAAGCGCCCTCGCTCGAAAACGCGGCCGATATCGAGGTGCTCGGCATCGCCCTTGCCGATCGCCCGGGCTGCGAGACCGTGGAATCCATCGCTCTGGCGCGCGAATTCATCCGCGCCTACCAGGGAGATTTCGACGCCGTCCTGCGCCTGGATTGCACCACCGGCACCCTGGCCGATCTGGCCGGCGATCTCGCCTGGCAGGTCGGCCTCCATCTGGTTGGCGAACTTCCCGCCAACCTGGAACACCTGCGCCTTTTCTGCGAAGCCCGCCGCTTCCTCGTCGTGCTGGAAGGCGACGCCCCGGCCGACCTCGTCTTCGCGGGCCGCTGCTCCACCTTGATCTCTCGCCAGGCCGGAGAACCCACTGCCGACGCGCTGCGGCAACTGGCTCGCGATTTCGATAGCGCGGAGGAGTGGACTGAAATTTGCCGCCTGGCGCGTCAGGCGCGCCGCGTGGCCCACGAACAATTCCGCCTCGCCGAGTGCTACGAGATCATGACCCAATGGCGCGCCATGGCCGAGGAGCATGACGATCGTCCGGTGGTGGATGAGGCCAGCCGCGAACTGGTCTGGATCCTCGACGGCTGGGGCCGCACCGAGGAAGCGCGCCAGCTCGAACAGGTACGCGCCGCCGAATTCGACGAGCAATTGCCCCTGTTTTTCGATTAGGATCCGGGTGCCGAACCGCTCCGCTGGCCCACCCGCCCGACCATCCGGGACCACAGTTTGCCCAACCCGCTAGCCAGCAGCAGCAGTGCGACCAGCACCCCGATCCAAAGCGCCCCATCCGACGCCGCTCCCACCAGATTGCGCTGCAGAAACGTGCGCGACGCCCCGCGTAAATACGCCGTCCGCGGCGTAGCCGATTCGTAATCGACAGTCACGGGCGCGCCCTCCGCAAACCGGCCTGCCGCATCGCGGTCCACCAGGTCCACAGCGAGCACCGGGTCTTGCCGGCCGTCCGGCAGGAACTCGATCCCGCACACGTCCACCGGTTGGTGCGCCGGCCAGCCCCGCGAACGCCGGGTGGCGAACAGGTGATCGATTCGCCCGACGCTTTTAACCTTGCCGGTGGCTTGGCGGATGTCCGCGGCGGGCGCCGGGGTGGGACGCGGAAAATCGTAGAACATCAGCAGAACGATACCGACGGCCACGGTCAGACCCATCGCCCAGGCGAAGCCTGGCCAGCGCGAGCGCCGCCACAACCACAGCACGATTGCCAGCCCGAGCACCGCTTCGCACGCCAGCGTCACTTGCGGTGTGAAGCCGCGACGCAGCCCTTCGAAGGCCCGTTCGTCGGCCAGGCGCACGCTCGGCAGCATGTGCATTTGCCACATCGCGTCCGCGCCGGGAAGCTTCGGAATGTCGGCGCGCCGCAGATAATGGACGCGCACCGGCTGCCCTTTGTGGAACGTGTCGTAGCGTGCGGGAGCCATCGCGCTGTTGAAGAAGCGCGGGGAACTCGTGTCCGGCGCCTCCACTTCGAACGTGACTTCGGAAGCGCGCGACCACGACAGATTCTGCAGTCGGACGTACTCGCTCTTCGAGTAAACGTGTCCGGTCAACTCCACGCCGAGCCGGTCGAGGTAAAACGACCCGACCACCAGCGGCGCCGCCACCAGCAGCACCACGCCCAGTATCAGGAGGGACAGAAGACCGCGCACCATGTGTTTACGGAGCATAGCACCAGCCCGGCCCCCGGACCCGCGCCGCGCCGTAAGTTATGTCTTCGTTCGCACGCCCTCGCCCGGACTGGCCCTTTTGGACAAGGTGGGATGGGCCATCGCTTTTTGTGGCCCGTCGTCTCTGCCTCGAAACGCGAGCAGGACTGAGCGGGACCGAGCGGCCTGTACCAAGAGTCCGGCGCTATGATGAGGAAATGCGCCGCGTCCTCTTTCTCTGGGCACTCTTCCCGTTCGCGTCGCTCGCCTGCACCTGCCAGCTGACGTTGTCGGTCTGCAACCAGGTGGCGGCCAACGATTACGTATTCGTGGGCACGGTGGAAGCCATCGAGCCCAGCTTCCTCGATTCCTGGAATGCCGGCCAGCGCGCCGCGCTCGACCTGCTGAATGAGGAGTCTGCCCGCGCCGCCGCCGACCGCTCGCCCGCCGCCTTCGCCAAACTCCGCGACGCCTACCTGCAAGTATTTCCCGATCTTCCCGCCGAGCATAAAAAGCGCATCGCCAACGCCACCTCTCCCGACCAGTTGGCCAACCTTTTCTATTGGATCCTGGATCACGGCAAACGGGTGAGGCTGCGCGTGCGCACCCTGTTTCGCGGCGAGGACGATAACGACAAAGGGGACGCGAAGCTGGCCGCTGGGGCGGACAAGGAGCCGCTCAAAGTCATCGAGCTCTGGACCGCCTTCGGCGATTGCGGCATCAATTTTCAGAACGGCGAGACCTACCTCGTCTATGCCGACGACGATGAGGAGACGCACATCATCGCCACCGGCAGTTGCACGCGCACGCGCCGCCTCACCGATGCCGGCGACGATCTTGCCTACCTCTACTTTTATAAGGAGTCGCCCGCCGCGTCCGGCCGCGTGGAAGGCTTCGTCACCGCCGACCTTCTATTCCAGCGGAACTACGACACCTCGCACTACACTGGCCGCATCGACGCTCCCGTGGCCTCCACCCTGGAATTGAAGTCCGACGCCCGCGCGCGATATGCCGAGACCGATTCCCGGGGCCGCTTCGTTTTCGACGGACTGCCGCCGGGCGATTTTTCGCTCACGCCCTTCGCCCCGGGCTATCCCGCGGAATCCCGGCAATTGGCGCCCGCCCGCAACCTCCGACTGGACAAAGGCGCGTGCCTGACGCCCATTCTGGTGGCGCCCCCGCCGGCCGCGCCGCGCCCTTGAACCCGGCGCGTGGCGAACCGCTCGCGCACGAGTGTGCTTTTCGCAATCGACTGCGGCTGGTGCGGGAACACACGGGGCCGAACGATACCAGGCGAACGTCCACGGTGAGCTCATGCAGTGCGATATCGTAGCGGTAGATGCCTGAGGCCTACATTCGAGCACGCGGCGTGACCAAAACCTACCGTTCCGGGGATAGCGACCTGGTGGTTTTCGCCGATCTCGATCTGGACGTGCAGCGCGGCGAAATGCTGGCCCTGGTGGGCGAATCGGGCGCCGGCAAGTCCACTTTGTTGCATCTTTTGGGCGGTCTGGACACTCCTTTAAGGGGTACGATACACTACGGGAATAGCCAGATTACGGGCTTGAATCCGGCGCAACAGTCGGATTTCCGCAATCGGGAGATTGGTTTTGTCTGGCAAATTCACTACCTGCTGCCTGAATTTACGGCGCTGGAGAATGTGATGATGCCGTTATTGGTTCGGGGGGAGGGTCACTCCAAAGCCGCCGCCGAATCCCTCACAAGGTTGGATGAGGTGGGGCTGCGCGCGCGAGCGTCACACCGCGCGGGTGAACTTTCGGGCGGAGAACAGCAGCGTGTGGTGCTGGCCCGGGCTCTTGTGGGAAAGCCCAGCGTTTTGTTGGCCGACGAGCCAACGGGAAATCTGGATTTCCGCACCAGCGAGATGATTTTTCAAATGGTGGAAGACCTGCACCGGAACCATCAGCTCACTTCCGTCTTTGTTACGCACAATTTGGCCTTCGCCAACCGGTGCGACCGGGTTTTGAGTTTGGAGAAGGGCGGCCTGGTACCTCAAACGTCGTCTAGTACGTAACCTGATGGCGCTGCGGGGTATCCTTTAAAGTATTAGGGGGCGAAACTTTTTATGTTTGAGCGATACACGGAGAAGGCGCGCAGAGTGATCTTCTTCGCGCGATATGAAGCCAGCCAGTTCGGGAGTCCCTACATCGAGACCGAACATCTGCTCCTCGGCCTGCTGCGCGAGGATAAAGCACTGGCGAACCGTTTCCTGCGTTCGCATGCTGCGGTGGAATCCATCCGCAAGCAAATTGAAGGGCACACCACCATCCGCGAGAAGGTCTCCACCTCCGTGGACCTGCCCCTGAGCCACGAATGCAAACGCGTTCTGGCCTATGGCGCGGAAGAAGCGGAGCGGTTGAGCCACAAGCACATCGGGACCGAACATCTGCTGCTCGGCCTGCTGCGCGAAGAGAAGTGTTTCGCCGCGGAGATTCTGCACGAACGCGGTCTTCGTCTTTCCACCATTCGCGAAGAACTGGCGCGTTCGCAGAGTGAGAAAGTCGCGTCCGCGCGGCCCAAGGAAAGTTCGCTGCTGGCCGAATTCAGCCGCGACCTCACACAGGCCGCAATGGACAACTCGCTGGACCCGCTCATCGGACGCGATTACGAATTGGAGCGGGTGGTGCAGATTCTCTGCCGCCGCACCAAGAATAATCCGGTGCTGATCGGCGAACCCGGCGTCGGCAAGACTGCCATTGTTGAAGGCCTGGCGCAGCGGATCTCCGATGGCGACGTGCCTTCGTTCCTGGCCGACAAGCGCATTCTGGCGCTGGACCTTTCGCTGATCGTGGCCGGCACGAAATACCGCGGCCAGTTCGAAGAGCGCCTGAAAACCATCATGAAGGAATTGATGGAGAATCAGAACGCCATCATCTTCATCGACGAGTTGCACACCCTGGTGGGCGCGGGGTCGGCCGAAGGTTCGCTGGATGCCGCCAATATCCTGAAGCCCGCCCTCTCGCGCGGCGAAATTCAGTGCATCGGTGCCACTACGCCGGCCGAGTTCCGCAAGTCCATCGAGAAGGATCGCTCGCTCGAGCGGCGTTTCCAGGCCGTCAAGGTGCCACCTCCCAATGAGAGCGACGCCATCAAGATTCTCTTCGGAATCAAAGACCGCTACGAGAAGTTCCACGCGGTGGGCTATACCGACGAGGCCATCGAGACCGCCGTCTACACCTCCAACCGTTATATTCCGGACCGCTTCCTTCCGGACAAGGCGATCGACCTGATCGACGAAGCCGGCGCGCGCGTCAAACTGCGTCAGACCACGCTGCCCGCAGACCTCGCCGACATTCAAAAGCGCATCAAGTTCATCGTGCACCGCATGGAGAACGCGATTGCCAATCACGAATTCGAAAAGGCGCGCTTCTACAGCGACGAAGAACGCAAAGAGCGCGAGAACATGCGCATGTTGCGCGAGAAGTATAACCTGGACGATTCTTCCACTGGCTGCGTGACCAAGGACGATATCGAAGACGTGGTGGCGCGTTGGACCGGCGTCCCCATGACGTCGATTAAGGAAGAAGAAATCGCCAAGCTGCTGCGCATCGAAGAAGAGCTTCACAAACGCGTGGTCAGCCAGGAGAAAGCCATCTCCGCTCTGGCTCGCGCCATCCGCCGTTCGCGTGCCGGCTTGAAGGCCAGCGCCCGTCCCGCGGGCAGTTTCCTGTTCCTGGGACCCACCGGCGTCGGCAAGACCGAAGTCGCGCGCGCACTCGCCGGCTTCCTCTTCGGCAGCGAAAAGAGCCTGGTGCGCTTCGACATGTCGGAGTACATGGAGAAGCATTCGGTCAGCAAGCTGATCGGTTCGCCTCCCGGCTACGTGGGCTACGAGGAAGGCGGTCAGTTGACCGAGCGCGTGAAGCGCAATCCTTACTCGATCATCCTGCTGGACGAAATCGAAAAGGCGCACCCGGACATTTACAACATCCTGCTGCAGGTGTTTGAAGACGGCCAGTTGACCGATGGACTCGGCAACCAGGTGGATTTCAAGAACACCATCATCATCATGACGAGCAACCTGGGCGCGCGCTTCCTCGAAAAGCGCAGCAATCTCGGGTTCTCGGTGCCGGTGGGCGATGCCGGCTCCACCAAGATCGAAGACCTGGTGCGCAGCGAGGTGAAGAAGGCGTTCAACCCCGAATTCCTCAACCGCCTCGACGAAGTCATCCTCTTCACTTCGCTCACAGATGACGATCTGATCCAGATCATTGATCTGCTGGTCGAGCAGGTGAACGTGAACCTGGTGGCCAAGACGGTGAAGATCAGTCTGACCAAGGAAGCCTCCAGGTACCTGCTGGAGAAGACTTGCGCGGACCGCAGCTACGGCGCCCGTCCCTTGCGGCGCGCGCTGCAGAAATACATCGAAGACCCGCTCAGCGAAGCCCTGATTCAGGGCACGCTGCCGCGCCCGTCCCACCTCGAAGTCTACCTCAGCGACAGCGGCATCTATTACCGCGTGCTGAATCCGGAAGGCGAAGCTGCCGTGACCGCCGGCGGTCCGGTGGAGCCTCCCACGGGCACCCTGCTGTACACGTTCTAAGCGTCACGCAATTACGGCATAGGGCGGGAGCGCAAGCTTCCGCCCTTTTTGTGTCTGGTGCTGAGTCTCAGTGGGGCAGGCAATTCTCCTGCCGCCTCAGAGTGTGTTGCTTCGAAGCGCCAGCAGTCCGCAAGCGCGTCCTACGCTTTTACCACCTCCAGGATCGCCACATTTTTCTCACATTCGAAGAAGGTTCGCTGTGAGGCGATCTTGGCGCGATCGACATACTCCGCCATGCCCGCCAGATGCTGCTCCGAACGGTAGACCAGCCACCAGTCCATGACTGCTTCCATGTATCCGGTGGACCATAAGTCCTCGGTGAAATTGGCCACCCACACCTTGCCGCCGGGATTCAACATATCGACTGCCGCGGCCAGCAGGCGCCGTCCGGCCTCGTCGCTCAAATAGTCATAGAGCCCGAGCGCGTAGATGAAATCGAAACTGCCGAGGTCCTGCCGCCCTGTGCGTATGATGCCCAGCGCCGACCCCTCGCGCACCTCCACGCCGCGATGAGCCCAGTCACGCCGCACCAGTTCGAGCGAGAGCGGATCCTGGTCAAGCGCCACAAAACGCCCCAGCATTCCTGCTTGCAAGCTCTTCAATTGCGGCGCCTCGCGCAAGTGCCCGCAGGCCACGGAGAGAATATGCGGACGCCCTCCGCCGTCCGCCATCCGCTCGATTTCTTCCACCGCCAGCGCCAGGCGCGAGCGCACGGCGGCAGGCGCGGGCGCACGATGAGTGTAGCCATAGATCCGCTGCCCCCGTTCGCTGCTGCGCTCCACCGAGGACCGCACGTTGGCGCTTTCGTAGATGTAATCCAGCAGCTCCGCGTCACCCGGATAGCCGCGAGGGCGCCGGGCGGAGTGCTGCGCGAAAGGGTCTTCCAGGAGCACCGGGTACAACTGGTGCTCCCGCAAATTCCGGGTTGCCCAGTGCCGCCACTCTTCTACAGGCAGTGTGCGGCGGAATTCGTGCAGCTCTTCCGCCAGCGTGCGAATGGAGTGCTCCACCGGGACGGCGTCCCGCAGAGCGGTCAGCGTGTCGTCCAAAAGAGAGCGCACGATTAGTTCGCCCCCTCGCTGCGCAGCGATACCAACTCCACCAGTTGGCCGAAGGTTCGGACGCGCTGCACGTCGTCGTCCTCCACCGTGATGCCGAAGCGGTCTTCCACGCCGAGCACGATATCGATCATGCGCGGAGAATCGATGCCGGCATCGTTGGTCAGGTGGGTTTCGGGTTGGAGCGCGATGGCCGCGCGGTTTTTGGGAGCATAGCGCCGTACGATTTCCTCCAGCGCCAGCGCTACGTCTTGATTGGTTGTGAGCATGTGGTTTCCCTCCTTCTAGGTGTTGAATTTACGGAACAGAATGCACGAATTGACGTCGCCGAAGCCGAATGACGCCTTGGCCACGACCCGCAGTTCCCGCTCCACGCAGGTCCGCGGAATGAATGGATCGCACCACGCGATCTCGGGGTGTAGATCTTCGCAGTTCAAGGACGGGTGGACGAAATGGCCGCGCAGTTGCAGAATGCAGGCCACGCATTCCATGGCTCCGGCCGCGCCCAGCGCGTGTCCCAGGAGCGATTTCGGCGCGTTCAACAGCGGGAAGCGGCCATCGGGCAGACACAGCGCGCGCCGCCAGTTGCGCACTTCGACGCGGTCGCCTTGAGTGGCGGTGAGGTGTCCCGAGATCAGGTCGATTTGCGCGGGCGCGACGCAGGCGGAGCGCATCGCCGCCTGAATGCATC
Source organism: Candidatus Solibacter sp. (assembly GCA_039934035.1). Lineage (GTDB taxonomy): Bacteria > Acidobacteriota > Terriglobia > Bryobacterales > Bryobacteraceae > Solibacter. The sequence goes on along the minus strand of JBDTMZ010000149.1, from coordinate 5,064 downwards.
GCTGCACGCCCTCGGGATTGCCGGCCGTCATGGTGCCGCCGTTGCGCTGGCCGCCGCAGTTCACGGCGCCGCCCGCCACTTCCGCGTAGATGCGCGCGCCGCGATCCCGCGCGCTGGCCAAGCTCTCCAGCATGACCGCGCCGGCGCCCGCGGCCGGAACGAAGCCATTGGCAGTTGCGCTGAGCGGGCGCGACGCCTCCGCCGGGCGATCGTTGAAGTTGCGGGACAGCACGCGCATGGCATCGAAGCCGGCCCAAATATAAGGGGAGTCGCCTTCACAGCCGCCCGCCAGCACGCGCTGCGCGCGGCCTTCGCGAATCGCCCAGTAGCCCAGCAGCAGGCTTTCGGTGGAGGTGCTGCAAGCGCTGCTGTTGCTGGTGACCTGGCCGCCGGCGCCCACCAATCCGGCGATGCGCGCGCTGGCCGCGCTGGCCATCACACGTTCCGGAACCACGCTGCCCATGCGGCGCACGCGGCCTGCATCGGTCATGGGCACCAACACCTTGCCCGACGTCTCCAGCCCGCCAATGCCAGAGCCAAACACGATGGACGTATCCCAATCCGGAATGTCCGGATCGACCGTAAGCCCGGCGTCGCGCCAGCAGTCCAGCGCCGCGATGCAGCCTAGCACGGTGTAGCGGTCCATCCCGAGTTGGGTGACGGAATCGAAATAACTGTCGCGCAGCCCGTCGAGGTTGTCGGGCAGGCCGGCCACCTGGCAGGCGAAACCGAGGTTGGTGAGTTCAGGGTTGGCGCGGATGCCGGAGCGTCCCGCGCGCAACGCTTCTTCGAATTCCTCCACGCCGTGGGCGTTCGGCGATAGTACTCCCAGGCCGGTGAGTACCACGCGCCGCGCATCTTCGAGTTTCATAAGTTCTCTCTGCTTCTGACACTAAAAGCGAGAAGCGGGAAAAAAACGGGACTGAAATTTTTTTGTCCGGTTATGCGCGCGGGCCACGCTTTTAAGGGTGATGGCTGCTGAATGCAAGACTCTCGAACAAGGCTTACGCGCCGCGCTGCGCCCCTTACGGCGGAAATCCACCGCCCTGGCCTGCGCGCTGCTCACGCTGGACATTCTGATATACACCGCGTGCTTTTACGGCGCCGCGCACACCGCGAGCGATTGGCGCGGGTGGTGCTTCGGATGCGCCGAGGGCGTCGCGATTGCGATGCTCTTCATCGTGGGGCACGACGCCTGCCACGGCAGCTACACCGCGCACCGCGCGCTCAACGGTGTGCTCGGCCGGGTGGCCTTCCTACCCTCGCTCACGCCCTTCCGCACCTGGGAATTAGGACACAATCAGACGCACCACGTCTACACCAATCTGAAGACGCGCGATGTAGTGTGGACCCCGTTCTCGAAAGCGGAATACGACAGGCTGCCGCCCGTGCGCCGCGCGCTCGAACATCTCTATCGCAGCGCGCCCGGGGTCGGACTTTATTACGCAATCGAAATCTGGTGGCACCACTTGTGGAGACCGCTGGAGCCCGGCAATCGCCGCGATTGCGCGCTTTGCTGGGGGTACGCCCTGGCGGTCTCCCTGCTGGCATTACGCTCCGGCTGGCAGGCGTGGCTGGTTGCGGTAGTGTTTCCGTTGGTGCTCTGGAACTGGCTGATGGGCTGGGCGATTTACGAACATCATACGCACCCGGAGGTGCCCTGGTTCGACAACGAGGAAGAGTGGCGCGCCGCCGGCGGCCAACTGGCCTGCACCGTACACATCGTGCTGCCGGTGCCCGCCGACACGGTACTGCACTTCATCATGCAGCACACCGCGCACCACCTCGACGTGACCATTCCGCTCTACCACCTGCGCGACGCCCAGCGGCTGGTGGAAGCGTCAGGCGCGCGCGTCGTCACCTATCGCTGGAGTCCGCTCGCCTTCCTCCGTCATTTGCGCAGTTGTAAACTCTACGATTTCGAGCGGGGCTGCTGGACGGATTTCGAAGGCCGTCCGTCCAGCGGCGCGCGATAGGGTTTACGCGCGCTTTTGAAACCGGCTTCCGGCGCGAAGCCATGTGCCCAGTTTGGTGGCGCTGTGGCGCACATGTTAAAGTCATTAATGGTGGCCTCTTGAAGTCTTTCGGGGCGCGTAGCTCAGTTGGTTAGAGCACCTCGTTTACACCGAGGGGGTCCGGGGTTCGAGTCCCTGCGCGCCCACCACTTCCAACCCTCGATATGGTGGACAAAGTGAGCGGGTTCCGCTGTGCATAAGTCTCGCCTGCTGGCCGCACCGGCACTGATCGTCCTGGCATATCTCGTTTTGGGTCTGACGAACGTCGCCACCCGCACGCCGTGGTGCGATGAAGGGTGGTTCGGCAACCCCGCCTACAATCTTGCCTACAAGGGCTTTATGGGGACGACCGTGCTCGACCCTGCCAGCAGCACCTGGAAGAGCGTCAAGCTGACCGGAATCGACCGGCACACGTATTGGGTGATGCCGCTGAGCTTGTTGGCCAATGCCGCCGGGTTCCGCCTCTTCGGCTACAGCATCTACTCGATGCGCCTGCTTTCGCTTTTGTGGGGCTTGCTGGCACTGGCCGCGTTCTGCGCGATTTTGTGGAAACTGACCGGCCGCCCGCTGCTGGCTTTCGGCGGCGCCGGGCTGATCGCGATCGATTATCACTTCCTGATGCAGGCGTCCGACGGCCGCATGGACGCGATGGCACTGGCCCTGGGCTGGAGCGGGGTGGCGGCCTACCTGCTGCTGCGCGAGCGCAGCTTTTTGCAGGCGGTGGCGGTCAGCCACGCGTTCGCCGCGATCGCTTTTTTCACGCACCCCAATGCCGTGATGCCGGCGTTGATTTTGGCTGCCACGACGCTGTATTTCGACCGCTCGAAGGTGCGCCTCGGAACGGTGGCGATCGCCGCGCTGCCCTACCTGTTGGTGGGCGCGGGCTGGGCGATTTACATTGCGCAGAGTCCGGCGGATTTTGTCACGCAATTCCTGGGTAACGCGGGCGGACGCGGTCCGACGATTACGACGCCCTTGGCCGCGCTACGGCTGGAAATTACCCATCGCTACATGGACAATTTCGGACTCGCTCCGTGGTCCACGTGGAGCGGCCGGCTGAATTTGATTCCGCTGGTGATTTTCTTCGCCGCAGTGGTGCTTTGCCTGGTGGTGCGCGAGATTCGCCGCGACCCCGCGTTCCGGCTGGTGCTGCTGTGGACCGCGATCGTGCTGTTCTTCCTGACCGAACTGGAAGGCCTCAAGACGCACTTCTATCTGATTTACCTGACGCCGCTGTTTTCGATTCTGCTGGCAGCGGCCGTCGCCTGGGTTTGGCAGAAACGCCCGCGCTGGCGGGTCGCGATCTGCGGCGTGATGCTGTTGTTTGTAGGCCTGCAGGCGCTGCGCACGGTCAACGGAGCGTGGCGGAACCGGCGCCAGCTTGCCTACGATCCGGCGGTGCGGTTCATGCAGGAGCATGTGGACCCGAAAGCGTTCATCATGGGCGACGCCGCGCTGCTCTACGGCCTGGGCCCCTCCTGGAATGTGCTGGACGACGTGCGTCTCGGCTACAACAGCGGCAAGCGTCCCGACATTGTAGTGATCAATCCGGCCTGGCAGGACTCGCTGCTCATGATGCAGACCAATGCTCCGGCCATCCACGCTTATGCGTCCCACCTGCTGGCCACGGAATACCGCGAGGTGTACAACCAGGGCGGGTATCGCGTGCTGGTTCACGAAAAACGAAACTCATGACTCAAGACATTCCCAAGACGTCACTGGACAAGAGCAAGATCAAAATTCTTTTACTGGAAGGCATTCACCCCAGCGCGGCGGAGCGTTTTCACGCGGACGGGTACAGCAACATCGAGTGTCACCAGAAGGCGCTGCACGGCGCGGAACTGGCGGCGGCAGCTGCGGACGCGTATTTCGTCGGCATTCGCTCGGCGACCCAGTTGGAAGGTGAATTTTTCGAAAGCGCGAGCCGCCTGACCGGGGTGGGCTGCTTCTGCATCGGCACCAATCAGGTGGAACTGGGGGCCGCCGAAGAGCGCGGCATCCCGGTATTCAACGCGCCGTTTTCCAATACGCGCAGCGTGGCGGAACTGGTGCTGGCCGAAGTGATTTTTTTGCTGCGCGGCATTCCGCGGCGCAACGCGGCGGCGCACCGGGGCGAGTGGTTGAAGACGGCGACGGGAAGTCACGAAGTGCGCGGCAAGACGCTGGGCATTGTGGGCTACGGGCACATCGGCACACAGGTGGGAGTGCTGGCCGAATCGCTGGGCATGCAGGTGGTGTTCTACGATATCGAAACGCGCCTGGCGCTGGGCAATGCGCGGCAGGCGCAGTCCCTGGACGTGCTGCTGGAAGCGGCGGACGTGGTGACGCTGCACGTGCCGGAGACGGCTTCTACTTTTCAGATGATCGGCGGCGCGCAAATTGCGCGCATGAAGCCGGGCGCCGCGCTGATTAACGCGTCGCGCGGCACGGTGGTGGAGATCGATGCGCTGGCCGAAGCTCTGCGCGAGCAGCGCGTCTCCGGCGCGGCGATCGACGTCTTTCCCGCGGAGCCGAAGAGCTTGAAGCAGGAATTTCTCTCGCCCTTGCGCGGCATGGACAATGTGCTATTGACTCCGCATATCGGCGGCAGCACGCAAGAGGCGCAGGAGAATATTGGCATTGAAGTGGCGAGCAAGCTGATCAAGTACAGCAACAACGGTTCTACGCTGGGCGCGGTGAATTTTCCGGAGGTGTCGCTGCCCGAATATCCCGGCAAACATCGCGTGCTGCACATACACCGCAATCAGCCTGGCGTGCTCTCGGCAATCAATGCGGTCTTTTCGCAAGAGGAGATCAACATCTCGGCGGAATATCTGCAGACCGACGCCAAAGTAGGCTACGTGGTGATCGATATCGAGACCGGAGAGCGGGAAGAGACGCAGGAGATCCGCCGCAAGTTAGAGGGCGTCCCCGGCACGATCCGCACGCGGATTCTGTACTGAGTCGGGGCCGGCATCCGGCGCATTGCACTGATTTTTCAAAGAACGGGGTCCCGCAAAATACTGTCCGGGGTGAGCCCGGACAGCGAAAGGAATCGATCCCTTTTTCC